>CAYSKI010000004.1:49413-132915 GCA_964431695.1 uncultured Pirellulales bacterium | reverse complement strand
CGGCCTTGACCTCGTTGGGAAGCGAAGCCCTGCTGTCGAACATGCACAGCAAAACCCCTTTGACCCTCAGGTCCGTATTTATCCTCCTGTTGACAAGCTCGATTGTCTGCAACAGCTTGCCGAATCCCTGCAGGGCCAGGAAATGCGGCTGAAGAGGGATTAAAACCTCTTCGGCAGCGGCGAGGGCGTTAAGAGTAAGCAATCCGAGCGAAGGGGCGCAATCTATCAGACAATAGTCGAAATTTTCCCCGCTGGCTTCCATTGCCTCCCGCAGAATCGTCTCTCTTCCGACCACGCTGACCAGCTCGCTCTCGGCGCCGACAAGGTCGATATTCGCCGGCAGCAGCCACAAATTAGGACGTACCATCAGGATTTCGCCGTCAAAACCGGCCGATTGCGTCAGAACTTTATATGAGCCGGACTCGATTTTCTGCGGCTCGAGACCGAGATGAATTGTCAGATGTGCCTGAGGATCAAGGTCAATAACGACGACCTTCGCACCGGCGACGGCAAGGGCCGCGGCAATATTAGTCACTGTCGTGGTCTTGCCCACACCTCCCTTTTGATTTAATACTGCGATCGTCTTCATTTCGATCCTCGATCCTTAATCCTTATATTACGAGCACCGGGGCTGCGGTGTCAAGAAAGAGTTACTCACCAGCGAAACTTTTTTCATCCGGTTTTTTTTTCAGGATGGCGTCGAGCACTCCGTTAACAAATGCGGGGGACTTGTCGGTACTGAATTTTTTAGCAAGCTCGATGGCCTCATTAATAATAACTTTCGCCGGGATATCGGGGCAGAATTTCAACTGAAACACGGACAATCTCAGAATACTCCTGTCCACAGGCGAAAGCCTTGAGAACTCCCACTTAATCGTCGAGTCCGCAATAAACTCGTCGCACTGTTTCAGATTGTCCCAGGTCCCTTTTGTCCACTCCGAGGCAAGCTTCCTTACAAAATTGTCCGTATCCGATTCCAAAAAGAACTTCTCCAAGTGCCCGAGTATATCTTCGCCCTGAACATCAAGCTGATATAACGCCTGCATAGCAAGCTCTCTGGCCCTTGTTCTTTTATCAAAGTTCATTGTTCGTTGTTCGCAGGGTAGGCTCTGCCCACCAGCTATAAAGCTGTGTGCTATATCTGTTCCATCACATTTGCCATTTCCATGGCCGTTCGTGCCGCGTCCGCGCCGGCATTACCCATCTTGGTTCCGGCTCTTTCGACCGCCTGCTCGAAAGTCTCACAAGTCAGGACGCCGAAAATCGCCGGTGTCGCCGAATCGTAGTTGATTTGCCCGATCCCCCGAACTACCTGCTGGCAGACGTAATCGTAATGGGCGGTCTGGCCACGTATTACAGCACCGAGGCAAATGACCGCGGCATATTTGCCGCTATTGGCGAGCTTCCTGGCGGCCTGAGTAATCTCGCAAGAACCCGGCACCCAAACAACGAATATCTGTTCGTCGGAAGCGCCATGACGCTGGAGGCAATCTATCGCACCGCCGAGCAGTTTCGAAGTTATAAATTCGTTAAACCTGCTCACTACAACGGCATAATTGCCCTTACCGGCTGTGATCTGGCCCTTTATTTCTTTAATCATATCTTAATATCTCCAAGGTTAATAGCGGCCGTTTAATAGTGGTACATTATAAGACTATCAACAGCGACTTTCCAGAAAAACAGTCCGGCACAAAAAATGCTCCGGCTTAATACGTTTTGTTTTCTGACGGTAACCAGCCGGTTTATAAGAGCTTATAAACCAACTGTCAAGTAAAAATTTGCCGCCGAATAAAAGCCCGTCCTACACCCGAAAACTGCTAAGGCAACGCCGCTTTATGGGCGATAAAGCCGTTGGTAACTGCGTATATACCCTATGAACAGACTCTAAATAAGGTAAAAATATGCTTTTCGACGACATGGAATTTGGCTCCTTTGACAAGGCCGAGCGCACGGCACGCAAAGCTCACGAGCTGTATGAAGACGGCAAAATGTCCCAGGCACTCGACGCACTGGATTCGGCCCTCGAGATAAATCCATCGAACGGCTCATGGCATTTCAATAAAGCGCTTACCCTGGACGCCATAGACCGGTTTGAAGATGCGATCAATGAATATGAAATCGCCCTGCAGTATAATCCGAGCGATCTGGAGATATTAAATTCTCTCGCAGTTGATTACACGCGCACGGGCCAATACGATCTGGCTATCAGCACTTTCGAGCACATTCAAGAGCTTGATCCTGAGTTCGAGCCGTGCTACTGCAACCGAATTATCACCTATACGGAAATGGGCCTGCACGATCTGGCCGAGCAGATGTTCTATCTTGCCCAGCAGATCAAGCCCACTTGTGGATTATGTTATTATAATATCGGCAACAGTCTTTTTGCCCGGAGAGAATATGCAAAAGCAATCCGCTGCTGGCTTCGGACGGCCGAACTCGAACCGAGTCATCCGCAAATCAACTATCGAATCGCTCAGGCTTCCTGGTTCGATGGTGACCGTGAAACGGCAAAGGAATATTTCCTTACCGAAATACGTCAGAATCCGGGCGACCTCGACGTGATTTTCGATTTCGGACTATTTCTGCTCGAGTCGGGGGATACGGAATCGGCGAAGGAAAAGTTCAATCGGATTCTCGAGTTCAATCCAAATTTCGCAGCCGCGATGTTCTACCTCGGGGAGATTGCTTTCAGTAACGGTGATTATAACAGGGCCGTGGAGCTATACGAACAAACTCTCGATACGGACGATACCATACAGGGGCCGCGATACAGACTGGCCCAGATCGCCTTAATGACGGAAGAAAAAACACGGGCGAGGTCCTACCTTGTTTCGGAATTGAAGCTGGCTTTGGAGGATGCGAACACATTAGTTTCGATGGGTTCGATGTTTTTGACGATAGGCGACCTGGGCTGCGCGACACACTGCCTGCTGAGGGCGATTGACATTGATTCGGCCAATGCGGACGCCTATTATTACTTGGGTCTGACCAGCACCTTAAAAGGGGAGCTGGAAGAAGCGGCGGAACTTTTCGGTCATACGCTCGATATTCAAAGCGAACATATTGGCGCCTTAAGAGATTCGGCCTTCGTGTATCTGACTATGGGCAAATTAAACGATGCGACAAAGAGAATCAACAGAGCACGTTCCCTGACGAGCGAGAGCATGGAAATTAATGCCCTCGACCGTCAAATCCGCCTGGCGAAGCAGACAGAGCGAATCAGACACGTCCTGTCTCGACTAAAACCACGATTTAACTGATATCCAGTATTTTGTACTCAGATTCATAAAATCCCGATGCGGTTCGAATTTTTCCGCCGGTTTTATTAACAAATCCGAAATCCTCCCATATCCGATGTGTATGGGGATTTTAAGGAAACTATTTGCAAAATACCGCCAAATACGTTAGCTTATGCCGTCTGGCCGAGTGGCGGAATGGCAGACGCTGGGGACTTAAAATCCCCTGCTCGTTACGGGCGTATGGGTTCGAATCCCATCTCGGCTAATATTTTATATAACGGCGATTCCGAACAAAACTGGGGCCTTGGGTGTAATACTCACTGCCAGGTTCGTATCGAACAAAAAAGTACTGGAGAAAATAGATGGCCAATAAAAACCTTAAACTTGTCGATGTTGGAAAACCCAATCTGTATCGGGAAACTTTTCCATATTCCGATTTTCCGCGGATCATGTTTGATAAAAATGAAGTCGAGTACGAAATTCCGGAAAATATCTGGATAACCGATACGACATTCCGGGACGGCCAGCAGGCCCGCCCGCCGTTCAAGCCCGAACAAATCCTGAGGGTGTACGACCTTCTGCACGAGATCGACGGCGGTACAGGATTAATCCGCCAGTGCGAATTCTTTTTATATTCCGAACGTGACAGGAAAGCGGTCGAGCTGTGCAAGCAGAGGGATTACAAATATCCGGAAATTACAGGCTGGATCCGTGCCGTCGCCGCCGATTTTAAGCTGGTCTCGCAGATGGGACTGACCGAAACCGGCATCCTGACTTCGGCCAGCGATTATCATATTTTTCTTAAACTGCGCAAGACCAGAGCACAAGCGATGAACGCATATCTCGATATCGCCAAAGCGGCTCTGGATAACGGTGTGATTCCCCGCTGTCACTTCGAGGATATCACGCGAGCCGATTACGACGGTTTCGTTCTGCCGTTCGCCTCGGAGCTGATGAAACTTTCCGACGAATATAAAAAGCCTGTTAAGATTCGCCTCTGTGACACACTCGGCTTCGGCGTGCCCTGGCCCGGCGTGGCTTTGCCGAGAAGCGTTCCGAAACTCATTCATGGCCTTCGGAAAATCGGCGTTCCTTCGGAGCAGCTTGAATGGCACGGACACAATGACTTTCATAAGGTTCAGGTCGATGCCGCAACCGCATGGCTTTACGGCTGCAGTGCCGCCAATGCGGCGATATTCGGCAGCGGAGAGCGCACGGGAAATCCGCCGCTCGAGGCGCTGGTTGTCGAGCACGCTCAATTGAAAGGAATGACCGCGGGTGTCAATTATGCGGCGATCACCCAACTTGCCGAGTACGCCAAAAACGAGCTTGGGATGGAAATTCCGTCGAACTATCCGCTGGTCGGGACCGATTTCAATGTCACGCGGGCGGGAATTCACGCCGACGGTCTGTTGAAAAACGAGGAAATATACAACTGCTTCAATACGCAGAAGCTGCTCAACCGTCCCATCGGCGTGGCTATAACCGACAAGACAGGAGCCGCAGGCATCAAGCACTGGATCGAGAGCCGGTACGAAATTGAAATCGCCAAGCACGACCCGCGTGTCCTGCACGTCAAAGACAAAATTGACGCCGAATACACCGCCGACCGTGTCTCTATGATCTCGGACAGGGAAATGGAAGAATGGACGCGGGAAGCTTTCGGAGATAATGTCCCGCCCCTAAGAAAATGAGGCTTTTGTCGTGAATCGTACAGGTCACAAGCTTCTCTAAAGGAATGGAAAAACACAGGATGCAGGAATCCGGACACCAAATCAAAGCGGTATTATTCGACCTCGGTGAAACGATCCTGAACTTCGGCAAAGTCAAAACCATACGACTGTTTCGACAGGGGGCCAGGCTGAGCTACGACTATCTCAAAAGCTGCAACCAGCCGGTGGGCAACTTCGAGTATTATTGCTGGCGGAATCTCATATCACTGCGCATCAGTCATTTTATCTCCGGTATAACGAAAAAAGATTTCAATTCAATGGCACTGCTAAGGAAGGTCGGCACAAAAAAAGGCATCAAGCTCGACGGCCGACAATGGCGCCAATACGCAGGCTTCTGGTACGAGCCTTTGAGGAGAATCGCCACGACCGAGCCGGACATCAAACAGACCCTGGCCGCTCTGAAAAACTCCGGCCTGAAGCTCGGCATCGTCTCGAATACCTTCGTCAACGGCCATTCTCTTGAAAAACATCTCGAACAAATCGGGATACTGGATTTCTTTACGGTCAGGCTTTATTCGTACGAATTCGATTTCCGCAAGCCCAATCCGCAGATGTTCAAGACCGCCGCCGAAAAAATCGGTGAGGCTATGGAAAATATATTATTCATCGGAGACCGCCTCGATAATGATATCATTCCCGCAATCAGGCTCGGTATGCAGGCGGTCCTTAAAACCGCTTATACGAATCTCGGCAAAAAAATCCCCGACAGCATTCTCAAAATTAACCACCTTTCCGAACTACCCGCACTCATAGAAAAAATCAATGCGCAAAAAGCAACTGTAACCAGCAATGTCTGATGGATAGCCTTCAGGTCAGGTATTATCTACTGCGTACTTCACATTGCGTCTTTTTTTTATATTTTTATAGACAATTATTACAGCGCCACAAGGCACGATTCCCAACATAGTTAGCTCACTTTTTTCCGCTAAATTAGCAGGATCAATTAAAATGTAATCGTCGGGGATATTTGGTTCGAAAATACTCTCGTCGATCTGGACATCATATTCAATATTGAGCATAACTTCTTCGTATTTGAAATCTTTAAGCCCGGACATAAGAGATTTGTTAACAAAGCCTTCGCCCTCGACTCTTATGGGCAGTAAAGTTTCCCTATTCACCCACATACGTATATCAAAACCTTTGGTGTGAAGGAGAAATTGTGGAACCTGCGAAAGTACTTTCACGTCTTTCACTTCAAATCCTTCGGCACTAACATCGTCAAATTTTCTGCTGCCCAATCTTGTGCACCTCTCCGAACCAAACAACTTCGTCATTCCATCGGTGTTGGCAGGATTTGTGTATTCGACCACCGACAGTAATTCTTCATTTAACTCGAAACGAAAATACAGTTTGTTCTTAGGTAAAATGATTAGAGCTAACTTTTCCGAAATCGAGCAGTAGGCCAGCATTACTAATTCGCCGTTTTCATACGATTCTTCTATAGACCCATGTTCTGGTGAAAAGTATCGCAGGATTTCACATTGAAAAAAAGGTTCTTCCTGGCCTACTTCAGTAAGAACACGCCTTCCCTGACTTTTATAAGAACTTACATTTTTTAATCTCTCGGCTACATCAGCCCAGACTACGCTTGTTCCTTTAATTGAAATGTTGAATTGATGTAAGCCAGTTATTACTATAATGAACACTGTCGCGACGGCGAATTTTATCAGGGGATTTCTTATAATTTTGCCCCAGCCGGCTTTTATGGTTTTTGGTGGAGGTGAAGTTGCTGACTCGTTTTTATCCAGCTTTTCAATAAGGTCACTCTGTAAAATTTGTCCTTTATCGGCAATCACTTGAAATGTCGTGCGGATATCTTTTTCCTCATCCAGCATATCCTGATAAAGTTTTCGGCATCCTTGGCAGGCTTCGATATGCCTTCGAAGCTCATCTGCGTTTTTGGTATCCAATACACCAAGAACAAGAGCGGCGATAGCTTCGCGGCGGTTCTGACAATTATCCTGATTATTCATTATATATCCTCCGAAAGTATCTCATGCAGCCTGAGACGGGCGCGAACCAGCCGGCTTCGGACAGTACCTTCACTAAGCCCCAAGGTCTTGGCTACGCCGGCACAACTTCTGCCGTCGAGATAATACAAAGTTATCGGCTCGCGGTAGCTGTCCGGCAGCTTCGAGATAGCCTCATATAAACGTTCCGCTTGTTCGGCGCCGGTTCCGGATGATGCCGGTAAATTTTCAGGTAACGACTGTGCCGCCGGGCGCTTGCGGTGATAATCGATGCACATCCGCCGGGCTATTTGCATCAACCAGGGACGGACACGGTCGATGTCCCGCAAGGTGTGAATTTTTTTGAATGCTTTTAAGAATACTTCCTGCATAATGTCCTCACTGTCGTGAAAGTTTTTTGTATGAGCGATACACAACCCCAACACCGCTGATGCATATTTTCGCACAAGCATCTGAGGCATCAAAGTTTCGCCGGTTTTAATATCGTCCCGGCTATTTTTCTGTTGCTCGGTTTCGCCCAACTAATTTATCCTTTCACTAACAATGACGGGGAAAATGCAAGATTGTGGCAGTCATTATAAGATTTTTTGAAAAATTTTCCCCACATATACCACAAAGCGCACGAAAAAGCCGAGCCAGACCAGCTCGGATTTTAAAAGGTTTCACTTAGTTCTTCGGCAGGTTATTCGGGTCGAAAATATCTTCTGGAAATTCCGGCTCGGTATTCAAATAAACGGTTTTCACATTATTGAGGCTGTAAGGTCGAAGTGCACCAATATCAGAATCGTAGCTGGAAACCTTGAATTCTATCTTATATGGATACCATTGGCCGCCCTCGGTTTGGCAATATTCCGCCACTTCGGTGATATTTCTGGTATCCGGCTGCAGTTCGTAAGGCTCCACTCCATCCAGCCAGGATTTGTCTTTCTGCCAGGGAGCATTTTTTACCGAATAATATTCGATTCGCCCGCAGATATAGTCACGTTCCGGATTAAGATAATAAAGGTATCTGCTCGGCATGCGCACACTATCCTGACGGCCTTCCGGCATTTTTTCGCCCTGACGCAATTGCTGGATGCAGATTAAATTATTTATACGGGAATGGTCGTTCTCGATAATTGTCCCTTCATTCTGCATATCACTGAATATAGGCCAGCCGAGTCCGGCAAGGTCGTCTCTGGCAAAACGGTCAGGTCCTGAAGAACTTTGCTCTGAAATTTTCCACGGCAGATTTTTATTTCGATAAGCCCGGTAAAACTTTCCATCGACGTAAAGGTCGATCGAGATATATTCTTTCCCACCTTTGCGTGCAAGTTCCAGCAAACTCTCGAAAGAAACATCTTTTTGGCCGGAATATTTGATCCATTGTTGATTAAATTCGTCGGTAGTGCGAGCCTCTTTTCTTTGGGTTTTGCCGTCTTTGTAAATTATGTCGAGGGTCCAGGTCTTCATATACCATTGATCTTCCGTGACAATGGCAATATAGCGTTGCGGGCTGTTTTTTCTATGCGATAGATATGCATCCAAAACCTCCAGTAAATCCTTGGCGGGGGCCTTCGCCGAGGCGGGTGCACCAATATCGTGGATATCTTTCGGCCCGCTTTGCGGGAATTCGAATTGCATCAGTGCAGTTGCCTGATTTCCATCGGCATCGGTGGTCTTTTGTTCGCAAAATATAGGAAGACGAGTTTCGGGATTGACATTTATCTTGCCGTTTATTGTTATTTCTCCTATCTGATATTGAACTTCATAAATCTCAACTTTTTCTCCCTGGAATTCACCCGAATGATGTTCAATTTCTGCCCCTTGCTGCGTGAGCATGGAAAGCATGGAATCGATACCGTCCTGCAATGGTATGGCGTTCTTTGCATAGTCGTTTTGCTCAATAAACGTAAGTGAGATCGCCTTAGTATTGGGGTCGTAAATATAACTTTTACCTTTTTTATAATCGGAGAATTCCAGCTCACCGCCGGGCTTTTTCAACGCAATCACATTTTCCCCGTCGGAATACCACTGTTCCATCTCCACTTCTTTTCCTTCGACGGTATCTCGGGTGACGATATACACCCAGGGCATCTTCTTTATATTTTCCTGCATCTGCGCATACGTTGCGTTCGCTATCTCCGCCGGGCTTTTATGTAAAATCACTACCGCCGCCGCTACAACGATTACTACCACTACGGCGATTTTCGTGACTGGTCTTTTCATAATTATTTCCCATACATTAAGGGCGGGACAAGTCGTGGAATCTTTTCGCCCTTGTCAATCGGCTTCCATTATATAGTCCGGCCGAAAATAGAAAATAAGCGCTGAAATTTACCCTTTTGTTTTATTTTAGCTTTTTTTCGCCGAGAAGTGTCCACAAAAAGCGGATTCTCGCACTATTTTTTGGAAGTTGGAAATAATTAATGCTACTCTTCACTCAAAGCAGGCAAATCGCCGGTCTTTACCGCCTGACGCGTGCGTTGCCTTGCCAGATACTCCATATCTGGTCCTCGTCCGCAGGCTGAGCGTAGTCGGTCAGCAGTGTCGTGACTAACGCCCCCGTGGCCCATCCGAACTGGACCCACTTTTCCGGCTCCCAGCCCCGCAGGATTGCGTAGAGGAGCCCTCCGACGAAGCCGTCACCGCCGCCTATCCTGTCGAGCACCGTAATCTCACGCGGCTCGACCACGTGCCAGTTGTCACCTTCGGCCATGATTGCACCCCACAGGTGACAGTTGGCACTGACGACCTGGCGCAGCGTGGTGGCGAAGACCTTAGCGTTCGGGAACGCCTTCTTTACCTTATTAATCATGACCTTAAAGCTCTCGATCTTGTTCGCTACATCCCGGCCGCCCGCCTCCGGCCCTTCTATTCCCAGGCCGAGCTGGAAATCTTCCTCGTTGCCGACTAAGATATCCGCAACTCCTGCGATTTCCGAGAATATCCTGTGCAGTTCATCCTCGCGGCCTTTCCAGAACGAGGCGCGATAGTTTAAATCGAACGATATCCGTGTCTCGTGTTTTTTGGCGGCCCTTGCAAGTTCGAGGCAGAACGCTCCTGTCTCAGGTGAAAGAGCCGCGATGAGACCGGACAGGTGAACGATTTGCACGCCATCTTTACCGAAGAGCTTTTCCAGGTCGAAGTCCTTGACGTTCAGTGTCCGTCCCACCTCGCCGGCACGGTCGTTATGCACCCGCGGCCCGCGCGAGCCGCTGCCGGTATCGGCGATATTGAACTGGTGCCGGTAGCCCCACGGTCCGCCCTGGTCCACTTCTTTGGCCTCGACATCTATATGCCGTCCGGCAAGATCGTCCTTTATGAACTGTGCGATGGGACTGCCCTTGACGAACCGCGTCAGAACCTTGACCGGCAGGCCGAGATAGCTGGAAACACTGGCCACGTTGGACTCGGCACTGGTGGCCTGCATGATAAACGTATTACTGCAGTAAACAGGCTGGCCGTTGATCGGCGTAATGCGGACGCCCATACTCGTGGGCACAACCATGGAATATTTATAATCTTTGCGAAACTTGATAGCCATTTTCAAAAACCCTTATCTATAACTAACACTTTACTTAACCGGATACGGCATCATCGCAAAAATTTAAGCCGTTGTCAACAGTCTCGTAAATACCAAAAGAAATACCCTCCCAAATTCCCACTCACCTCCGCATTAAGGAAAATTAGTTTGAAAAATCGTCATATTGAGTGAAACGAGGTATACAAAAAAATACGCTAACCTTCACTGTCCTCTGTTATAGTAAATAGATGTTAGTTCCTAATTTTCCAGAAACGAGCAGTCCACCATCCAAAGAACGTGATATTCTTGAAGGTAGAGCAAGCCCCACCTTACAATCTAATATTTTCCACACGGGAAATTATAGTCTCGGCGAATTTCCTGTTCTATTGTAATCCTGCCTGCCGATTGGATATTTGGAGTATAGAGAACGGCGACTTTCAAAGAACCGTTACAGTTGCGATTCCAACAGTTTTTACGATCGTGATTATCAACTCTACTTTTCACTGTAGCTGATTCACCACAATCGATTGGCCAATAACTCGAATCATTTTCGCAAAGGATCACATATACACCTGATTTATCCTGAAGGCTACTAGTCGATGAGTAAGGCCCTTCAAAATTATACCTACCGACTTTAATACTCATTCTATTTTCTCCTTAAAAACATTATAATGCAGCTATCATCCAAAATAGCCATATCTATATTTATATGCTGTGAAACAGTTATTATTTGTCACATCAATGGAGAAATTTTTGCTTTTTCCAGCATAAATAAATAGAATGAATTGATTCTACTATCTATTTAGAGAAGTGAAAAGGCACTTGAATGACAGAAATACCTGAACTTACTAATGATGAGTGGGCAGAGTATTTGGAGCGTTTGACCTTATATGCCGCAAAAAGGTTTACTTATTATGGGTGGATCGGAAATAGAAAGAAAAACGAACGCATTGGCCCAAAAGCAATGAGTCCACAAGATCTCGCCGCGAACACAATAATTAATATTATTGAGGGAAAACGTCTTTATAATCCAGAAGCCTATCCCAATTTCATGGCATTTCTTTGTTCTGCTATTGACAGTCAGATAAATAATTTGTCCACATTAGTCGAACACAAAAGAAAAAAATCTTTATTACAAGAAAAATATGAAAATAACGAAAATACCATACCAACAGAAATCCAGGGAAATGAACCAGATCCATCTCGATCTTGTATGAATAAAGAACTTGTTGAAATGCTTAAGATGAGTTTAGCGCCGGACTTTAATAAAAACAAAATCATGAGGGATATTTTTGATTGCATGGAAGGAGGCATAACTAAACGTCGTGAGATAGCTCAACTTCTCGATGTAAATGTTAAAGAAGTCGATAATGCAAGGAAAAGACTTTATCGAAAGATAAGAGAAATTAGCTGCCTATAATAAGTCGTGGAGTATGAGAAATGAAGAATATTGAAGATTATGATGACATCATGTGGGAGAACTTGTTTGAATTTGTTTTTCCAGATGAAAAGAATCTGTCACGCAAGGAAGTTCAATCTGAGCTTTTGAAACTCGATATAGATATAAGACCAGCTTGGGATAAAATTCAGATGGCTCTTGAATATTCAAAGGAAGCTGAACGCGCAAGAAAAGATCTTGAATTTGCAAAGAGAAAAAGGACTACTACTCTCGCCAAATTCAAAAATATTCAAGTTCCCTCTATCCAAAGTATTCGAGGACAAATTATAAAATTAATTCAAGTGCGATTAACCGATCCGCAAAAGCTGGTTTATTGTCGAAAATTAGAAAGTGCCGCAAGCGACAATGACCTTAAGGCTTTACTTGAAGATTTACTAAGGTTAGATGAACTCTCGAAGGATTCAGACGATGTTGAGACGTGATTATAGAATGACAATCGCACAAGGAGAACCTGAACATTGGTGGAAGTTATATGGCTTCTCCGAACCTAAGGATCTTATCCTGGAAGATCTGGCACTTGCGCGAGGTGTATTAGTAACCGAAGGCCCTATGGAAAAAATGGAAGCTCGACTACTAAGAAGTGGAGATAAAGGATTAATCCGTGTGCGCCAAGATATTCTTGAGCTTGGTCGTAAAAGATTTGCTATTGCCCACGAACTCGGACATTGGGAACTACACAAAGATATTTCTCAATTATTTGCATGTACAAGTGATGACATGATTGCATCATATAAAAGAAGTGATCAAGAAGGTGAGGCAAATATCTTCGCTGCAGGCTTGCTAATGCCATCTGACTTGTTTGAAAAGAGAATAGAAAATACTTTGTTTTCAAAACCTACATTAGAAGATTTATCTGAATATTTTTTAACCTCTTTAACAGCCACTGCCATACGATATGTGACCTTAAGTAAAGATTACTGCGCAATGATCGTTTCTGAGAATAGTAAGATAAGATGGTGGTATGCTAGCAATTCTTTCAAGCAACTATTTCAACTTTCTGTTGGAAAATATTTGTCACCTAATACAATTGCAGGTAGCTTCTTCTTTAAAGATGAAAAGCCAATGGGGCCAGAAGAAATTGATATAGAAGCATGGGCTGAAACCTGTCAGAGATCTGACTTGAGGACTTTCATAGAAGATTCAATTTTCATGCAACGTTATGGAAAAATGTTCACTCTTCTGAGGTTACCTTAAAGATATGATAGCGTCGGATCACGGATCGCATATCAAGGACAATTTGCCTGAAAACCGGGATTTTGGTTGCGTTAAGGCGGAAATTCCATAAAATAGTTTTTAGTTTTGAATTGTGAGTTTTAAGTTATAAATGGGGGATTGGGAATAGCAAGTCAAAAGTTCAAAGTGTAAAGTTAAAAGTTAAAACAAAACATGAGCATTCCATATTTAGCCGTGGCACCTGTGGCCACGGGGGTTTTGACAGATGTAGAGCGATCTCTACAAATCGAACCTTTTTGAAAAAACAAAGCCAATGTTAAAATGGGGAATTTAGTAGAAGTTCTTTGATAACAAGATAATACGGCAAATCCGGCTCCGTCTGCGACTTCGCCGAGATAAAAACAAAGCCAATTTTGGTTAGCCCCCAGGCCTGCTCTGGGGGTCAACCGTGGCCGTAGCGGCCACGGCTAAACGGGCTGAAAAAACAATGCGAATATCTGTATCGAAAGGACGGTTTATCATATATAATTGCAGGATTAGTCAAGAAAGACCGATAGGTCTTTATAAAGATAACTAAAAAATTATCACCCGGAATTAACGCTGGATTCTAAACGATAAATATTGTATAGATAATGGTTTATATAAATGAGTCGAAAAGAAACAGCTTATCAGAAATGTATAAATCCCGCTTGCGGGGCCGAATTTGACTGCGGCCAGCCGTTATTTCAATGCCCGGACTGCGGCGAATTGCTCGATGCCCAATATGACTGGGACAAAATTCCGGTTCCCGGCAAATTAAGTGATTTCTCCCAACGCTGGGCCACGCGGGACAATCCGCTGGATTTATCCGGCGTGTGGCGGTTCCGAGAGCTTCTGAACTTCTGCGATGATAAATATAAAGTATCCATCGGCGAAGGCCAGACCATCCTGCAGCAAAACGACGCCGTGGCGAAATACGTGGATATGAAGCCGGGCCGCTTGTTCCTGCAATACGAAGGTCTGAATCCTTCCGGTTCGTTCAAAGATAACGGCATGACGGCGGCTTTCAGTCACGCGAAAATGGTCGGGGCGACCTCGAGCGCATGCGCATCGACGGGCAACACTTCCGCATCAGTCGCTCTGTATGCACAAAGCTGCGGTATTAAATGCACCGTCTTTATCGGCTCCGGCCGAATCGCGTTCGGCAAACTCAGCCAGGCGATGGACTACGGCGCCCAGACCATACAGATACGCGGTGACTTCGATGACTGTATGCGGCAGGTCCAGGGTGTCTGCCGCGAGCTTGGATTGTATCTGCTCAATTCACTAAACCCGTTCCGGCTGGAAGGGCAAAAGGCCATCATGTACCGCATCATCGAGGGCCTTGGCTGGGACGTGCCGGACTGGATTATCGTGCCCGGCGGAAATCTCGGCAACTCCAGCGCATTCGGCAAGGCGTTTTACGAACTAAAGCAATTAGGCCTGATCGAGCGAATCCCGCGAATGGCGATTATCAACGCCACCGGCGCCGATACACTGACCGATTTGGTCAATAACAAAAAACTTCTATGGAACAACGGCAACGTCGAGCAGAAAATCATCGACGATTACTACGCCGATCTGACGGCACGCAACTTTTCGCCGCACACCTGCGCATCGGCGATAGAAATATCCCGGCCGGTCAATCTGAGAAAATGCCTGAGAGCGATCGATATATGTCACGGCATCGTTCGCGCTGTCACCGACGAGGAAATCCTCGACGCCAAGGCGATAATAGGCAAACACGGCCTCGGCTGCGAGCCTGCCTCGGCGGCAACAATAGCGGGGCTCAAACATCTGCGGGCCGAAGGTACCATCGGCGCCGACGAGCGTATAGCCTGCGTGCTTACCGGACATCCGCTGAAAGACCCCAATGTCACGGTCAATTATCACAAGGATAAACAGGGACAATTCAGCAATTCGCCCATAGAGGCACCGAACGACCTCGATGCAATCATCAAGCTGGTGAGTGTGTAGTTATTTTAATTTCGCCTGCGACGTTCGGCTGTTCCGAAGAAATCGAAAGGTCCCTGAGTGCTTTCTCCGTAAGGCCCGTCAGGCGAACATCACCGCCGAATGACTTGATATTAACGTAATGCAAATCCAGCGCCCTTGCCAGCCTGTCCATCGGGCCGGCGATCCGGGCGCTGCCGCGACTACCGAAAATCTTCGGAGCTATATAGATATGTATTTCATCGGCAATGTTCTCCGCCAGAAACGAGGTCAGTACAGTCGGGCCGCCTTCGACGAGCAATTGAGTGACGGAACGTTTGCTCAATTCTTCGAGCAGGAAATACAGGTTGGACTTTCCGTACGTGTCCGGATAGGTAAGCAGCTCGACACCCATACCGGTGATTTGTTTCGCAACCCAGGGATTATCCTTGACCGACTTTTGACTTGCCAGGATGATAACGGGGATTTGCTTGGCAGTCTTAAGCAGCTTGCAATCCTGGGGAATCCTCAGAAAACTATCCAGTACGATTCTTATCGGCGTTTTGCCTTTGTTCGGCCGGGCCGTCAGCCGCGGATTATCCGCTATTATCGTATTGATCCCGACCAGTATCGCCTGAGAACGCCGCCGCAATTTATGCGAATCCCTTCTGCTTGTTTCGTTGGAAATCCACCTGTTCCCAGCGCCCTTATCAACACTTGCGACTTTGCCGTCTATGGTCTGTGCCCATTTTAATACAACCCAGCTTTTGCCGGTGGAGGCAAACTTCATGAAAGGAGCATTCAGCAGCTTCGCTTCGTTTTCGCATATGCCGGTTTGCACCTCTATCCCGGCACTTTTTAGCCGGCTGATACCCTTGCCGCTCGCGTGTTTCGACGGGTCCTCGGAGGCGACAAAAACCTTCGCCAGGCCCGCATCGATAATCGCCTGCGCACAGGGGTCGGTTTTTCCCTTGTGCGAGCAGGGCTCAAGGGTGACATACATCGTGGCGCCGCGAGGACTAACGCCCAATGATTTACAGTCTTCCAGGGCGTTAATCTCCGCATGCGGGCCGCCGAATTTTTTGTGCCAGCCTTTGCCGATAATCTGGTTCGCTTTCGTTATAATGGCACCGACCGCAGGATTCGGCTCGACAGAACCAATCCCCCGTTTAGCCAGACTCAGCGCTATCCGCATATATCTTTCAGCATCGTCTCTTACCATCATGTATCTTCCCACCGTTACTACAGTACCCGGATGCGCATCAGTTCTTGAGCATCTCTATAAATTCTTCTTCTTTTATAATTTTAATACCAAACTGAAGCGCTTTGTCAAGCTTGCTCCCGGGATTTTCGCCCGCCAGAACGAAATCGGTTTTCTTACTGACACTCGACGATGTTTTTCCACCGGCCTGTTTTACGGCCTGCTCGGCCTGCTGCCGCGTGAAGTTTTCCAGAGTGCCCGTAATAATAATCGTCTTACCCGCCATTTTATCGGAACGTCTTTTCGCCGGCCTTCGCAGCTTTACTCCGGCGGACAGAAATTGATCGATAACAGAGATGTTTTTGGGGTCGTGAAAATATTCATAAATGCTTTTGGCCATAATCGGCCCGATCTGGTCTATCTCCGCAAGCTGTTCCTGGTCCGCCGAGATAAGAGTATTTAAGGAACCGAAATATTCGGCTAATATCTGTGCCGATTGTCCCCCTATATGGCGGATTCCCAATCCTGCCACAAATCGCCACAGGGGCCTTTTTTTACTGGCTTCTATCGAATCGATAACATTTTGGGCGCTTTTATCCGCCATTCGCTCGAGTTCGACAAGGTCTTCTTTCGTCAGCTTGTAAATATCAGCGAAATTTTCCACCAAACCGGTTTCGATAAGCTGGTCAATCAATGCCGGACCAAGATGTTCGATATCCATCTGTCCTCGACCGGCGAAATATCGCAGGCGTTCCTTGAGCTGGCCCGTGCAATCAGGATTCATACAGCGGATATAAACACCGTTCTCATCTTTGGCCACGCCGGAACCGCAAATCGGACATATCTTCGGCACTTTGAAGACAGGGACATTTCCGGTCGCTTTCCTCCTTACCTCGATTACCTGTGGGATGATTTCACCGGCCTTTTCGACGATGACTGTGTCACCGCATCGCACGTCGAGCTTTGCAAGCATATCGAAGTTATGCAGGCTGGCCCGCTTGACGGTCGTCCCGGCCAACAGTACCGGTGTCAGATTTGCCACCGGTGTCAATATGCCGCTCTTGCCGACCTGAACATCGATCGATTCGACGACCGTTTCAGCCTGCTCGGCAGCAAATTTATAAGAAATACACCATCGGGGTGCTCTGCCGGTCGCGCCGAGAATATCACGCTGCTCGAAACTGTTAATCTTTATTACCATCCCGTCGATTTGATAATCCAGTTTTGTTCGCTTGTCGTTCCAGCCGAGGCATATTTTGATGACCTCGTCTATATCCTTCGCTCTCTTGATATTGGGATTAACCGGCAGGCCGAGTTTTTTGAACTTTTCCAGACTCTGGTAATGATTCCCGGCCAACGGTTCGGAAAGCTCGCCCGTGGCATAGGCAAAAAACGAAAGGTTCCTCGCGGCGGTAATTCTTGCATCCAGCAGCTTCAAAGAGCCTGCGGCGGCATTCCGCGGATTGGCAAAAAGTGACTCACCGGCCTCGGTACGAAGCCTGTTCAATTCGACAAACGCGCTGGTCGGCATATAGACCTCACCGCGAACCTCGAGCACATCGGGAGCGGCATCTGCCGCTTTGATCGAACCCGCTATACGCGGGTTGCCGTCACGCAGCACGAGCGGCACCGCTTTGATTGTCCGGACATTGGCGGTGACATCGTCACCGACCCGGCCGTCGCCGCGGGTTGCGGCGGTAACAAGCCTGCCACGCTCGTAACGCAGACTTATCGCGACACCGTCGATTTTCAACTCGACTACATAATCGTAACCCACATCGCCAAGCTGTTTTTTCACACGTTCGTCGAACGCCTTAAGCTCATCGGCGTTATAAGTATTATCCATACTCAACATCGCCACAGCGTGACGGACTGTCCCGAAACCTTCGAGAGGCCGGCCGGAGACACGCTGCGTGGGTGAATCGGGAGTGATTAATTCCAAATTCGCCGCTTCCAGGGCCTTAAGCTCTGCAAAAAGTTTATCGTATTGCCGGTCGCTGATTTTCGGCCCATTGAGCACATAATAAAGATAATCATGCTCCCGGATTTGCTGCCGTAACTGCTCGATTTTTTTCTTTGCTTGGCTGGTCATAATGGTATCATTTATACGCTATTCGGCTATATCCTGCAAGTTATGCCTGAAATAACCGAAGTTAAGTTTCGTACAATTCGCCGAATTATTTATGGATATTATATTAACGGATAGTCAAATTGTAAATTATTGCCGATGTTCGTTTCCTTTGAAATAATCTTCGGTTTTGGTCTTTTGATAGCGGGCGCGGAGCTTCTTGTACGAGGCTCGACGCGTCTGGCGCTAGCGGTCGGCATTTCCCCGCTCGTAGTCGGCCTGACCGTCGTCTCCTTCGGGACAAGCGCCCCTGAATTCGCGGTGAGTATGAAAGCATCCCTGGCGGGACAGGCCGATCTCGCTTTAGGTAACGCCGTCGGCAGTAACATCTTCAACGTGCTTTTAATATTAGGCATATCGGCGGTTATTGCACCTTTATCCATCTCGCGGCAGCTTGTTCGCCTGGATGTGCCGGTAATGATTGCCGTTTCGTCGCTGCTGTGGATTCTTTCGGCCGACGGCAACTTGAGCAGAATTGAGGGATTGTTCTTTGTCGCGGGTATTGTCTTTTATACTGCCTTTTTGATTTTTCTCGGCCGCCATTCCACAAATAACGACGGGCAGCAAACCGATCTCACAAAACAGTCCGGGCCTGAACATCGTCACAACCGATTTACAATTCCACTATTGATTCTGGGCGGCCTCGGAGCATTAGTGCTCGGAGCGAGGTTGCTTGTGGCCGGCTCAGTGGCACTTGCCCGGCTGCTGGGAGTAGGGGAGCTTGTCATAGGACTAACTATCGTTGCGGCGGGAACCTCACTTCCCGAGGTCGCAACATCAGTCGTTGCATCCATCCGGGGCGAGCGGGACATTGCCGTCGGCAACGTGGTCGGAAGTAATATTTTTAATATCCTGTGCGTTCTTGGCGCATCGGCGGCGGCTTCTAAAACCGGCATAGCTGTGACTACATCCGTACTTAAGTTCGATATTCCCGTGATGACGGCCGCCGCAGTTGCATGTCTGCCGGTCTTTTTTACCGGAAGCAGGATTTCGCGAGGGGAAGGTGTTATTTTTCTTGGTTATTATGCTGCGTACATCATTTATCTGATCTGGATGGCAAAGAAACCCGTCGAGACGGAAAATTTCGGACGAATTCTCTGGTGGTATGTAATTCCCCTGACCGCGGCCGTTCTGATTATATCGGTTGTCCTATCACTCCGAAACAGGCGGGAAAAAAATACTCCCAATTAAAAACATCGGCCGGTCTTTTTCTTCGTACATGCCTTTCTATCCTGGCCGCATCGATAACATATCTCGTTTTTCAATGGCCCGTTATCCAGAAAATCCCTGATATTATCCAGTGTGGTCCGGGCAATATTCCCGATGGCCTCCCTCGTGAAAAAACCCTGGTGGGAAGTAATCAGAACATTGCTGAACGTCAAAAGCCGGGCCAGCACATCGTCACTGAGAATCTGGGTGGAAAAATCCTCGAAGAAATACTCACTTTCCTCCTCATAGACATCCAGCCCGGCCGAACCGACTTTACCGCTTTTAAGGGCATCGATAAGTGCTTTGGTATCAATCAATCCGCCACGGCCGGTGTTGATAATCATTACGCCGTCTTTCATTTTAGAAAGACTGCTGCTGTTGATAATATGGTAAGTGTCGCGGCTCAAGGGACAATGCAGCGAGATTATATCCGAACCGGCATAAAGCTTCTCGAGGCCGACATATTCCACTTCTGTCGCGGCGGCGAATTTCTTATCCGGATAGGGATCGTATGCCAGGAGCTTCATATCGAAACCGCGAAGGATTTTCGCCGCAATCTTTCCAATTTTCCCTGTCCCAATAATACCGGCGGTTTTGCCGATCATATCGAAGCCCATAAAACCTCCGATGGAAAAATTGCCGTCACGCGTTCGATAATACGCCTTGTGGGTCTTGCGGTTGAGGCTCAGAATTAATGCCACGGCATGTTCGGCAACAGCGTTCGGCGAGTACTGCGGCACTCTCACGACGCGAATGGTGCGATAGGCGGCTTTGAGGTCCACATTATTATATCCGGCACAACGAAGAGCAATCAGCTCGATGCCAAGGGCTTTGAGGGATTTTATAACTTCGCCGGAAAGGGTGTCATTGACGAATGCACAAACGACGCGACATCCCTCGGCAAGAGGTACTGTTCCGATGGTCAGGTGATTTTCAAAGTACCGTATTTCGTAGCCATACTCAGAACCATTGAGTCGCTCAAAAAATTCCCGGTCGTAAGGCTTCGTATCGAAAAATGCTATGGATATAGTTTTGTCCATTTTCCCTGAAACCTCCTGTTATTACTTTTGCGGCGGTATATACTTCCGCATGAATTTCAGAAAAACGTCCCAGTCGGATGGCAGGGTACCGTGCCCGCCGTCGTGCATAATATAGCCCAGCTTGTTCATCAGCGCTACGCCTGGTTCGGGTAAACTTTTAACCTCAATACCTTTTTCGCCGAGAAGCTCGAATACTGGTGTGGCGGCCTTAGCGGCGAGGAACTCGCCGTAAGGATCGGACCATTTATCGGTATTGCCGGTCTGCAGCAGCACGGCACGCGGTGCGAGCAAGGCGATTACCATGTGCGAATCGACGGGAAACTCGTCCACATTGTCGGCCCATTTCTGATAGTTGCGCGCGAACTGATACGGATATCGAGTCGGCGCCACCAAATGAGCGATGGTCTCTCCGTAGTTGCGCCGGGCTAAAGCTGAGCCGCCGGCACCAGATACTGCGGCCAGAACGCAGGCGATGCGCTCGTCTCGCGCACCGGCCCATAGCACGGTCTTTCCCAGCCGGGAGGCTCCGTAGATTGCGATGCGCTTTTCGTCAATTTGCGGATCGGTCTCGAAATAATCCATGATTCTGCTGATGCCCCACGCCCAGGCCGAGATAGATCCCCATTCGTCCGGGGCCGGCTCGGTCTGCCCTTCTTTCAGGTAGAGTGCTCGCACGCCGTGAGCAATCGAGTCCAGAGAATCGGGATCGACGTCACTGTAATTGAAGATGGCGATGCCGTAACCATGCTCGATCAACTGCATGACATTCAAACCGGGGCCGAAACGGCGGCCGCTCGTAGCGGCTCTGCGCTGCTTCGTGCGACGGTCCCAGCTACGTCCGATTTTGACGTCTTTGTCATCGACGGCCAGGTTGTTGGGACCCCAGCCCACCTGCAGCAGCAGGGGGACGGGACCTTTTGAATCGGCTGGAAGGTAAATCAGCAGGTCCAGATAGTTGTCCGATTTATCCTTGGTGAAATAAATCGTCACCTGTTTGCGGAGCGCCTTTGACTCAAAGGCGGGCGTTCCCTTGTCATGGACGTCGAATGTCATAGCTTCGGGACGACCGGGGGCGCGGCCGTATATGTTTTCCTCGACCAGCTTGAGAATCTCTGGTCGGCGTTTAGAGAACCACGTTTCGGCATCAGTGACTTTGTCGCCGTTGGCCAATGCCAAAGGATCGGGCAGGGTATATTGGCGGACCTTTGCCTCGGTGTAATTGACCGGGATGCCTGCGACACTTTCGTCAGGGGAATCCGCAATCTGTGAATAACTGATAGACGGGAACACAATTGCCAAAACCGCCAATGCGATAAATAAAACACTTCTCAATGACATAAATGCCTCCTTATAAATTTTCCTGGATTACTTCCGAGATTACCTTTACGGGACCGATTAGTCCGGATTCGGCAAGAGGCATGGGCTGGTTGAAAAAGCCGCCCCGGCGCCCGGCCGGTCCGCTACCAAAAACTCTCTTGTCCGGTGCAACAGTTCGGTCACCTGTTATCCGGTTCGTCCACTGGTTTGTGACCTTGATTTCCAATTTATTCCCTCCGGGTTTTAACGCACCGGTGACATTCACCCTGTATGGAGGTTTCCACAATATCCCCATCGCTTTGCCGTTGACAGAAACTTCGACGATATCACCGACCACACCAAGGTCGATCAGGATTTTCGCTCCCGGTTGAAACCAGCTCTGAGGCGCCTGAAAAGCTTTTGTGTAGGTTGCTGTGCCGGAAAAATACTTCACACCTTCATCATTATTGACCGTCCATGATTCCAGATTCGCAATCTGTATCTTTTCCGGTGCTCCCAGGTTCGGGGGAAAGCTGATGTCCCACGGCCCGCTCACCGTTGCAAGCGTTGTACTTATTGCAGGCGGCAGCGTACGTGAAGGTTCTGAAGCGGCCCGTCGAAAAACTACGAACACAGACTCGCGCTCAGCCAGAGGCAACGGCACTATTGTATGACCATCCGTAATATTGTAAGCAGCCGGTTCGATGTCACCTGTGTCCGGGTGCCAGAGTTCCGCTTCTTTGCCGTCGATACGAAAACGGGCCTGGAGGTCCACCGGGCGATCCGTGCGATTGGCGACGAAGTAGAAATCGGTATCTCCGGCGCGTCGGTGAATCCAGACGATGTCGGAATCGAGCGGACCGGCAAACTCCGCATCCCTGGGAAGGTTAATCGAGGCATTGACGGTTTCGGGCGGCAAAACGCCGGTAATGGGATTGACCATCTGGGGGGTTACGTTGGCAACGACTTGCTCGGGTGGTAATCCCCAGGTGACCAGACCCTTGCCAAAGAAGTGCCGGTTACGCTGCACACCATCAAGGTCACCCCAGATCTCGTTGGCCAGCGACTGTACTTCCAGGTCCGCCCTCGGATACCCGCCTTGCAGGCTGGGTGACAGCGTGGGCTTGGGCCCTATGAGCGTGACCCCGCCGAGAACGAGTTCTCGTATCTTCTTCAGCAGTTCCGGGCGGATCCTGTCGATTTGCGGTAGCACGAGCACGCGATAGCTCATCCCGTCGGGCAGGACCATTCGTCCATCGGCGCTGACGGTGACCCGATTGAGCAGCGTGTCGGCGTTGATTGTGTCATAGTCGTATCCCTGCGGCGGTTGCGGCTGAAGGCCGGCGCCCCAGAACGGCTGGCTCGACGGCGCGCCCTCATTCAGAAGGTAAGCGAAGTCCGCCACGAACAACCCCTGCGACAGCATGAATTGCGTGCGCGACACGTAATCGAGGAACGGCTTGGCCTGCTCGGCCCAGGTAATATTACGGTTGAAGTGGGTCCCGACCATCGTGTTGCCGGGTTTGGTATCGAGCGGCTGATGACTTGACGAGTGGAACACTATGCGGTTGACGCCCTGGGCGAACCAGTAATCGGCCAGGTTCTTATATGTAGCCGGCGAGTCATATCCGCCTCCCGTGAAGGATTCTGCGGCGACGAACTGCTTGCCGTACACGTGCGCCGCGGAAGCAGCCATGCGCACGTCAACATAATACTCCGGCGCCGGGTGCATTCGGCCAAGCCAGAACTCGCCCATGGGGACGTCCACCTTGCTCTTGGTCAGCAGAGTATCTTCGAGGATTTCCATCGAAACGCCCGGCGCTTCGCTATACAAGCCCATACCGTACTGATGGAGCATCTTGTCCATGGTTCCATAATGAGCTTCAGCGAGCAGATCGGCTATCGTCCGGCGGAAATCCCACAGGAAACGGTCGCTCACATCGGCGCTGCCGACAACTCGACCAGACAGCACGGGCAGGTAAGGCCTTGGATCATATCCACGGCGCTGCGTGAACTGCCGGATCATATCGTCCGTCCAGTTCTGCATACCGGCTTCATAGCTATCCATCAACATGTATCGAAGACTCTTGCCCAGAAGCGCGCCAAGATGCTCCTTGATCGGGTCCATGTAGCCGTGGAAATAATCCTCGACGTGTTTGGCGTTGAGCTTATCCACCTCAAGGCCTGCTCCGCCGGTCGTGCCCGCGCGGACCATGGAACCTGTCAGCGCATAGCCCATTCGAAGAATAGTCCACTTTCCCGGTGGAACATCCCATTTGAGATTCCCGTCCCTGTCCATCTTAGAGATCAAATCGATGACCTCCATCGGCTGAATGACCGATTCGTTGGGGACAGGCGGCGTTGGTGCGACCTCGTATTCGTAGAACAGGTTGAAGCCAGCCTTTTCTTCCCAGCGATCAACGCGAGCGCCGGTGTGGACTATGAACTCGTTGAGCGAATAGGCGTCGGCCCTTGCCGGCGCGCTCTGGTAGATGGAGTTGCGGGAGCTTGGCCCCGCACCGGTCAGGCGCACGCGGAAGAAACGAGAGGCGGTCTCGCCGAAGGCGTAGGTCTTTAGCCCGCCGGGACGATATTGTACGGCGCCTGGCAGCTCCACGATAGACCTGAAGTCAGTTCCATCGTCACTGACCTCAATAGCGCCGAACGGAACCGACCCGTAGGCAATGAGCGTCACCGCTCGCGCCTTGATCGGCCGGGGAAACTCGTATTGTACCCAGGCGGCGCCGTCCGCACCGGCGGTAATCTTGGCACCGGTGCCAAACACATCGTCCATCAGGGCCGCGCCATCGACCTCGCCGCCGCTACTGGTAACGGTTGGCTTGAGATCCTGCATCAGCGTCTCATCCGGCGGAGTTCGGAAAGCAATAACAGCGCTGTCACGGTAGAAAGCCGCAACTGCATCGCCATCGGCCCCGCCTCGCACAATTCCAGTGCCACGTCCGCCACGAGTCCCACCGGCGGCGGTTCCACGCAGACTGCTGAGCATCCCGCGGCCTGAGGGAGGCCGCCGGAGCTTATCATTGAACTTCATAGGCCCCTGGACTTCTGTTGTGCTCCAGACGAGCTTCTTCATCGCCTGTTCGGGTTTTACCCAGGGACCACCAGTCAGGCTCCAGCCGGAGGAGCTGAAGATCGCCATTTCAAGACCGAGTCGATCGGCTTGTGAAGCGGCGTGCTTAATGGCGTCGAACCATTCAGGAGTGAAGAAGGAGATCGGCTTTTCGATGGTCTGCCCGCCACCCATTCCAATGTCGGCCGCCTGCGCGCCGCCGATGCCGACGCGCTTCATCCATTCCAAGTCCTTAGTAATTCCTTCCTTGGTAACGTTACCGCCTGTCCAGTGCCACCAGACACGCGGCCTGGCTGAATCCGGCGGATTTTTGAAACCCTGTTCAAGGATATCGCCGGAATCCCTGGCGAATGCAAAACCTGCTGTAAAAAACAGCACTAACACGATTATTTTGAGCCTGTATTTCTTAAATATATGATACATGATAAGAACCTTCTACTACTTGCCCATACAGGGCATTGACTTACAGGAATATTCTGAAATCATTGTTCTTCCATATATAACTGAGTTGAATTTGAAACCGTACTCCGTGCAATACAATGTTTCCATAATACTAAGGTGAACAGTCAAATTCAGCGTGCCTTCGACCATAAAATATTCACGGAGAGACGGATCTCTGTTTTGTCCACCAGCTAATTTTTTGAAAATATACCTTGATTCGACAGAGCTTGTCAAGGTTAGGCCAAAACCGCCGGAACGGGCCAAAAAAAGACTTATCCAGCAATGTAATTCAGAGATCAAGTAAATAAAAGATATTAACTGGCGTATGGTGTTGTTTTTCACGAAAATAGCATAAAAAAAATCGTAAAAATATTTCGTTTTATTATAATTTGGTGAAATCGAAGATATTTATCATATTTATGAATTTAAAGGATTAATTATATAACCAGGGATTTAATAAAAAAATCCGATTTAGGGTAAAGCGTTACGAAAGACGGTTTCCGAATTCCTTTGGTGTCGATTCTTTAATAATTACCAATTTATTTTACAGGGAGATATGCAATGAGAGGTATAATACGGATTATGCGATTCCAAACGTTCCTGGTGGCAGGCATCTTCGGCATTCTGTTTCAAAGCGGTTGTATAGCTGTTACCGAATCACCGCACGAGTGTATTTCCATCAACAATGATTGGCGATTTTCCAGGAATGACCCTGTTCCTGAAACTTCCGGTGAAACAGACACAGCGCTCACCGAAAATCTCGATTATCCCGTCAATCCAGGCCGCAGCAGACGTGGCGGCCGCGGCGCAGCAACACCACCGGTAGCCGACGTGGATCCCACATCCGGCATAGCTGCATTTATACTTCCCACCGGCAACGATTTCATTGCCGACCCGGCCGAGCGCTTTGCTCGCCCCGCCGGAAACTTCGGAGGAAACGTTCCCTATGTTAGCCCGGACTTTAACGATGCCGGCTGGAAAAAACTCGATCTTCCACACGACTTCGCCATCGAAGGTCCATTCAGAAAATCCGGTGGCGGCGGAATGGGGCGTTTGCCCTCGGCAGGTGTTGCGTGGTACCGTAAACATCTTGCTATTGCCGCCTCTGATTCCGGCAAACAAATCTACCTCGACATCGACGGCTCTATGTCCTACACCGCTGTCTGGTGCAATGGGCAGATAGTCGGCGGCTGGCCTTACGGCTACGCTTCCTGGCGAGTCGATCTGACACCCTATATCAAGTTCGGTAGTGACAATGTTCTGGCAATCCGCCTCAATAATCCGCCCAACTCATCGCGCTGGTATCCCGGCGGCGGCATCTACCGCAACGTCTGGATTGTTAAGACCGCACCCGTTCATGTCGGCCATTGGGGTACCTGCCTGACAACACCGGAAGTTTCGTCATCGTCAGCAACCATCGATCTGGAGGTCACGATAGACAACAATTCCGAAAACAATACGACCGTCGATGTCACCACCCGGATATACGCCCTGGATGCCGATGGCAGAAAAACCGGCAATGCCGTTGCCGGTATCGAGCTTGTAAAGGCTAAGGTTGCAGCAGGGGCGAGCACCAAGGTCAAAGGATCCGTCATCCTTGAAAATCCTCGCCTGTGGGGACCGCCACCCAACCAGCAACCCAATCGTTATGTGGCAGTCACAACCGTATCACATCAGGGCAAGTTAATCGACAGCTACGAGACACCCTTTGGCATCCGCGATGTGCAGTTTGATCCTGACACCGGTATCTACGTTAATGGTGAGCATATAAAGATCAAAGGTGTTAACCAGCACCACGACCTGGGTGCCCTGGGTGCGGCGTTCAATACCCGCGCGGCAGAGCGCCAGCTGGAGATAGTCCGGGAGATGGGATGCAACGCCATCCGTACGGCACACAATCCACCCGCTCCAGAATTACTCGAGTTGACGGACCGGATGGGCTTTTTGGTTATGGACGAGGCCTTCGATATCTGGGTTCGGCAGAAAACTCCTCGCGATTATCATCTGCTCTTCCCGAACTGGCACGAACAGGATCTGCGCGCGCTCGTCCGCCGGGATCGGAATCACCCTTCGGTGATTATGTGGAGCTTCGGCAACGAAGTCGGTGAGCAATACACCGATGAGCAAGGCGCATCGGTGGCGAAGCGGCTGCACGACATTGTGAAACAGGAGGATCCAACCCGTCCCACGACCAGCGCAATGAACTGGGCCAAGCCGGACATGCCCTTTCCTGCTTCAATGGATGTCATCACGCTTAATTATCAGGGCCAGGGAATTCGTCAGTTTCCGGAATTTGAAGGGACAAATCGCATTCGTACTGCACCGATGTTTTCTTCTTTCCATGAAAAATTTCCTGATAAGGTTATTTTAAGCAGTGAAACCGCCTCAGCTTTCAGCAGTCGCGGGATATATCTCTTTCCTGTCACGGATAAAATCAGCGATATTGTGCGAGATGGCCGGGGAGGTGATTCAAAGACTCATCATGTGTCCTCATATGAACTTCATCATGTAGACTTTGGCGCATCGGCGGACAAAGTCTTCAAATCGATTGAACAAAACCCTTTTGTGGCCGGCGAATTTGTCTGGACCGGATGGGACCACCTTGGTGAACCGACACCTTATTACGAGTCACGCAGTTCATATTGTGGGATTATCGATCTGGCCGGTTTCAAGAAAGACCGCTTCTATATTTACCAGGCACACTGGCGCCCGGACCTTCCGATGGCGCATATCCTGCCGCACTGGATCTGGCCGGAACGCGTCGGGCAGGTCACGCCGGTTCATGTATTCACCTCCGGCGACGAGGCTGAATTGTTCCTAAACGGAAAGTCACTAGGACGCAAGACCAAAGGCCAGTACGAATACCGCCTCCGCTGGGATGACGTAACTTACGAGCCGGGCGAGCTCAAGGTCATTGCCTATAAGGACGGCAATCAATGGGCGACCGATACGGTGCGTACTGCTGGTGACGCTTCCCAGATGAACCTCAAGCCCGATCGTGCCATAATCAATGCCGATGGTCTCGATTTGTCGTTTATTACTCTCACCGTACAGGACAGTAACGGCATAATGGTGCCCAGGGCCGATAATTTGATCCGCTTTTCAGCCAGCGGCCCCGGCGAAATTATCGCAACCGACAATGGCGACCCCACCGATTTCGATGTTTTTCCGTCTCACGAACGCAAGGCTTTCAACGGCCTTGCCTTAGTGATCATTAAGGCAAAACCCGGCCAAACCGGCTCGGTCGTCATTACTGCCGAGTCCGACGGACTGCCTGCTGCCACGTGCACTGTAACAACAAAATAGCATCGGAGGTCAGTAAAAAATAACAGGATTTGAGACATATAATTAAGTTAGAAATTAGTAAAATTTCATCATATATATTCACCGATGATGATTTTTCCGCTAATTCTTTTCAGGTGATATTCAGGTTCAGCATAACAACTATTTACTCGGGTGCGATATTACTTTGATTATACGGAGAAAAAAATGAAAAAAGTAACTGGTTTAAGAAATAAAGTCATCATAACCATAGGTCTGTTTGCAGTACTGTTTTTATACAACACCGGTTGTATATGTTATGCCGACGATCTTAAGTTGAATGATAAGGACTATTTTGAAACGCGTGGATTTAACGTGCTGGCCTTCGAGAATGGTTATACCGGCATGTTTTTTGACGAAAAGACCGCGGGCATTATGTTGATCCATCACGGCGTTCGGACAGCAACAGGGGGGGCGGTTCGGTTGAAGCCTGCTCCGGAGCAATGGGACCAGATCCCCACGATAGTTGAGAGAACGGTGAATAAGGAAAGTAACAGTGTAGATATACTGCTACGCTATCGGGATTTTGACTTTGATTCTAAAGTCCACGTTGAATCACAAGGTACGAGCGTGAAAATAAGTGTCTTTCTCGATGAACCATTGCCAAAAAAACTGGAAGGACGAACCGGTTTCAATCTCGAATTCCTGCCCTCAGCTTATTTTGAAAAAACCTACAGTATGGACGGCAAAACAGGCATCTTTCCACTTTATCCATCAAGTACGATGATGGTCAGGCCTATGGACACTCAACTACGCCAGTTTGCAGATCATTCCACATTCGATGATCGTGGACGTGCCGAATATGTTGAACCGAAACCAATTGCCGAAGGCAAATCGCTTATTTTGGCTCCGGAAGATCCACAGCGCTGCATCAAAATCCAATCCATGGGTGACGGCAATCTAAGGCTGCTGGACGGTCGTAATGTGGCACAGAACGGCTGGTATGTGGTACGCACTCTGATCCCGGCCGACCAAACAGGTAAGGTCGTTGAATGGCTTCTTACACCCACAATCCTGCCGAACTGGACGCGGAGACCTGTGATCGGATACTCCCAAATCGGTTATCATCCCAATCAGGAAAAAGTAGCGGTTATTGAGCTGGATAAAAATGACACTCCGCTCACTTCCGCTACTTTGTTACAACTCGACGACAAAGGGCAGTGGTTGGAAAAATATAAAGGCGATACCAAGGAATGGGGGAATTTTCTCCGCTATCACTATGTCCGGTTTGATTTTTCTGATGTGCGGGATCCCGGCCTATATAGTATCCAATACGGTGACCAGAAAACAGGGCCTTTTCAGATCGGAACGCATATATATGATCAAATCTGGCAATCCACACTGGATGTTTGGTTCCCTGTGCAAATGGATCACATGTTTGTGAATGAAGCCTATCGTGTCTGGCACGGCGCCGCGCATCTGGACGATGCCAGACAGGCGCCGCTCAATCATCAGCACTTTGACGGTTACCGGTCGGGCAACAGTACGGAAACAAAATACGAACCGGGTGAGCATATCCCCGGATTGAACATCGGCGGCTGGTTTGATGCCGGCGATTATGATATTCGCACGGGCTCGCATTGCAGTACCGTGCTCCATTTCGTCGATTCCTGGGACTATTTCGGATTGCAGCGGGATGAAACACTCGTGGATCAAAAACAGCGCTATGTGGATATTCATCATCCGGACGGAAAACCTGATATTCTGCAGCAAATCGAACACGGCACGCTCGCGCTCATTGCCCAGCATCGCGCGTTCGGCAGAGCAATCCCCGGGATTATTGTGCCGAATCTGCACCAGTATCATCATCTCGGCGATGGGTCCACCATGACCGACAACTTGCCCTATAATCCCAATCTCAAACCTTACGAATCCGACGGTGTCTCAAGCGGAATCCCCGACGACCGGTGGGTGTTTACCAACAGATCGTCTGGTCAGAATTATTCTTCCATCGCGGTATTAGCTGCGGCCAGCCGAGCACTACGGGAGTATAACGATGAACTGGCCGATGAATGCCTCAGGACTGCACAAAAGGCATTTGCAGACGAGCAACGACAGCCACAACAGAACAGCCGCAGAGAGGATTTTGGCCGAGGCGGTGACATGCGCGCATTGCTGCAACTATATATTGCCACAAAAGACAGCCGGTACGCCGAGGCATTTCAGAAAAGGTTGTGGGATACACTCGAGACAAATCCCGACAGAAATATGGGCCTCGCCGTCCGAGCTGTACCGCATATGGATCAGGCCTATAAGAACAAGCTGGCTCCCTTCGTCGAACAATACAAAATTGCCAATGATGACATGCTCAAAGAGAATCCCTACGGTGTCACGATCACGATCCGCGGCTGGGCCGGCAATTCGACCGTTATTGATTGGGCCATCACCAATTACCTGTTGCACAAATCCTATCCGGAGCTCATTGGTCCCGAATATACCTATCGTGGAATCAATTATATTTTTGGCTGCCATCCCTACTCCAACATTTCATTCGTTTCGGGCGTGGGCCTGTATTCGAAAAAGATCGCGTACGGCAACAATCGCGCGGACTATTCATTTATTGCCGGCGGCGTGGTACCGGGCATTCTCCTGATCAGACCGGATTTCTTTGAAAACAAGAACGACTGGCCGTTTTTATGGGGAGAGAACGAATATGTCATCGACATTTGCGCAAATTATATTTTGCTCGCAAATGCTGTGCTGGACTTAGCGAATGAGGATAAATAATTTTAGAATTCAATACCCCATCATCAAATTTTGCAAGGGGTGGCCGGAAAAAATATATGGCAACAGGAATTATAGTATTTTGCTTTGATCCTATCGTAGGCGTTATTATCCTATAGCTATTACCTTATTGCTCTGTTTGCCTGTATGGTTTAAGCATCTCGATATACTTCCGCAACAGGTCTCGCAGAGCAGGAAGGTCAGGTTGTCCCTGGCGCATCATATCCACTTCACGGGTTGGGGGCTCGCGCATAGGCACCAATTCCGCCGCCTCCAGCAAGTGTGCGGCAGTTTCCGCCAGATCCAATCCCTCGTTCCAGGAAGCATCAGTTTGCTCGATCCATTTATTGCCATTGGTGACTACCCGTGTGACCCATCCTTCTCTATCGGGAACCGCTGGAAGGATATTCCGCCCTCGGTTTCGAAAGAATCCAAGCACTGCCGCAGCGATGGCCGGATCGCGCACCGTTCCATCTTCATAGAAGACTCCGTGGACCTCGCCCCATCCTCGGCGTACAATCATGAGTTCCCAAATGTACCAGCCCACGCCTGCATCCATATGCTCCTGGAGTGTTATGTCATAGGGATTAGCACGCGCCACGCAACCGATCTCGCCGTTAATGAGAGGTTTGCCAACTTGTGCCGCGAACTGTTTTGCCCGGGCGATGTTGGCCCGGATTTGTCCCCGAGTCTGCATATAGTCGTGGAATTGAAGGACATCCACATGGTCAGCCAGTTCCTCCATTCCCTCGACAAAAGCCATACCGATAGTCACCGGGGTTCTTGGATCAAGTTCATGGAAGACACCAGCCATGTATTTTGCATAATCTAATTCCCTCTGAACTCGTTCTCTGGGAGTTGTGGGCCAGTCCGGCTCATTCATAACATCCCAGAACGCCAGTCCGGGTTCATCCGAAAGTGTCTCAACAAGAAACTGGGCCCACTCTCTGGCTTGTGGGCGCAATGATGTGTCTCGCGTCCATTGTCTGGCATAACCGACTACCGGCATTACACCGATACCACGCTCATGGCAGGCACGAACGAAATGCAGAAGCTTTTTGGGGACCCCCTCTTTGTCCTCGATATATACCTGGTAGGGGACAAAGACTCGAATCTGATTCAAGTTAAGACGCTTGGCGAGATCAAGGTCGTGTTCTATCACAGCCTCATCGTAACTGATCCAGCAGTCTATATGGTGCCGCGGGAATCCCGCAATGTTTGCCGGTGTGTAATTAAAACCGCGAACATCAGATAAATCTTTCGGAATGCACCGGGTGATTGTTGAATCCTTCACCTGAAGTTCCGCACAACCTGCTAATATGAGGGCCAATAAAAAATAGACGGGTCTTCTTAACATCATTTTCTCCCTTCAGTTTATACCTGCGTATGGCAGTCTTAGTATTTATTTGCAAACATAGGATTAACAACTTTATGCTGTTAAGCAGATTATTAGATAAGAGTTCCTAAAAAAAAACATTTTTACGAGAAAATCTATACAACCAGAAGGGTCCTTCTCTCCCGATTTTAACGAAAAGTCGATTTTCAAGTATTTTTATTTTAGCGCCTTATGAAAACCAAGGGAAATATAATCATATTCAATGAACGTTGTCAACTCAAGCATTGTATATAACAATTGGTACGCTCTTGCCGTCACCTTTATTACTTGGACGATGCCTTGACCTCGACTTGGAGGTTCCTGGTGTTGCCTACTCTGTCGGTCTCGCCTGTGACTGGGGCGATCTCAACTCTGGAGGTGTGCTTGCCGAAAGACGTATTCCTGGTGCCCCAGTTGAAGGTAAGGCTGACGCTGTCATCAAAGGGAGCCTGATATAGATACACTCTGCCTCCTTCATTTGTGTGGAAGGTATCTCCGATCACAACCCCGTCAGACCATTGCCGTTGAGATCACCGCTACAGATCTCTGAACCATACATACAAAATTACCAATGCAAAAGCAGCCAAGACACACTAAAAAACGCATTCCCGGCTGTTCTGCAAACTCCCCGAGTAGGGCTCGAACCTACAACCTAGCGGTTAACAGCCGCTCGCTCTACCGATTGAGCTATCGGGGAATCTTGGCCCATCAGGACTAATCGATAAACTCCTACACGCCGACTATTATCATCCCAATTATTCGTAACATTATCCGTTTTTACTCCACTTTGTCAAGACCGGGCTTTTTTTTTGGTTGTTAAAACGAAAAAACATCCCAATACTGGTAAAATAGACAATATTATTGTATACTTACGGCTTTGTAAAGCTCAAGTGAGCTGCTTCGCCGTTCGATATAAGAATGATTGCTGTATATTGCCCGAACGGCCAGGCCGATGCAGCGCATATTAACCGCGTCTATGCGGAAAACAATGCGCTTTTAAAGTTGTAAGATATGTAAATTTTATGGCCAAAGACATACTCGATATTGGAGGTTTTACCATTCTCAGGCGCATCGGAACAGGCGCCCGGAGCACAATATATCTGGCTTCCGACGAGGAGGAAGATAATGCAACCGTAGCTTTGAAGCGAGTCATATACGAGAAACCTGAGGATGCACGGGTATTCGAGCAGGTTGAAACCGAATATAAAGTCGCCCAAAAAATAGACCACCCATACGTCCGCAAATGTTACAAACTCAAAAAAATACGCAGCATGTTCAAAGCAAAAGAGATGCTTCTTTCAATGGAATACTTCGAGGGCAAGAACCTCGAAGACTGCTCGACCTTAAGTCTGGGTGACGTGCTGCTCGTATTCAGAATGGTTGCAAGCGGTCTCAATGCCATGCATCAGCATGGTTTCGTTCACTGCGACATGAAACCCAACAATATATTACTGAACAAGTCCGGCTCAATAAAAATCATTGACCTCGGCCAAAGCTGTAAAATCGGAACAACAAAACAAAGGATTCAGGGCACTCCGGATTACATTGCCCCGGAGCAGGTCAAGCGTAAACCTCTCGGCCCGAAAACAGATATCTTTAACCTCGGGGCCACAATGTACTGGGCCCTTACGGGAAAGAATGTCCCCACGCTGATTCCCAAAAAGAACAAATTCGGACTACCGGTCACCGAGGCGCGTCGAGCACCTCACGAATTGAAACATCAATTACCGATAGGAATTTCAAAGCTCGTTATGGATTGCATCGAGGATGACCCAGCAAACCGCCCTCGCAATATGATGACGGTCATATCAAGACTCGACCTGATGGTGCATAGCATCTTTGGGGGCAAAATAAAAACGAACAAAAATGCCTCAAACAATCATTGATTTGCTGAATAAGGGCACGGAAGCGAACAGCGAAGACAAGTTTCGACGCGGCAATCTTATCCAATTGCCCGACAAAGGCGAACTGATTATAACCGGCGATCTACATGGCCATCGTCGAAACTTCGAAAGGGCGGTAGCTTTTGCTGATTTAGCCGGACGGCCGGACAGACATATCGTTTTTCAGGAGATAATTCACGGCGGCCCCGAAAATCCCGAAGGCGACTGCCTGTCGTATAAACTATTGTTCGATGTCGTCCGCTACAAATTAAGCTTTCCTGACAGGGTCCATGTGATTATGGGCAATCACGATACGGCATTTATAAATAACAGCGAAGTGATGAAAGACGGCAAAGAAATGAACCGCTCGATGCGTGCGGCTATCAAACGGGAATACAAAAAGGATACCGTCAAAATCATGTTTGCAATCAAGCAAAATTTGTTTTCCCAGCCGCTGGCGATCAGATGTGAGGACAGGATATGGCTCTCACATTCACTCCCGTCCGACCGTCTCGTGGATAAATTCGATCCGGAGATTCTTAATAGAGAGCTTAAGGTCAACGACATCGTCAAACCGGGTTCGGCTTATCTTCTGACATGGGGCAGGAAGATGAGCCAGGAACTGCTCGATAAAATGGCGGAACTTTTCGATGTCGATATATTTGTGCTCGGCCACCAGCCACAGGAGATGGGTTGGTGCCAGGCTGGGAAAAACCTTATTATTATCGCTTCAAATCATAATCACGGCTGTTTGCTTCCGATAGATTTGGCGCGATCATATACTGTCGAGGAGCTTATAGAAGCTTTAGTGCCGATGGCATCGCTGCCATAAAACTTTTTTAAGAAAAGGACATTCTGATCTTTTATTATGGATTGGTATTACTACATAATTTTGGTCGCAATCATATTTCAATTGCTTTTCCTGCTGCAGACATATAATAACCATCGATATGCGCTCAAGAAGTACAGGAAAAAACGCTGGTACAGGCCGCACACCGTTTTGATTGTCCCCTGCAAAGGACTGGATTCAGCCTTCCAGGAAAATATTACCTCATTTTATCTTCAGGACTATGAAAACTACTCGCTGTGGTTTGTGGTGGCGGAAGAATCGGATCCCGCATACAGAGAATTAACCAAGCTCAAAAAACGATTAAGCAAAAACACGAAAGCAAAGGAAGTAAAAATACTCGTTGCGGGACACGGTCAATCCTGCAGCCAGAAAAATCATAATCTTTTATACTGCTACGAAAGGACCGGCGACGACGTCGATGTTTTGGCTTTCGCCGATTCCGATATCTGCGTTCACAAAGACTGGCTCAGCCACCTTGTGTATCCACTGCGGAAATCAAAATACGGTGCTGCAAGCGGTTATCGCTGGTTCATTCCCGAAAAGAACAATATTGCCAGCCTGGCCCTTTCGGCGTTAAATGCAAAGGTCGCGCAGCTTCTCGGGAACACTATTTTCAACCAGGCCTGGGGCGGCTCTATGGCAATTCGCACCGATGTTTTTCGCCGGGTCGGTCTTGATAAAATATGGCCGAAAGTCCTCAGTGATGATTTATCACTCAGTCGTGCCGTCAAAAAAGCCGGTATGCATGTGGCTTACGTCCCGGCATGTCTGGTTGCTTCATACGAATCCACTACCTGGCGGAAGCTCTTCGAATTCGCCAGGCGACAATTCTTAATTACGCGTGTCGCCGCTATGAAGACGTGGATGTTCGGCTTATTCAGCTCCTTATATTCGGTCCTGGGTCTCTGGGGAGGGATTGCCATTGCCTGGCTTGTCATTCGCGGCTCGTGGTTCGATAAACAGTTCACGCTACAGGAAAAAACTATCCTGCTGGCACTACCGGTCGTGTTTGCTGTTAGTCAACTCATCAGGGCAATACTTAGACAGACAATGATTAGAAGATTATTGGAAAAAGACACACAAAAAATGAGGGCCGCCTGTCTGGCCGACATACTATTTTCATGGGCATGGTCGTTAGTACTGCTTATCTTCATCCTTTCTTCGGCTTTCGGCAATACCGTCTGCTGGCGGGGAATCCCCTACAAACTGCTCGGACCTTACGAGACAATCGTATTAGACAATAAGTCATAAAGTTTTTGCTATAAGGCGGAATTTAGCAGTTTTAATCAGAAACATATACTTTCTGACTGGATATAATTGGATAATTTGAGATAGCCCGATATTCCCGGCTGGCAAATGAAAAAGATTCTGTTCAGGGTGTGATTATTCCCAAAGAACTACTAAAGAAAAACAATCCCTGAATATCTTTAGGTCGGATTTGCGAATGACGAAAGACTGATAACCAAAAAACTCACCCAAAGATAGACTGTTGCAAGCATTGTCAGGTACACTGCGACTTCATCTAAAATTTTCACAAACCTTCGCATCTTTCCGCCCCCATTATTGCTTGTGTAGCTTTCAGTCCGTAGTTAGGAAATCCCTCTGTATAAAGTATAACATATATCTTAAAAGTCACAAATTTCGGACGTTGCTTTTTGTCCAAAATGGAGTTCGTTCGTATAGCGCATAAAGCAGGGCCTATACCAAAGAAGTAGGCATAGGCCCCACATATAATCTCTATCGAGCAACCAAATACCGAATAATTCAGTTTACTATTACTGCGGATATAATCTGATATCGTCAATAATCACAGTACCTGAGCCTCCTGTAACATCGGTTCTCTCAAAGCCGATTGTAAGCGTTGTCACATTACTGAGACTGATTCCAAACGATGCAAGCTCGATATCCCATCGTGTCCACGAAGATGCAGCAATATCACCGGCGTCACCGCCATACACTTTCTTTACGCCGTTTAGCTCGACATACATCCGCTCGGTAATATCGTTGTTAGAATTGCCGTAGAACCATAGCGTCAGCACTGCAGGAGAACCGATAGTCCAGTCTCTGCCGATCGGCAGTTCTGACGTACTGACGGTAACCTTCGACAAACTTGCCACGCTGTTGTTATATAAGATTGGTACCGACTGACGGCCGCCATGAACAATATCCAATTCAAGAGAGTAGCCTGTTACATACCCTATGGCCGAGCCGTTTATTGACGAATTATCGTATCCGTCTATCCACGTCGAATATATCAGGTTGCTGCCTTCTTTATCGACTTCAGTATCGTTATATAACTCGAAATCATCCACAACAAGATACAACTGTGTCGAGAAGCTCCATATCTCACCCCGCCAGATTGAGTCGATTTCGGCATTATTAACTTCGTCCACACGCCAGTAGTAAGTATTTTCCAAGTCAAGAGACAATGGGCCGTATTCGGTACGCCCTGTACCGGACGGCGAGAAAGCCCTGGGAATCATAACAAGGGGCGCGGTGCCATTTTCTACAGCCTGCCGGTCGGCGCTTACATACACTTTGTGTTCTGCCGCCTCCCTTCCGGGCCTCCAACTGACAGTTACATCAATGGCCACATCTGTAGCCCCATCAGCAGGATCGGCCTTTCTTGCCTGTACAGGTAAATACAGGAAGCGAACCTCGCTCAGGCCGTATTGGGGAAAGACCGGGAGCCAGTTGTCGGCGGGATTCATCCGGACAAACTTTACCGGTGCTCCGTTGAAGTCCACGATTATATCGCAGGCGTAATCGTCCGTGCCGGGCGCCTTCGGGAATTCAGTTTCACCGCCCAACTGCATCCAGTTGTTGCCGTCGGTCGAATACTCGATAGTGACATTCCTAACACCAAATCCAGAAAGGGCAGACTGGCCGTTATAGTTCCAGACCAACATGCGGTCCAGCTTATACACTTTGTCGAATTCGTACTGTATCCATACCGGTCCGGCTGCTCCTGAGGTGGTAAGCCACATTGCCGCTGTTGCCGTCGAGTGTGTTCCATTCGGATCCAGCCCCGAATCGTTTATCGTATTTTCCGGTCCCTGATCCGGTGCCTGACTGGAAGCCGTGGCGGTAATGTTTTCGCCTGAGATCGGATACACAAAAGGTTCGACTGTAAAGTTCCAGATGTGACCTTTGAAGATTGTCGTGTCCGGAGGAGCATTGACTTCATCGATGCGCCAGTAATAAGTCCTGCCGAACTCAAGACGGCCTGGATCGAACGTGTTAGCATCAAGACCGGGGCCAATCAGTAGCGGACTGCTCGCATCGGCAGTATTAACATCCTCGAAACTCGTCGCGAGATATAAATTATGACTGCCGGCAAAATCCCCCGGTTTCCAGAAAAGGAAAATATCCCTGGGTACATCAGTCAATCCATTTTCCGGGACCGGTGAAACCGCTCTTGTTGCCTGTGGTCCCCGGCCTGCCATGGCATCGAGTATCTCCAGGTCGTTCAGGGCAAGGTCATAGATACGCAGGTCGTCGATCATGCCGTCAAAGTAATGACCGGAGTTGGGTGAATCATTGGCAATACGGAATTCCGCCGTGGAAATACCTATAGACGTTGTTGCAGTTTGAGAAGCCACCAAATTTCCGTCACGGTACTCATCATAGGTATCGGTCGTATCATTATAAACCCATGCAAGATGCATCCATGTATCCCCTGGCAGCATTACTCCCTGACTATCTCTGTACAGAACACGAGCTGTATCGTTGCACATATCCATTTCCATACGGTCATTATAAACAGCACATGTAAAACCGCCGCCGGGAGCACTGTTAACCTGCCGATTGCTGCATATTTTCATATCTCCGCCGGCAGGCTTATTGATCCATGCACAAACAGTCAAACCTCCCGTACCGGCTGTGTCGATATCAATGTGTCCGCATGTCACGTAATCACCTTCTCCATCGAAACGCAGCGCCCCGTCCAATCGGCCAAAAATCCTCGCCGTCTCGCCTATGAGAGTACCTTCGTGCCGATTGCCGGATGAATCAATAGCGATTATGCCGGAGCTTTCATCAAATTTCCACCATCCGACAAGCTCGGCATCGGTGTTATCCGCCGCACCCAGCAAAAAAGCCAGAGAAGCAAAAAATATCAAATTCTTATACACAAGAGCCTCAAAAAATATTATATCTTACCCCATATTCCGACATGCCCCTGTCAGGAACCATACTATTTTTATATCAAATGAGCAATCCATCAAGTATATCATCCTGTATTTCGGGCCTTATTCATTCTCAATTCTGCCTTTACAGAACTACAAGTTATGCGGCCGGTCCAAACCGCCTTAATTGAAACCGGTTCTCTTCGTATCGTTATTGCGCTGCTAAAAATTAAAGGGGCCTATATCGAAACAAACGATATAGACCCCGTAACAATCCCAAACATCAACAGTCACTATCTACCCCGCGACATTAACTTCATAGCCCACAGAGATCACCATATATAACAATTAGTGGGTTGCAAGGTAACGGACTTCGCTCGAAGACAATGCCCGATTGTAGATATTGAACTCATGAATCGAGCCTGCCCACTCCGGATCAACAGAATAAACGCCTTTACCAAGATAAGCTGCGGCCTGGCCGATACCGGCGATCTCGTTACCGGCAGCCAATGCAGTAACACCAATCAGCTCGCCGTCAATATAAAAAGCGATACTCGTCGCATCGACCGTACAAACAAATTGGTGCAACTGGCCGTCATCATGTTCAGCCGACGCACTCACACTATCCTCTTCGCCCCAGGGACTATCATCCATAGACCTCGTTTGGATCGCAGCTCGACTGACGTCATCAGCTCGGGCCGGCGTTATAAACAAGTATCTATACCCGTATGTAGAAGAAGCTCCCGTGCCTTCCTCGCCAAAAGCCGCCAACATGTGATTGCCTGTATTTCCGCCTTCCACCGAGGTAAACCACGCTTCGATTGACAGTTCCGAGTAAGTATTTAACGCAATCACATCGCCTGGCATCGACATCCAGTCATCCGTGCCGTCGAGAACAAGCGAGCCATCGCTGATAGTTGCGTCACCGGCCAGAGTACCATGAGCGGTACCGACACTATCGTTAGCTGTGCCGTCTTCGAACGTGTAAGAATGAACCAGATTATCAGTGCCGGGATCAACCGATACCTTATACAAACGAACGTCATCGATCAGTATTGTACCCGTACCGCCGGTTGCCCCGGTCCTTTCCAAACCAATGGTGAGCATCGATATACTATTCGCATTTACACCGAGCGATGAAAGATTGATAATCCAAAGATTCCAGCGCTCGAGGGCCACGTCACCCGGATCGCCGTCATAAAGAACCTTAATACCATTAATCTTTGCGTACATCTGTTCGGTAGTAGCATTGTTCGGGTCGCCATAGAAGAATAATCCCAACACCCCGGCACCACCTTTGCTCCAATCCCGTCCGATCGGTAATTCACTTGTGCCCACTGTAACCTCGGACATGGCGGCGATTGTGTTATCGTAGGTTAACGGCACCGATTGGTCACCATTATGAACAATCTCGGTCTCCATAGTCGGCTGGAATGCTTCGAAATACCCTATGGTTGAGCCGTTTGTCGATGGATTATCCACTCCGTCTGTCCATGTGTCATATATAAGTTTGCTGCCTTCCTGATCGACATCGATATCGTTGTAGGACTCGAAATCATCCACAACAAGATACTCTTTCGTCGAGAAATTCCAAACACTGCCGCTCCAAAGAGGTACAGCTTCGGCATTATTGACCTCATCGACTCGCCAATGGTAGGTATTCTCCAGCTCGAGTGATAAAGGACCGTAACTGGTTGCGCCAACTGTCGCAACAGGTGCGGTTTTGTCTATCACGGCCTGCTGATCGGTGCTGATATATACATTATGCTCGGCCGCTTCTCTGCCGGGTCTCCAGCCGAGCATAGAATCTATTGCTATATTTCGCACGTTGTTAGCCGGACTGGGTTCTCTGGCACTAACGGGAATATACATGAACGCCACTTCGGCCAGACCGTACTTGTTAAAGAGGCCCACGCCACCACCCCAGTTGCTGATCGCGGTAATCTTGACATACTTTGCCGCCACGCCTTCAAAGGGAACTGTTATATCATGGGCATAACCATCTCCGCCGGGTGCCTGGGTAAATTCCGGGACATTTTCCAGTTGCATCCAGCTCTCGCTATCGAGTGAATATTCTACTTTAGCTTCCTTTAAACCGTAATTAGTAAGAATGCTGGATCCGTTATAGTTCCAGACAAACATCTGCTCCAGCTTATATGGTTTGTCGAATTCATATTGAATCCATGCCGCACCCGGCTCTTCCGCGCCGCTCTGCCACATATCTGCACTTTCGTCGGTATGTAAGCCGTCCACAAGACCTGCGCCGTTGATTGTATTTTCCGGCCCCTGACTGGATGTCTGACTTGAGGCCGTTGCGGTTATATTCTGGGCGTCGATTTGGTAGGAAACAGGTTCTATCGTAAAACTCCAGACACTACCTTTCCACACCGTCGTGTCGGCAATGTCATCGATTCTCCAATAATAAGTCTGTCCTAACTCGAGCCGGCCGACATCACAAGTGCTCGCATCCTGTGCCGGACTGACAAGCAGAGAGCTGCTTGTATCGGCGCCGGCAACTTCATTAATATCCGTTCCCAGGTAAATATCATGCGCCACGGCGTCAGGCCCTGGCTCCCAGCTCAGAACTACATCACGAGGGACATCTGTTTTCTTATTTGATGGATTCGGATAACGAGATATCGGTGTTTCGGTAATTTCCGCATCCGGCCCTTCGCTAAAACTGGCTAAAACGTCATCATCCGTCAGGGCCGTATCATAGATACGAAATTCATCTATTGTGCCGTTAAAGTACGGATCGGCTGTATAAACTGAATCTCCAATATAAGCAAACATCCTTGCGACACCCGATAGTTGCATTGTGGTAGATGTTGTACCCTTCAATTCACCGTCCAGATAAAGTCTAATCACACTTGTGGCGCCGTCATATACACAGGCAACATGTGTTGGTGTACCGATAACAATCTCATCTGCATCCACTACATCTTCACCTGCTGACCATGAAGGGTATCCGTTGGTTGATATGGCAAGTCTTGCAGTACTACTACCGGAGTTTGGGGTGAAGAATATGCAGTTTCCACCCGCGCCTCCTGCATCGGCACCGCCAAAATCAAATAAACGCTGCCAATCCGTATCCGCACTTGTTTGGAACCACGCTTCAATCGTAACGCTTTGAAATGCCGGATCGAGTATGTCCGCCGGCAAACTCACGCCTCCACTTCCATCGAGCACCAGCTCGTTATCGGCAATAGTTGCCGTCCCTTCCAGGGTCCCGTCTCTGCCGCCAACCGAATCAACTGCCGTGGTGTCACCATCTGTGAAACTGTAGCGGTGGACAAGACCGCCCCGAGCAACAACGCCCAGACCAAGCACTAAAGCAAATGAAATCAGAAAAAGTTTCCTACACATCATAAACCTCCTTCAAAAAAGGTTAATAATATTATTTTACTATCTCGATATATCGTAACGTATATATACTCTTGCGTTTCTGCCCTTCCTCAGGAAATTATCTCGATGAAATCTTATAAATTTAGTTCCGATAAATGCCAAAAATCACGCCTGCACTCCTCATATAAGAACAGGTCTTCTGTACCATTATTTATATCATATCTGAAGCTTCCGCGTCAAGGTAAAAAAGCCTTCTAAGGGACGCCATCGTCCTATAATACAACTAAATTCTCTTGTCATACAATACTTTCTCACTAAAGCCGCAATTCGCCTCACAGGCTGAAATCCGATACATATATCATTCGGTCAAATTTATATTATCGACAGCTTTTTGGGTCGTCTGGATGTTAAAACAATCCGGCCAAAAGCTTCTTGACCATCAACACAGATTTAAATTTCAAACCGCAGGAATAAGTAAAAACGCCATATACTACTAATAAAATACCGTCTCACATTCTGATAAATCCATTTCCGACAGAAACTTATAATGCCATAAATTATTTCAAAAAAATTGCTATATAATATTGACAGATACCTTGTAATGCTATATACCAATTATATGGAAGACAGATTTTTCGATAACTGGTCAACGCAATTACGAAAGGGAATGCTCGAGTTATGCATCCTTAACTCAATAAGAGGCACAAGCCTGTACGGATATGACATTGTTCGCAAGCTTCGGAATATTCCCTCTCTTGTCATCAGTGAAGGGACAATCTACCCGATTTTAAGCAGACTCAAACGAGAGGGTCTTCTTGGCACATCTATCAAAGAATCGTCCGAAGGCCCGCCCCGGAAATATTACGAGCTGACCGAAAAGGGACAAAACATCCTCCGTCAAATGAACGAATACTGGCAGGAGACCCGAAATGGAACCGACTCTCTAAAAGGAGAAGAATAATGGTGCTCAAATTCAGTCTCAATGCACGAAAATCCTTCGACGATTACCTCAATCAGGTCAAGGTTTACCTGAAAGGCGTCAAATCCGTCGATGCGGAAGAAATAGTTCAGAACATAAACGAGCATATCGAGAACGAGCTGACTGGCGCGGCGGAACCGGTCGGCTCTGAGACACTCGATGAGGTTCTAAAAAAACTCGGCAGCCCTCAACAATGGGTGCCGGAAGAAGAATTATCCTGGTGGAAAAAATTCGTCCTGCGTATTCGAACAGGCCCGGAGGACTGGCGTCTGGCATATCTGTCTTTCGGATTGTTCTTATTCGGTTTTTTATTTCATTCATCATTTTTTGTTTTTGTTATATTGGTGACGGCCAGCTATATTGTTTCCCGTGCAGCGATGTCACTATCTGACTACAATATCCAGGTCAAGGCTCAAAAATGGCTTCTTTATCCGCCAATGATTATTGTTACACTTTTTCTCGCCGGGGTACTGTTACTGCTTCCTCTGTCCATTCTTATTCCAATCGCCGAAAATCTCGAAAGCACAATGATGCAAACATACAAAATAAGTATTGACGATAGTTACTGGTATGTGGCTTCCTCGTTTATCGCAATGGTAATTTGCTTATGTTGGATTTTAGAAGGGATTATCTGTCTGATTTACCCGTCGTTGCCAAAGAAACTCTTTTATCCCTTGGCCGAATGGTTCAAACGCAAACACGCTTTTACACTGATTGTATTGGCTATTATTGCTTCTGCGATATCATTTTCGTTATGGATGTACGCCGTCAATACATACATTAATTAACGGCAGATTGTCTCGATAAACTCGATTATCCGCCGGGCGGTTACAGCCTTTTTCGTACCGGTAAATTCCTGCCAGGGCAGATCGCAAACTTTAATATGAACTGAAGATTTCTCTCCCCCAATCGCTCCAGGCTCATTGGCTACAATCATGTCGAGGTTCTTTTCTTCGAGCTTTTGTTCGGCGTTTTTCCGAAGGTTCCTGTCCTCCAAAGCAAAACCAATGATAATACGTCGTCCGTGACTTGTGGCTCGTGACTCGTTTTTATGCTTCCCGGCCCACCTTAAAATATCAACTGTAGGTTTTAACTTTATCGTTAAACCGCTTTTTGATTTTTTAATTTTCATTTTCGATTTTTTCACGGGAGTATAATCGGCGACGGCGGCAGCCATAATCAGACACTCGCTCCCGACAAAATGTTTCTTAACCGCCTCGAACATCTGGGCGGCCGTCTCTACCCTGACAACCTGAACGCCGTCGGGGACACGCAGCGAGGTCGGGGCCGTGATAAGTGTCACTTTATGTCCGGCTTTTAGTGCCGCACGGGCCAGGGCATAACCCATCCTGCCGCTGCTCGCATTGGAAATAAAGCGAACCGGGTCAATATACTCACGTGTGCCGCCGGCTGTGACTAAAATTCGCATCTTGCTTCTCGCGGTGTGCTTATTACGTTTATCTTCAGGCTTTTGTAATTTTAGAGGCGATTTTTTCTATGGCTTCCAATATATCCTGCGGTTCGGCCATTCTGCCGAGACCTTTGGTGCCGCAGGCAAGCCGCCCCTCGACCGGACCGACAATCCGGATTCCCATTTTCCTGATGGTCTCGACATTATTTTGTACAGCCGGATTCGCCCACATTTTATCGTTCATTGCCGGAGCCAATAACACCGCCCCTGATTTCATCAGCGGCCAACATGCGCAAAGCAAAGTGCTGAGCAGGTCGTCACAAATGCCATGCGCAACTTTACCGATAATATTCGCAGTCGCCGGAGCGACAATAACGATATCCGCCCAGTCGGCCGGCGCGATGTGACCGAATCGAAATTGTTCCGGTGTGCTCCACATATCGGTTAAAACAGCCGAATTAGTCACAGCCTCGAAACTTTTAGGGCCGACAAACCGGCAGGCATTTTCCGTCATTACAGTATTTACATTTGCCCCCGCGGCGGTCAGCTTGCTGGCCAAATCGACTGCTTTGTATGCGGCGATTCCACCGGTCACACCAAGCAAAATATTAAAGTTATCAAGCATCTCGTTTCTTTTGCCGCCACCCGGTATCATCGGACGACCGAACCGGCTTTAATTCTTGCCGGTGTTCTCTGAAACTTGTGTGGATATTCCGCCATCGACGGCAATCTTGTCTTCTAAAACTTCCTGAATAACAATTTCAAGCATAGTCTTGCCTTCGATGTCCTCGATCAGAGGCCGTGCTCCCTGCAAGAGCTCACCGAGTCGTTTTTGAACCAGTGCCGTTAATTTGAATCTGCCGCCGACCTTGTTGATTAATCTGTCACTTTTTAGTTCGTCTATCATCTTTATTGTCTCGTAAATAGTATTTCGTTAAAAACCGTCACTAACATCAGGATCCTGATTTAGCTTTTCTATCGCTCCCTGTATCCTCGATAATCTGTACACATTCATTCACTGCCTGCTGCAAGTCTTCGTTTACAACCATATATTCATAATATTGCCAGGCGGCGGCGATTTCCGTGCTCGCCCCATCCAACCTTTTCTCCGCCGCCTCAGCGGCATCCCGGCCCCTGTGATTCATGCGTTCGGCTAAAACTTTAGCGCTCGGCGGTAAAATAAAGATCATCACTGCATCCGGGTAAAGCACCTTGACCTGCTTGGCACCCTGGACATCGATCTCTAAAATCACCGTCCTGCACGCCTTAAGCTTCTCCTCGACTTTGTCCCTGGGTGTCCCATACAGGTGACCGAAGACCTCTGCATATTCCAGGAATAATCCCTTGCCGATTCGCTCTTTAAATTCCTCCTGTGATACGAACCAATAATCCCGTCCGTCAACTTCGACCTCACTTTTAGGGCGGGTAGTCATCGAGACGCTCAGGCAGACATCATTTCGCCTTGTGACTATCTCTTTGCAGATCGTGCTCTTGCCCACCCCGGAAGGACCGCTTATTATTACTACTTTACCTTTTTTATCTTTTGAAGCACCCATCAACAACCCTTATATGACTAAAAGCTCTCGAAAAATCCAGAGCCAAAAACCAACTACTCGACATTCTGAATTTGTTCCTTAATACGTTCTATCCAACATTTCATATCAACCACACAGCGGGTAATCTCGCCGTCCGAGGTCTTACTGGCTATCGTATTGGCTTCTCTTAGCATTTCCTGACTGATGAAATCCAGTCTCCGCCCGGCCTGATCGTTAGCCTCACAGCTCTGAACGAACTGTTGCAGATGCGAATCCATCCGTGCAATTTCTTCTGAAATATCCGATCTGTCCGCAAAAACCGCCACCTCTCTTGCAAGTGTTTCTTCGTCCAGCTCCAGTTTCGCTTCTGCGAGCAGCGTATCTACTCTTTGCTTCAGTTTTTTCGCATACTCATGCACTACGATAGCGCTTCGAACACGTATCTGCTCGAGATCTTTTTCGATTGCCCGGCAGTGTCCTTTCAGCTCTTCTGCGAGGAAATTACCCTCGGTGGCGCGCATTTGCCGGAGCTTATCGATAGCCTTCTGGCTAACATCGAGAACCGCCTTTCTGGTTTGCTTGGCGATTTCCTCATCCGGCGAAATCGGCCGAATAATCCCAGGCAGGCTCAATAAGTTACCGATATCGAACGACCCTTCGAGACCGACCGCTGATCCGGCCCGATTCAGCTTCTCAACGACTTTTTGCAATGCAGCCTCATCTATATTAAAAAGCACATCCGTCGAAACTTCTTTGAGTCGAAGGGCGTAGTTCACCGTTCCACGGGTCAAATTTTTCCGAAGAAGCTTTTCAATATCCTCTTCCAGAAAGGCCAGTAAATCCGGTAGTTTTATGATGGACTTAAAGTAGCGATTATTTACTGCTTTAACTTCTACAGTATAACTTGCACCGTCAATTTCGCCTTGTGCCTGACCATAACCGGTCATACTGTTTATCATAAGACTCCGCTTTCAATTCGAATCCGGGTATATTCAGTCTTATTGTCTGAGCTCATTAAGTTTTAACTACCCGGTAAGTTCACATCACTTTTTTCATCGGCACCGCCGGCCTCTGTCGCAGTACTACCCGAAGGAAGCTCCTGCTCTGCTGTTACCGACACTTCGGGTTGTCCCGCTTGCGAACCCCCGAGAGCATTACTACCATCAGCCGTACCTGGTTTAATCCCGGTCTCGTCAATCGCTGCAGTTGGCCTTTGGCCGGTCGGCATCTGCTGCTGAACCGGCTGGCTCACTCCATAATCACTGACTTCCTCTCTGTAGAATTTGGCCATTATCACCGCCAGAAACAGAAACACACCCGCAAGCACGATTGTAACCCATGTCAGGAAGTCACCGGTTTTGGAACCAAGGATACCGCTGGCCATAGCACCGCCAAAGGCTCCGCTCAAACCACCGCCTTTGCCCTTCTGAACCAATACAATTAAAACCAGCGCTATACAGCACAAAACGAACAGAACGGCGACAACATTCATAATAAAACTTACTGCCAATAACCCAAAAGCAGTCATATTAGCTGCCCTTTCAATTGACTATTTCTAAAATTAATTTCATTTATTTATTACAAAAAATTCTCAAGTGATATATCAACCCGGCTTTATACCGCAGCTCTGATAATAGCAAGGAAATCATCCGCTTTAAGGCTCGCTCCGCCGACCAACAAGCCATCGATGTCTTCCTGACCCATCAAGTCCGCCGCGTTATCCGGCTTAACCGAACCGCCGTAAAGAATACGCATCTCAGAAGCCAGCCGGTCGTCATACATCCGCCCTAAGAGTTTGCGAATGAAATCATGCGCTTCCTGAGCCTGCTGCGGCGTTGCGGTCAGGCCTGTGCCGATAGCCCAGACCGGCTCATACGCGATTGTCACCGCCTCAAGCTTTTCGGCACTCAAAGACGCCAGACCTTTTTCAATCTGCCGGGTCACGATCTCCTGCGTTTGTTCGGCTTTGCGTTCTTCGAGCAGCTCACCCACACACAATACCGGCAAAAGTCCGCCGCTTATAGCAGCGGAAACTTTCCTGTTTATCAACTCGTCGGTTTCACCGATAACGTGCCGGCGCTCGGAATGGCCGCAAAGACAATAGTTACACCCGATATCTTTCAACATAGCAATACTTATCTCGCCTGTAAACGCCCCATAAGGCTCGAAATATACGTCCTGGGCGCCGATAGCTATGCTCGAACCGTTAAGAGCGTCACCGACGGCCTTTAAATAAACAAACGGTGGAAAAACCGCTACAGTGACACTATGACCGGCCGTCTCAATGGAACCGGAAGCAAGACGATCCGCAAGCTCCACGCTGGTTCGGCTGTTCGTGTTCATCTTCCAGTTGCCTGCAACAAACGGCTTTCTCATAAAATACTCCTAAAAATGTTCTGTTCGTGTTTCTTGGACCAACAACAAACCCACAACTACAAATTTCGGTTAAAGCAACTCCGTCGCCCTCGGGAAACTGCCCAATATAGAAAGCTGCAGGCAGTGCTTACGCGACTCCTCCAGTCCTTCCTGAATTTTTTTATCCGTTCTGTGCCCTAAGAAATCCATAAAGAAATAATATTCCCATTGCCTTTTCTTGCTGGGCCTGGATTCGATATTGGTCAGGTTAATTTCGTATTTCTTGAAAATATCGAGCACATCCGCCAATGCCCCGGCCTTATGAGCGGTGCTGAACAATATGGCCGTCTTGTCTTCGCCGGTGCGTCTTGCGTCTTCCCGGCCGATGATAAGGAACCTGGTGACATTGTTGGCAATATCCTCGATATTTTCATAAACCACTTTCAACCCGTATAGTTCCGCGGCGATACGGGAGCCTATCGCGGCGGCCTTAGGCTCGTTCGCAGCCATCTGCGCCGCCTTGGCGGTGGAAGCCACAGCGACGGTCTGGGCATCCTTGAAAGTGGCGCTTAGCCATTTCCGACACTGAGCGAACACCTCCGGCTTGGAATATATTACCTCGATCTCGTCAAGTGAACAATTCGCCAGCAGATTATGATGTATCGCCATCAGGACTTCGGCACAAACCTTGACGTCCGAATCTATAAGCGCATCAAGGGTCTCTATTACGCCGCCGCCCATAGTGTTCTCGACGGGAACAAGACCCAGGTCACAATGTCCCTTGCTGACCTCGTCGAAGATACTTGCGATATCCGTCAGCGGCTCATATTCGACACTCTGACCGAATTTGAGCATCGCCGCGGTATGACTGAAGCTGCCGCCGGGACCAAGATAACCGATCCGCAGAGGTCTTTCCAAAAAAAACGAGCCGCTCATCATCTCCCGCCAGATAGCTACAAGACATTTGTCCGGCAGGGGGCCTGTATTGGCCTTCTTAATTTTCTCAAGGACCACTTTTTCGCGATCCGGCGCGTAGATAGGCTTGTCGGTTTTGCTCTTTAGCTTACCAACTTCTACTACTACTTGTGCACGCTCGTTGAGCAACTGCACAAGTCGATGGTCGATTTCATCTATTTTATTTCTCAGTTCTTCAAGCGACATAGTAAAAAAGCTTACAACTCAATTGATTGGCTCATTTTTGTAAAAACTAATATATCTAACAAAATTTTGCCCTTGCGTCAATTAATTTGCCGTATTAGATAATATAATTGGCATGTAATTTGGTGAAAAATGCAAAAAACCATGAAATATGTAATTTTCCGAACAAAATGGGGCTATTTCAGCATGGCCGGTACCGACTCGATCCTTTGCCGAACACACCTTCCCATGCCGGAGCGTGGAAAAACCGAATACCAAATTCTCAAAAATCTACCGGATGCCGAATACGATAAATCCTACTTCAAAAACCTCCAGGAAAAAATAATTGCCTATTTTGACGGCGACTGTGTAAACTTCGGAGCGGATATTCCTGTCGCACTCAACGGTTTTTGCGGATTTTCCCGCCGGGTATTCACTACCTGCCGGACTATTAAATTTGGCCAAACAATAACTTATGCCGGATTGGCTCAAAAAGCAGGCAGGCCAAATGCCGGCAGGGCGGTTGGAAATGCACTTGCCAAAAACCCGCTGCCACTCATTATCCCCTGTCACCGCGTCATCCGCAGCGACGGCAAACTCGGCGGCTTCTCCGCCCCCGGCGGAACAAGCCTCAAAAAAAGATTGTTAGCCCACGAAAAACATCCTCTATAGCTTATTCGAGGTGGACCACGCCGGTGCGGCGGTCGGCTTCGAGGCTGGCCCTTTTAATAATATCGTAAAGTTCGCGGCAGTGCCGGACCTTCTCAAAAACAAACTCCGGATCCGATTTGTCGGTCGTCACCAGCGCGACGGTGCCTATGCCGAACATGCAATCGAAAATGCTCCGGCGAAGTTTCAGGTCGATCACGCGGAACATATCCAGATTGTCAACCCGCCTGTCGAGAATCCCCCGGCTCCATTCAATCCTGTCGGCGGAGACTTCGTAATAGATCATCTTGAGGTAAAAAGCCTTGTACAAAATCCCAAAGATAACAACTCCGCCGAGTGCCCAACCGATAATCTCCCTGTATCGACCGATTGTCAGAGCCAGCTCCTCGCTATAACTTAGCCCGAAGCGATTGTTAATCATGTTTTCAACAGGAAACTTGATAAGCAGCCATAAAATAGCGAGCATTATAAGACCTTTAATCAACGCCGGTATCAGACCAAAAAGCGACGGCCGGCCGGCAAACATGACACCGGCATCGATTTGACCGTCCTCACCGTCAGGCGAATCCGCCTGTGCCTCGGCTTCGGCCTGTAGTGCACGGGCCTTGGCGGTATTGAGAAATTCGCCGCAGAACCGGCACTTCATCGCGCGAGCCTGGATGATCTCTGCACAAAACGGGCACGGCTTGGTTTTCAAATTGAAATATGTCATCAATTATATATCGGAAATACGACAAGGTTCTAAACAGCAGTTTTCACCTCCAAAGCCGGTCCGGGGGCTAACCAGGATTGGCTTTTTACCGCGGCGAAGTTGTACGAAGCCGGGTGTTTTCAATTTGTTTCTCCAAATCAACAACTTTCGGATTTCGAGCTTCGTGCTTTGTGCTTCGAATTTCCAGCCAAAGGCCGGCAAATTGGCTTTGTTTTTTATCCGGCAAAATACCCCAAAACGCTATTATTCTCGTAATCTTTTTGTTTCAAAGAGCTTATACTAAATTGCCTATTTTAAAATTGGCTTTGTTTTGCATTTTTTCAACCGCGGATTACACGGATATTGCTGATTTGACCTGTTTCAAATTGTTTAGCTCGTGCCATAGGTGCTCGTGCCATAGGTACCGTGGCCGCTACGGCCAAGGTCAACATAGGGCAATGCCTTGGGCTAACAGATTTTTATTCCCCCATTTTAACTCCGATATTCGTTATTCATTATTCGATGCTCGTCCTGAGCTTCGTCGAAGGATTCGCGATTCCATTCGTTACGTATTCTACCCAAAGACCGCCCTAATACAATCAAAATCCCCGATTTTTTAAATTGTTTAGCCGTAGCCGCTACGGCTACGGACCCGCCGGATGAATCCGGGGGCTAAATAAACGGCATTGCGACATGTTGAATTATAAATACAAAAAAATGGGTTTTTGGGGGATTTTTTAATCAATGATTGTTGATTCACAAACGCCTATTATTTTATAGATAGTCGATATTCGTTTGTTGTTAAGAGAAACCAAGAACAACTTGGAAAAGCCGGACATCGGTGTAGCACAATAGGTGTTCAGCAAAGAGGGTCCGGAAATCTTTCGACCCAGCTCAAGACGGGACAAAGCCAATCATATCCATATATAGCCTGCCTGCTATATGTATTTATTTTAATTTTTTGCCTCCAATTTCTGCATCAAGGTCAATAAAACAGTGAGGTTGGTCTAAAGGAATTGCCACCTGCCGTTAAATGCATTGAGTTTGAGCGTTAAATGAAGCAATCTAAAAGAACAAGAGAGTTTTTTCGCCTCTTTATGAGACACCAAAACCGAATCTTTGCTTACGTCCTCACCCTGGTCCCGCATGGTGCCGATGCTGAAGATATCATGCAGGAAACGGCCAGCGTGGCCTGGGAGAAATTCGGAACCTTTAAGGAGGGCACGGATTTCGCAGCATGGCTCAAGAAAATCGCCTTTAATAAGATCATGGACCATCGTAAACGCGGCGGGCACCATCGTGTCATCTTCAGTGACGATTTGATCAAGATGCTGGGGCCTCGTGCGGAGGAGGCCTTCGAGCAAACCGATACCCGTATAGCGGCCCTGAAATTATGTTTGAAACACCTCAGCTCGCCCGACCGACGACTCTTAAAACGGCGTTATGAGGACGGCCTCACTATCAAGGCCATTGCCGAGGAGGCCAACAGGTCCATTCAAGGCTTGTATAAAGTCATGATAAGAATTCATGAACAGCTCAGAAGATGTGTCCATTATGCGCTTTTATCCGGGCGGTTTATGCACATCAACGGGACCTTGCCGATATGGTTCAAGACTTCCTGCAAACAGCGCACCGCTGGATCAGAATTGCCACCCGAACCGCCAAGATTGGATTCATCTGCGGGATACTGATCCTGACGGGCTTCATCGTTGCTAACCTTATTAAGGACCGTATTGTCATTGCCACGCTGCAACGAACCGTCAGCGCTCGGTGGGAAACCACACCGGATGCATTAGAATTGCGACGCGGATGGATGGCCCTGGAACAAGGCTGTGCGGAAATTGCATTTGAACGAGGAGCCCAGGTGATCATACAGGCACCCAGTCGATTCCGCCTGGTATCCAAAGGTCGAATGTATCTGAAAACCGGTACCGTTACAGCTAATGTTCCACCTGAAGCTATTGGTTTTATTATCGAAACACCCAGTTCTATCTTTGAGGATTTTGGTACGGAATTCGGTGTCATTGTGGATGCTTCCAGCCAATCAGAAGTCCACGTCTTTGATGGTGAGGTCGCAGTGGCCACGTCTATTCGGGAGAAACCTTTGTCTCAAAATCGCCTGAAGCAAGGACAATGTGCCATCACAGATATGACGGGTGCAGTTTATATCGGCCAATCTCATTATGGAGCGCAACAGTTCCTGCGCGAGCTGCCGGAGCCCAATGGCATCGGTATCCCCGGTAAGCGTCTGAGCCTGGCGGATTTAGTGGGTGGAGGCAATGGCTTTGGCACCGGCATCCTGGGAGGTTCGGGGATGATGTCAGCCGACGGCTCCATCAATCCTATCACCGGCCGGCCCAATGATCCTTATCGACCGGCAAAACCGTGGCAGTCTGAAGCAAATCAAGAATCTTCTAATGAGCGTTATGATGACGACCATTATCAATGTTCTAACGACTATATTCGCGTTCCTAAACTGGCTTATATCGATGGTGTTTTCGTTCCTGACGGTGGTCAGGGACCCTCTGTGGTGAGTTCCGCCGGGCACATTTTTCAAGAATGCCCTGATACTGATGGGCGGACCAAATGGAATGCCACCAACGGCTGGCGTTATCGCGATGTGCCCCTTTATTCTTTCTCTTTTGGCCACGAGGACGTTGCCCAATTAACGGGGCTATCCTTAGCTGCCAATATCGGTATTACCTTTGATCTCAACGCCATCCGTCAAACCATGCCGGGCACCATGATTACGGCCTTTGACTCCACAGCGGGGATTCCCGCGCTCCCCGAGCCCGATCAGGCAGAAGTCGATCTGTGGGCGTTGGTTGACGGCGAAGTTCGATTTGTAAAACAAGATGTACGGATTCCCGACCTGATTCGAATTCGTGTTCCCTTGAATTCCCAGGACCACTTTTTGACCCTGGTAGTTACAGACAGCCAGACGCCCCCGCCCGTCGAACAATATAGCTATTTGGACAGGTGTTTCTGGGAAGATCCCGTGCTGGAATTGGAATCCTCTCAATCCATCCAATCCAGATAAAAATGATGTATAAGTGATGTCTAAATAAAAAATTATGAAAAATTATTAATTTAGTCCTCCAATTTTTAGGAGGGCCTCAATTGTATTTAGGAGAATTTGCGGCCCTTGTGGCCTATGTAAATTAATAACATTAAAACACGAATTGTAGCTCCCTAATCTGGGGCATCCTTTTTTCAGGAAGGTGATTATCTAAACACAGGTTCAATACATTCTATTAATTCAATGTAATAGGCATTAAAGGTATAAGTGGCATCAGAATTCATGTATGGACTGATGCGTATGTGTATATAAATTTAATATCAAAAATTCGGAGGAAACAAAAAATGTGTGGTGTATTTAGAACTATACAAAACCTCAAGATTAAACAGGCATTGATGTTGATGCCCCTGGCAGTATTATGCTGCAGTCTTTGTGCCAATGCACAAGGCACCGGAGGACAGGTAACATATCCGTTCCTCAAGCTGGATCTCGGGACCTCGCATAACGCCGCTCAGACCGAGCCCGGTTGGACTGCGTTTGTACCTACCGACAGCGGTATGGTTATCGAAGGCATCAAGATTGATATCTCAACCACGGAACCTGGAGAGAGTATCCAGACTCGCTTGCACGCCGGTGGAATGCCATTAGAACTGATCTATCGCGACATTTGGTTCACCGTCAATGGTGGAATAATTTTCACGTTTTCCGGGCTGGAATCCAACGAAACTTTCGAAATCACCATATATAGCTGGGATGGACCCAGTGCGGAGACTCATGCCATAGACTGGTTAGTCAATGGGGAATTTTGTGTCACCTCCAGTTTCACTGGTGGAAGCACCGTTGATGCCGAAGACTCCTATGCCTTTTCTGGTAATGCCACCTCCGATGACACCGGCACTATCGTCCTTGAAGCTACACCTAATCCATCAACCAGCTACCCGGATCCCCCGGGTTGGTACTATTGCTTTTTAAACGGTGTGGTGATTTCCACATTGACCCCTTATAATATAGCCCGGCGCCCTGTACCGGAAGACGGAGCCATTATTACAACCAATCAAATAACGCTTCAGTGGACTCCGGGATACACTTCAACTTCTTCCAATGTTTACATTGGAGAGAGTTTTGAAGATGTTAACGAAGCTACAACAGCGGATACTGATATTTTCCGTGGTAGTAGTATGGAAGTATCATTTCCTATAGGTTCGGCAGGAAATCCTTACCAGGACGGTCTTACCGAGGAAACAACGTATTACTGGCGTATCGATGAGGTTGAAGAAGACGGCACGGAAAACAAAGGTGACATCTGGAGTTTTACAGTTGCCCCGAAGACCGCCTTCACTCCCTTCCCCATCGATGGTTCGCTATTCGCCGATCCTAATGGCACACTAAGCTGGCTTGCCGGCGCCGGCTCGGTTGAGCATCATGTATTTTTCAGCGATAACCTCGACGATGTCCAGGCCGGTACCGGCGGGACAGATAAAGGTACTGTAACCGATCCGAATTATACTCCCGGACTTCTGGAACGGAATAAAACCTATTATTGGCGGGTTGACGAATCCGACGGCACTAACACACATACAGGCGATGTTTGGAGCTTTACGACCTCTCTGCCTGAAATGGGCACGATCACGATGGACTTCTGGGAAAACGTCGAAGGTGACCACACTCTGGTCAATTTGCTGAATGACGCGAGATACCCGGATAGCCCCACGCGCAGCGAGGCGTTGACCGAACTCGGCACCGTGAACGGCGTTGGCGACAGTTATGGCGCACAAATTTACGGCTGGCTATATTGTCCGGTAACCGGGGATTATACATTCTATCTCTCCAGCGGCGGCCAAGGCGAGCTGTGGCTGAGCACGAATGACGATCCGACCAACATAGTGCTACTTGCTTCTGAGAATACCTGGGGATCGTACAATATCTTCTCTATCAAATCCGTTCCGATTTCCCTTATGGCCGGCGAGAAGTACTATATCATGGTCAGATGGAAGGACTTCGGTTCATGGGACCACTGCCAGGTGGCCTGGGAAGGCGCCGGCACCCCGGACCTGCAAATCATACAGGGCAACTACCTGTCGCCCTATCTGCCTGTGAATGCCTATGGTGCCTCTCCGGTTAATGGCGCTACGGATATCGAGCTGACACAGGTCCTCAGTTGGAATTCCGGCACCTATACTTCCAATCACCTGGTGTTCTTCGGGACTGATCCGAACGCCGTACGAGACGCCGACACAAGCTCACCCGAATATAAAGGCACGCAGCCGCGGGGTACCGAGAGCTTCAATCCCGGTATTTTTGAGCTGAATACGACCTATTACTGGCGCATCGATGAGGTCAATGATAGCAATCCGAATAGTCCATGGATTGGGCCAGTTTGGAGCTTCACCTCGGGTAATTATGTTATTATTGATGACTTTGAGGCCTACAACGACATTAATGAAGACTTAGAAGGTAGCAACAGGATATATTTGGTATGGTCGGACGGATATGCCAATCCTAATGTCAACGGTTCTACCATAGGTTACCCTGCTCCTGATTTTGCCAACGGTGAGCACTTCGCTGAGACCGATATCGTCCATGGCGGCGATCAGTCAGGTCCGTTGGTATATAACACCACCACTGCAAGCTACGCAGAAGTGGCGTTGCCCACAAGCGCAACGGCAATTGGAAGTAACTGGACGCAGCGTGGTCTTAATACTCTAAGTATCTGGTTCTACGGCGATCCGAACAATGCCGGAACGGAGCAGTTGTACGTCAAGCTGAACAACTCCAAGCTGGTTATAAGTGGTGTTGATTTGACACAGGCTCAATGGCAAAATGCAGAGGTACCTCTGACGGACTTCGGTATCAATCTGGCAAATGTCACTCATATTATAATTGGTCTGGAAAGAACCGGCGCGACCGGAGGCGAAGGAATCTTGCTCCTCGACGACATTAGATTGCGTTACGTAGAGTAATAACCGTAAAATTTACAACTTGGTAATTATTTGACAGAAACGTCTCATGTGAAAAAGGGCGTTTATCACTAAGAGTGCCGTCATTAACAATGACGGCACTCTTTTTCTATAAGTACGAAGAATTTACCGAAGGCCGGAAAACACTGGTATTTTTGCGGCTCTCTATGAGACACTCTCCCCATTAAATACCTAACCGCACTCGCAATTACACAGGCGGGTCGATTGTTGCAATCAGGACGGCACCTGCGGCTCGTTGGTTGATTTGGATTTTTTGTTTTTTTCAGACGGACATTAAAAACACTATATCGGCAAAGTTAAGGCAAATTCAGACGTGTGTTATCTTGAAAACTAAATATTCAGGAAAAACTTTTAATAGGGTGTTTAGCTAATCGACGCCCAGTAAAGGATTTATGAATTGAGCCAATTTCCTCGAACTTGAAAGATAAGGGAATTTTTTTGTTTTTCTGACGCATTTTAGGGAATTTTGCTTCACAAATCCGCAAATTTTGTATAAAATATCTATAATAAAGCAATTGCGGTTTTCTGTTTAACCTTATATGCCTGATGGAGTAACTTTTCGTTCGCAGCTTATATAATATAGAGTCTTTGAACATTAATGCCCGTTAAATAATCTGTAAACTGCATTTAGCTTCTATAAAACAAGCATAAAGGAAAGGAGGTGGTTTCATTTCAATCGGTATTTTCTTAAAGTAAATGCACAAATCAATAAAAGTAAAAAAAATGAAATTTTTATAGGGCGTTCTGTTTGCAGTTACTCGAGGCCGGGACAAACTAATCCGTAAAAGTTTTTTAATACCTGTTTATATAATACGTGTTTTGGTGCGTTGCCAAAGCATAGTTTATTATTGCACTTTATGAAGGAGTAAAGGTTATGTGTAGAAATCTGTTATATTTAATTTCCTGTGTTTCTTTGCTTGTTTTGGTTAGTGCGAATATCACAGAAGCACAAGACGACCCAAATCTTATTGGATTGTGGAAGCTGGATGAGATATCCGGCACCGTCGCTGCTGATTCATCCGGCCATGGTAATGACGGTACTGTTGTAGGAGGCGCGCAATGGGTTGCCGGGTATATCGACGGTGCACTGGATTTTGACGGTGATGATAACTATGTGGATTGCGGGTATGATCCGGTCTTTGATACTGCTAACGAAATGACGCTCGCCGCATGGGTAACTATCAGGTCTATCCCTACTGCATGGGCATGTGTCGTTGCCAAGGGTGAATACTCATGGAGAATTAGCAACGAAAATATGGAACCGAGATTTCACTTTGGTATTACTATCTGGTCGGCTTCCAATCCTTCGATTCCTGGAGATACTCCGGTTGGCTATGATGAATGGCATCACGTTGCCGGAACGTATGATGGCGCAAACATCAACGTATATTTGGACGGTTCGCTTGATGGAACCGTTGCTACTACGTCGCCCATCGGTGTTAATGCAGCGAATGTGCTCATCGGCGAAAATCCCGAAGCGGCAGGACGCAACTGGGACGGCCTTATCGATGATGTACGAATTTATAATCGAGCGCTGTCGGAGGCCGAGATAGGTGAGCTTATGCCGACACAGTTAAAGGCTACGGCACCGTTACCGGATGACAAATCGATATTGTCCACAACAGATGTAGAACTTTCCTGGATACCCGGACAAACCGCTTCTAATCACCATTTGTATATAGGTGAGAATTACGAAGATGTGGAAAATGGAACCGGCGACACCGATATCGGTTTATTGAGTCAGGGGATTTACGATGATTACGATTTTGAAATAGGTAATACATATTATTGGCGAGTCGCGGAAACCACATCCGACGGTACTGTCCTCCATCCGGGTGACGTCTGGAGCTTTACTATCCTTCCGCTTACAGCTTCTAAACCCATTCCCGATGATGGAGCTGAATATGTCAGTCCGGACATCTTACTAAGATGGACAGGAGGGGCGGGGGCGACCGAGCATCATGTATATTTCCATACAAATCAAGACCTTGTGTCAACACGTGCTTCGGCTGCGGACAAGGGGACTGTCGAAGATCCTAATTTCTCACCGGGTCAGCTCGACTATAATACGGAATATTTCTGGATGGTCGATGAGTTCGACGGCTCAACAACACATCAGGGAACTGTCTGGTCTTTTAGCACCGTCGGTCCCAATAACGGTGTGAAAGCCGAGTACTTTAACAACACGGATTTATCAGGCGATCCTGTTCTCACCCGCGTAGATCCTAAAATAGATTTTGAATGGGGAGGTGATTCTCCCGATCCAGCAGTAGATACGGACGGCTTTTCGGCCAGGTGGACAGGTGAGATAGAAATTCCGGTTTCCGACACTTATACTTTTTATTCTATAAGTGATGACAACGCCAGATTGTGGATAGATGGAGAATTGCTTGTCGATAACTGGAATTCGGACAATGCCTGGGCCATAGAAGACGAGGAATCGATATATCTTGAGGCCGGTTGGGCATCTCTCGTAATGGAATTCTTCGACGAAGCCGGAGATGCAATAGCACAGTTAAAGTGGCAAAGTTCAACCATACCTCGACAAATTATTTCACCGGCCGTACTGTCGAGGCCTATAAGAGCCACAGCTCCGGATCCTTCTCATGGCGAAACGGATGTCGAAAGTGCGCTTGTTCTCGAATGGATTCAGGGAGATGATGCTGCCCAGCATGATGTTTACTTCGGCACTGATTATAACGACGTAGCTCAGGCCGATGTGACAACATCGGGTATCTATCAGGGCCGACAGGATCTTGACAATACCCAATATGCACCCGCTGAAGGTCTTCTTGAATGGAACACGACCTATTATTGGCGTATCGACGAGGTCAATGAAAATAATCCGGAAATGATCTTGGAAGGCAAGGTCTGGAGATTCACCACGGGCGACTATGTTATTGTTGACGACTTCGAGGCCTACAACGACATCAATGAGGGCGAGGAAGATTGCAACAGGATATATCTGGTATGGTCGGACGGATATGCCAATCCTAACGTCAACGGTTCTACCATAGGTTACCCTGATCCTGATTTTGCCAACGGTGAGCACTTTGTTGAGACCGATATTATCCACGGCGGCGATAAGTCCGGTCCTCTCTTGTACAATAACACTACTGCAAGCTACTCCGAGGTCTCATTGAGCACGAGTCAAATGACAATTGGCCAGGATTGGACTCAGGAAGGTCTTAATACTCTAAGTATCTGGTTCTACGGCGATCCGAACAATGCCGGAACAGAGCAGTTGTATGTTAAGCTGAATAACTCCAAGTTAGTGATAAGTGGCGTAGATCTGACACTGGCTGAATGGCAAAACGTAGAGATACCCCTGGCGGACTTTAATATCAATCTGACGAATGTTACGCAGATTGTAATCGGCCTGGAGAGAACCGGAGCCGGAAGCGAAGGTATTTTGTTCATGGATGACTTTAGATTGCGTGCTGTAGAGCAATAACAGTAAAATTTACAATTTAATTACTCTTTGAAAGAGATGTTATGTAAAAAGAGCGTTTTTCAGTCTTACGTTGTTAAGACTAAGAGTGCTGTCATTGTTAATGTTCTGTTGGTCGGATCGTCATACAGTGCTTTGAACTGGGATAGCAGTAGTTTTACCAACGATGGAAGCAATGAAGGTTAAGGTTGATGATATTTTCAGCCTGTGCACTGGGAAAAAGAACAGTCGTAAACTTGGATTGGATGATTTCAAATTTTATGATTTACGAAAGACCTTTGGTTCTGTGCTTGCTCTGAATGGTGTATCTACAGCTGTCACACAGAAGTTGCTAGAGCATTCTTCATTAAATCTGAAAAACAAGATATATTTTAATGCTTAAAGGAGGTTTATTATGGGTAAGAAACTTATCCCATTAGTTTTATTACTTAGCTTTTGTGTAATTACATCTGTTAATGCCCAGAATATAACCTGGGTTGCAATGGTCTGGGATGCAGACGAAGATGGTGCTAATGATTCTCAGGAGTGGGTTGACAAGCTTACAGACGAAGGTTATACGATCGATTTCAGGCCGGGATACTGGGATGCACTCACCGACGCTAATGTTGCTGAACTTAACACCGCCGACCTGGTAATTATCAGTGCCACAACCCAGAGCGGCGTTCTTGTTAACGATGCCACAGAAGCTGCACTATGGAACTCTGTTACTGTACCAATGTTGAACTGCTGTGCATACGCGCTCAGGAGCACCCGTTTGAATTGGGTCGACAACGGAGATACAACACTTCCTAACAATAATGGTGACCAAGGCTCGCCTCTGATGCAGGTATTAGAGCCGGGGCATCCTATCTTCAATGGAATATCGTTGGATGCGAATAACCAGGTTCAGGTTGCAGACCCAACGTTAGGTTCAGGCCAATGTACGTTTATTGGCACGGCCGATGCCGGCAATGGTACACTAATTGCAAAAACAGTAGGCAACGAATGGATTTGGATAGCCGAATGGAAAGACCGCGTTGAGTTCTACGACGGCGCCGGTTCCTATGCTACGAACCTGAGAATGACCTTTAGTATAGGCGGGCATGAAGTTGAAGGTAACGACAGAACCGTTAATCCCGCTCGAGGGTATAATTTGACCGATGAAGGCTGGGAGCTTTTCTTAAATACTATCCAATATATGCTCAGTGGAAGTATCGATCCGGGAAAAGCCGGTGGACCCAGACCCGGCAACGGTACGGAAGATGTACCAAGGGATGCCATCTTAAGCTGGAGGCCGGGATTATATGCTGCTACGCATAACCTGTACTTAGGGACCGATTCCAATGATGTCAACCAGGCTTCTCCGGATGACCTGTGGGATGTTTTTACGAATCAGGGTATGACAGAAACTTCGTACGACCCTCCGGGATTTCTCGAATCCAATAAAACCTATTACTGGCGTGTCGATGAGGTCAACGATTCGGATCCCAATAGTCCCTGGAGAGGCAACGTCTGGAACTTCACTGCGGGTGACCATATTGTTATTGACGACTTCGAGGCCTACAACGACATTAATGAAGACTTAGAAGGCACCAACAGGATATATTTAACCTGGATGGACGGATTTGCCAATCCTAACGTCAACGGTTCTACCATAGGTTACCCCGCTCCTGATTTTGCCAATGGTGAGCATTTCGTTGAGGCCAATATCATCCACGGTGGTAAACAATCCGGTCCTTTCTTATACAATAACACCTCTGCAAGCTACTCAGAAGTAACGTTGCCAATAAGCACACTTGGAGGTGACTGGACACACGATTTTAATACTCTAAGTCTGTGGTTCTACGGCGATCCGAACAATGCTGCCGGGACCGAGCAGTTGTACGCCAAGCTTAACGACTCCAAGGTAATTTACAGTGGTAATGCGGCTGATATATCGGCTGGAGAATGGATACAGTGGAACATCTATTTGTCGGACTTTAATATCGATTTGTCGAATGTAACACAGGTTGGTATCGGCATGGAAAAAACCGGCGCTCTCGGAAGCGAAGGAATTTTGTTCATGGACGATATTAGATTGCGTGCTGTAGAGCAATAACAGTAAAATTTACAGCCTGAAACGTCTCATGTAAAAAAGAGCGTTTATTACTAAGAGTGCCGTTATTAGCAATGACGGCACTCTTTTTCTATATAAGTACGAAGAATTTGCCGAAGGCCGGAAAACACAGATATTTTTGCGGCTCTCTGTGGGACAGGCTCTACCTGTGAGATACCCAACGGCACTCGCAATTACACAGGCCGGATCCATTGCTGCAATCAGGACGACAAAGGCGACTAAATGGTTGATTTGGATTTTTTGTTTTTACGGACAGCGATTGCGACGCAGAGGGCGAGTCCGCCATAGAGGACGACGCAGCCGAATATAAACATCAACCAAGCAGATAACGGCATAAATCAATCTCCCTTAAAGAACGTTTGATTTAGAGGGACGTTTCCATAAATAATATCCGAGCACGGCCCAGAACAGTACGACTCCCCATCCGCCGAGCAACGTCGCCCACCGCGGATAATTTTCATAACCTTCGGTGATCTCAGTGTAGAAATTCACGATGAGTATTACAATCAAAACAGCAGGGGTGACATATCGCAGCGCCCATACCCACCATTTTCCCAGCCGGACCTCGGAATGAGTATTGAGGTAATCGCGAAAATCCTCCACCTCATAAAGATACCCTACGACAATACACTGAACCAGTCCGGAGATAACCAGGCCGAAATCGCAAATCCATTTATCGACTATATCGAACCAGTAAAAACCCCCGCGGGTGACAAAAATCAGCGAAACAGGAAAAGCAACAAGGACAAACGCTCGGGCAAGTTTCTCCGTCGGGACTTTCCATTTATCGTTGAATCCGGTAGTGAACGCCTCCTGCAGAGCGAACGCCGAATCAACGCCCAGAGTCAAAAGCGTCACGAAAAAAATCATGCCGAATAGCGAGTTCAACATCGGTAGTTTGCTGATGGCGGTCGGGAAGGTGACAAAGGCAAGTCCCGTACCTTTAGTCACCACGCTGTCAACCGGTAATTCCTGGATGTTCGCCAGGTAGCCCAGGATGGAAAAGACCACGAATCCTGCGAAGAAACTTGTACCGCAATTCGCCAGGCCGGTAATCAGGGCGCTGTTGGTGATTTCGGCCTTCTTGCCGAGATAGGAGCCGTATCCTATCATCACCCCGGACGCCAGGCTCAGCGAAAAGAAAATCTGGCCGTAGGCGCGCAGCCAAATGCCCGGCTGGGCCAGCTTGCCGAAATCCGGCGTCAGGTAATAACGGATGCCGTCCATCGCGCCCGGCAAAGTCAACCCGCGAACCAGCAGAATTGCCAACAGGAGCGTCGGTAGGGGGACTGTTACCAGCACAACCTTGCTTACATTACGTACACCCTTTCTGAGTATCAGATAGATTATCAGCCAGGTCAGTGCCATTCCGATGACGAGTGATAAAACGGGCCAGCCTATTTCGCCGGGACCGGCGGATTTATGTAAAACGGCCTGATTGAAAAATTCTTCCGGATTTGCGCCCCAACTCAGGCTGGTCGAATGCCACAGATACACCCAGGACCAGGCCAGAATGGTGGAATAATATATGACGATTCCGGCACTGAGTCCGGCGGCCCACCAGCCGAACCATTGCAGCGGCTTTCGAATTCCGCCGAACGCCAACGGGGCACCTCTCTGCATTCGCTGTCCCAGTCCCATCTCGAGAATCAGCATGGGAATACCGGCGGTAAAAAGTGCCGTAAAATAGGGAATCAAAAAAGCCCCGCCTCCACTGTCATAGGCCACGTAAGGAAAACGCCACACATTGCCAAGTCCAACGGCCGAGCCGATTGCCGCCATGATGAAAGCTGCCCGGCTGTGCCACTGTTCGCGATCATTTGTCTGAGTCATATTCTCCTTACAAAATTAACAAAGGCCGTGATAATCCTCAGTAGATTATTGCCGCATAACCGACGCTGTCGGTGCTTGATGTCCCCATCTTTCGGAGCATCACCTTGTTACTGTTTGTATGTGCAAGCAATATGCCTTTCTTCGACCCGAGTTTTTTTGCCGCCGCTATCGTCGCCGCCGCGGCACCGGGTCCGCAGGCATTGTGATTTTCAGCGGCACCGGCAAGTAAACTCTGCGGCTCAAGCTCGAGAGCCAAATCGATAAACTTCTTATCATTAACGGTATCGGCCCACTTCAAAGCATCCTGACCGAGGCCCTCAGGCATAAAGCCGTAGTGCGGGCCGTAATGGGTCAAATCCGTTGAGCCGATACAGATGATCTTCTTTTGCTTGTTCTTTTGGATAATCCCGCCAAGATTATCACCCAGAGTTATTGCCTGAACTGTCGGGGGCACAAGGATCGGCAGAATCTTCGCACCGGCAAAAAGATATTGAATAAACGGGACCTGCACTTCGAGACTATGCTCGCTCCGATGCGCATTGCAATTACTTTCGGCCGGACCCATACCCAACACTTCCTCGGCCAATTCCTCGTCAACGGGAACATCGCCGAGCGGCGTTGACCAGAAGCCTCTGTCATAAACGGCGGGCATGCCTCCAAAGTAACTATGAGCGGCACCGAATATTACAAAGGTATGAGCCTTCTCGTGCTGTTGTCTGATCGCCAGGAACACCATCGCGGCCAAACTGCCGCTGAAAGCCCATCCAGCATGTGGAACTATACCGGCGACTATTGTCTCGGGCAGCGGCTCACTAATCGTCGCTGCATCCAGACAGTTGTTGATTTCGTCTATGCAGGCATCATGCTGACCGGGATAAAACTGCCCGGCTACAATCGATTTCCTCGTTTGCATTTTTGCCACTCCTTAAGCTAAAGCAATTCCAAACTCCTTCCCGTCCGCACGGTTTTAGTTTACTTTGTACACGGCACCGTGTAAACTTGCATTATGGGCATCCGGTAGTTATTATAAAAGCATGATTTGAAACAACATTGTAACTTCAATAAAAGAGATGACAAATGGTATCTGAAAAAAATACGAGGGAGCCGGGAACTAATCCAGTGGCGGTAGTAATGGGTTCTGACAGCGATATGGACGCGATGCAAGGCTGCATCGAGCAGCTTGAGAGTTTCGGTATCAAGCCTCTCGTGCGGATAATCTCGGCCCACCGGACACCGAAAATCGCCTCTGAATTCGCCCAAAACGCCGCCGAAAACGGCATTAAGGTAATCATCGCCGCCGCCGGTATGGCCGCACATCTGGCGGGGGCTCTGGCTGCTCATACAAGCTTACCCATAATCGGCGTGCCGCTAACCTCAGGTGCCGGATTAGGAGGAGTTGATGCCCTTTTAAGCACAGTGCAGATGCCACCGGGAGTGCCGGTCGCGACAATGGCCGTCGGTAAAGCAGGGGCAAAAAATGCGGCAATATTAGCCGCGCAAATATTGTCCTTAGCCGACGAGAACCTTCGTAAAAAATTGGCCGATTTCAAAAAGGCTCAGGAAAAGAAGGTAATCGAGAAGAACTCGGGCGTCCTATAACATCCGGCTTGTTGCCATTCTAACTACACAAAGGAGATATTCTCTTGTAATTGAGCAACTGATCTGATGCTAATTTACTGCCGAGTATTAACATTCGATTCTACACTTATCTACAGAGAAGTCAAAGACGTCGGAACAGCGAATCCCTCAGAGAAATTAAAATCAATGATACGGAGTCAGCCTGGATCGATAAGAATTCGACAGTGTATTTAAACTGCAATGGATACTGGAAAACAACTATAACGGACAGGTATTCCTTCCAGGATACAATTTTAAGGATACAACAGCCAAGTATCCAACAACGACCAGATACGATTTGATACGGGACCTCACCTGTCGTTACCGCCAATCACTGCGACCATCGCCCTATATCACTCGATCCGGGAAGCAACCCTTATCGGAGAGTTTACGGAATCAATAACTCCAAAATTACCGACGATTCCGACCAGATACGGACAGATTGGCGTTAATTTCCTTTTGACCCGGCATCCCCGAATAGTGATCAGAGGGACATCTCGACACAAGCTTTCTGTTTCAAGTGAACCGGAGCTATCGAAATTTCGGTAAATATTAGCCTACGTTATTCGTTTTTTACTGGTGGAAGCAAAGAGACAACTAAAGTCAAGATATCTAATGTTTAGTATTAAAACTTGGATAAGCACAAAGCTTGAGCAGAATAATCCTATCGCTAATAATCCATTTGCTTCAAAACCTGCGATTGAAAAAATACTCCGCAAAACTGGTAATATGTGCAATATAAGACTTTCGGATAAACATTTGCATTCTTATTAAAGCTGCTCGCTTCCTTATGTTTTCTGAATATACCATTCTTTCTTTATTCAAAAAGGCCGTGAATATCAAGTTACCTATACCTTCGATATTAGCTATAGCCTCTCGTTAAGCGGGCAATTTACTGTCCTTTTAACCCCTTTTTTACATTATGACACAAAATCTAACAGGTAAACGGTGTATTCTTGCCATTCGAACAAATGCCTGTTTTCATTTCTGAATAACGCATTTCTATTGTATTATCCTGGTATTGTCTTTCCACATAACTTCTTTTTATTAAAGGCTTAACGGTATCTGTAACATGGTAGTTGCCAGAGATGTGTTATGCAGAAACATAACCGATAGACACAATGATTTAAAAAAACATTCCTTTCAAAATCACAAGTCCGATAAAATAAAGCCTGTTAATAGCATCCTCGAATTAACCCAGCTAAAAGATTTCGCATATGAACTATGCCGATTGATTAGCGATTGATGCCCTAAAGGCGTCAAGATGGGATATAAGAGCGCTTGAATTTTGAAATACGCATTCGTGCCTGACTGGAATACAGGGATAAAGAAAGGAGGCAACAGTAATCGTAATATCAAGAACATATCAGGACAGACCGGAAGGGTGATTTTAAGGAATCAGTCTGAAAAGGAAAAAGACTTTCTGTTAAGGAGAATGACCATGAAAAAGCGTAGTTTTTTATTATCTACGGTTCTTATTCTAACATGCCACCAACCTTTGATTGTCTATGGCAACATTAATAAAAACAGCCCATCAACCGTAGTATCGTCAAACGAAGTAACTTCCATAAACAACCAAAACATGCAGGGTCAGGGCTATGCAAATGCCCAGGGCGGCGACTCATCCTCTTATGCTACCAGTGGTGACGCAAGTTCCGGCTCCATCTCTTCGATCAGCACCAACTCAACATCAAATTATGAATCACGGACATCTCCGGTATCGATGTTCCCCCCGTATTTACCCTCATGGCCTCATGGAGGCTGGGGCCCGGTAAAGGCCTATTTCCAAAACGGCCCCAATGGAGACGACAGAGTGTATGAACGGACATTCAATCCCGGCAATACAGCCGAGATGAGAGAGTTACGGGGCGTTCTCGAATCGTTACCACACGACGGACCTCTCGATTTTATCGGGGGCATCTTGAACAGCATTGGAGCCGTATTTGGTGGACCGGATAATTTCCATCACGGCAGAGGATTCGAGATAGCAAGTTCGGTTATACGCACACGCAGGCCAAGAGGAAAACCTCTTCTGGTCTTTATAGATTCCAACATCAACAAAGATTTTCTAAGACAATCGGGTATTGCTTATGTGGGAAAGATAAGCCTCGAAGGCACGATAGATCGCAACTGGGACCACGTCTATGAAGCCGCAATAGCCGAGGCCCTGCCCTGGAACGTTGATATTATGTTTATCTCCGGGGGCATGAAAGGTGTTACCATCGGCTCTAATTTCACATTCCCTGCTGCAGGCGGAGCATATAGCCAGACAAACTACTCACTTTCTCTTCTCGGTGGACATTCAAAGGGAATCACCGAAGGCAAAGGTGAAGCCATGGTCAGCGCCGAATGTTATCGTTATGATCCCAAAGTCCTGCGCAGGAGAACAATCCCCCAGTCCTTTTACGAAAAGATTCATGCTAAGGTTATACTCCCTCAAAATCAAAATATTAACAATACAGCACGGGCGGTTCCAGCTCCGGCAAAAATAAAGAAACAACAGCAGCTCGGAATGGAAATTAGTCAGGAACTTTATGATATGGCAGGATTTGGTACACAACAACAGGTGGACTATATGGCAATACGTTAATTGACACGAAAATGAGAAGTTCCCAAAAATATTAAACACGGCATTCTTTTGACAGGAGAAAGGAGGTGGCATAAAAACAGGACAATGAAAGTTTCTTTTACGTTGTGATTGCCGATGCGTGATCAGCAATCAGGAAAATTAAAGGATGAAAGTTAATAAAAGGAGTTTATGAAATGACAAAGAAAATTGCTATCTTTATGACAATACTATTGATGGCTTCCTCTGTCACCATAGCAAACACAGTACTCCCGGGATCGGTTTACCAGCAGCAGACATTCAGTGTCGGCGATGTAGCCAGTCCCGGTATGGGCATAGTATTGGCTCTGACCCATGGTGATGCATGTGCTGGCGCCACACAGGATTTGTATATCGACAATATACAAAGTTCTCCCTGCAACGCAAAGCCATGCGGGATACCCAACTTTGGTCCCGGCTTTGTGTCCATCCAAAGGTTCGGCCCTAGCCATGGATCATGCAACGAATCATGTGACGTTGAGGCCGTACAAACTCAGGATGCCGATCTGCTACAGGACGCCTCGGCTCATGGCAACTGTGGTATCATTAACGTCAACACCTTTATGGATGCAGGTGGTTATCAAGATCAGTTTATCGGCTTTAGTACTGATCCAAAATCACAGGTGCAAACCCTTGGGCTGGCGGCACAACAGGTACTGGCAAGATCAGATGGTCCCGGTGGTGGCGACGCCACAAACGATGCAGTCTTGGATCAGTCTCAGACCGGTTCGAATGCCGCCGGCAGCGCTTACGAGTCTTCTACCATCGATGCTCTTCAAACCAGCCAAACATGCGGTGGTGCTAATTCGACTACCGCACTGGCGACTACACTGATGGCCAATACGACGCAGACTCAGACTGTTTATTAATAAACTGATCGCTCGTTAAAGCGGAATCCGTGGGGAGCCCTCAAATTTGACATCCTGTCTAACAAGAGGGCAATTTTCGGGGCTCCCCTTTTTACCTTCTAATTCCGGTATTAGCGAGCAGGAAGTTGCTTAATAAATTGATCGACGGTAATAGACAAAAACAATAAGGAGTTAAATAAAATGTATAAAGGATTTGCACTACTAACTGCACTCCTCCTTCTGCTCCCTTGCTCTGCCCTCGCAAATATTAACCAGGCGCAGGGATTCAACATTGACTCAAGCACTGTCGGTGTTCTTTCCGGAACATCTACAGGCTCGGTGGTAAACTTTAACGCCACACCCATAACCACTTTTCAGATGGTTACCGACGGTAACGGCGGCACAAAATATATGCAGGTTTCGAATTCTACGCTTGTACAGGCTGCAGTAACCGCGGGGTTATACGGTGATTATGGTTTTGCACAAAACGCCGTAGCCACAGGCACACAAAACCAGTCTTCTCTGCCGGGTTACTTCTCATTAGGGACACAAAACCAGAGCCTCGGTGCGGCGTTTTCGCAAAATACGATTGCCAATGGTGCTTTTGGTTCCACAATTGCAATACAAAACTTCATTGGGTCAGGCGGGCAGATTATTACTTCTCCTTACGGAGTCAGTGCTAATTTCATAGCTGTTGGAATCGATTCAGCAGCAGGTGTTATAGTCAACAGAACTCTGACGATAAACCGTCTCGGAATATCTCTTTTACCCTGAAAAGTACTAACGTATATGAAAAAATCAATTAAACCGGTCACCTCTTCAAGGATGAAGGTTTTTGACATTCAGGGAAGATATTTAAATTTCCGACAAACACAAACCCTAACAGGTTCGGAGTCATCACTCATAAACCGGTGATCTGCTCCTTTGAGAATGACTATTTCAGTGATTAACAGTAGTACGACAGTGTCATTATTGGGGTTGGAGGAAATAATTCCCGAGGCGAACGATCTGTCGTTTTTACGCTCATCAGGCGCCGGTATGGCCGGTCCTGTATTTGTACCTCACAAGCTAAGCAGGCAAAAACAGCTACCGGGCGCCGATAATTTTTCGAGACCATTCACGTTTCGGGAAAAACTGGAAATGACATAAAGGATAGAGGGCTACCTAAAAAAAGGGCTTTTTTCATGGTCTAGTCCTTCGGAGCTCTAAGGCGATACTTTTACATCAAGGGTAAAAACAGCTTTGGAGCTCCTTTTTCTTTTTACAGCGTTTACTGCCTGCAGCCTGGAGCCATCTGACGGAACTTTCTGCGGCAGCGCGCATGATATTATTTTATTTCAACGACCGAGTTATACTCACCGAACGGATTTATTTCCGTCAGCTCGTTATATGGGTCCTGCTGCCATTGCCCGTCAACGACAAGCCTGTAACGATACCGGCCGGCCGGCAGCTTTAGCTGGGTTTGCCAAACGCCGCTGTCGCCGACCTTCTGCATAGGTGTCTCCTGCGGCTGCCAATTATTAAAGTCACCGGCTATTTGTACATTCTTGGCCCGCGGGTACAGAGAGACAAACACTATCGCGTCGTTAATCTGGTCAACACCGTAATAATCCGACAATTTGGCAGCGGTGCGCTCCTCGGTAGTTTCCTTAATCTCAATCGGCAATTCTACTTTTTCAGATTCCTCGACGACAGGTACTTCGGGTTCCTCGACGGCAGCTTCGAGATCCTCCCAGGCACGCGCTTCGACGGATGTAAAATCTTCCTCCGGACGTTTTTCCGGCTCGATGTCCTGCTGTATCGGTTCGGTTTGCTCCTGTTGTTTTGTCGCCTGGAGCAGCTCGTCTGCGGTAGCACTAATAGATTCGAGCTGGCTCGCCAGAGAATTGACATAATCATGACGCTGCTGCTTTGCCAGAAAACTCATGATTTCCGATGCCAACGAGCGAAAATCCTTATGACCTTTACTTGCCGGATCGTATTCGCTGATGGGCTGTCCGAAGCTGGAAGCTTCCTTGATCTTGGTATTGAACGTGACGATCGTATGAAACATTTTATCGCTAAAATGACTGCGCAGCTCGGCCAAAATCTCTCTGGCCATCTTTGTTCGTATGTCATACATCGTTGCCAGGACCTTCACGTCTATATCGTGGTTCGTTCGTCTGCATAGCACACTGAGAGTCTCGAGCTGCTTGCTAAGCCCATGGAGTGCAAAATAACCGGTCTCAACAGGAACAATAACATCGGTCGCCGCCCGAAGCGCATTGAACGTCAACAAACCTACGGCGGGAGGACAATCAATCAACGCATAGTCATAATCTTCGCTTATGTCATCCAACGTTTCTTTCAGGCAGAACTCTCGTTCGGCGATGCCCGCCATCTGCTGCTCGAATGCGGACAGATCGATACTGGCCGGTGCCAGCTCCAATCCGTCGGATATCTGCCAGAGTATTTCCGTCAGCTTGATCGGCTCGTTCCTGCTCCTGCTGATTAGCACATCATAGATGCTCTGCTCGATTTGTTCTTCCGGAACCGCCAGGCCGACCGCACAATGCGACTGGGGATCCATATCGATAAGTAAAACTCTTTGACCTAATCCGGCCAAGGCACTCGCAAGGTTAATCGCCACCGTCGTTTTACCACAACCTCCTTTTTGATTCACAATCGCTATGGTTTTCATAGTTTTCTCCAGTCTCTGAGACATCCATGTTCAGTTCTTTACGGTAAAACGGAACCATCGGAAAAAATAACCGGAAGGCCGCTTTTATACAACAAAAAAACACCCTTTTTAATATTAATAAAGGCTCAAAGCCCTATAAACTTTTTTTCGGCAAAGAATAGCAAAAAACTTTATCCTTTTATGGGACCAGCCGATAAAAATCCCAAAAATCAATATAATCAGCAGCAATTTTACCCAGTCCGCTCCGTCAAAAAGGGTAAAAAACCGAACGGGACCAAACGGGAAAAACAAAAAACTTCCTCTTTTGCAAAGGAACGCAAAAGAGGAAGTAATGTTTTGCCGTTAAACAGCTTTTATCTTTTACCCAGACAACTTGATATTATTGTCCTTTGACCCTGACCTTGATTGCTTTTGCCTGAGCGGCCTTCGGCAGCGTTATGGACAAAACGCCGTTTTTGCATGTAGCATCAACCTTTTCAGAATCCACATCCGTCGGAAGTGTCAATTCTCTTCTGAAGCTGCCGTAGCTGCTTTCAATATGGTAATAACCTTTTTCTTTTTTCTCCTCCGAGAATTTCTTTTCTCCGCTGATGGTCAACGTATTACCATAAACTGAGATGTCGATGTCTTCGGCGTTGCAGCCCGGTATTTCCGCCCTGACAAGAATCGAGTTTTCATCTTCGGCCACATCGACCGCCGGCTAGGTTTTGTAACCGACAAAAGGTCTATCCAGCCCCCTGAAGAATCTGTCAATTTGGCATGTCTTCTGCTAAAGAGATATACGGCTGTGATGACACAAGATAATTAAAAGAGGAAACAGGAAAATACTCAAAGTTCGAGTGTTGAAACTTGATTTTAAAACGGGATTCTTGAAGGAACGAACTATCAAAATCTATTATTCTGTCGGCGGACTAAGATACTGAAAAAATTCCGAATCGCCGGGTAAAACAATCGTCGTACCTTCGCCAAGCGACTTTACGTAAGCTTCCAATGTCCGAACAAATGAGTAAAACTCAGGATCGTTTTCATATGCCTTGGCATATATTTTGAGTGCCTCGGCGTCACCTTCGCCTTTTAACTTCTCGGCCTGCATGTAACTTTCGGCGAGCAGGATTGTCTTATCTTTGTCGGTCTGTGCCCTAACCTTTACAGCCTCTTCCTCGCCTTCAGAGCGATACTTTTTTGCGATTCTCTGCCTTTCGGCCTTCATTCGGTCAAAGACCGAATGGGTAACATTCTGCGGCAGGTCAGCCCGCTTTATTCGCACATCGATAACCTGGATTCCATAGTCGGCGGCTTTCTGAGCGCACTGCTCGGCCACTTTGTGCATTATCTGCTGGCGGTTGACAGACACTATTTCCGTCAACGTGTGCCTGGCAAGCTCTTCGCGCAACTCAGAAAAGACGATATCATCCAGTCTTTCCTGGGCGCCGGTCTCGTTTGCCACGGTTTGGTAAAATTTGAGCGGGTCGACGATTTTCCACCGGGCATAGTTATCAATAACCATGTACTTTTTGTCGTCGGTCATAATGTTTGCCGCAGCGGCGTCATACTCCATAACCCTGGCCTCGAATCTGTGCACTGACTGAATCAGCGGTATCCTGAAGTGCAGGCCGGGTTGTTTTACTTCTCTTACGAATTTTCCCAACTGAGTAACAATGGCCTGTTCAGTTTCATCTACAGTGAACAGTGAAGTTGCCAATGCCGCTGCAATTATCGCAATGAATACAATCATACTGATAAGTTTTTTATTCATCTTGACCTCCTACTCTCCGGGTTTGGATTTTGCGGGGTACTGGTAAATGGGGCACCCTCAAGTGGCAAAAGTTTCAGCAGGCCGTCACCAGCCTCGGAATCTATTATAAACTTTCTGATGCCCGGGAGCACTTGCTCCATCGTTTCCAAATAGAGCCGTTTTCGCGTTACATTTTTTGCCTTTTCGTACTCTTGAAGCACGGCTAAAAATTTCGCCACATCGCCCTGCGCCCGTTTTATCTTCTCCTCCTTGTAGCCCTCTGCCTCCAAAACTATGCTCCTGGCCTGGCCGCGTGCCTTGGGGATGATGTCTTCTTGATAACCTTTGGCTTCCTGTATCAACTTGTCTTTATCTTCCTTGGCACTAACGACATCGCTAAATGATGAAGCAACCTCTTTTGGCGGCTGGACAGTCTGAAGTTTAACCTCAATTATTCGAACGCCGCTTTCGTATCCATCGACTATCTCTTGAACTAGTGCGCGGATGTCGATTTCCACCTGCAGTTTTTCCTTAATGAGCACATCGTCAATCGGCCTTTTACCTACAACCTGTCGCAGCGCCACTTCGGCTGCATCTTTAATCGTACCCTGCGAGCCTTCCAGATTGCGAACATTAAACAGGTAGTCAGCAGGATCCTTTATCTTGTACTGGACTATGATTTGCGCATCGATAATCTGCTCGTCACCGGTAAGCATCAGTGATTCTTCAGGATGGAAGTTGTATCTTGCCGGTGGGCCCGTGCTAATTGTTTCAAAGCCGATTTCTACCCGCCTAACCTGTTGTATCTTGGGTCTGTCGACCTTTTCGATTGGGCTGGGCAAGCGGTAATGCGGACCTGGTTCAGTTACCCTTACGGCTTTGCCAAATCGGCGTACTACTCCCTGCTCATCAGGTCCTACGATATATATCCCCGACAAAAGCCATAGTAATAGTAGAATCGGGATTGCCAATTTGAGCCAGGGGATCCACTGTTTAGGAAGATTCAGATTCATCCTATACTCACCTGTTTCCCAGCGACTTATCCGTTCCATATGAGTCCCTTTCCAGGATATAAGCTACGTATAGTCGCAGCCGTATATCATCAATTATAGATTGGCCCGGCATCGTGTCAATTAAATTTAGAGGTAGTGCGGGGCTTGCCCTGCCGCGATAGTTTGGGTATTATATGGCATTATGACCAATCACAAACATTCTGAAAAAATGACAAACGAAAAAGGAAAAAGTCCCTCAGAAAGTGCCGTAGAGACAAGATACCTGATTATGCCGCAGCAGGCCAATCCTCACGGCACCGCCTTCGGAGGCGCGATTGTCGCCTGGATAGACATGGTCGCGGCCATGGCGGCACAAAGACACGCAGGCTGTGAAGTTGTCACCGCGGGCATCGATTCACTGGCATTCAAAGAGCCGATTCGCATCGGCGACCACGTCACCCTCAAGGCCTCGGTCAATTACGTCAGCCGTTCGTCAATGGAAGTCGGCGTCCAGGTAACCAAGGAAGATCCGTACTCCGGCAAAAAAGTTTTAGCTACGACGGCATTCCTGACATTTGTGGCTCTGGACGAAAACAAGAAGCCGACCGCTGCACCGCCGATAGTACCCGAAACGCAGGAGGAAAAACGCCGGTACGAAAATGCGAAACACCGCGTCCGTGCCAGACAAAAAAAATTGGTTTTTCTCAAAAGAACCGGGACTCCCGACATAAATTCATCCATTTAGGACTGTCATTTTGGCACATAATTTTGTAAAGGAACACCGCAGTTGTGGTTTTCATTTAAATGTTGTAAACTAACCACGTTTGAAAATATATCAATGGGGTAAAAGCAAGATGAACGAAATAACAAATCAATTAAAGCTGGATACTTTACCCACCCTAATTCGCGAATCCGTAAGGCTCTTTGCCGGGCAACTAATAACAGCTCTGGGTGAAAACCTTCGAAGTATTACCGTAGTCGGAAGCAGCCTCACGGAGAATTTCAAGCCCGGCGGAAGCGACATCAACACTGTCGTTGTTCTTGAAAGACAGGCTCTTAATTCGCTCAAGTCAATAGCCCCAATGGCAAGACCGATGAGCAGGAAAAAGATTTCGCCGCCTTTGCTTATGACACTTTCCTATATCGAACGCTCTCTCGACGTGTTCTGCGTCGAATTTCTGGACTTCCAGCTTACCCACCGGACGGTTCTCGGTGACGACCCCTTTGCGAACCTGACATTCGAGAAAAAAGGTGTCCGTCTGCAATGTGAACGGGAGCTTAAAGCAATGCTCATCCGGCTCAGGCAGGGCTACATTGCCGCCGCGGCAAACAAGAAACTGGTCCGCGACATACTCATATCGACGGCAAAGGGACTGGCGCCGCTGATAAGGGCTATGCTGTGGCTCAAAGACGCTGGGAGGCCCGCTGGATCCGAACAAACTTTCAGAAAAGCTTCCGAGCTTTTTTCGACAAAACTTGATTCACTTATCACATCCGAAAAATGGAGGTATGAAAAGATACGTCCGGATGAAAATCTAATCAACAATACATTCGAATCGGTTTATTCATCCGTCGAAAAATTAGCCGAGATTGTTGACAAACTCGGGGCCTGACAATGCAACGACTCTTCCATTTTATCTTCGTGCCGATGCTTGTGATAACAGCCGCCGCAACTAATATTTATGCCCAGGCTGATTTGCCGGTGCCACGTCATTATGTCGAAGATTACGCCAATGTAATAAACCAGGACAATGAGCAATCACTTAACAAAATATTGCAGGAATTAGAACAAAAGACCGGTGCCCAGTACATAATTCTGACTGTCCAGACAATCGGTAATACAACTATCGAACGGTTTTCCATTGAACTGGCTCAGAAATGGAAACTCGGTCAAAAAGGCAAAGACAACGGGATGCTTTTCGTCCTCGCAAAAAATGACAGAAAATGGCGATTCGAGGTCGGTTATGGATTGGAAGGTTCTGTAACCGACCAGTACTGCGGCCGGGTCGGCAGGGAGGTATTAGTGCCGTATCTTAAAAAAGGGGATTACAGTAAGGGAATTTATCTGGCAAACATGCAGATTGTACAAACAATCGCCTCCGAAGCCGGAGTTGCTTTAACCGGCATGCCCGACATAAAGCCTGTCCCCGTCAGACGCGACAGAAGAGGGACACCCTGTTGTGGTTTCTTGCCGATTTTGTTTTTCATGTTCCTGCTATTCGGCGGCCTCGGCGGAAGAAGAATGGGCTGGTGGTTCTTTTTGCCGTTTATGTTAGGCGGTTTCGGAGGTCACGGCGGATACGGCAGGAGCGGCTCATTCGGAGGCGGAAGCTTCGGGGGAAGTTTCGGAGGGTTCGGCGGAGGTATGGGAGGAGGATTCGGTGGAGGAGGCGCAAGCGGTGGTTGGTAAACATGAAATCCAAAGAGAAATGTCACAAGGGGAAAAACGAAAATGAGAAATTACGGAAAAGCATGGATCGTTCTTATTGTCATTTTATTTGCTGCGCTTCTGATTGGGATCGGAATCTTCGGATTGTACATCACCGGCTATAACAGGGCGGTCAACCTCGAGCAGAATGTAAAACAGGCACAGGCAGATATAGAATCCACACTACAACGAAGAATGGACCTTATACCCAATTTAGTGAATACGGTCAAAGGTTACGCAGAGCATGAAAAAGAGATCTTCGAGAGCATCGCAAAGTCGAGAGAGAAGTATTTCCAGGCCGATACGACGGCGGGAAAGCTGAAAGCAAACAGCGAGCTCGGTGGATTTCTCTCGAGGCTTTTAATGCTGCAGGAAAGATATCCGGATTTAAAAGCCAATGAGAGATTCCGAGATCTCCAGAACCAACTGGAAGGCACGGAAAACAGAATCAACGTCGCCCGCATCAGGTATAACGAGGCCGCCAAACAATTGAATGCCTATAGCAGGCAATTTATCGGCTCATTCTTCTGTAAAAGGGCCGGCGTGGAACCGGTAGAATATTTCGAGGCAACCGAGCAAGCTAAGACAGAAGTGCCAAAAGTGGAATTCTAAATATTAATCCCGGATAAAACAATATGGCAAATGAAAAAGGTAAAAGCCCGAAAGAAAGTGCCGTAGAGACAAGATATTTGATTATGCCGCAGCAGGCCAATCCTCAGGGCACCGCCTTCGGAGGCGCGATTGTCGCCTGGATAGACATGGTCGCGGCCATGGCGGCACAAAGACACGCAGGCTGTGAAGTTGTCACCGCGGGCATCGATTCACTGGCATTCAAAGAGCCGATTCGCATCGGCGACCACGTCACCCTCAAGGCCTCGGTCAATTACGTCAGCCGTTCGTCAATGGAAGTCGGCGTCCAGGTAACCAAGGAAGATCCGTACTCCGGCAAAAAAGTTTTAGCTACGACGGCATTCCTGACATTTGTGGCTCTGGACGAAAACAAGAAGCCGACCGCTGCACCGCCGATAGTACCCGAAACGCAGGAGGAAAAACGCCGGTACGAAAACGCCAAACACCGCGTCCGTGCCAGAAAAGAACTTATCAAAAAAATAAGCTGAGAAACTGTAAATCAGAGACAAACAAAGTTATTTTTTCAATCTTTTAAATATTCACGGTTTTCGTTGGTTTTTGCGGAACTTATTGGGAATCTTTCCGACTTTATCTATAATATCCAAAGGCATATTCTAAAGGGAAATCAAAAGCTGACTTGCAATGTCTGCAGTAAAAATAATCGAAATCAAGGCACTCACAAAGCGATACGGCAAAGACCGCGGTGTCGAGGACTTGTCCTTCGATATCGAACGGGGTGAAGTCTTCGGCTATCTGGGGCCGAACGGCTCCGGTAAGACGACAACGATACGATGCCTGATGGGTCTGCTCAGGCCGACATCCGGTAACTGCTATATTTTAGGCCGGTGCATTGAGCCGGGGCAGGCAACACAGCACAACCGCATCGGCTATCTGCCCGGCGATTTTCGCATCTGGCCGGGACGCTCGGCACGCCAATCTCTCAAACTAATGGCAAAACTCGGCAACGGCAATAACCCAGATAAGCGACGAGTGGAATTGGCCGAAAGGCTCGATCTGGATCTTGACCGTAAAGTCAGGGCTTTATCGAAAGGAAATCGCCAGAAAGTTGGTGTCATCTATGCCTTCCAGCATCAACCCGAGGTACTTATTCTTGACGAGCCTACTATCGGGCTTGACCCGCTGATAAGTCAGGTGGTGCTTGATTTGATTCGCGAAGCCGCACGAGAGGGCGCCACTGTTTTACTGTCCTCGCACGATTTGAGTGAGGTTGCCGCCGTATGCGAAAGGGCGGCAATCCTGCGCGAGGGACGCCTTGTCGAGCTGGCACCGATTTCAAAAATTGTCCGGCAGGGACAAAGGCGCCTCAAAATCTGGTTCGCCGAGGGAACAAAGACTCCCGTATTGCCGGCAGACAAACTCCCGGGCGTGCGAGTAATCGAGCAGAACTCCAATATATTGCACCTTTCTTACCAGGGAACAGTCGATGCCGTCCTCAAATGGCTCGCACAGTTCCCGGTAGATCGCATCGCAACGCCGGAAACGTCACTCGAAGATGCATTCATGCAATACTACCGAAAGGAGGGCGGCCATGAAAAATAACCACCGCTCTTCATTCCCCTGGCCGCTGCTTATGTTCTGGATCCGCCGGATTCTGCTCGCGTGGTTTTTGATCGCATTCTGGATATTCCTTTTTCAGATCATCGTCTGCGGCATCGTTCATGACAACGAAAAGGTAAAGGCATTCCTTCAGTACATCGACCTGCTGCCGGGTTTCATAAAAACGATGATGGGCGGAGATGCATTGCAGCTTGGTAATGTTGCGGGACTAATCTCAATCGGCTATCAGGAACCCTTCGTTCTGCTGTTGTATATGCTTTTTGCCGTCGGTGTCCCTACTGCTTTGCTGGCCGGCGAAGTCCAGAACGGAAACATGGAGCTGATACTGTCCCGGCCGACCACAAAAACGCACGTCTATATCTGTGTCGCCCTTATCACCGTTACCGGCATGGCCGCACTTGTCCTGGTAATGTTCCTGGGAACCGTGGTCGCTACCAACATTTACGAATTCGAGCAGGAAGTGCCGCTTCACTCTTTTTTCAAGCTGGCAATCGTCGGCGGAATCCTCGCCAGTTCGGTCGGAGGAGTCGCACTGCTTGCGGCAGCGTGTTTTCGCCGTGTCACCGCAGTATCACTGACGGTCGCTTTTCTAGTCGTGAACTATTTTATCGCAATTATCAGCGAATGGTGGCCCATAATGAAACCGCTCACTCCCCTTACCATCTTCTATTACGTGAATCCGTCACTGATTCTCGGCCAATCAGTATGGCCGATACGCGATATGGCCGTGCTAATAACGCTCCTTGCCGTCTCGACCCTGCTGGGCGGTATCATCTGGCAGCGCCGCGATCTGCCGCTATAAAATTGGGTTCGTTTTTTCAACCGCAGATTTAGCGGATTGGTGCTGAATTTCCCATATTTACTTGTTATAAAAGAGCTTGTGTTATTTTACCCAATTTGAAATTGGGTTTGTTTTTTCAAAAAGGGTCGATTTGTAGAGAACGCTCTACATCTGTCGAATCCCCCCGAGGGTGGTATGTTTAGCCGTGGCCGATACGGCCACGGGCAACCCCCGGACAAGTCCGGGGGCTAACAGATTTTTATTACCCCATTTTCTCCTTCGTTATTCAGTATTCAGTATTCGATGCTCGTCCTGAGCTTCGTCGAAGGATTCGCGATCCCATTCGTTACATATTTTATCCAAAAATCCCCCTATCACAACAAAAAACCCCGATTATTCCGTGAAATCCCCGTTTTTAAACGAAAAATGTCCATGACTCGCCACTTTGTATTAGACGTTCGATTTTCTTAAGAAATCGTTCGGAACACATAGTATATGTGCTATAATCATACTGGAATCTGTGAGTAAAAGAACTTAGAGGAAGGCAAAATTGTTAAAAGAGGCGGTAAGAGATGGATATAAATTCTCTTAATTTACAGACCATTGGCGCATTGGCATCGATTACAGGATTATTCCCAAGTTTTGTTCAATGGTTTACAAGCGAGTATCATGCGAAAAAATCAAAGAAGAAAGAAAAGACAGAGGACATCATTGAGCATTATCTCGAGTGGTTGCGCAGACAAAGGCACAATGAAATTCTCAAAAAGCTTTCCGACTCGAAACAAGCACAGAATGAGCTGCATAACCTTATTAATCAGTTGATGGAAACATCAAAAAAGGATCGAGATAAATTCCTAACACGACTGGAAAAAATGGACTCCGGACTCCACACGAAACTGGATGTAATAGTCGATAAGTTGAGTGAAAGCGGATTAAGAGAGAAGCCGGAGGTAAAAGCAAAATGGCCGGAGGTATCGCTACCGCTTGGTGGGCCGAAGGTCTCGGTGCCGTTTGCGGGACGCAAGGAGGAATTGAAAGAGCTAACTAAGGCTATGGGCGGGAATGAAACAGTTGTCGCTATTGTCGGATTAGCGGGGCAGGGCAAGAGCTGTCTGGCGGGCGAATGGTTAAAAAGTGGAGCACGACCACCAAAAGGGATTGGCCTTTTCTGGCGAAAGCTCTATGAACCGGGATTCACATTCGATATCTTCCTTGACCATTTGCATCTGTACCTGACAGGCCGGCATATCAACCGCCAGCAAATCACATCTATGGATGCAAGGGCGGCCATAGTCAATGACCTGCTCAGGGAAAGACCTTGCTGGATAGTCTTAGATGGTGCCGAGCGCTGGCTGAAGCGCTGGGCGGACCGGCCGGATGCCGGAGTCGAAGATATCACGGCCGATGATCGCGCAGCACAGGAACCGGCACTCGATAAATTCCTAAAGGGCGCTAATTTCTGGGACAACGGCTCGAAACTGCTTTTGACCACACGTGCGGTGCCCGGCGCGCTGGATGAGAATCTGCCCGTAAGAATCGGAAGAAAGCCAAAGGATGAAGATGACAAAAGCGATGTTCGTCTGGATAATCTGGCCCCAACCGAGGCGGTCGGGCTTCTAAAATATTTAAAAGTCAAAGGTGACCAAGAGATTATGCTCAAAGCGGCTGATACCTATGGCAATCATCCATACGCCGTACACGTTCTGGGTGCCTTGATACGTGATTTATATCATGGAAACGTAGCCGAATGGGAAAAAGTCAATCCGTTAGAAGAAGCAAAGCTGGACGATTTGTTTGAGAAAATCATCGAACATCGTAAAGATGATTTTGGGCTTTTAGTAATTATTGCCTGTTCTGTCACACCTGTTCCCAGCCGGCTGCTAACTGAAACGCTGGTTCTTGATGAAAATCAGATACGCCGAAAACTTTCGGAATTAGCCAAGTGGCAGATGGTCGAATTTACCCAAAGCGCATCAGTTGATCAGCATGCTGTTGTCAGAAGATTTTTGACAGAGCGATTAGGTGAGAAAGAAGTAAAAGAGCTGCAAAAATCAATCGCTCGCTGGTGGGTCGAGCAAAAAGTTCCTGATATGCCGGAAAATATCGAACAGCTCCGCCCCCTCCTGAATGCCGTTGAGCATCTTCTTGCCGCACGAGAACCAAAAGCTGCAACGGATGTCTTTTTATCAAAATGGTCGGAGGAATGTCTTTATGCTGTAGGTGAATGGCTATGGATGTTTGGCTATCTGGAAGAGCTCAACCGGATTCTTGGAGATGCGATAAAAATCTATATAGAGGTTATCGAAAAAGAGAGCCGGTTAGAGCTGCGAAATGACCTGGCAATGTGTTACCTCAATCGGGGCGTTGCCTATAATGCTCAGGGCAGGCTCGATGA
>CAYSKI010000004.1:0-49313 GCA_964431695.1 uncultured Pirellulales bacterium | reverse complement strand
CAATGTGTTACCTCAATCGGGGCGTTGCCTATAATGCTCAGGGCAGGCTCGATGACGCGATAGAAGACTACGACGAGGCAATTAAGATTCGAGAACAGCTTGTTGAAAAAGAGAATAGGCAAGAGCTGCGACATGACCTGGCAATGTGCTACAACAACCTGGGGCTTGCCTATCGTGACCAGGGCAGGCTCGATGAGGCGATTGAAGACTATGGCAAGGCAATTCAAATATACAAACAGCTTGTAGAACGAGAGAACCGGCAAGAGCTGAGAAATGACCTGGCTATGTGCTATAACAACCGGGGGCTTGCCCATAGTTCTCAGAGTAAGCTCGACGAGGCGATAGATGACTACGGCAAGGCAATTAAGATTCGAGAACAGCTTGTCACAAAAGAGAGCCGGCGTGAGTTGAGGAGCAATATTGAGAGAAATTTATTCAATCGAGCAGTGGCTCTAAGTGAGAAAGATCAATGGCAGGATGCAAAAGATGATATTGAGAAAGGGGCATCTTTGCTGACAGAGTTGATCGAAGAGGGTCGAAGACATGTAATTGAATCTTTTATGCAAACAGCCGGATTTCGTTGTTCTAAGGCCAAAGAATTCGGCGACATACCAACAGCGTCCATCTGGGCCAATATGGCGATGCAATGGTTCCTTGAGGAAGTTAAGGCCGCAAGGACAAATCAAGTTCTATTAAAAAGAGCAGCCGGTTTTGCCGGAGTTTTAAAGCAAACCTGGGAGATCCTCATCCAGCACGGCCTCGATAAAGAACTAATGGAAAATTTCTTCAAGACACTTAATGAAGAAATTGAAAAATTCAAGCCGAAGCAGCAAGAATAGCCAATTCAAACCTCATAATTAAACATATTCATATTCTAATTCATAAAAAAGCACTGGCAGAATATTAACTGCAGAAACCGCTATGACTCTTTTACCCCGGAGAGTGTCTCGGCATCTTGCTTTGAAGACGGAACTGATTTTATCTCTATCTTTCGGGTAGTATCCGGTGGTGAAATTCTTAGACAGTATTTTTCCCTGAGCATATCTCTTTTCTGGTAACATTGCTCGACGAAGACGGCGATTTCGGAATCGAGGTTCGCACTGGCCGAATCACCGAAAAAGGCATGGATGATTGGGAAGACCAAATCAGGCTTTTTCTTTCTCAACTCCTGCGCCATTGCCTCGATTTTCGCCGTAGCAACACCTTCCTGCATGCAGGTAAACGGCCCAACGTGGAATATCCCTGATATATAAGCGTCGCCTCTCGGCCGAATCAAATCGTGCATGAAATGATATGAAATTCCCGCGCTCAGGGGAGATTCGCCCTCGATATTGCCGTGGAATTCGTGTTTGGCCTCTAACGTCTCAATCATTTCCATCGGCTTGGGAAGGACGTGCCTGCCTTCGAGAACCTCGTGGAACGGCTCGGCAAGCGTTTGTTCGATGGAGGTCATATACTTACTTTTTATAATCGAATTGACATACCTTTTCCCGTCTTTAAACGCTCGGTCGAAATCAAAGGCTTTAATCCTCAATATCAAATCCCTTTTCGAGTTTCTTATGCTGACCTTATTAACGTAATCCAGCCAATCCGTGATAGGATCCCGTACGGCTTCCAATCCCTGCTGTTCCAGTTGCTCGATGACATTGCTCGTATAGGGGTCGTGCTGTCTCATATAAATTTCGCCGATGTAAAGCACAAGCGGGAAACGCTCGTGATTTTTCAATGGAAGTGACTTGAATCGCGAGACGGTATCTTTTCCCCACTGCACCATCTCATCCGTTCGGGCGCCTTTCTGAACCACTGCTTCGAGCGATTCCAGGCGTTCCGCTAAGAGAGCCCTGACCTGCTCTTTATCTTCTGCATACGGGCGGAACCGCAGGAGAATGTCACCCAATAAATCGGAGGCGTTTATCCCTTTGAACAGCATTCTCTGCATCTTTTGCTTGTCCGATGATGCAAAGCCTTTCGGCAGTGGTATGTCGCTATAATCCGTCTCCGAAGAAGGTCCGGCGACAGGGATTTTTTCCAGACCTTCGCGGCCCATAAATTCCCTGACCAGCTCGGTATATTTGCCGAATCGGCAGGGCCCGCTTGTCGTCGGCAGCATTACAAGATAGTTATCTTCGACATTCTGCCTGTTCGTTCTTTCAATCTGCTCGTAAAGAAAGGCAAGCGCATCTCCTACGACTCCTTTCAACGGGTGACATACTTCCGTATAGATATGCTTGCGGGCCAACTCGTAGCCTCTTTGCGTGTTTGTCGGCAGTACCTTACTGTCGATTCCGAAATGCCTCAGTCCCGCCGCGGCAACATAACTGGCATCCCCCATATACGGGATGAGCCACGTCCTATCGCCGGAGTCGTCGCGGGTGCGTAGTGTAAGTTTTTTCCTATCCAGTTTTTTCGGCCGGCTCTGATTGACAACCCTCTCGTGGGCTTCGGTCCTGGTGACAAATGGGGCATTATTGGTCTGGGCATCGGTCAGCAGGACAAGGAAGGGCTTATCCGCCGCCTGCTGAATATTCTCCTCCTGATAAACCTTTAGACTGTCCGGGCCGCAGGCAAAATTCATCATTCGAATCGCGAAAAGGTTCGGATGGTCCGCGACAAAGATGCCCGCCTTGAGAATCTTGACGCTCTGGACCCAGAACTCGTTTTCCACTATGCCGTCGAGAGGAATATCCATGAATTTATGCTCGAGGAAAACCTGCGGTATGTAATCCATACCGCGAATCTGTGAAAACATAACGCCCGAGTTCGAGCTTGCCTCCGGATCGAGCAGGACATAATCCCTGCCGAGCCCGACGTAAGCTTTTGTGCCGTTCGCTTCTATCCTTGTTAGGAATTTGTCACCTTCCCGATAAAGATCGGCTTTAAAAGCACTCTCCGCATTATCCGCATATTTAATCGCTTCTTTAATCTGTCCGTTCTTAAAGTTGAAATCAAGCCTGTCAAATTCCTGTTTTAGCGCTCTGACGAGAAGTCCCAAGTCACCGAAATGCAGGATGGGATTTATTTGTTTTTTCTTGTCGAGAGACAGCACATCATTGAGGACGTATCCTTCCGATTCGGTGTAAATGCAATATTTCAAATCCGGCGGATTACCCGTTCTTAGCTCGATAAAACTCGGATTAAACAAATATTCCACCGCCGGATGGTCGTTCAAAGCCGCAGCATGGCCCGTAGCAAGCTTTCTTGCAATGCAGAATTCCGTCCTTGAATTATCCACGCCGATTTTGGCTATCTCTTTCGTCGTTCTCGGAGATACGATGGGATTAAACCCTAACTTATTAAAAAGAGCCGCACTCCAAATCCCTTTTTCTCCAAGTGTGGCGGTGCTTCTTTTGATTCCGACCGTTGGGGCTTTTCCGTGAGTTTTCTTTTCGCCGTCTAATTCTTCCAGAAGCTTCCCCTGTTTTTTGAAATGTTTATCATATATCTTATGATATTTATCTACATAATTGATTTTTGGTTTGCCGGAGGCCTCCGAATTTCCTTTGGGACAGAATCCACCGGTAATGATCTCGTCATCTTCGATTGAAAATATTTCGAGCTGACAATCTCTTATGCCGCAAGACTTATCACCGAACAGTTCCCTACAGGAGACTTTCCGTTTCTCGAACGGCATATCGACAATGTCCCAGCCCCGGAAGGCGGAGTCATATTTCACCCCTTGCTGTTCCAACTGTCTGATATTTTCGATTATATCCAGCGCCTGTCCCCAAGCACCGAACATCTCCCTGTGCGGATAGGCCTCAATTTCTTTTTCAGTGACCTGCGCGAGTGCGGCAAGGAAAGCTCTGCCTAATGCGGGACCTCCCTGGGCGGAACATTTCTGACCTGCATGTTGGGAACCTCCGACGAATTTGTAAAAATAGCTCGCCGCTGTCCCCCTTACTATAGCGGCGGCAATCTCGTCCTTGCTGAAACCTTCGGCAATAAGCCTATTTTCATCCATCTCCATAAAAACACCACAGGTCGAATCGATTACCGGTATTCTTTCGGCACGAAGAGCGGCTTCCTGCAAAGAGTTCTCTATATTAAGGTTGATGACGTCCGCCATATTTTCGAGGGTCTGGCCCGAGCCAGCCTGGCAGCTATAATTCATCTTGGCTTCCTTGACAGTGCCGTCTTTGGAGAATCTTGTGAACTTCATGTCCTGGCCGCCGACCTCGAAAATAGTATCTATTTCCGGATTGTAATGTTTTACGCCAAGAGCGTGACATGTAATTTCGTCGGTCACCCTGTCGGTCATCGCGACTTGTTTTTTTGCCAATTCACCTGCTTTTTTCTTGCTGACTAAGATTTTCTCGTAGAGCTTTCTCGCCGAGCCTGTGGCGCCTACTCCTTTGACCGTCACTTTGTCCCTGTGCCTTGCCAGATACCTCAAAACACGCTTTAGAGATTCCTCCGGGTTGCCATGCGTTTTGATATAGAGCTTGTCTATTAACTTCCCGGTTTTTAGTTCAACAATTGCCCCCTTTGTTGTGGTGCTCCCGCCGTCGATTCCCAACACAACTTCCGTGTGCTCCAGCAGTTCAACCGACAAATCCTGTTTTTCCTCGTTCACCTTAGACAGTGACTTCGCAAGAGATGGTGCAAACTGCCTTTTCTGCCTGCCGTAAGCGGCAACTTTTTCAAGCTGCTCGATCCTGAAAACGACGTGATTATTATCTTCTATCCCCTTTAAAGCGGCACCGATTGCCGCAATATTTTTATAGTGTTTCGGTCTTTCTATTTCGATACCGAGAAATTCCTGGAGGTTTTTACGTACAAGGTCGTTCCCGAAAATACCGCCGGTTGCTATGGCAACTATATTTCTGTCCGCCGAATTAAACTGACGCGAACCGAGAACGTCGATCTTGTAATTCCTCGCAACCGTCCTGAACAGACCGGCGAGATTGTCTCTTCTTGTCGCACCTTCGTTTTGTTTATGAATAAGATCGGATTGAATAACAACGCCACATCTTGCCAAGAATTCGCAGGGCTCTTTGGACTCGGCTGCTTCCTGCTCGGCCTTCTCGAACATCTTCTCTACCCTGGCCTGCAGTTTTCTTCTGTTATTATCTGCAATCAGCTCCCTCTGCGAGTCATCGACGTCCAAAGCGGTATCTTCCAACTCAGGATTTGGAATCTCTCCTTCGAAGAGTCTCCTGCACTGTTTCTCTATCAATGTTCCCGATCCGCCGCCGCATTTGGTGCCTGTCGCCCACTCCTGAACTATTCTTTTGCCGTTTATCTGTTTCAAACGGAAAAAATAAGGATCTTTCGCCCCTATGTGTAATATATAGCGCGCCCGTGGCATAACAACCTCCACTCCATTGGGAATTGCTACGCTGTCGTAAACGTACGTAACGCCCTCCATAACCTCGGAGAAAGACTCGGCGCCGCTGCCTGTGAAGGCCGTATTAACTATCCTTCCGGAATCGAACCTGTCGTTTATGTCCCTCCATGCCTCCCTTATGGCTCCGACGGGATTTGCAAAGTGCATTACAGGCTCCGGAGCGTATCGTATCCGGCCCCGGCCATCGAGGACTGAGTAATGTACAAAACTGCTTCCCACATCAAAGCCCACAAAGAGATCCGCCTTTTCTTTTCCCAAATTCGTTCCTTCTTTTTTCATATAGACCTCACTTTGCTGCGGAAGAGCCCTTTATTTTGTGGCTTCCGTACGTTCTGAAATGTTCGATCTTATTTTTTCGAGCATTTCTATAAGCCGCTTTTGGTTGTCTTCAAGAAGAACGCCCATAATCCTTTTAACCTCTTTGGCATAGAGCGGCTCAATCTGTGAGAGTAGCTTTTTACCATAGGAGGTCAGCACTATGATATTAGATCTCCTGTCCGAAGGTGACGAAGTCCGAGCTACAAGCCCGGCTTTTTCCATACGGTCTATCAAAGACGTTATATTAGCCCGGTTTACAAGCATCATATCACTTAGCTGTGACTGTGCCAGGCCTCCCTCCGGGACGGCTTGATGCTGCAGTAGCATCATCAGGTTAAACTGGACGTCGGTAAGGCCGAAAGGCTGCAGAAAATGCCCGGCCTTCTTTTTCAGGCACGATGCCGTGAAATAAGTACTAAGCAGCGCCTCGTGAGCGAGCAGCTTAACGGGCTTCCTCAAACCAAGTTCGTTTACAAGGGACATCTATGTTCTCTTAAATCTGTTTGTTTTTTGTTAAGATGTGTATTATTGCTGTATAAACTATTATGTCAATGCAATAAGCAAATAAAAATTAAAAATTTTTCTCTATCTTTACCGTGCCCAAAACCTGTGAAAAACTACGTTAAGAAAAAATCAAATAAACACAATCCCGTGATTAAAAGGTCATCAGGATAAATTAGAGTTAAAATAACAGAGACATCATAACAGGTTTTACACAATCCGTTATCCTTGCTGTTTTTAATTTAAGTCAATGTACTCGGGAAGGCTACATTTCCTTCCCCAACCTAAATACAACAATTTAACCTTGTATATAACTAATAATATCTTTTTAAACTATTATTGTTAAAATAAAACGAAAACTTCTTATCCTCGCCGATTTAATTTCTCTCAATCCAAGTATCAGGTTTAAAGCATCTTGCTATTTATTAATGCTTTTAGTATCTTTAAGAGCTATGAACTTAGAGCAGGTGCATTCTGACTATTGTAAAAAAGAGATTAAATCTTTGCGATCATTAGCTAATTTATTCACTAAACGTGCTTATAGCGTTATTATTTTGGCGGCATTATTTTGTACTTTAACGGTTAAGCTCACACATGCTTTACGCTACAACCTTATTGACGATTATGTAAGCTGGGTGCTATCCGACATCTCATTTCTCTTGGCGTTGGAAGTTGTTTTGTCTCTGATATGCTTTCGCTGGCCGCGTAAGTGGATTGTAAGGATTGCAGTCATTATTGCGGCGGTTATGTGTACATGGTCGGTTATGAATGCCGGCTGGCTTATCAGAACAGGAACACAAATACTGCCACGTGTTCTTTTGTCGTTGGTTCGTTCGCCAGTCAATGCTTTTTGTATGATAGGTGTTAATCTTGCTAAGATGCCTAAGGCGGCGTTTATCCTACTGGGCCCTTCTGCAGTAGCCCTTGCTTTTTTATTTTATGTTTTAGGCAGAACAAGGCTGCCTGATTACAAACGGCAAAAGTTTCTCATCAGAGTTATAATATGCCTTAGTTTTATTTTAGCGATAGTTCTCCTCCGCCCGGCCTTGACCCGACGACGCTCACCTCAAGCGGCTTCGGCCGGGATGCAGTTTAACGCACAACTTAAAGCGGTTATGAGTCTTATTGTACGTGATTACAGCCCTTTGCCTAATCCGAAACGCAAGATACCGCTACGGAATGATATCGAAATCGAATTTGAAGGCCAGCCGATTCGGAGCAATCTGGTCGTAGTTGTCTTGGAAGGAGTACAATATCAGTACACGTCGCTGGCAAGCGGTCCTCAAGACTTAACTCCTTACCTAAGGGAGTTTGCTGAACAGGGCGTAGAGTTTACGAAGACCTATACAGCACTGACACACACTACAAAAGCTCTTTTTGCTTTGCTTACCGGGCGTTATCCATCAGCTTCACAGGATTTAGCCGAGGCGGTACCTGCGAATAGAACTTATGCAAGTATCGCTACTATTCTTAGCGACAAAATGGGCTATCGGACGGCTTTTTATCAATCGGCCAAGGGTGATTTTGAGTGTCGTCCGGGCTTGGTTTACAATCTCGGATTCCAGAAATTTTGGTCACGTGATGATTTGAATGATCCTAATTGCTTTATTGGCTATCTTGGCAGTGATGAGTTCGCAATGCTAAAACCGATCTCGGAATGGATACAATCTGACAGCAGTCCTTTTTTTCTCACGATACTTTGTTCGGTGACACACGATCCGTATGAAGTGCCGGCATGGTTTGGTACGCCGGACAAAGAGCCGTTCGGTCGCTACCAACAGGCGATTTCTTATACAGATAGATTCTTGGCGGCGTTAGATATCGAGATTGCTAAATTGAATCTGTCGGATAAAACAATTTTCTGTGTTATTGGAGATCACGGCGAGGCATTCGGCGAACACGGGCAACTTGGTCACAATCGAATATTTTTTAATGAGGCCCTGCGTATTCCTTTTTGCTTGCGCGTGCCTTTTTTGAATGAGCCGGCAAGCAAGATTAAAGGCCCGGTCAGTTCGATTGATTTAGCTCCGACGTTGCTGGCTTTGATGGGATTCAAGGTAAAAAAGGGGATATTTGATGGAATTGATGCACTAGGGCCAGTGTCAAAAGACAGGAAAATTTATTTTTCAGGCTGGATGCAAGAAGGGCCTGCGGGGTATATACAGGAAGATCGTAAATATGTTTACGATCCTATTGAGAAAGCAACTTTCATTTATGATCTTAACAGGGATCCGTACGAGCAGTACAAATTAGACGTCACTGAGGAACAGGCTGAAGAGATTACCGATGATATTAACGCCTGGCGAAAAAGCACGATCTTTCAGATTGTACAAAAGCAGAGCGGAAGAAAAAAACTATTTGGTAAGTGGACCTGCCGCTGGACACAAAGGGTCTCTTCAGCGAAGTATGAGCCGGAAATTGAATCAATGTTTCAGCAATAATCGGTATGACATCGGTATTTTTCATGACTCCCATAGTACTTTCTTGTTCACTTTTTTTATCGCAGCGTTGAATTTTATAAACATTTGCCAAATTCCCCAATTATATCGATAGGTGTTAGTGATAATATGTAAAGATGGCAAATATGGAGAATTAAGGTGTTGACAAAAAACAGCGTGCTGTTAAAATGAGACGGATAATTGTCCCTTTTGTTATTCCCGTATCGAAGCATGTAAGTCATTCAGAACAAAATGGATATACACCACTTAAAATCAGAATTGAGCTTAATTCTTATCGGTTGGCACATTTCTTGCAATTTATATTTTTTTATACTTAACGTGGAGCTATATTGGGCGGACGGCCTAAACACGTTCTGGAGGAGGAGGTGTCCGCCCGGTTTTTTTATATTAACAAAAAATTGCAAATCCTTTTAGAGTGGCAGGATTTGTTTCACACATTGAAAAAATCATGTGGCGGGGGCGTACCGGGGGAGGACGAATCCTTTTTATTTTCTACATTTTAATTATGAGACATAAATATGAGTTGTGGAGAGGCTATTATAAAAGACCTCCCCATTGACGGAAAATTATCTACCCTGTAATTCGGTCGCTTTGTATAATTTGCTATGTTATGGATCGATCAGCGTACAGGATAATCGATGCAAACTTCAATCGTGCAAGAGAAGCGATACGTGTGATAGAAGATTATTGCCGGTTTGCTTTGAGTTCGACATGGTTGAGCCTGCGTGCCAAAGAGCTTCGGCATAAACTTACTCGGGCTGTTAGTAAATTGGATTCTGGGCGGTTACTTTCCAGCAGAGACACTCTTAACGATGTAGGCGTTGGTAAAAATATTGATAGCCAGTTCAAGCGAAGCAATTTAAAAGATTGCTTAACTGCTGGTTGTAAAAGACTTACCGAGGCTTTGCGTACACTTGCTGAGATAGTGCAAATACACGATAGTTCCATAGCTAAAACGATCGAAGATTTGCGATATGATGCATATACACTTGAAAAAGATATTTTTGTTTTTGCTGAACCGGCCGAGAAGTTCAAAAAAGTTTTACTTTATATTGTAATTACCAGCGATCTACCGGCGGAAATTATTTCCTTAACATATAAGTGTGCAACCGGCGGCGCTGATTGCATCCAGATGCGCGCCAAGTCAATAGAGGACGATAAATTATTGGCCACTGCTGTCGAGTTTGTCAGGATTAGCAATGATGAAGGCGTACTTAGTATGATTAACGACAGGATCGATGTTGCAATAGCTGCAGGAGCCGACGGCGTTCATCTTGGCAAGAACGACTTGCCTTTGGATTGTGTTCGGAAACTCCAGACGACGCCGCTAATAACAGGCAAAAGCACACACTCACCTGATCAGCTTAGTGCTGCATGTCGGGAGCACCCTACCTATGTCGGCCTTGGTCCTGTTTTTACCACAGGGACAAAACCAACTGCTGAAGCGGTCGGTCTGGAGTATATCAGGCAGGCTAAGAAGATATTGGCTGATACCGGTGTCGGACATGTTGCTATTGGTGGAATAACGCTTGAAAATGTCGATGATGTGTTAGATGCGGGAGCAGAGAGTATTGCCGTTTGTGCGGCAGTGACAAAAGTTGCAGATCCCGGGTATGCATGTAAGGCCATGAAGGCGAAGATAGTGGCAGAGAGGGATGTTTTAGGCGTTTGAATACTTGTTCTTTATGGAAATTTATAATATGGTTGTTCACCAATTATCCACTAAAATAAATAGTTAATTCAGGGCTTTTTAGTCGTGTTAATTTGGGCAACTTTTGTATCCATCAAATGTATTTATACATATTATCTTTCAGCATAGCGTTTCTTGTTTGTATAACTTCTTTTATCATATAGAGTTAAGAAATATTAGCATGCCGAGGAAATTTAAAAGCACTTCCTGTTACACGTTGATTTACTTTTGTTGATTTTTCTATGTGATTATGTAAGGATTTTCTGAATATACTCTACAAGTTATCAACAGATTATCCACAAGGCTGTAATGTTCTATATTTTTCTTGTTTCGGTCCAATTCAGCAAAGGTTTGATATTAAAGCAGAACCTAATTATTGTAAGTATTTGTCTATCAAGGCAATTAATAGAATGGTGTGGGATTTGATTATTTGTTACATTGAGATTATAATGCGTTTTTTTACCGATTTTACGGCAGATAGAAAAAAGTTATAAAACGAACAGTTCATGAAAAGTTATGAATAATCTTAAAGAAAAGTTGAAGAAAAGGTCAAAATTTCTCGTTTATGCCGAACTGACGGGCGGCCCGGGTTTCAATTATAATCCGATAGAGAAGTTTCTGAACTCCCATAATTCCTCCGGCGGCTCAGTTATACCCGATTGTTTTGATTTTATAGGTATCGCATTGCCTCAGAACCCGGGCGGCGTGGCGAACATACGTCCCTCAGATGTGATTAGTCGTTTAACTGCGAAAAATCTTTTAGGTAATCTTGATCCCTTGCCGCATGTGACCTGTAAGGACAGTAATGTTGACAGTATAACAAGCCTGCTCGCCGGATATCGGAACGCCGGCCTGGAAAGTATTCTTATATTAACGGGCGATAAGCCGTTGAAAGCAAAGCATGTTTTTGAGCTGGATTCCATCGGATTATTACAGTTGATAGGAAGGATGAACAACCAATCCTATGTAAAGGCCCGGCTGGATGCGCTTGACAAGGTACATCAGTTCTTCCCCGGTGCGGCCGTTTCACCTTTTAAGTACACCGAAGGCTCGCAGATGCAGCAGTACTTCAAAATGGAGAAAAAGATTGCCTGCGGAGCCCGGTTTTTTATCACGCAGGTTGGTTGGGACTGGAGAAAATCTCTCGAGCTGTTCAGGTATCTTGATGAGAACGGATTGGATGTACCGGTTTTCGGCAATGTGTATTTGCTCGGTACGAAGACGCCCGCACCAAGGTTAATGCACGATATAAAACTTCCCGGCTGCTTCGTGAGTGACGAGTTTTTGGCGAAGATTTATTCCGAGCAGTTCGACGACCATGTGGAAAGGGCGGCCCAGCAGGTGGCTATGTATAAAGCTATCGGGGCTGACGGGGTCGATATAGGAGGTGTTCACGATTACAATGTGTTCATAAAAATTCTTGCAAGGGCGGCGGAAATCGGACCCGACTGGGAAAAATACAAGGACAATCTCTACTGGCCGGCTGCTCCCGGGGACGGCTCCGAATTTTATTTATACGACAAGACCGGTAAAAAAACCAAACTGTCGAAGACGAAAAAGAAATTCAGGCAGAAATTCTTCAATTTCACACATCGCGCGATTTTGGATCCCGAATACAGGGGATTTCACGCATTCAGAAAAACAATGGCTTTTTTAGGAACTCAGAAGGGAAAAGGTTTTTTTTACAGGCTCTTTAATTCTTCGGAAAAATCCTTGAAATACCTGCTTTTCGACTGTGAGGAATGCGGCGATTGTTACCTGCCGGAAAATTTCGGCTTGTGCACGGTCGGCGGCTGCGAAAAAGCTATGGACAACGCTCCATGCGGCGACTCGACCGTCGATGGCCGATGCGGCAATAATCTCGACCGAGTTTGTATCGGGGAGCTTATATACGAGGCCGCAGCCGCTGAGACCGGCGGCATAGAAAAGCTTCTGGCAACGGTTAATAAACCGAGGAATCCGGCCCTGGAACATACCGCTTCGATATTGAATTATCTATTTGGGAAGGACCACACGATGAAAAACACCTTGATTAGCATTGGCGAGTCAATTCATGCATCGATTCCCAAAACCGGTAAAATCATGAAGCAATTAGCTGAGCTTGGCCCCGGCGCTTATACAGCCGAAAGCGAGCCGTTGAATTATATAAAGGCACTTATCGAATCACAGGTCGCCGACGGTGCAGACTATATTGCTGTCAACCTCGATGCTTTCGGCGAAAACGATCCCCAGGTGACAGTGGATATGATCGTCGAATATGTCAGGCTCATACAAAAGTGGGGCGGCGGTGTCCCTGTTTGTATCGACAGCAGCAATGACGATGTGCTGAGGGCCGGCCTGAAGCAATGGTACGACACCGGCAAGAGTATCGGGCGACCCCTGTTAAATTCGGTCAAAGTATATACGGCCGATGAGATACTGCCGCTTAAGAAAGATTATGACTTTGAATTCATCGGATTGTTAGTCAGTGAAGAGGCGGCGAAAGGGCCGGGCGGCTCGCATTCGGTGGATGAATTATATGAAATGGCGCAACAGATGTTCGAAAAAGCCGTCGGACGTTATGGATTCGAACTGGGAGACATTTTCTTCGACAGCACGGTTTTTCCTCTGGCGATTGATATGCCGATGGAGCCGAATGTCCCCGGATACACTTTTAGAGCATTCGAGACGATAAAAAAGATTAAAAGCGACCCGAAAATGAAGGGCGTGCATTGTTCGCTCGGTGTCAGTAATAGCGTCCGCGATTTGCCGGGCAGAAAGATCGGCGTTTGCCGGGCCTATGTCGCAAAAGCGATGGAATACGGCCTCGATGCCGGCATAGTCAATGTCGCACATCATTACGGCACGGTTGAACCGGCACCGGAGCTGCTTGAGATGGTCGATACCTTTGCCCGGATGGACGGCTCGATGGAGAAGCAGAACAAAGCGATGGAGCTTATGGGAAAATTCTGTCGCGAGAACAGAAAACCTGTGAAGTAAAGGGCACCGGCGGTAGCTTTGTAAATATGCAGTAACTTGATTTTTTCTTCTTGACGGTTTGTTCTAACTTGTTTAGAAATTACGTGCGTTTGGTCAAATAGGAAATAAGTTTAAGGGAGTTGAACTATGGCAGAGACAAACGAAAATCCCACCGAACAAAATGCCGGGACGGAACAACCCGTTAGCGCGGGGCAGCCTGAAGTGAGTAAAGACGCAAAGAATATGGCGATGTTATGTCACCTGTTGGCTATCTTTACCGGTTTTTTGGGGCCGTTGATTATCTGGCTTATTAAAAAAGATGATACCCCGTTTGTTGACGATCAGGGCAAGGAGGCGCTGAACTTCCAGCTTACGGTATTGATCGCGATTCTTGTTTCCAGCGTACTAACTGTCGTTTGTATAGGAGTATTTCTTTTGCTGGGAGTGTGGGTTGTGGACATAATTTTCTGTATCCTGGCCGCGATCAAGACCAGCAAGGGCGAGGCCTATCGCTATCCGGTGAACATCCGCTTTATCAAATAAAAATCCCGGATAAAGACGATCATCATTTGCGATGTTGTTTCCAGCCTGTTTACGGAATTTTGTGCCACGTTGTCGATTCCTGTGGCTCATAAACGGCACGTGTTATAGTTTTTGAGGTTTTGGTTTGTTCGGGGAATCTCCTGATGTATTGTCCGAAATGTGGAACACAAAACGATGACAATGCGTTTCGTTGCGTCAGTTGTCAGGAAATAATTCAGACGATACCACTCCAGCCCCGGTCGGTTCCGATTGAAGATAATCAGGCCATGCGAATGATAATACCGATAGACAGATCGGGACTGGCCGTTGCAGCGGGTTATCTGGGGCTTGTCTCTATTATATATGTTTTTGCGCCTTTTGCATTGATACTGGGAATTCTGGCTATCAGGGATATTAAAAAACACCCTGAAAAACATGGAATGGGGCGGGCGGTTTTCGCTGTGGTTATGGGTGCTATTTTCACAGTGGTTTTGCTTATTTTTATTATAGTTGTAATCGTTGCGTCTTTTTCAGGGAGATAAAATTATTATGTACTGCAGAAAATGTGGAACTCAGAACGACGATAATGCTTTTAGATGTGTTAATTGTGGCGAGATCATACAGCAGGTACAGCAGGTACAACAGGTGCAGCAGGCTGGTGGGAACCTGCCGAGTGTCCCAAACTATCTTGTACATGCTATTCTTGCCACTGTTTTCTGCTGTCTTCCTTTTGGTATCGTGAGCATAGTTTATGCGGCACAGGTAAACAGTAAACTTGCTGCTGGAGATTATGCGGGAGCCGTTGATGCCTCTAACAAGGCTAAGACCTGGTTCTGGGTCTCATTCGGAATCGGATTGGCTGTAACACTGATGTGGTTCTTTTTTGCATTTATAGGTGTGATGTCTGAAATGTGATTTTATGTCCGGGATGGATATAGATATTGTACGGTGGTTTAGTCCGAACCTCGCGAAGGGATTGAAATTGCTCTTTATATCGGGAGCGATTTTTACAGCGCTGTTCGCGTTGTTTGTTTTTAATCCGGCGGATGGAGATTATTACCCGCCGTGCCTGTTTCATCGATTGACCGGGCTGTATTGTCCCGGTTGCGGCTCGTTGAGGGCCGTCCATCAATTGCTTCACGGCAATCTGTCGGCGGCGTTCGGACTTAATCCCCTGATGGTCTTGTCGCTGCCTTTTTTGGGATATTGTTTGATCTGCCCCCGCGTGGCCGCAGTGACAAAAAGGGCGTCGGCTGGATTTATCCCGGCATTTTGGATTTGGTTAATATTGTTAGTGATAATTTTATTTTGGATACTTAGAAACCTGCCGTTTTACCCCTTCACTTCACTGGCGCCGTGAAAAGTGTTTGAGCGAATCTGCCATTTTTCATTCAAGAATTCTGACCACGCCTGTGTTCCCGTCAACTTGTATTTTCTGTCCGGTCTTTATGATTTTGGTTGCATAGCCGACGTTTACAACAGCGGGGATACCGTATTCCCGCGCTACGATACTGCCGTGAGAAAGCAAGCTGCCCTGGTCCATCACTACAGCGACGGCGGGCACGAAGTAGGGCGTCCAGCCGGGGTCGGTAAAAGGCGCAACGAGTATTTCACCCGGCAGAAGCTGTTGTTGTTCGTCCGCCCGGAGAATCACACGTGCCTTGCCAATCGCCACACCGGCGCTTACAGCAAGCCCTTTCAGTATTTCAGCGTCGGTATCGTATTGCTCCGGAGCTGATTTTTGGGGATCGAACCGGCCGACAATTGTGCCGGGCGGTGTCACCGTCTGCCAGTGGTCGTATTCGGCTCGGCGTTTTGCAATATCCTCTTTTACTTCGAAGCCGGCTCTTTCCTGAGTCAACGGTTCGAGCTCCTCGAGCTTCAAAAAGAAGACATCTTCGGGATTTTGAGTCATTGACTCGTCGTGAAGTTTTCGACCAAGTTCGAGCAACATGATTCGCAGGTTCGTTATCAATCGCACGATCTCACATTTTACGTTCTCGCGAAAGACTGAGCCATATTGGGCGCGGGCCAGCAGGAAGTTGAAAAGCGACCGCTTGAGGGGATTTTTCAGCTCTTTGCGACATTTATGGGCAAGCTGTACTCTCTGTTGCTCTGATTTGGCATGGTTTTCCAACGGATTGGTTTTGCTGATGGAGCCGACATAGCTGCGAAGTAAAGAGAGTATATAATCAGGTGTCTCGGCCCATCGGGGATTAAACAGCTCGATTTCGGCCCGGCAGTGGAAACCGTGCCTGTTCATGAATTCCTCCCATTGTGCAAGGAATTCTCTGCCGGCCTTGATCTTTTGGAGTTTGCCGCTGATGGTTTGCCAATCGTCTTTTGATAGAACGATGTCCCTGAGTTGCGGATTTGCATCGGCTAAAAGAGCCAGTCGCCAGAGGTCCAGACCCGAGTTCGCGTCTTCCATCTCACCGAGTCCGGCCAGCAGTTTCTTTGCGCATTGCGGTTCGTTCGGGAGCCATCTGGAGCAGATGATTTCGAGGGCCGGATAGGCCGCCATGACATTGAACAGATAGAGTGATTGACTGCATATATTGCGGAAATCCTGTATAAGGCTGTTGCAGTTAGCGACAATTTCCTGAATGGAAAGACCGGCAGGATTGACACTCTGCCATTTGTCGTTCATCTTTTTTGTTTGGTCGATTATTGATTGGCCTTTTCTTTGTGTATCCGCGAGCCAGCCTAGTATGAGCAGGGGGAGTTTGAGGAAAAATCTGAAACGTTTGAAATTCAGCTCGGGCAGGTCATCGTCCGTCATGGTCTTCTCTATTTCGATAATCCTGTGAAGACCCGGTTCGCTGCCGACATCTTCGGAGAAGTCGTAATCTCTAACAATTGGCAGGGCATTTATAACTGCGATCCAGATGTTGGCGTTGAAATAGACGCGTCCAGCTAATACGCCGAAAAAGGGATGACTGCCACGGTTCATGCAGAGCGCCCATAAAAACGGATCGAACATGGTTTCTGCCAGGTTTTCAATAAGCGATAGAGTGGCAGGCGTCACCACGTCGGGCAGAACTTCCTGCGCCCCAATGTTGGACCAAACTTGTCGTTCTTCCCAGCTTTTTTCTTTTGGCGTCGGCAGGTTAGTAATAGGCCGGGATTGCAGCAGCCAGATTCGGTTGTCTTTTATCGCCCATTCGATATCCTGGGGACAGCCGAATTCGACCTCGACCTTTTGTGCGACCCTGGCTAACTTTTTTATCTGCTTTTTGTTCAGTGTACGGGTTTTAGACCTTTCGCCGGACAGGATTTGTTCTTTAATCGTACCTTTGTCGTCCAAAACATGTTCGATTTTCTTTTCAGAGATTGACCAGGTTTGCAGCTTGTGTTTTTTCTTATCATGCATGAATCTGTCGGGCGTCACTTTACCTGAAACCAGGGCATCTCCCAATCCGAAACAAGACTCTATAACAATGCTTTCGCGTCGGCCCGTAAGCGGATCAGCGGTGAAAATTACGCCGGATGTATCGGCATCAATAAGTTCCTGAACAATAACGGCCATATCCGCCTTAAGATGGTCGATACCGTTCTGCCGGCGGTACTCGAAAGCACGTTGTGTCCACAGTGACGCCCAGCATTTTTTGATTGCTTCAATGCACTCTGTCAGGCCGGATACGCCTAAGTAGCTGTCATATTGACCGGCGAAAGAATGGTCCGGCAAATCTTCGGCGGTGGCCGAAGATCGAGCTGCGAAACGTTCGGCACTGAGTGAATGGAAGTGCGTTTCTATATCCAGCCGTTGTGTTTCCGCCATCGGGGCTTTAATGATAGCTTGCCGCAAATCTGAGAGCAGGGCGGGATCGGCTCTACCTTTTTTCTTAACTGCTGATTTAATGCAAGCAGTGAGATTATTTCGCTCTAAATGTTCCCGATATAATGAGCTTGCGACAATAAAACCGTCGGGTACAGGAAGACCGATTCGCATAAGGCGGACGAGGGACGCTGCTTTGGAACCTATTGTTATTTTGTCTGTATCATCCCTTGTATCCAGAGGGACGATTCCGGCTTCTCTCATTGAGAATGAGTCCTTCCTGGTTCGATGATTTATACACCGATTGTTAGGGGAGCGGTTTTACCATGATGTTTTTGTAATAGACAACGCTTTTCGGATCATGTCCCTGCAACGCAATAGTTCCGCTGGATATCCTGCGACCGGGCATTCCACTCGGTGGTTCCCAGCCTTCCGGCTCGGTCCAATCGATGATGGTCTTGCCGTTGACCATGATGATTACGTGCTTGTCCCTGACGATGATATGCTCTGTAAACCATTTGTCGTCTTTGGCCGGCGATTCGTTCACGTCCTTGACTGCGTACAGGCCTCCGGTTCTTCTCCAGTCGCTGTGTGAATTGTTGACCTGGACCTCGTAGCCTTTGCTCGGCCAGTCGGTTTCCTGGTATTCGGTATGGAAGTATATGCCGGAATTTGACCCCGGTTTGGTCATAATGTCAGCTTTGAATTCGAAATTCTTGAAATTGGCGTCTTCTACCGGTCCCTCGTAGAAAAGATGACTGCGGGGGCCGTTGGCCACGATCATGCCGTCCTGGACACTGAATGTGTTCTTATTTTCGCTGGCCTTCCAGCCGTTGAGAGTTTTGCCGTCGAAAAGACTTTTCCACCCGGAAGCCTGCATCTTCATTTTTTCCAGAGGTATGCATCCTGATGCCAGAGTGTAGATACATGCGAGCGTTAAAATCATTTTACGTGCCATCTTTTTCTCCTTTTTCAATAGGTGTAATTTTTGGTTGTCATAATTATATACTTCACAGTGGTTGCATCAAGTTAATATAGATTCTATCTGCAAGTCCGCCGAAAGTTTCATTTCGTCGAGATAAACGGGTTTTTTGAAGTCTCTTGACAATGCCTTCGTTATCAACTATCCTTTGTTTTTTCATTTTTTAGAAACTTTCGAGGTTTATAATGGCAGTAACTCGTTTTGCACCGTCTCCGACGGGATATTTGCATGTCGGCGGCGCCCGGACGGCCCTTTTTAACTGGCTCTGGGCACGGCGGACCGGCGGGAAGTTCATTTTGCGAATCGAGGATACCGACCAGAAGCGAAACACGCCAACCGCCGCCCGGCAGGTCATGGATGATTTAAAATGGCTCGGTATCACGTGGGACGAAGGCCCGGAGGCGGGTGGGCCGAACGGGCCGTATCTGCAATCGCAGCGAAAAGATATATACGATAAATATATTAAAAAACTTCTGGACGAGAAAAAGGCCTACTACTGTTTCGATACGCCCGAAGAGCTTGACGCGCTTAGGCAGAAGGCGGAAGCTCAGAAGAAAAATTTGAACTATCCCCGGCCGGAGAAATTCCCGGACACCGCCGATGCCGAAAAGGCCCTTGCCGAAGGCCGCCCGGTCACGGTTCGTTTCGCCGTGCCGCAGGAAAAACCGATTATCGTGAAGGATGTTGTCCGCGGTGAGATTACCTTCGCTGCCGAAGAGATAGGCGATTTTATTATCCTCAAAAGCGATGGTTTTCCGACGTACAATTTTGCGTGTGTGGTTGACGATTACCTGATGAATATAACCCATATCATTCGCGGACAGGAGCATTTGAACAATACACCTGGTCAGCAGGCCCTGTGGCGGGCGCTGGATTTCGGAGAGCTGCCGAATTATGCCCACATGTCCGTGACAATAAGTGACACCGGCGGAAAACTCTCCAAGCGCGAGCGCCCGGCGGCCCTGCGTAAGGCGATACAGGAGATGCGGGATATCGATTTTGACAGGCTGGCAGAGGTGACTTCTCTGGGGCGGGAAGATCTCGATGCGTTTATCGATGGGAAAAGCACACCGGATATGCCGGTGATAGACAAAATGGCCGAGTTTCTAAAAGTGCCGCTGCCGGAAATAAATATTGTCGATTTTTTCAAAAGCGGCTATCTGCCGGAGACGATGGTCAATTTCCTCGCTCTTTTGGGATGGAATCCGGGTGATAACCGGGAAATTATGAAAATTGATGAGCTTATCGAGGCTTTCGATATTTCCCGCCTGACAAAATCCAACAGTTTGTTCGATCGGCAGAAACTTCTCGCATTCAACACCGAGCATATCAAGATGATTCCGAGTGAAAAACTGCTGCGACATTTTAAGAATTACCTGAAGGCTGTCGATTCGCCTTTGACCGCCGCCGATGATGAGCTTCTTTCGAGAATTATCAAGTTGTGCGAAGGGGCGCGAACCCTGGCGCAAATCGAACAAAAGAGCAGATTTTTATTTTTGGATGACGACAAAATCGAATATGACGACAAGGCGATAAAAAAAGTTCTGCTCAAGAGCGGCGGCCTTGAGAATTTGGTTATTGTTCGTGACAGGCTTGCCGCGATGGACGAGTTGACGGAGAAGGCAATCGAAGATATGCTTCGCGGCTTGGCCGAGGAAAAACAGGTCGGCCTGGGTAAAGTCGCTCAGCCGTTGCGCGTGGCAATTTGTGGCGGCACGATTAGTATGCCTATATTTGACTCCATACAAATGCTCGGCAAAGACAGGACGTTGGATCGGATCGGCCGAACGATAAAATTTGTCGAAGGAAAAGTTACAGCGGGAGAAAAATAAGTGTCATTATTGGTCACAGGTTCAATAGGGATTGATACGGTTAAGACGCCCTATGGCGTCAGCGAGAATTGTCTGGGCGGGGCGGCGGTTTATTTCTCTATGGCGGCGAGTTTCTTCTCGCCTGTCAGGTTCGTCGGCGTTATCGGCGCGGATTGTCCGTTCGATTTAGCGGAAGTTTTCGCCGGAAGAGGCGTTGATCTTGCCGGCCTTGAAGTCCGGCCACAGAGTAAAACATTCCGCTGGACAGGGACTTATCACGAGGATATGGACGACAGGACGACGGATTGCGTGGAATTAAATGTCCTGGCCGAAGCGCCGCCGGCTGTGCCGAAGAAGTTCAGGGACAGCGAGTTCGTGTTCCTGGCAAATACGGCCCCGAACCTGCAGCTTGAGCTGCTTGAGCAAATCCATAAGCCGATTTTCGTCGCCGCCGATACGATGAATCTCTGGATAGAAACTTGTCTGGATGATTTGAGGGTACTTTTAGGAAAGATCGATTGTCTTGTCATCAATGAAGATGAGGCGAGAATGTTAGCGTGTGAGCATAATTTGATAAAAGCGGCACAGATGATTCTTGATATGGGCCCGGAAGTAATCGTCGTTAAAAAAGGCGAATCAGGCTCGTTGTTATGCAGTACCATCGGCGAAAAGTTTTTGCTGCCGGCCTACCCCGCCGACGAAGTCAGGGACCCGACCGGTGCCGGTGACAGCTTCGCCGGAGGTTTCATGGGTTATCTGGCGCAAAAAGGCCGGACAGATTTTCAGACTTTAAGGACGGCAATCGCCTACGGCACGGTGACGGCGTCATTTACAATAAACGATTTTTCACTCAAAGGCCTGGAAGCGATAGATAAATCCGCCATCGAAGAAAGGTTGGAAGCATTGAGGGAAATGACAAGATTTTAAGTGGTTGAAAACAAATGCGAGTATTTATTGCGATAGATATCGATGAGGCAATCAGAAAGGCCTTAGCTAATCTCCAGAGTGAGATGCTTGCGAAAGTCGATATTAAAAAAAGCGATGCCAAATGGGTCAATCCCAAGACGATGCACCTGACTTTGAAATTTCTGGGTGAAATGAAGGATCAGCAGGTTGTTGAGGTCTGTAATATCGCCCGGGACGTTGCCGGTCGGCATAAAAGCTTCGATATCGAAATCGGGGGCGTAGGATATTTCGGTGGTAAAAGTGCGAGAGTTCTTTGGGTCGGAGCGGGACAGGAGTCTGAAAATCTGCTACAATTACAGGCCGACCTCGAGCAGGGGTTAGCTTCGGCCGGCTGGCCGCCGGAGACCAGGAAATTTGCCGGACACCTGACGCTGTGCCGGATAAGAAATTCCAGGGCCGGCATAAAATTGGCAAGGCTGACTGAAGAGTATAAGGATTTCAGGCTCGGTGTTGTTCCTGTTGATACGCTTTGCGTATATCAGAGCGAGTTGAAGCCCGAAGGCCCTGTTTATACGGTTCTGGGTAGTTACAAGCTGGAATAGATTGATACTGAAGTTTTAAAAAGTACCTGTAATTATAGTTATGAACACTGAAGAATTAATTTTTGCGGTAAAGGAGAGATGAAGATGGCGAAAACAAAAGAAGCTAAAACCGAATCAAAAGCCACCGGCAGGGAAAACGCGCTGCAGCGTGTGATTGCACAGATTGAAAAGCAATACGGCCAGGGCTCGATTATGCGGATGGACGAAAACAAGTATGCGAAAATCGAGGGCATCAGCACAGGTTCGTTGTCACTTGATATTGCCCTCGGCGGTGCCGGTATTCCCCGCGGCAGAGTCACCGAGCTGTACGGTCCGGAGTCATCCGGCAAAACCACGCTGGCCCTGCATGTTATTGCAGAAGCGCAACGCGTCGGCGGCGTGGCGGCGTTTATCGACGCCGAGCACGCTCTGGATACGACATGGGCGAAGAGACTCGGCGTGGATGTCAGCGGACTGTTGGTCAGCCAGCCGGACACGGGCGAGCAGGCGCTGGATATCACCGAGATGTTAATCAGCTCCAATTCCGTGGATATTATTGTCGTCGATTCGGTTGCGGCATTGACACCCAAGGCCGAGATAGAAGGTGAGATGGGTGACGCCCACATGGGACTGCAGGCGAGACTGATGAGCCAGGCGATGCGCAAGCTGACCAGCATTATCAACAAGAGCAAAACCGCCCTGGTCTTCATAAATCAGATTCGAATGAAAATCGGCGTAATGTTCGGCAATCCGGAAACGACTACCGGCGGAAAAGCCCTGAAATTTTACAGCTCGGTCCGAATCGACCTTAGAAGAATTACCACTCTCAAAGACAGTACCGGCGCCATCGGCTCCAGGGTCAGGGCCAGAGTGGTAAAAAACAAAATCGCTCCGCCTTTCCGCGACGCAGAATTTGACGTTATGTTTGACAGTGGCATAAGCTATGAGGGAGATTTGTTGGATTTGGCAGTCGGTTGCGGAGTGGCCGAAAAAAGCGGCGCCTGGTTGAATTACGGTGATATTCGGCTCGGCCAGGGCAGGGAAAACGCCAAAAAATTCATGGCCGAAAATAAAGATTTGTGCCGGGAGATAAAGGAAAAAGTCCTCACCGCCAAAGGCCTTGTGTGAGTTCGTAGAGCAGGATGAGAAGAACCAGATGTCAAGTGCAAAGCAGATAAGAAGTGAATTTATCGATTTTTTCAAAGGTAAAGACCACGAGTTTGTGCCAAGCTCACCCATTGTGCCCGTCGGCGATGATTCGCTACTCTTTGCCAACGCGGGAATGAATCAGTTCAAGGATATTTTTCTCGGGCTGGTGTCACCGGAGTATTCGCGGGTGGTCAACAGCCAGAAATGCCTGCGCGTCAGCGGCAAACACAACGACCTTGAAGAGGTGGGCAAGGACACATATCACCACACTTTTTTCGAGATGCTTGGCAACTGGTCGTTCGATGATTACTTCAAGGCCGAATCGATCGAATGGGCGTGGGAGCTACTGACAAAGGTATGGCGGATTGAGCCGGACCGTTTATGGGCGACGGTTTTTGTCGGTGATAAGGCCGACGGCCTGCCTGCGGACGACGAGGCTGCGAAACTCTGGACTAAAGTGACACCCATATCTGCCGATAGGGTCCTTGCATGTGGCAAAAAAGATAACTTCTGGGAAATGGGCGAGACCGGTCCGTGCGGGCCGTGCAGCGAGATACATATCGACCTCGGTCCGGACAGGTGCGACATGAAGGATGTCCCCGGCCATCAGTGTCGCGTCAACAGCGGCTGTGCGAGGTATATCGAGTTGTGGAACCTTGTCTTTATACAGTATAACCGTCATCCGGACGGTAAGCTCGTGCCGCTTTCGGCGAAATATGTCGATACCGGGGCGGGCCTCGAACGTATCGTTGCGGTCCTGCAGGATAAAAAGAGCAACTACGACACCGATTTGTTTATGCCGATTATCGATTCAACAAGTAAGATTTCCGGCCACAAATATACCGCTCGGTTGGGCAATAAAACCGACAACGCCTTCAGGGTCATCGCGGACCATATTCGTTCGCTGGTTTTTGCCGTCACCGACGGCGCGACGCCGTCGAACGAGGGCAGGGGATATGTGATTCGGCGAATTCTCCGCCGGGCATCGCGGTTCGGCAGGGAATTGGGGATGCACGAGCCGTTTCTTTATAAACTTGTCCCGGTCGTTGTGGATTGTCTCGGTGAAGCCTTCCCTGAAATAAAGACACGTGCTGATTACGTCACCACGGTCATCGAATCCGAGGAGGCAAGTTTCGGTAGGACTCTCGATAGGGGCATCGATATTTTCGATATTGCCGCCAAACGGGCACAGAAATCCGGGGAGAAAGTAATATCCGGAGAAGATGCCTTCCAGCTCTACGACACGTATGGTTTTCCGCTTGATTTGACGCAGCTTATGGCCGCCGAACGAGGCCTGGAAGTAGATAAGGCAAAATTCGACGAGTTAATGGAACAACAAAGAGAGCGGGCAAGGGCGTCACAAAAAAGCAGTTTTCTAACCGTTTCTGTTGCGGACTCAGTGTCACTATCCGAAAAAATCAGTGTAGTTATGTCTACTGATGACAGAACTAAATATCATTCTGATGAGTGCGATGGCAAAATAGTAGGGTGGATAGATAAGGGTGACTTCAAAGACGAGGGCCATATCGAAACCAATGATGAAGTGGGTCTTATTCTCGATAAGACCTGTTTTTACGCCGAGGCGGGGGGGCAGGTCGGTGACTGTGGGATTATCGAATCGGACAATGCCCGCTTTGTTGTCGAGGGAACCACAAAGATAGCGAATTGTGTGGTTCATCGAGGCAAAGTCACCGAAGGCTCGTTCGGTGCCGGTGACAGTGTAAAAGCGATTGTCAGCAGGGACAGGACCGCAATTAAGAAAAATCACACTGCAACGCATCTTCTCCAGTGGGCCCTGCAGCAGGTGCTCGGTAAATCGGTCGCCCAGCAGGGCAGTTACGTCGGCCCGGACTATCTTAGGTTCGACTTTACATGTCCGAAAGCGCTTACTATCGAGGAGCAAGAGAAGGTCGAGGATTTGGTCAGGGAGAAAATTCGTGCCGATCTGCCTGTTGTCTGGTCCGTGTTGCCCAAAGAGCAGGCGCAGCAGTTGGGGGCGATGGCTCTGTTCGGCGAAAAGTACGGCAATGAGGTCCGGGTGGTGGCAGTGGGTGCCGAAAGCGACGCTCAGATTCGGGAGGCGTTCAGCAAGGAGTTTTGCGGCGGGACGCACGTCGAGAAGCTCGGCTCCATCGGCGGTTTCAAGATTATTCGTGAAGAGAGTATTTCCGCCGGCGTACGCAGGATAACCGCACTGACCGGTGAAGGTCTTAACGATTATCTTGAAAAGGCGTCTGTCTTAGTCGATGAATTAACGCAAATGCTGAAAGTTCCTTCCGAAGGTCTGGTCGGCCGGGTCGGACAGTTGCTGCAGGACAACAAGGACCTTTCGAAGAAACTCAAGTCGGCGTCGAAGCGGGAAGATTCCGATGTGATGGGACAGGCGAGGGAGCTACTTGAAAAAAGTAAAAAAATCGGTGAGACCTCCGTCATTGTCGGCCGGCTTTCCTCAGTGTCGGTAGAACAGGCGCGGGAAGCGATTGACATGCTGAAAAAGAAAGCGAAATCCGCGGCGATTGTTCTGGCTTTCGAGGACGAGGGCAAGGTGACATTGCTGGCCGGTATGACAAACGATTTGATTGAAAAAGGTCTTAGTGCCGGTGACATTATTAAAAACATTGCGCCTATTGTTGACGGCGGGGGCGGAGGACGGCCGCAAATGGCCCAGGCCGGCGGGGAAAATCCACAAAAAATCGACGAGGCCCTTGCAAAAGCAACAGAAATCATCACTGAAAAATTGGGCAAATAAATACTCAGTTCTCCGGTAATTTTCTCACGAAAGATAACCGCAGGCATTTTCCATTGAATAAAATCACCTCTGAAGCGTCTTGTTTAATAGAACGAGACCATTCTTTTTCTCTTCGGGCTTGAGGTCTTTATGATTCGTTTTTGCTGCGAACAATGTGGTCATAATATACGTGTCCGGGATCAGAGTGCGGGAAAGCAGGGAAAATGTCCCAAATGCGGCAACAATATTAATTGCCCCACCCCATCGACTTATTATATCCTGTGAGCCGGAGAGGTTTGACCGTTGTTTTTAGTGGGATTATTTTGAATTTTGTTGGGCGGGCCGCCTGAATTCGATTGAATCTTTCAATCTTACCCTGTCGCCCCAGTAATTGTATGAAGCAAAGTGATAGTTCCGAAGGACTTCGTCGTTGCGAATATGGGAAAAATATATATACACCGGGGCCATTCTGCTGAAAACAATATCCTGTACTCTGGTGCTTCTGAGATCGCCCCAGCTCGGTTCGAAGGGGACCCAGCCGTAATCCTGCAGATATACTTCGACCCAGTTATGTTTCGGTGAATCAGAATCGAACCGAACCGTGCAGCCTGTTATGACTCTGGCGGGGATGTTTTTTGCCCTGCATAAAGCCGCGAACAGATCGGAGTATTCCGAACAATCCCCTTTTCCTTCCTGGAGGGCTTTGACGGCGCCCCATTGTCCCTTGCCGTGTTTCTCGTATTCCATATTATCGATAACATAGTTATATATTTTTTTTATGATTTCTTCTTCGGTTTGACCTTCGATACTCTCGGCAACCTGTCGAATCTCCTGATGGTCTTTCTTGATATATCTTTCGGACTTTAAAGAGTCATCAAGTCCGGCTTCTGAGGTGTGGTTAGTTGTGCGTTTTCTTTTTGCCGTGACTAAGTCATACTTGAATAATTCCGCCTTGATGCTGATGTCAATATTGATTTCTTTCTCGGGTTTGTTGAATACGAACTCGGCGTAGCGATTGCCGTTCTGGTCGAAAATCCTCGATGGTTTTGGCGAATACTGGATGTCGATAATGTTTTGCCTGTCGGGGATAGTTTTTGGAACGGCGGTGATTAGGCTGATCCTGCGAGTTTCTCCTGGGACTGAAAAATCGTAGGACAGGTCGAACTCTACCGTATTGCTCTGAGGGATTGTTCTGGCGGCGGGAATTCGGATTACTCTTCTTTGCGTTGGTATAATACGACCACTGGCCTTTTGCTCCGACATGGAGCATATCAGTAATGAAATCGAAATTAATATTCGTAGCTTCATTCGGTTTCCCTCAGAGGATTAGAGGCAAGCATTTGAAATGGGAGACTAATCACCCTGAATTTTATACGTCATAATATCCATAAGATTTATTATACATTATTTGCAGTTTTTTCTTATATAAATACGGTATTGTCGGTGAAAAGGTTCGTTTCGTTCTGTCACTGTAGCTATATTGCAGGATGAGACGGCAATCAGGTATCATTTCAGCATAAGTTTTTCTCATCAGCTTTTATCAGGAGCCGCAGGAAACTCCGCCGGAGACGATGAAGGCCATGGCTTGTGAACTTTCGACACTCAAGGGTTTGATTGCTTCTTTCGGGAAGAGCAATACGTTACCTGCAAAATTGTAGGATTGAGGCATGTACACGGCTACGTAGTCTTCGAGTCCGAAGTTCTCAAGGTTCTCTCTTGTGATAAAACCAACCACTTTTACGGCGGAACCGGGGGCTATCGAGGCAAGAACAGGCTTGTCGAAACTTTTTTTCTCACCGGCAAAAGCTTCAATCATATCCTTTACGGCCGAGTACAGCAGCTTCACCAGCGGCAGCCCCCGGAAAATCTTTTCTATGAGAGCGAAAAACTTCCGGCCCAAAAAGTTTGAGGCGAGAAAACCGATTAGAGTGATCAAAGCGACTGTAAGCAGGAGTCCCAGGCCGGGAATTTTTTCTATTCGGAGTAAACTGCGTAAGGCTTCATCCAGGCTGGTAAAGGCCCAGATAAGCAAAAAAACCGTTAAAGCAATGGGGACAAAAATTAAAAGGCCTTTGATGAAATACTGTATAAGTTTCTTCATTTTATGACTCCCATAAATTGCCGCAGTTTATTGAACATAATAGGCTGTGCATAATTGTTAGTGTTGTATTCATACCGAGGTATCCTGTACATAAATAGAATCTTATCAGGTATCTCCTTTATCAGATTTGTCGGGTAAATACAATATTTTAGTCCTTTTGACAGCTTGTAGTAGGTGTGACTTTTCATATCTTGTATATAATATCGGACGAGCGGTGTTCGGGAAATTCCTGCAATCACAAAAAAACGAGCTGTACGGATACTTATCGCGGGTTTTGCGTTGACAGTGATTTTGGGGATTGTTATAATCGGATTTTGTGTGGCTTGGTATATTGCTAAAATATTAAAAGCCGCTTGACCGACGTAAGGAAGTTTATCTTTCGTTATAAAAGGATGCCTGGATTTAAAGGGAGATATGATGAAAAGCGTTTCGGCTTTTGTATGTAAGGTGATCCTTGCTGTGTTTTTGTCTGCTTTGATTTTTCTGCCTTTCGGTTGCTCCTCGGAGCAAGTGGGTGAGACAACCGCAGAGGGCAACAGAAGACATTTGCGGAACCTCCGTATTAATCAGCAGGAATTAATGGAGGATGCCGACGAGTCGCTGCTTCTTGATCAACCAAGCAGGCTGAGTGACAAGAGGATACCCTGACATACAGAGCATGGGTCATCGGACCGTAAGAGTGTAGAAATTATTTCTGCGGTGATAGTACACCTTAAAAAGGATTTGACTTGTGGAAACGCTTGTTGATTATTTCAGCCGAGTGGCGTCTCATGGCTGGTGGCGCGTAGCAATAGAATTGATATTTATCGGGCTGGTTGTCTATTGGGCGGTGGATTTTCTCGAAGGCACACGCGGAGAAAGATTATTCCGTGGTGTCATCTTCATTCTCATCGTAGGTTTTCTAATCCTTAAGTTGGTCGTAGGTGGTTTGCGTTTGGAGCGGCTGCAGTATCTTTACAGCGGTTTTTTGATAGGTGTTTTAATTATTGCCGTTGCCGCGTTCCAGCCGGAGGTCCGAAGAGCCATGATGCGAATAGGGCAAAGCCACCTATGGTTAACCACTCCACAGCAGTTATCCAAAACGGCCGAGGAAATCACCTCTGCAGTAACGTATCTTTCGGCTAAACGGACGGGTGCAATTATTGTGATTGAAAGACGCGTGGCGCTGGGGGAATTTATCGAAACCGGAGTTCGAATCGATGCCAGGGTTACATCAGAGCTGCTCAAGTCTATCTTTTATCCCGGCACTGCGCTGCATGATATGGCTGTTATAATACGAGGCGACAGGATACTTGCCGCAAGAGTGCAGTTGCCTTTGGCTGAAGCATCGAGCATGGGCGGCATCGGGCTTGGCTCGCGCCATAGGGCGGCTATCGGTATCACCATGGGTTCGGATGCTACTTGTCTGGTTGTGAGCGAAGAAACCGGTATTATCTCTGTCGTAGAGAATGGCAAGCTTACCCGAAATATGGATGAGGACAGGTTGAAAAAGCATCTGACGAGTGTGCTCTCGTAGAGGCGACGGAGCCGGACTCGTCTCGGCGAAGAGAGCTGTAGCCGGATGTATATGGTGATTAATGAAATTGAAAAAAATGAAATATAAAAAGATTGCCGTGGTCGTTTTTCTAACGGCCCTGATCTGGGTCTGGGCGGATTTGGCGCTCGACACCGAATACCCGATTCCCAGAATTACAATCAAGATGGGCAGGTCCAGGCCAAATCTCTGGAGCAGTTTCGGGGGTGAATCCACCGTAGATATTAACAATGTCGTTCTCAAAGGGCCGGTGTCTAAAATAAATGAAGCTAAGAGAATAATAGGTAATGATCCTCAGGAGCTCGAATTTACTCTGCTTGCTGAACAACAGGAACGATATGGAATGACCAAGCAGGGGAAATACCCGTTGGAAGTATCGGATTTCTTCCGGAATTACGATTGGATACACCAGTTGCATCTTGTTGTTCAAACCTGCGAGCCGAACGTGGTCGATGTAAATGTCGTTGAGCTGGTTGAAAGACAATTGACTGTTCGTGTTCTCAATCCGGACAGGGCTTTGCTGGAACCTGAGACGGTTGATCCCTCTGAAGTTGTTATGTACGTGCCACGGGATTGGGGGGGGGAGGCGCTCACCGCCTATATTATTTTGTCGCAAAATGAAATCAGAAGGGCCAGAGGAGAAGCAATCACGAAAACACCTTACATCGAGCTGGCGACGGGTCAGAGCAGACAGTCGATAACACCCGTGAAGATTAAAATGCCGCTGGAAGTAGATACGCGTGTCGAATATCCCATAGATCAACCAATATTAGGCTTTAGTTTTAGCGATACCACCCAGGGCAAATATGAAGTAGAAGTGGAGAATGAGCTTGAGGTATTGAGCTTTACCATCAAAGCGACTGAAGCTGCAAAACAGGCCTATGAAAACATGCGGTATCAGGTCATTTTGGAAATTCTGGACGAGGATGTCAAATCTGTTGAGGAGGGACGGGAGATTCCGCGGGAAGTTATTTATCTTTTCCCCGAGGAATTTGTAAGAAGAAACGAAATAGAATTAGTGAGTCCGAAAGCGACCGCCACGTTTAAGCTTGTACCGGTTTCTCCTTAGGGCCTGCATTACCTAAAAACGCTATCACAGCTTCGATTGTCATCCATAGTGCCAGTAAGAAAATTCCTCCTCCAATAACTGCCAGAAGCCAGTTTTCCTGCCGGATATATCCTGTTTCGTTTTTTACCATTGCCCAGCTTGTAATAACCAACATAATCAGGCACGGCACTGCGGTGACGAAGAACTTCGAGCCGCCTTTGCGTTTGAGGTAAAGCGTAATGACAAGCAGGGCCAGTGCGGCCAGGAGCTGGTTTGCACTTCCGAACAAAGGCCAGAGCTTCATTGCCCCGGTGCCGTCCGCACCCGTGGCGAATGCCAGTCCGGCCGCTGTCAATACGGCGAAACTTGTGGCCGTCCACCTGTTGCCAAGGAATGGAATCCGTAAATCGGTGGCAAGCTCACTTATCACATAACGCTGGATTCGAGTCGATGTATCGAGGGTCGTGCCGGCGAAAGAAGCAATAAAGACGCCCATCAGGGTAATCCCCACCGTTTCAGGTAATCCGAGCTTACCCATCATATTGGCGGCGCCTATGACAACCGGAGCTATCTTGTCGGTCAATCCTTTGGCTCCCATCCAGGAGCTGTATTGATGTTGCCAGGCCTGCTGTCCGGAGAGAATTGTTCCATCTTCGAGCTTGAGGGCCATCCCGATGCCCGCTCCGACACAGACTATAACCAGAACTGCCAGAAAGCTTTCCAGCAGCATTGACCCGTAGCCTACGAACAAAGAATCCGTTTCTTTGGAAACCTGTTTGGAGCTTGTTCCGGAGGCGACAAGCGAGTGAAAACCGCTGATAGCGCCACAGGCGATTACGACGAATATGAAAGGCCAGATAGGCGGAGTATTCGGGGGAAGATTTTTATTAATCAGCGGTGCCACCAGGGGAAGGCCGCCGGATAATGATGCCATAAAAGCTCCGGCCACCAGCAGACCCATAGCGATAAAAAGCTGCCAGGCATTGATATAGTCCCTCGGTTGGAGCAGTGTTGTCACCGGTAGGGTCGAAGCTATCCAGGCATAAATCAGCAGGATAATCACCCAGATTCCTGTGGAAGGTATTCCAAAAGCCGTGCCGAGCTTAACAGGGAGGAGACTGCCGATAGCAATACAAAGATACATCACGGTCACAGCTACTGCGGTTGACAGTATCACATTGGCGGACCTTTTATAGACGACAAAACCCAGAGCGACGGCTATCGGAATCTGCAGCCAGACGGGAACCACGGCACTTGGAAACCTTGTAAAGACCGCTGCGATTACTACGCCGAATATTGCAATCACGATAAGCAAAGCTAAAAACACGACGGCAAAAAATATGAACCGCACACGTATATTGATATATTTTGCCGCTACTTCCGATATGCTTTTGCCCTGATTTCGTATGGAAACTACCAATGCTCCGAAGTCATGTACGGCCCCCATGAAAATGGAACCGAAAAATACCCAGAGAATCGCCGGCAGCCAACCCCAGATGATTCCTATTGCCGGCCCGACGATAGGACCTGTTCCGGCGATGGATGTATAGTGGTGTCCGAATATAATTGACCTGCGGGTGGGGACGTAATCTACCCCGTCATTTATTTCCACGGACGGTACAGTGACCTTCTTGTCGAGTTTGAATATTTTTTTGGCGATAAACCGCCCGTATGTGTGATAGGCAACCAGATAGCCGCCGCCACAAATTAGAATCAGTAAAACGGTATCCATTGTACGATCCCCACTTCTATATTATTTTCTAATTTCTGTATGTCTCACTTTACCTCCTATGCGGCCGAGCCAGCAGTCTTATCGGCACCTCTTGAATCGGCAGCATCTCTCGCATCCGATTAACAATAAATCTTCGGTAGTTTTCCTCGAACAGATCGGGCCTGTTGACGAACATAAGTATCGTGACCGGATTGACGGCAATCTGCGTTGCATAATATAATTTCGGCCGGCCTTTCTTTTTACCTTTAGAAATACCGATTTTTTCTTCTTTGATAATATCGAAGACTTTGTTGAGTTTAGGTGTGGGTATCCATGTTGTGGCCTGTTTGAAGAGTTCCATTGCCAAATCCAGAACGCTTTGAATATTCTTCGACTCGGTCGCAGTGGTAAATGCTATTGGTGCATATTTTAAGACCGGCAGAATTTTAGTTAAATATTCCCGATAGTCGTCCGTTATTGCCACATCTTTGGCAAGGTCCCATTTGTTAATTACGATAATGCAGCTTTTGTGTTCTTCGGCGATAAATTTGGCTAATTTCTTGTCCACTTGTGAAACGGGAACGGTCGAGTCAATGATAAACAGCACCACATCGGCGCGTTGAATCGACCGTGTTGCACGAACGTAGCTGTAAAATTCGATGCTGTTAGTCATGCTACTCTTTTTTCTGACTCCCGCAGTGTCGATGACGATAATGGTCTTTCCGTCTTTCTCGAATCGTACATCGACGGCGTCTCTGGTCGTGCCGGGCGTCTCACTGACGATGACACGCTCGGAGCCGACCATAGCGTTGACTATGGTGCTTTTTCCGGCGTTTCGCTTACCGATGACTGCAAGTTTCATCACCGGCTCCTTGGGGACACCCGTATCAACTGAAGCGATTTTTTCGAATATTTTGTCCAGAAGGACGGATTTATTGAGATTATTCTGGGCGGAAATGCATAAGAATTCGCCGAAGCCGAGCTTTGTAAATTCTCCCGCTGCGGGGAACATTTTCGCCGTATCGGCCTTGTTGGCTACGCCGATGACGTCGAGGTTGTTCTTTCGAAGCAACTGTGCGATTGTTTTATCCAACGGCATAAGCCCGTCACGGATATCGACCATAAAAAGCACGAGGTCCGCCGACTCGATTGCCTGGTGGATCTGTTGTTCGATATGTACGCTAAGCCGGTCGCTGTCCACGATGCCGTATCCGCCGGTATCGATAAGCTCGAAATATTTATCATCTCTGCCGATGAACGCGCTTACACGGTCTCTTGTAACTCCGGCGGTCGGTTCGACAATACTTATCATCTGGCCCGTCAGGGCGTTGAGAAGACTGCTTTTGCCGACATTCGGCCGGCCGATTATTGCTATTACTGGTAACGACATAAAAAATCCGGTTTCATGTAACCATTAAAAACCGGATTATACCAGAAATGATAACATAATTGAAGATTACATTCCGTTTTTGATAATCAGGATTTTTCGTTATCGTACCGGAAGACCTGTTCTATCGGGACGCCGAAGGTTTGGGCTATTCGAAAGGCTAAAGGCAGCGACGGGGCGTATTTGCCAGCCTCGATGGCGATAATTGTCTGCCGGGTCACTCCGACCTTATCGGCCAAGTCCTGCTGGGTCATCTGGTCGTTGTCCAGGCGCAATCGGCGAATATGGTTGCTCAGTCTGTTACTGCTCATCGGCCTGCTCCCATGCGAGCTGAATTAGAATAGCTGTGGACTGGACGAACTGTGCCGTAAACAGGCCGGCGAGAAATATCGCAGGCGGGACATAAACGGGTATGAGGCTTTGACCGCCGGCAATAAAGAAAATGTAGAACGAAATAAGACAGGTACAAGCAATAAAAGCCCCGGCTGCAAGGGCAAAGGCTTTGTTATAAATCTTTTTCTCACGTTCGTCGAATTGTGCATAAATTCTGATATTACTAATAAATGCAACCAGACCGGCAATCAAAAAACCCACTGTGAATGAAACGAGACCAATAATGCCCTTTGCATCAATGCGGACTAATATGGTCAGTCCTATTGCTGCGATTATAACTGCTGCTACAACACCGGCTAATTCATACCAGGCCCTTTTCTGCAATTTACTCATGATTTTTCTCCTCTTGGATCCCGGCTGTACTGGACCAGAGTGGCGATTGAGTCCATCATTATCCAGATTCCGCCGGCGGCACATACCATCAAGAGCAGGACAAGAGGATAGTCCAGCGCGCGCTTGGGCCCGAGCAATAAGACACAAATCACGTTTTGTATAACTACGGCCAGGACGAATGCCCACAATCCAACATAACCGGATTTTTTATGAATCTGTATGTCACGCTCATCGAAATCGACTCGCTTGGACTGCTTGTAAAATAGAAATTTCGATATTGCCACCAAAACCAGCGAAGGAATAATCACTAAAGACAAAGGAGTCGGGGGAGTTGCAGCCCGGCTGAATGTTATTATTGCTGCCAGTATCAGACAGATTATAAAACAAACGATTACGACAATTATGTTGAACCACGCGATTTTTTGCCATCTATTCATTAATCTGCCCTTTCGCTCTGCTTTTTAATGTCTGTCCTTTCTCTTCGAATATCTTTATTTTCAAATGTAAAGTAAACCTTACATTTTGTCAAGTATGTTTTACATATTTTTTTAATATATTTTTTATTTTCTGATATAATAAGGACGGTTATTTTTTTGTAAGCCTATTTTTAACAGTAAGTTAAGTTGGAATTTGAGAGAGGGGCGGACAAATGAACATAATATGCCTCGTAAGTGCGGAAGTTTGATCCTGAAGTTGACTTTTGTTGGGGATAACCTGTTTTAAGGAACTATTATTTCCCGGTAAATTCTGCAATCACCTTCAGAGTTTCGCCGGTGTCTTCTAATTCAAAGATGTGCGGCTGAGCACCGCGGTTGTTGGGTGAATGCAGAACCATCATCAGCTTGCCGTCAAAGGTTGTGAACAGCATGCCGTGGCCGCCGTCTTTCTGGTAAATCGGTTCGTCCTGCTGTCTCCAGGGGCCGACGAGTTTACCGGAATCCGAAATGGCAATCCCTAAGGTGTAGCCTGAGTAGCCGCCACTGGTCCAGATCATAAAAAGTTTGCCGGACTTGCTCGTGTACAGGTACGGTCCGTCTGTCACGTGGCAGCCGTATTGCTCCGATTTTCTGCTCCACTTGGCGTCACTGCCGTGGAATAAAAACTTGGGCTCGCCCACGGCTTCGGACAAATCGTCCTTGAGTTGGATGTATTCCACCGTACCGTCTTTAATCTGCACCCATTCGTGGCAGAAGACCATATACGGCATGCCGTCTTCCACCCACAGAGTGCCGTCGAGCGTCATCATATTCGTCGGCGTTGTGGATCGGTTTTGAAACGGCCTATACGGTCCTGACGGCGAGTCACTGACCAGTATCTGCGAACCGCGTGTCACGCGCGGAAGCCAGTTGCGCCATTGCTCGGGAAAGCGGTTCCGGGTGTCGAATGTTAGAAACAGATAATACTTGTCTTTGTACCTGTGCAATTCAGGCGCCCAGATGCTTATAACGCGGATGTCACCCCAGATGTCTTCCGGTGTTCTGAATATAGTCTTGGGTCCCTGCCAGGTCTTGAGGTCCTTACTGGTGTAGATGCGCACGCTGTTACGCCCCGGGCCGACCATGTAATATGTCTTAGTTGCCGCGTCGGGTAAGATGCAAACATCGCGCATCATTATTTCGGATAGGTGGATTATATTATTGGAATCCTGGGGCATTCCGGGCTGGGCCGGAACGGACGTTGTTAAGATAAGTACCATCAAAATAAAAAGGACGCATATTTTTGTTTTCGTATTCATTGTTTGATTACCTTAACTAAAAACTCTGACTTTTAGCAGTTTTAAGAAATTCTCTTATTCTATAGTATTTCCCCATTTTATTCTCTCAATGCTCGTTGTCAAATACACCTTAAAAAGTTGTTTTACAGAACGAAGGGGGATTTTTTGGGAATATTTTTTTCGTATGTGGAAAGGTGCGGAAAATGTGTTTGTACGAATTAATGCAGATTTTGATCTTGCATTCGGATTATTGAAGGAAGAACTCTATTGTGCTATAATCCCTCTTATGATGAGAATGAAACGTCAGAATCTATTGTGCTTTTGTATGATTTGTCTGCTTGTAATAGTCATCTCTCCTAATACTCTCGACGGCAAGAATCTTTCGGATATTCACGTTTGGGAAATGCAGGAAATCACGCTCAAGGCGGAAAAAGAATACAAGAACTGTTATACCGATGTGACATGCTGGATCGAACTCAAAGGCCCCAATTTCTCAAAACGCGTTTACGGTTTCTGGAACGGCGGTAATGTTTTTGTTGTTCGTTTGGTGGCTACAAGTCCCGGTAAATGGCGATGGATAAGCGGATCAAACAAGCCGGATGACGAAGGTCTGAATGGTCATACCGGCGAATTTAATGCCATTGAATGGACTAAGGAAGAAAAATTACGAAATCCTAACCGTCGCGGTTTTGTTCGTCTGTCGGCTAACGGACATGCGCTGCAATACGCCGACGGCACTCCTTTTTTTATGGTAGGTGACACCTGGCTTGCAGGAGCCACATGGCGGCTGCCTTTCAGGGGCGTTAACCCTGCGGAGAATTATGTTCCCGGTCCCGGTATCGGATTCGAGGACGCCGTGGCCTACAGGAAAAAGCAGGGCTACAATTCCGTCAGCATGATCGCCTGTTTTCCGAACTGGGAGTCGGATTGTCACCCAAGTACGTATGCTGATTCCAATGGTGTATATCTGAGAAATGCGTGGGAGAAGTTCGATTACCTGGTTGAACGCGGCCTGATGACTGCGAAAAATATGCGTGACGAATACGGCAACAAACCTTTTAGGATGTCACCCGAACATGAGGGCGTCGCTGATTTCGATTGTATCCTGCCTGAGTATTTTCAAAGCCTGGATAAAAAAATGCATTATCTGTCCGATGAGGGTTTTGTGCCTTTGTTGGAGACCGTAAGAAGAGACAATTGCCCGGCATGGAAGGCTTATTTTAACTTTAATGAATCTTATGCACGTTATGTTCAATACCTTATATCGAGATACGGGGCGTATAATATGGTATTCAGCGGGATTCATCTTGACTGGATCCCGAAGCAATACAGCCTGACTGCCGACGAATTTAACGAAGCTCTGACGTATCACTTGAAAAAATACGGTCCGCTGCCTTTTGGGCAACCGCACACAACACTCATCAGTGATTCCACATACAAGCAGTTCGGCCACAATCAGGATTGTCCGTGGCTGACCATGCATAGTGTAGGCAACAAACCGCGCGATCATGGTGTTTATCAGGGGATAGAAGTTCTTTTTAATCTTAATCCTGCTTACCCGGCCATAAATTTTGAGCCGTATTATACAGGCTGGGATCATGAAATAAATATGCCGAATGGCGAACGTCCGCCGGCCGATTCTGCGCGTGACAATTATTTTTCCCGCGCGCAGATGTATGGCTCGGTCCTTTCGGGGGGACTGGCGGGACATGTGCACGGAACAAGCGCCTATGATATTACATCAACCGGAGAACCTGCAGGCGCCCGTCCCCATTTCTGGGATGCGTTAAAGTTCGAATCCGGTCGCTATATGCAGCATCTCAGGTCGTTTATGTTGTCCGAAGGAGAAAGGTATCAATGGTTACGGCTCAGCTCGGAGGACATACATCCGCGAAAGGCCCCGAACAGCCCCGAAAGAGGTTTGGACGGCTGGTCGTTTATGATGAGAACGGCCGAATGTGATCTTGCTATGTTTTACTTCGAAAACCAGGTCGTGTTACCAACGTTAAGCGGATTTAAACCTGACACATTGTATTCTTTCCAATGGTTCAATCCGGGTAGCGGCCAATGGAAGCAAGCAATTACTATTAAAACCGATGAAAATGGAATTCTGACACTGCCGGAATTTCCCGATGGACGAAATCCATCTACCGTTGACTGGGCGGCTAAAATTCTTGAGAGTCGGTAAAGAGAAAAATTCGACAATTAATGACTTCATCCGGGGGAAGTTTTAGGGATAATGAAATTTGGGCCTGTGCTGCAAATTGCGAACCGTGAAGTTTTCAAAAAGTGCTTTTTCCTTAAAATGATACCGGAAATCGCGTTTTTGATGCGTCTGTCGGTAATATTTTTGGGATTAAAACGCCTTTAGTCCCATAAAATGCAAAAAGTCTTGATATCAGGACTGATAAGCTTAAAAATGGACGAAAAGATTAATTTTTCCTTCAATTCGAAATCCTTTTTTGTTACAATAAGCCCTTAAGGGGTGATAATTTAATGCACTAAAGGTGGTTTTAATGTAGGGAGTTTAAACATGATTAATACTTGGACGAAGGTGTTGTTCGTGTTTCTATTCGTGGGATTGGTTATTGGTATCGCTCTGAGCGAACAGTCATCCTCTGAATCTTCTTCTGCCGATCCTGAAGTCACTGTCACCCGGACAATGGAAGACGAAGCAACCGAAGAAATGAAAGTTGAAGAACAAGAGCAAATGCAGGAACCTGACTTGCCGGTAGATACGACTCCGCTTGTTTCGGTCAAGGAGATTCGCATTAGCGGCAATACGTTGATACCTGCCGAGGAAATATTTGAAAGGATGCCTCAAATTTATAACGCATCCGATCAGCCGCTCCTTCAAGCCGAAGGCCGGTTTCTTTATGATTTCAGGATTCTGCATAGAATTATTTCGGATCCGTGCCGGCCGCAGGAAGTTTCATTGAGAACCATCGAGGGCCTGGTGCAGTACATTCTGTCACTGTATCAGAAAAGAGATTATGCGGGTATATATGTTTTTGTTCCCAAGGGGGCTATTCAGAAGGAAAATATGGAGCTGGAAGACGATATTTTACCTATAAGGGTGATCGAAGCTCCAATTTATGAGGTCGATATAAAATATTACGGCGCCGATCAAAGAGAGGTTGGTGAGGCTTATCTTCGCCGCGACGCTTTGCAGAAGTGGTCGCCTGTTAAAGTCGGCAGAGTAGCGAATCAGAAATCGCTGGATTATTTCGTTAATCTTCTCAACCTCAATCCCGACAGACATGTTTCGGTGTTGGTATCCAAAGGAGCCGATCCCAACACTCTGAAAGTTCAATATGATATCTATGAAACAAATCCATGGCATTATTTCGTCCAGGTGGATAATTCCGGCACAAACGACAGGCAATGGTCTCCGAGAGTCGGTGTTATTAATACAAATCTTCTGGGAATAGATGACAGATTCACTGCGGTCTATCAAGCCAAGCCTGATTCGACTGTCGATGATAATTATTCGATTTACGGCAGCTATGATCTTCCGATACTCGGCCCCCGGCTGCGTCTCAATATATACAGCGGACACAGCGAATTCAATATAAATCCCGAGAGCGGCATTTTCGATTTTCTCGGCAGAGGTTCCTTCTATGGCGCCCTGCTTAGGTATAATATTTTACAAAGCAAAGGGTGGTTCTTTAATGTCACTGGCTCGTTCAACCACGAAAGGAGCAGGGTTACTCCTTCGTTGTTCCCGACGGCGACATCCGATGTCGAGATGGATCTGTTCGGAGTCGGAGCCGAGCTGTCTCGTTCGAGCGATATGTCGAATGCGGCGTTATCTTTTAACCGTGTTCAGAGTATCGGCGGCTCGAGCCGCAGCAGATTTCAGCTTGCACGAACTCAGGCGGATCCCGATTTCAGTATTTACACTATATCAGCCAGCCACAACCGTTATCTGGACCGGAATAAATATCATCAGCTCAAAAGTAATTGCAGATGGATAGTGAGTGATGAAAGACTGGTCCCGGCGAAAATGACGGCGTTCGGTGGGATGTATTCGGTCAGGGGATACGATGAGTACGAGGTGGTGGCCGACGGCGGACTGCTGGCTTCGATTCAGTATGAGTTTGACTGGTTGCGATATGACCGGGCGGTAGAAACTGCAGCGGATAGTAACGGGGTAAGCCCGGCCGGTAAGATGGAATTAACAAAGCTGACTCCGTTGATTTTTATGGATTACGGCCGAAGTGACATAAAAGATTCGGTGGCCGGTGAAAAGCCAAATGTGACACTGTGGTCGGTTGGTGCAGGTACGGTTATAGAGCTCGGAGGTAATCTTAGTGGTGCCTGTTATTACGGTTATCCTCTTAGGAAGACCGATGACACCAGGAGAGGTAAAGGCCGAATAAGTGCCAGCTTCATGCTGCGGTGGTAAGAGTATTTCCCGGCCTGGTGACCGGGATGGAAAATAAATAGTGTTGGGGAATGAAAAGTTAAGATTATCATCTGAATAAAAGGAGAGGGTAATGAAAATTTTGAAAGCAATCTCAAAAAGACATTTTGTAAGAGGGGCAATCTCGTACATTTTGATATGTTGCCTGCTTATGAACCTCATGACGCCGCTTGCGTTTGCCACGCCCTCCGGCGGAGATTTTAAGGTTGGTACCGGGTCTATTGATTATGGAACCGATACCGCAGTAACTGTTAACCAGGCACAGTCGGTTATCGAGTGGGGCGAACTAGGCTCCGGAGGTATAGATACCGCTTCGGGTGAAAGTCTCTCGTTCTATCAGATAGAGGGTCTGAGCAATTCGGCCGTGCTGAACAGGATAATGTCGGGAAATCCGACGCAGTTCAATGGTGCTTTGAACGGACAGGACATGCGTATTTTCATCGTTAATCCGGCCGGTGTGTTCTTCGGTGACGGTGCCAGTGTCAATGTCAATCAGCTTGTCGCGTCCGGCCTTGGGATGTCAAATTCGGCCTTCAGCAATGCCGTAAATAATCCGCTGGAGAAGATGGTATTCTCGGGAAGCTTAGGCAGTGATGTGACTGTCCAGGGTGTTCTCGACGGCACCGGCACAGGAAGCATTTATCTCGTCGGCAGGAATGTCACGAACAACGGTGCCATTCTTTGCCCGGGTGGACTGGTCGTAATGGTGGCCGGAGATAAGGTGCGCCTCGGTCAGCCCGGCAGCAGTGTCATTGTCGATATGAGTAATATCATTACGGACCTGCAGGCCGAAAGTGATAATGTTGTTAATAATAATGGTGCGGTCGGAGAAAGTGGTTCGACGGTCGATAAACTGATTCTTGCCGCCGGTGATGTTTTTTCCCAGGCTATCGCCAATGTGGATGATGTGACGGTTATAGCGAGGGACGATATTGGGCTTGACGATGTCACAGCATCGGGCGAGGTGGGAGTTTATTCCGGCGTCGGAGGGGTGGGACCGGCAAGTGGATTCTCAGATATCGATATCGACGGTAGTATTACTGCCGCAGATATAACGCTTCGAGCCGGTAAACCGTCAGGTGACTCTAATATAAAATATAATATTGATGTCAGCGGCGGCCTGCATAGCACCGAAGACGATGTCGATGCGTCGGCTCGCGAGCATGTTACGATCGGAGGCGATGTTGTTGCCGATAACGGCGACGTTTATATAACCGCCGACACCGACAACTGGGGACGTGGCAATCTTAACGTCGGGAGCGTCGAATCGACCAGCGGTGATGTCATACTTAAGGGTAGAATTGTTAACGTTGACGGCGATGTTGTTGCCGGTGACGACATAAGCATAAGAGCTATGAGAGACTGGGGTCTCGAAGGCGGCGGTACGGTCACTGCCGATAATCTCGATGCGACGGACAATATCGATATCTCGGTCAGGGAAAGTTTGAAGGACGATACAATCGACGGCGACGGGCAGATTACTCTTAACGGCGACGCCGTCGCGGGCGGAAATATTGTACTTCATAATAGTACGGACATGACCAAATCCGGCGCTGAGCTTGAAGCCGGCGAAAACGTAATTCTTGCGAACGGCGAATATCCGGAAGGATATGACGGTGCATGTGAAGAGCTGACCGGCAATGAAGAGCTTACAATCATGGCCGGGACCGCAGACGGTGTGGATGACGGTAAAATATATGCGGAAAATACCACCATATCCGTCAGCGGCAGCGACCTGACATTGGAGCAGGACGCAGATATAGACCTGGATGATTTTATATTCGCCAATCAAAGCGATACTCATCTTACGGCCAACAGCAATAACGGCTCTTTAACGATAGTGGAGACCGGGGATAAACACGAAAATGCCGCGGACCAGTGGGCTTCTATTGGAGCAACAGTTCAGAACGACATCACTCTTTCAGGTGATTCGGGTGATATAACAACCAGGAAATTAACTTCGGAAAGCGGAGATATCGAAGTCAGTGCCAATGGTGGAAAATTGTTTGCGACCGAGACGGTAGAGGCCAAGACCGGAAATGTGACTCTCACGGGAGCCGATGGAATCGAGGCCGCTGCCGATCTTTTGGCTGGCACTAATGTAAATATTAATAGCGACCTGACACTTACAGCCGGCCAATGGATATTGGATGAGGACGGCTGGAAGTGGGCAAACGGCGACCAGGCGATAGTAGCCGCCACAGGTACGGTTACAGCGGCAGGCTGGATAACGAAAGATACACCCGGCGAACTGTTTATTTACGGGGGCAGTCCCGATCTGGCAATAGACCTTCAATATCCGGGCGATTTAGATGACGAAGAAGCCGCAGTAGCTACTGCGGGCAACCTGTACATGCTCGGTAACGGCGATATTCAGATTGCCGGTGATATAACAGCGCTCGGCGGTCTCTACTGGGGATTGCCGGATCTGCCGGATAAAGAACCAGAAGATCCCGTAAACGAAATGGGAGTTGGCGGCGTATCGATCATCTCCGAGAACGGCAAAATTTACACGCAAGACGGCGTAGATAACGATACTCTTAACGTTGCCATCGAGGGTTATTCCGACCAGAGCAAGGGCATTGGTGTCGATCTGCCTTTGGACCCGGAGAAAAAGGCGGCAATCCTGCTTTCCAGCAGGGAAAACCTGAATCTGGGCGAAGGTACCGAATTGTACGCCGACGGGCAATATCTCCCGATGGATGAAAGTATTGTCGAAGGTTACGCCGGTACCGATGACAGGCAGGCCGTAGGCTTGCTGGATGTTCCGGCGACTATAGGCGGATGTACGAGGGACGAAGGCGAGCCTATCGATGTCGCCCTCTATTTAGCGAGCACGGGGACAGATACAGGTGCCGGACAAGGTAATATCTGTGTCGATGTCGATTCGGTTGTAATTGCGGCTCAGGGAGCGGCGGTCATCGATGCTTATGATACGATTTCCTTCGGTCAATCAGATCTACTTGATGATGAATACGAGGGTGATAATTTTAATATTAGCAGACTGGAGGTTGTCTCTCGTATAACCGAATGGTTGCACCAGGCGGTTGGACGTCTTCCTTATGCCGGTGAGCCTTCTGAGATAGCAGAACTGGAAGACCTTATCGGCGGCGAATATGTACTTCGGGGCGCAGGTCTCGGTAACGCCGGTATTACGGACGGCAGGGCATGGGTTTTGGAAGAGATGCCGTTTGTACAGGCGGCTCCGCTGCCTCCGGTAGTGGATGTAGGAATTTCGGGCTGTCCGGCATTGCTCCAGTGGGCCGCTGATGAGCTTGGAATCGAAGAAAGTAAAGTGGAGATTTGGATAACGAATACTCTGGCTTCTGTAAGAGGCATTCAGCCCTGCGATGCATGTGCGAGACTCAAAGCGGCGGTAACTGTTTTACATGACGTCGATGGAACCTATGTGGCCGCTTTGACACAGGTAATAGATGAATTTGCTTCGAGTACGGCACCCGTTTCCGAGGAACAGATGGCGGCGATTGCCGATGCCATAGCAAGTAACACCGAAGCAGACAATGCGTATGCTCTTGCCGGGCAGTATCTCGATGCTCTTACCGCGTATATGAGCATTGTGAGCAATCTTGGTTTGAGTACCGAACAGGCTATCACCGTTGCTACGGATAAATACATCGCGCCGTTGATTACTTCTGACAACGTCGGTCTTGCCGCTTATGTTACGGCGAGATTAAACGCTCTCGGACAATAACGGCAGATAAAGTTTAGACTGTTGTTTATGAATATAAAACTGCCCCCGTTTCTGTCTTCGACAGAAGGCACGGGGGCAGTTTTTTTGTTGGATGATATTTTTGAGTTTGAATTTTTAAAAAGCTACAAGATATCAGGTGACGATTGCGAAAAAATGTCACACTGTTACCTTTGCCTCGTCTAAAACCTTCCGAATAATAGCGGCTATCTCCTGCTTGCCGATGGGCTTGGCGATGAACTCTTTTATTCCTATGTTCTTAAGCTCTTCGGGAGAAATTTTTTCGGGGAATCCCGAGCAGAGAATCACGGAGACCTCCGGCCTTATCGCGATCAGCTTTTCGGCCAATTGTGTGCCGGTCATGTTCGGCATGACCTGGTCGGTGATGACAAGATCGAATTCGTCCGGTTTTTCCTGGAATGTTTCCAGGGCATCGATACTGTTTGTCTTGGCGACAACGGCATACCCGAGTCGCTCCAGTATTTGTCCCGTTACATCTACCATCATTTCTTCGTCATCGACAAGAAGCACGACCTCCTGGTTTCTCTTCCTCGGCTCGGATGATTGAGTTTCCGGCGCTTGGCCGCTCTCAATCCTGGGAAGGAATATGTCGAATGTTGTGCCTTCGCCCGGTGTGCTGGTTACGGTGATTGCTCCGTTATGGCTTTTGACGATTCCGTGAACAACGGGAAGTCCCAATCCGGTTCCTTCATTTACGCCTTTTGTGGTGAAGAAAGGCTCGAAGATTCGTTCCAGAACTTCTTTAGCCATCCCGCGGCCGGTGTCTTTAACGCTGAGCTTGATATATCCCCCCGGAGGCAGAAGCTCGTCTCCTATCCTTCTTTCCGATTCGAGATCGACGTCCGTCAGGCCGACTTCCAGCGTGCCTCCTGTTTCGCGCATAGCGTGTGAAGCGTTGGTACAGAGATTCACCAGTATCTGATGGATTTGAGTCGGATCGGCAAAAACCATGCTGGACTCTGTGCGGATGTTTCGGCAAATTTTGATTGTAGCCGGCAGCGACGACCGAAGCATTCCAAGGACTTCTTTGATAATTGAGCTTATCTGTATCGGCTCTTTTTCCTGTTCTTGCTCGTCCTTGCGGCTGAATGTCAGGATTTGCTTGACCAGTTTTTTTGCACGATCGCTGCAGGATAATATTTGCTCCAAGTTGTCCCTGACCGGACTATCGGCCGGAAGGTCGTCGAGAGATAACTCCACATAACCTTGCACTGCGGCTAAAATATTGTTGAAATCGTGGGCGATACCTCCGGCTAATGTTCCTATAGCTTCCATCTTTTGTTTCTGGCCGATCTGTAGCTCCAGATCCATCTTTTCCTTCTCAGCTTTTTTGTGATTGGTGATATCGAGCCCGTATGTATTCACATAACCCGCCTCAACTATGGGCTGTAGCGTGATAAAGAAAATATGGCCGTCATCGCAAAATAATTCGAACGTCGCGCTATTACCTGAACTGTAAGCATCCTGTATCCTGGTGTACCACGGTTCCGGCAAACACTTGTCTTGCTCGGGTCCCGTCCCGTCCAATTGGGTTCCCAAATGCAATTTTTCGCGTTTGGGGTCCCAATTCCACGTCTGAAGCACCGGTAAGGCAGCGTCATTGGCATAGAGAATTTTACAGTCCTTCGATATTCTCAGGACCGGATTCGGATCTTCACTCGGGAATCTGGCAAGGTTCTCAATTTCTTCGATTGCCCTTTTGCTTTCGGTGATGTCACGTATTATTCCCTGAATGATTTCGTTGTCATCGACCAGCATTTTCGAAAATGCAATTGTCACCTTCCTTGTTTGCCCGCCGCCCCGACTCGCATCGGAAGATGCGGGAGCAGGCCCGCTTTTTGTAAGAATCTCCGCTTCGATATTTCTATTTAGGTCCTTTGACGATTCACTTAATATATTGCCGTAGGCTTCTATTTTGTCTTCGGGATAAAGTGTCGTATGGAGCTGGCCTATGATATCGTTCTTTCTTTTTCCGAACAGCTCTTCGGCCGCCTTGTTGCAGTTTGTTATAATGCCGCTTTCGCTCTCTATCCAGACGATGGCGTCCTGAGCGTTGGCGAACGCGAGCCTGAACTTGTTCTCGCTTTCTCTCAGTGCTTTATTTGCCTGTCTGTGTTTGGTGATATCCGAGATAATATGAACGGCCCCGGTAAGATTGCCGTCATTATCGATCAAGGGTTCTACTTTTACATTTACCCAGCTATCGCCCACCTGGAAGTCTGTTGTCTCGCTGTGGCGGCTATGAAGCATACGAGTAAAGGGACATTTCTTAGTCGATTCCGCCGAACCGTGTATCAGCTCGCAGCAGCTTTGACCTATGATTTCCTCGTACGGCTTTTTCAGAAAGCGTGTCATCGCCTTGTTGCACTGGAGTATTTTGCCGCCGTCTTTGTCGATTATACAGACACCGTTGGTAATTGCGTTGAAGGTATCCTGCCATTGGCGGTCGAAATTTTTGAACTTCCGTTTTTTTCCTGCGGTTTCCGCGAAATATTTTCCCGCTTTGTGTAAAACCAGCCAGAAGAATACGATGGCCGGCAGAATTGCACCGATCGATATAAGGGCTTTTTGAACATCGTGCCAGAGCCCCTCGCAGCGCTCCTTAAGAATTTTGTGAACGTTGGCCGTAAACGATTTCATGCCCCTTTGATACGCATCCCTTTGGTCCTCGTATTCACTGTCTTCGAGCATTAATGATGCATAGTCATATTTTCCCCTGCGTATCAGTTTGAGGGCTTCCTTTTCTATTTCGGCAAGCTTGTTCTCGGCGAATGCCGTTAGTACGGCGTCTGCGCCGACGGCATTGTCCTCGGGAATGTCCCAGCCGGCTTCTGTTATCGGTTTTTCCCGTTTGCCGAATTCTTCGTATCGGTCCGCCCACTTCATATCTCCGGTTGCCGCGGCCATTTTCAGTGACATTGTGAGCGCCTCGTCGCAGTACAGGGAAGTGCCCTCTAAAGAGATTACCTGCTTGAGCTGTGCCTCGGTCGCCTTGATCAATACGTATGACTTCCAGCCCTGCCAGGCGGGTATCGCCATTGTTGCCGCTGCGAGCAACAGCAGAAACATCCCTATCCTGGTGGCGAACAGGCAGGCTGTCCATGCGTAATTGCGGGACGGGCGATTAGCCGGATTCCCATTTTGCGTTCTTATTGCTGGTTCCCGTATCCCTGCAGAACCGGCTACCGTTTGTTTGCCTGCCTGGCGTCCTCTTATTATTTCGCTGTTTTTTCTCACGTTTTTTTCCGTCAGTCCTCTCGCCATGTATAAATAGAAGCCCCGGAGGACCGGCTGCATTGCTGGTTTTTTGTATAGCGGCACACTATCGGTATCGCCGTGTTCGAAAAACACTTTAAGCGCCGGCTCATCAGAGCATTTCTTATATCTATAAAGTCACATTTAAAATATAATTAATATATCGTGCCGGTGGAGGTGATAAAACCGCCGCAGGACGCAGGAACTGTCAAATTCTTACTCCGGTGGGAAATTGAGCCGCTTTTAGTGGTTTTTGCCTTTTATTATAGGTCGTATTTTAATACATATTAGTTACTTATACTGCCTATCGGACGAAATTTTTGGCTAACGCGGCTGTGCCGTTCCAGAAATTCGGAAAAGGTAAAAAATTCAGCCTCTCTACCAAATCATTCGAGCGGTTATTTCAAATCGAATTTCTTCTTGAAGAAACTCAGAGATGTCGCTTCGGCGTAGGGCAAATACAGGAAGGAGGTGTAATGTCCCGAGAAAAGATAAATCACTTCCGGTTTGCCGATTGCCTCCCACAATCTGTCGCCGCACTTTCTCGGAACAACCCTGTCGAACGAAGCGATAAACATCAGGACGTTTCTTGCGTCTATATATTCGGCCAGTTTAAGAGGATCCGTCATTATCTTGTCTGATAATTCCGTATGTATGTCTTCGGGCGTGACATCATCTTTGACGAACTTTTTGACGGATTCTTTGATTTTCTTCTCTCCCGAAGAAACGGTTATATCCGCGATGCTGCCGCCGGCAAGGCCGAACACGCAGCACTTCAATCTTTCATCCACCCCGGCCAACAGGCTCGCTTTTATCCCGCCGAGACTCAAACCCAGACAGCCGAGCTTGTTTGCATCGACCTCCTGTCGGGTGACCAAAAAATCCAGCGCCTGTCGGTTATCCAGAACTGTCTGCCTGAAATAGTTTTCAATCTCTTCGGCGTTCTCGGTCTCGTCCGGTTCGGCCTTTCTGTTATGCACGGCGGCACAATTGAAGCCGCGTTTTGCGAAATAGCGGGCAAAACTTTTCACCGAGAAGTCAACTCCACCTGATATTGGCAGAATGAGTACGGTGGGATATTTACCGGTTTTTTTCTGTTCGTAGTAATCGATTTTTATATTCTCGGTGCCATAGATGTTTATCGCCGAGGGAAACTCTATTCTTTTGATGATATAATCTTTTTTCTCGCCGATCTTTTCGACTTCGGCCTCGATGTCCTGCCTGGGGTAGCTGTAGCAATCCAGCATTTCCGCCGGTCTTGGCGCCGGGCCGGTATAATCGGGATCGCACTGGTAATGTGCGCATGAAGAAAGCAATATCAGTCCCGCGACCAGAATAAAAGAGAGTAATACTTTACTGATTATATGGCCATTGGTTTTTGATGCTTCTCTTTTAAGCTTTTTAATTTTCGTTTCCATCGACCAACAAAATACAACAGACGTCCCTTAATAGCAAGAACTTACATGTAAACAAAAAGCTGGTTTGAATTTTTTTAACAACCTTTTAAATTTCTGGTATAATAGATTTTCCGCCGTGCTTTTAAGTTCTGTTTTTGCGAAGATAACGGAGGAATATATCAGACAATTAAATAACGCATCCTTGAGAAGAAGACACCGGCTGAATTCGAAGGGACCAGAGATGAAAATGAAAATTACTTTCACATATCAGTTAGTAGGAAGTTGCCGGCAACATCAGCTCGAAATCGATCCCCATGATTACTTTGATCCAATCGAGGATGGAGAAAACTACTGGGATCATGGCATCGAAAAGAAGATTATTCTTCATGAGTATCGAAGCTATCTCCGAACCTCAGGCAAAGTATTGAATATGAAAGCACACTGGATCATTATTAATCTTGGCATCTTGGGCGTTACGCTGGCGAGCCTGTTGGTTGGTTGCTCATTGGACCGAACCCGATCGCGAACTGCCCCGGTGGGCCAGGTATCGAAGA
>CAYSKI010000003.1:0-135993 GCA_964431695.1 uncultured Pirellulales bacterium | reverse complement strand
TCGCCAAGGGCGACAGCGCCTGGAGAATAGGCAACGTTGGGGCCACCACGGCATTCCATTTTGGCTTCTGCGGCTACGCCAGCCGACCCACCACCCATGGTATTGACGGGACGACAGAGGTCGGGTTTGACGAGTGGCACTATGTCTGCGGTACGTACGACATAACCGACGGGGCCAAACTCTACGTCGACGGCGTACTCGACGTTGAAATAGCCGACACGGCCGGCATCGCCTTGAACACGTTCGATGTGACGATCGGCGCAAACCTGGAGGATACGGGTTGGAAGCCGTATCGCCTCTGGGACGGTATGATCGACGAGGTCAAGATCTATAACAGAGCTTTGACCAATGGTGAAGTCAACTTCCTTGCAGGTCAGTAAAATCAGTTAATATAGCTGAAAGCTCTGATTAAAGATGCATATTCCGGGGCCTATATGAGAGTGTAGGCCCCTTTTTTATTGATTACCGGTAATCAATCGTATTAAAAGCCAATAAAAAAAAATCTCTTTATACCGGATTTTCCTCACACCATTGTCTGGCATTCTGGAAAAGTTTCAGCCATGGAGAAACTTTGAGTTTCGACCATTCCGTGGGTACATACGGCCACTGCCATATCTGAAATACTCTTTCCGGATGAGGCATTACAGCCAAATGCCTCCCATCGCGTGAACAAATCCCTGTGATGCCAACTCTGGAGCCGTTCGGATTGAATGGATATCGTTCTGTCTGCTCGCCGTCATCGTCAACGAATCGTATTGGTGCCAGATTATTCCCGGAATCTACAGCCTGACGGAGAATATTCTCATCCGGCCACAAACACCTGCCTTCGGCATGTGATACCCAGACACCGAGCACTGATCCGGCCATATCTTTGAGGAAGATTGATGGGCTTGGATTTATCTTCACGCTGATAAATCGTGACTCGTAGATATTCGATTCGTTCCTCACAAAACGCGGCTGCTTTTTCATTTCTATACCCCGCCAGGGAATCCATCCGAGAAGTGCCATGACCTGGCATCCATTACAGACCCCAAGCGAGAATGTGTCCTGTCGTCCAATGAAATTCTCAAACTCGTCCCTTATACGTTCATTAAACATAATCACACCGGCCCATCCTTTGCCGGCATCCAGTACATCGGCGAAGCTGAATCCGCCTGAAAAAGCCACTCCCCGGAAATCTTTAAGAGACACTCTCGCCTCGGCAATATCGGCCATCGTCACATCCCATGCTTCAAAACCAGCGGTGTAAAAAGCACCGGCCATTTCACGGGCCCCGTTCGTCCCGGCCTCGCGAAGGATTGCGATCCTGGGTTTTTTCTTTGCCTTCATTTTTGCTTCGGGAGTCGGAACCGGCTCGAATGTAAGATTATACCGAAGTCCTTTACGCTCATAGTTCGCCTTGCGTTCCGCCTCGACACAGGCAGGATTGGCCTGGAGCTTATCCAGTTCGAAAGAAGTCTGCTGCCAAATGTCACGAAGCTCTCGCATATCGGCATTGAGTACCTCTCTATCGTGGTATTTGATTTTAATATTCGGCTCTTTTACGGTTCGACCGAGCACAACGGCATTCTTTTCTAAATTGAAACCGTAGCCGGAAAGTATCTTTTCGACTTCCTTCAAAACCACCGGCAATATTTCAAATACGAGAGCAAGCTCCTCGGCAAACAAAGATGCAAACACATCACACCCTGAGAAAATACCGGTCTTGCCAAAGGTCAAATCGAGACCGCAATTACCGGCAAATGCCATCTCCAGCAGGCATGTAATCAAGCCCCCTTCCGAGACGTCATGTCCGGAGAGAATCAAACCGTGCTTGATTAATTCCTGGACGGCCTTGAAACCATCACGAAGCAGACCGGAATTTTCCACATCCGGAGCTTTATCGCCAAGCTGCTCGTACACCTGTGCAAGTGCGGAGCCGCCGAGCCTCTTATTCCCGCCGGAAAGGTCGAGCATAACAAGTATCCCTTCGCCGGGCTTTTTAATATCCGGTGTTACAACCTTTGTGATATCGGAGCACGGCGCGAAACTTATCATCTGAACAGAACCCGGAGATTTTATAGAGTGTTTTCGGCCGTTTCGCGTCGTCCATGCCGTCATCGAGACGGAATCTTTGCCGACCGGTATCCGTAAACCAAGGTCTTTGCATAAATCCGTCGTGGCACGGACGGTATTATAAAGTCGTGCATCTTCTCCCGGCTGTTTGCAGGGCCACTGCCATGTGGCGGAAAAATTAATCGAGGAAAAATCTTCAATCGGCGCCCATACAAGATTAGTCAGGGATTCTCCAAGGCTCATCCTGCCGCCTGCTTCGGTTTTAACGAGACCTTTTACAGGTTGTTCTCCTATTGCAGTTGCTATCCCCGTGGTGTCAAGAAAACTTCTCGCAGTTACGGCACAATCGGCAATAGTAAGCTGCAGCGGCCCGACAGTCTGCTGTTGAGCGCTCAGACCACCTACGGAACGATCAACCTTACGAGTTAAAAAGTGTTTCGAGCCGACTTTCAATAAACGAAGCACTCTTTCAAGCGCATCCGAAACACTCAATCCTTCCGGGAGCTTCAAAGAGCTTAGCTTGCGGGGGACACTTTCACATTTAATCATCATCTCAGGCAGATTTGCTAATAGAAATTCCATATCCATATCAATCGGAACTCGCTGTTCTCTCGGTGCATTATCCGGAGCGTCTTTATCGGTAAGTACCAATTTGCCATCTGATGTGACCTGACCTATGACATACATCGGGCACCGGTTCCTGTTGCATATCTGCTCAAGCGCCGCCACCGAGCCGCTTTTTACTATCATAACCATGCTTTCCTGCGATTCATTACACCAGAAAACAAGGACACTCATGGTTTTATCGCCGCACGGGATATTTCGCAGTTCGTACTTCGCCCCGTGCGGGTGCACAATCTCAGGCAAAGCCACGCATTCGCCGCCGGCACCAAGATCCGTAATGCTGACAATCGGCGATTTGTCTCCCAGCTCTGCACAGGCCCGGATGACCGACTCGTTCCGGTTCTCCATTTCCGGATTCGCACGCTGGACCGAATCGAAGTCCAGGTCCGCTTCCTGACCGCCCGCATCTTTGCTCGAGCCGGAACCTCCGCCTAAGCCGATGGGGTACCTGTCACCTCCGATTTGCACGATTAAATATCCCTTTTTAAGCTCATTTTTCTGAGCGTGACCTTCATTTATAACGCCCCAGTTTCCCGCGACCATACAGGTCTTTTTCCAGCCGTAATGCTCATCGCCGGTCATCAGCTCGAACGAGGTACAGGAACCTGTTGTAAGAGGGACTCCGAACTTGTTGCCGTAATCGCTGGCGCCGTTCGAAGCCTCTATGATAATCTCCAAGGGCGTCTGGAAACGCGAAGGATGAAGAGCGTATTCTTTCTCCCAGGGTAATACATAATTGTCGATCATAAGATTGGCCACATTATAAATTGCCAGCGCCGCCAATACCGTCCCTCCCCTTCCGACACCCTGTATGTCACGAATATTGCCGCCAAGGCCTGTCCCGGCTCCGGGATCGGCGCTGATAGTTGTCGGGTGATTATGGGTCTCGACCTTGAATGTATCGGATGTTATTACATTGCCTGCTATAAAGGCTGACGGCATTACCGGATCAGAAGGACGAAAGATATTAACCGGTCTGCCTGATGTGACCGCTGCATTGTCTTCGTAAGCGACTACGACATTACTGGGATTGGCCCTCGTGGTCGAGCGAATCATATCGAACAAACTTTTATCCATCCGCCTGCCATCAATGATGAAATTACCCTTGAAAAGATGATGCCGGCAGTGCTCTGAGTTTAGCTGGCCAAACATGAACAATTCGACATCGGTAGGATTGCGATCCAATTTTCGGTAATATTCACACAAATACTGCATCATCTGTTTGTCAAGAGCCAGACCAAGCTTTTGGTTCGTATCTTTGAGAATATCGATGCCGTTTTCGAGTAAAGGAATAAGCTGTACCGGCTCCGGTTTGACATCCTGCTCAAAACTCGTCGGCGGCTCAAGGTATGGCTGCTCCGTCATCCTATCATAGATTAATGAATAGATGCTTTTAATTTGTTCAGATGAAAGTTCAGAGCCATTCTTTAGAGATATGGAAAAACGCCGTGTCTGCTCAACCCTCTTGATCGAATCCAGTCCACATGCGGAACAAATCGAAACGGTGTTCGTGCTGCCCGGCGTAACTATTGCCAGCCTCGGGCCGACCTCTATCACATTTCCGTTAAAAACGGATTTTTCGCCGAACACCTCAGGCTCATAAGTCTCTTTAAGAAGCCACGTTAGCTTGTCCAACTCATCATTTTTCAAAGCCCTAACCGAATCAACGAGAAATCTTCTTTCTATCTTCACTTCTGTAATTTCAGAAGATACTTTCCGCTGTAGGACCGCCAGCCAAAGCTCCTCCTCGGTAGCCCAAAGTATCGAGCGACGGAAAAACGATTCAATCATAGTAACTGCCTTTCTTCAGGGAATCGTCTTAAAAACCGGCAAAGAAAACTTCCTGTAATCTTAGCCATAAAAAGTACATTTATATCCGACCCGGCAAGAATTGCAAGAACCCAATTCAAACTAACCGCTCTTACTGCAAAGTTTAGTTATTTAAACCGAAACAATTTATATCAGTTAACGAAAAATTGACTTGTAGGAGTTCAGATCGTGATATACACAGACACAGAATTACACAGACCGGGATAATTCTTTACTCACAGCCCTGCGATAGCCGGTAACAATTATGCCGTTATCGTGAAGAACCTCAACTGTGGCGTACGAATTATTTTCTGCTCCGGAGCCGTCCACCATTGCCTTCAACGTATAATAATGAATCCCCTCGATTATATTATAATCCCCAACGTGCTTGTGACCCTGGAAAACAGCAATGATCTTGCCCGATGCGTGCAGAATATTCCGGATATCCTCGGCATTATCAACATAAAGATTTCCTTCGCCGTCAAGCAGTTGGTGTACGAAAATAATCACCGGTAGCGAAGCCGCCGCAAGGTCCCGCCGGAGCCAATCCAACTGGACATTTGGAACATGTGTATCCGTCCATTTAAAATTGCCGTGATCGTAGGCAGTTCCATCCGCGAGGTAATTGGCATCAAGCACAACGAAATGAATACCTCGTGATTCAAAACTATAATAGGCCGACTCAACCTGAATATTTGTATTCGTGATGTCTTTGAGAAATTGTTTTTTTGAAATACTGTCCATATCATGATTACCAAGGACATGATATCTCGAACCTCGAAACCTCCGGAAGACATTCTCAATGGCCCGAAGGTGTGAGATTGTTCTTTCTTCGACTGCGGGATCGTCCTGATCTTTGAAATCACCCAGCTCTATCAAAAAATCCACCTTCTGCTCATTCATTAATTCGACACATTCAGCCATTTTTCCGGTGGATTCACTATAGTAGCGACCGTCTCGCGCATCGGTATCGGCATAGTGAGAATCTGTGACAATCCCGAAATGTGCCTTTGTTCCGGAACGATCGAGATGACTACAACCGGAAAGCGAAGAAGCAGAAAAACCGGCAAGAATCGAAGCCTTGAGAAAATCACGGCGTGTAATAATCCATTTGTCTTTGTATAGCCGATGAACCATTTGAGTTTTCTACGGCACTTGCGCCTTTACAATAGCGGTCCCTGCCCGTCTATCTTTGTAATATTCGCTACTTCCACTTTGTGATCAAACCAAGCTCAATCTTTAATTCATGTCCTTCTCTTTTTTGAGTGGCGTGGTCCACAGATAAACTACATGTTCCCGGTAGCTATCTTCAGGTGTAATCTTGACAACTTTATCCGGTTTAACTCCCCTCATATCGAAATCATGCGAGACAATCCGCGAACCCGGTTTAAGCTTTTCCAATTGCGGAATCAGCTTCACATTCAAACTTGGCAGAAGATAAAGTGTAATTACATTCGCATCGCTCAAATCAAGAGTGAAAACATCCGCCTGTTCTATTTTTACCAAATCTCCGATATCGTTCGCGTCAACATTCGCCCGCGATTCTTTCACCCTCTCCGGATTAATATCATAACCAACAGCCTTACAACCATATTTCTTCGCAGCGGCAATAACAATCCGCCCGTCCCCGCAGCCCAGGTCATAGACCAAATCACTTTTTTTGACTTGTGCCAACTCCAGCATCTTGTCCACGGCCGCCATAGGCGTAGGGACAAAGAGAATATCCGGTTCGCGTATATACTTTAATTCCTTATTGAGTGGTGTTGTCCACAAATAGACCGTATGCTGTCTGTTGTCCACTTCGGAATATACTTTAACGACTTTGTCCGGTTTGACTCCCTCCATATCGAAGTCGTGCGAGACAATTCGTGAGCCGGGCTTGAGCTTCTTCAATTGCGGGATCAGCTTCTTATTCAAACTCGGCAGAAGATAAAGCGTAACTACATTCGCATCGCTCAAATCGAGAGTAAAAACGTCCGCCTGTTCGATTTTAGCCAGGTTGCCGACTTTGTTCTCGACAACATTTTTCCGCGATTCTCTAACTCGATTCGGGTCTATATCATAGCCCACGGCTTTACAGCCGTATTTTTTAGCTGCGGAAACAACTATCCGCCCGTCTCCGCAGCCCAGGTCGTAAAGTAAATCATCCTTTTTAACCTGTGCCAACTCCAGCATTTTATCGACGGCCTCCGGAGGCGTCGGGACAAAAAGAATATCGGGTTCGCGTATATACTTTAATTCCTTATTGAGTGGTGTTGTCCACAAATAGACCGTATGCTGTCTGTTGTCCACTTCGGAATATACTTTAACGACTTTGTCCGGTTTGACTCCCTCCATATCGAAGTCGTGCGAGACAATTCGTGAGCCGGGCTTGAGCTTCTTCAATTGCGGGATCAGCTTCTTATTCAAACTCGGCAGAAGATAAAGCGTAACTACATTCGCATCGCTCAAATCGAGAGTAAAAACGTCCGCCTGTTCGATTTTAGCCAGGTTGCCGACTTTGTTCTCGACAACATTTTTCCGCGATTCTCTAACTCGATTCGGGTCTATATCATAGCCCACGGCTTTACAGCCGTATTTTTTAGCTGCGGAAACAACTATCCGCCCGTCTCCGCAGCCCAGGTCGTAAAGTAAATCATCCTTTTTAACCTGTGCCAACTCCAGCATTTTATCGACGGCCTCCGGAGGCGTCGGGACAAAAAGAATATCGGGTTCGCGTATATACTTTAATTCCTTATTGAGCGGTGTTGTCCATAGATAAACTGTGTGCTCTCTGGAACCACTGTCGGGATTAACTGTTACGACTTTGTCCGGTTTGACTCCCTGCATATCGAAGTCGTGCGAGACAATCCGCGAGCCGGGTTTGAGTTTTTCCAATTGCGGAATCAGCTTCACATTCAGGCTCGGAAGCAGATAGAGCGTGATAACATCTGCCTTGCTCAAATCAAGAGCGAAAATGTCCGCCTGTTCTATTTTTACCAAATCACCGACATTATTAGCGTCAACATTTTCCCGCGATTCTCTAACTCGATTCGGATCTATATCGTAGCCTACCGCTCTGCAACCGTACTTTTTTGCCGCAGCAATTACAATTCGTCCATCCCCACAGCCCAGATCATAGACCAAATCACCCTTTTTGACCTGTGTCAGCTCCAGCATCTTATCAACGACCTCCGGAGGTGTGGGAAGAAAGAAAATATCAGGTTTACGTATATGTTTTAAACCATCCTGTTCCTGTCCGGCATTTACTGCAATTAGAGAAGGCTCAGGCTCAGTGCTATTCAGATTCCTATTATTTATAAAATCAGAGGCGGCAGAATTGGTTTGCCCACCTGCTGAACAAGCCAGGCAAAAGCTCATAATAAGTGTGAAACCAATTACCTTCTTCATGCTGATCTCCTTTCAAAATCTTCCTCATTCCACATTTCTTACATAGATGCAGTGCCAAATGTTCCACATGGGACATTTAACAAAAAGTCCGGTTATTTTACCTTAAATGCAGTTTCAAGGCTACTGAGAAATTAAATATTGTCCTAAAACTTCTTGCATTCCCCGACAGGTGAGTGTACAGTGGATTTTTCAAATAAATAGGTCTTAGAATGGAGAGGTGGCCGAGTGGCTTAAGGCAACGGTTTGCTAAACCGTCGTAGGGGTATAAACCCCTACCGCGGGTTCGAATCCCGCCCTCTCCGGTACTTTCCGTGCAGGGATTTAGTGACTACAGACAAACAATCGAATTCAACCCGTACATATCCATCTTGGTCGCAGAGATATTTATTAGGTAATCCGTTCTATAAACGGTCTATCTATTTTAAGATATATTTCTCGTAGAGAGCCTTTTGAGCATGGCAACCTGCAAAAAAACATCATAAAATATTACAACTATATCGATAAAGCTTATAAAAGCTGCACAATTGATGTTGCTACGATTAGTAAATGACCTTTGCAGAGAAAAAAACTTTAAATATGTGTCAAAAAAACACTGGTTGCGGTAAAACCGTCTCGTTAATAAAATATCGGCACGGGAAACAGTAAAATCGCCAAAGGTAATCGGTTTTACCTCTGTGATTATTAATTTGTCTAAAATATCGCGTTTTAAATGGCATCAAATAACCCAGATAATAACAGAAAGAACGTCGAGTGGGCATCTCAAATCTTCTTCGAATATGGCGATTTTATCCGTTCGATCATCAACACAAAGGTCAATGACTGGGAAAAAGAAGAAAATATGTTCCAGGATTTTTTTCTTTCACTGGTTTATAAACCTATGCCTATCGACGTCCGAAACAAAAAAAGCTATCTTTATCGGGCCATAATCAACGATATCACCGATTTTCGCCGTCGTTCTGAAAGATATTCGACACATATTCAAAATTTTGAAAAAAAAATCGAATATGCAATCAATAAATCCACTCCCGAAAACGCCTATATTAATGAAGAGCAAATATCCAAGATGCTCAGGCTAATCAAGGAACAGCTACCCGATAGCTGTTCCGAGGCGATTACTTTACGTTATATAGAGAACATGAGTATCCAGGAAGTTGCTAAAAAAATGAATGTAAGAAGTGCTTCTGTCAGTAGATACATATCGACAGGAGTGAAAAAACTTCGGCGGCTTTGGAAACGAAAATGAGGGAATTATCATGGCTACGTCCTATAATAATTCAAAATGTAAACAAGCTGAGATTTACTACTATGACTTTTTATGTAATGAAAATATCGAACAAATTCCAAAAAATCTTATCGAACACATTGGCCAATGCCCACACTGCCGGGAAAAGATAAACCAGCTTAATACCGAAATAACAACACATAAATCCATCAGGTCCGGCGGCAGGCATATTGCCATTACGGATTTACTGAATTTACACATGGCTTACATCGGCGGTAAAGTGGATTGTTCAACGGTTAGACCCTTTCTGCCGGTTGTTTTAGACCCCAGCCTCGGGATTAGAATACCGACCCCGATAACGGTACATCTGGATCATTGTCGGCAATGCGCTGAGGATATGAAAACGATTCAAAACCTGAATCTGACCGGTACTCAATCATGTCGGTTAAGCCAGCTACTGGCGGACAAAACCAATGGAAGTACAGTCAATTGCAGGCAAGCCCAAGCCGCTATACCAGCAGTGTCATCGATGGCCTATAAAGATACAAGTAAACAAATTCTAAAACATCTATGCACGTGTAAGCATTGTCGCAAGGATTGGTACGAATACCGGGAAACGGTCCGCACAGAAGACCGGTATGAAAATGAAAAACAAGAACAGAAATGTTCTGTATGCGACCAGCTCACAATGAGTGATATTTTCGATTATGTTGTCCCCTATGGAATTGATCCCACCAGCGAAGATGCCATATTACGGAGTTCCATTGCCCCACATCTCCGTAGTTGTACGGTGTGCTTAGCCAAAATACAGACTTTGCACAACATTGTCTATGGTATCGTCGAAAGGACCGAATCCAAAGTGGCCACAATATACCGCATCAATGAATTCTCGGAAATCCAGGAATCCGGCGATTCCAGTGACGTTTACGCCGGTTACCCAATAAGCGTGGAAATAGCAAACAGGGAAGATATTGATAATGAACGGCCGGCTTCGCCTATCCGTTCCATCGCCGCAGCTCGGCGAAAGACACCAATATTGAATACGAGTCGCTTCCTTAGGTCCGGCATCATAGCGGTTGCGGGTGTGCTGATAGTAATAGCACTCTTTTTCAGGGGATCTGTCGCAGGCGCCGTGACGATAGGTCAGGTTTACTCAGCCATTCAAAATGCAAAAAATGTTTACATATCAACATTTTTCCCGGAAAACACAAATCCCGTACAGGAAAGATGGATCTCACGCACCTATAATATCATGATAACAAAAACCGGGAATGAATCGGTATTGTTGGATTTAAAAAATAACCAGAGAACTATAAAAAATCTCGGTAATAACTCCATCGATGTAACAGAGCTTCCCCAAGATTATGTTGTCGATGTCAAACAAAGTATGAGCGGATTTTTGGGTTTCATACCGTTCTATAATATATCCGACCTTCCAGATGATGCCGAATGGAACCACGTACCCGATAATGAGCTTGAAATCCCTGTAGATAACACCACCGAAGTTTATGATTTAACATGGATAGACAAGACCAATGCAGCCTTTCCTGTATTATCAAAGTTGCGGTTTACAGTCGATTCTCAGACATATCGACCTCTTAATATTAGATGCTACAGAAAATTAGATGTTGACGGCCAATATACTCTAAACACAACAGTAATACTGGAATACTTAGACGATAACGTCATGAAATCCGTTATAGAACAATTTTAGAATGAGATTTCTTTACTTAGGTACCCAAAGAGGACTCTTGTTTTTATAAGTATCTCCTGTTTTCTCCACAAGTAGATTGTCGGCTTTTGTTCGAGTGATATGGCCCCCTGCAAATCCGATATTGACCGTCTTGCCGGGATGGCGGCCATAAATAGCATCGTCCTCCAAACCACGCCAAATATTCTTGTCTCCGTTGATCCAAAGGCCGGGAACAAATGTTCTATCTGCTATCGAAGTACCGATAGATTCGGGAGGGGTATCAGTAACATGCCACCAGTTTATTACACTATAACCGCTGTCAACTACGAGTAAAGTCATACCGGGATTCGATATCTCGGTACAACTTAAAGGTTTTCCAACAAATTCTGTCCTGTTATCGCTACCATCCAAGCTTTTACATATAGACTGGTTCACGCCATAATTTCCACACAGCACATTATATTTCAACCTGATATCTTTTATCTGTCTGGATGGGCACCAGACAATCGAATCTCTGCTCAAGTCCTTTCTGGAATAGTTGGTTATATAGTTAAACCACCACCACCTCGCTTTATCGTATATTATATTTCCAGGGTACCCACCCGTGGGTGGATAAGCTATATCTACATTAAAAGAATAGGGAAAAGTTCCATTTTCGCTCTCATACAGAGATAATGCGAAAACCAGTTGCTTAATATTTGAACTGCAATGAACCGCTTTTGCGTTTTCTCTGGAATACCTTAATATAGGAACCAATATGGCTGTAAGAAGAGCAGTAATACCAATGACCACGATCAGCTCGATAAGGGTAAAGGCTCTCCGTTTCATAATGCCCTATTCTACAGTAATATCATCCATTTAGTCAATCACGAACAGGCATTATATAAAATGAGCAATAAGAGTATATATTGGCTTTACGCCCCTAAATAAAACATTTATTTACAGGCATATATATAATAACATATCCAATCCCCTGTCACAGTGCAAGAATATGGATAAATGTCATTGATGCAGAGCGTCTTAACTTTCCTAAGATACAATGAATATGCGCAGGTCCCGCTCTCAGCAGGCGCACAACCGTATCTCCGGAAGTAACATTCATAATACCCGACACAATAACCACTAACCATAGTACAATAGATATTATTAGATTCCTGAATAATCTGTGTACATTGATAGCCTCCCGCTCCAATGTACTGACGAAGTTGTGCATCGGCAATTTCTACGAAACTGCCTTTCATTTGTATTGGTTGCCCAGCGACTAAAAGAGCCGTTCCTTCAGTCCATTGTTCGCTGAAACGGTCAATGTCGATGCAATAGAAAAATTTACTGCTCGTAAAATCAAAAAGCCAAACATATTGCTCGTCAATGTGGTCAAGCAAAACGAAATGACTCTTCTCGGGCATATGCAGAATCGCCTTGGATCCGGCCAGGTTCTTTAGTGACTCAAGATCGGTCTTGACAACTTTGCAGTGCAGTCCGAGGCTTTGTGCGAATTGCTTCATTGCATATAAGCTCGTTGTTTTATTCGGCCCGACCACCAATTCAGAAAGTTGTTTATTCACAATATCTTTTTCCAACCGGCCGACGGCACATCCCAAAGCCGCCGTTGCACAGTTCTGCGGCGCCGCAATATCCGATGTCAAAAAAGCCTTGCTCCTGGCTAAAAGCTTCTTGACATCAACATCCTTGCTATAATGGTATATCAAAGGTGATTCGGTAACAGGGGAATGAAATGATACTATCGTATTCGTTTTGAAATCCAAGCTAAAGCTGCCGGGGGCAGGTGTTTCGCCACTGATACTGGTAAACTTCCAAAAGTCACTGGCCAAAGGCTTGTCTGCCAAATCATCATACTTTTCCACCAGAATGGTCATAGGAACCCAATTACCCGAGACCAGTTTGAAATCACCATACTGTCGGGCAACAATGGAATCCTGACCTGTGAATAAGCAGGAAAGCACTGCATAATTTTTTCCCGGCTCCAGGATAAAAAGCATTTCCGTGCCATCTTTGCCATTGATTGTAAGATGAATCTCCTTCCGATTATCAATATTAACCTCAACCGCGGAGGCTTCGGCCTCTGATAGATTATCGTATGTAAAACTGTCGTATCCCCAGGGAATAACACCGGCGGTCAACGGCCCGCCTGCAACATGTGGCAAATCGTTTTTGATATCTTCGATAGCCTGATTTGCAGACATCAGGTAAACCGTGTATTTTTGGCCATCCCAGGTAAACGTGCGATCAGCATTCCAGTCCAGGTTAAACTGTTCGGTCATAAAATTACCTTCCAAATCTTTACCTGGAATTACCGAATCCGAGCGTGAATTTACATTAATTTCCCAATAAAATCTCTCCCCGTCATACTTGACGACAACATTCGAATTCATCGAATATTCGTTAGATAACTTATAACGAACATTAAATGGTATAGCATCCAGCTTCATTTCCTGCAGTTCTTCCGTTAACTCCATTTTGGCCGAACTATTGCGATATTCTTCGGTCTCCTGGCTTATCTGACTGTTTATTTCAGCCTGATTCGTAGTTTTTGCAGCCCGATACTCATTGTGTACAGCTTCAATTGTTCCTGCAGATATCCATGTTTTTTGGGGTTGACTCGTCAGCTTATCAAAGATTTCCAAAATCTCCCCCCTGTCCAATGTACGTTCTGCAGAAGCAATACCGGTTACACATAAAATGAAACTCATCCCAAATAACATAATGCGCTTTGTAAACATGATTGTACCCTTTCCATAAATTAGATTAGTTGAAACTATTTCTACATTTGAGCTTCTTACCCAAATGCAAACACACTATTCGTCTATCATATAAGGCGATTCTGAATCAAAGATATTGATTCTTTTTTTATGAAATTTCTTACGAAAGATATTTTTTAAGTGAAAAACCGGATAAACTTCGGATTGGAAATCATAAGTTCGGTATCGGCCGTATTTCGTCATTATACGTATTTTATATTGGGATCGGCTTATTCGATGGGTGTACCGCTGTCGGTCAGGTGAATGTTCATGCCTTTCGTATCATAAACGTGTAGATTACATAAACAGTTTCTTAAATTATCATAAGTACTTACAAAAAAAGAAGTTGACATCTTCATTTGTGTGTTCTGGCTCGAAAATGCAACGCATCCAACTCCAAAAACAAGTTTTTTTTAATTCTGCTCCCTATAATAACTTTCCTGTTAGCTTTTCACAAAACCTGAGAACATACATGTTTTGCTCAATTCATCCGATATTCATTTTCACATTTCAGATGCCCCTAAGTCCAAAAAATGAACAATTTTAAAAATTTTTAAAAATTTCTGGAAAAAACAATCAATATTTAAGGCTTCACAAACGCCTAACATGTGGTGGTGTGTGTCTATGCTATCAGTAAAGAAACACCAGTTAAAACTGGTGGCATTACTGTTTTTAGGCTTTGCCTGTCCGCCCTTGGCGGATGTTTCCATCCACCAGTTTTTAACAGGTAGTATTAAAATCGGAAGAATAAATAATATCGCTATTAATCAACTTCTTATTAGTACAAAACTTAGATGTAATAATGCCGACTTTTTAATAGTAGAATCCTGCATGAGAACCGACTTTTTGCCCGGAAACTCCTTTTTATAACCAGGTAAAAATATACAAAAAGAACCACAAGACTAAATATTCGATAGGCTGAAATATGCTTGTTAGAACACAGGAAATAATTGATTATCTCACTGATTATATCAAACAAAAAAATGATGATAACAGCATTTGGTATATTGGCATCTGTCAGGAAGCCCATGATATCGTATTTGAGGCCCTTAAGAGGACCAGTCAGTTCTGGATGTATATTGAAACAGGTTCACCCCATGTTGCTCACGAGGTGTTAGACCACTTTGTTAGTACAAAAAAAGCAAAAAGAGATATACGCAATCTAAATCCAAACGATGCTGCCAGCGTTGTTTATGTATATAGAAAACGGCGAGTCGCTCTGACTAAAAAACAAATCTCGTAACGATTTATCAACTCAGTAGTTATGTATTTATGTCTTATTCCCGCCGGATATAACTTCCCGCTTCTTCTCAGATCTGCTTTCGAAGCGGATAGCCATCAACAAACCGGCAATAAATCCGAACATGAAAGTCAAAAAAAGCAGAAATGCTCCCGGTAAAGTAAACATCCAAAAAATAAACTTCGTTTTAACGGGTTGCATGTTTTGTAATATTACTATCAGAGAAAGTAATAATACAATCGCTATCACAATTATCTTGAATTTTTTCATCCTAAGCCTTTCGCAGGTTTCCTATCTTATATCTTCGAAAAATATCGCTTTTTTCTGCTCTACACAAGCGGCGGCATAAAGAAACATCGCCGCAGACCAGCTTTGCCAATCCTGCCCCTGAGGAGTTCCATTCTGAGCCCTGTGCCATTCGTTAAAACCATATTCTACTTCCGCAACGCGGGACTGCCTGACAAGCTCCGCCAGCGCAATCAGCTTTTTTCTCGCAAGGGCAACTTTTCCCGCAGCTACCAAAGCGGCAACATAAAATCCACTAACAAACGGCCAAATTCCCCCATTATGATATTCTCCCGGCTGATTATACCTTTGATAACGCGGCGTCCAGTCCGGATCTTCCGGCCTGACATAAGGGAAAAAATTCGGGGGCAAATCGACAGCAAGCTCTTCTGCCTGCCTCATGGCCTTACATTCCGCCTCTATCCAGGCAATTAAGTGATTGGCCCTGGTATTTGATGCAATCCCGGAAAGAACGGCCAGGCTGTTCCCCAGCAAGTCGAAGCGTTCACTTCTGAAAACCTTGTAGGACCAAAGTGCATAATAAGGCTTTGACCTTAATGCCAGACCTTCATGAACATGACGGTTCTGCCTGTCGCCTTTGACGGTGAATCTGCCCATATGTTCTTTGAGCATCTCAGACTGGTCGTTTAAACCAAACAGACGAAGATAGATATAAACCAAGGTATTCACATACAGACCATATCCCAAAACCCATTGCTCATCGCGCCAATCACTCGTGGGAAGCTGGCTGACCATAATTCGATTCGTCGGGCTGCGATATTCCATCCACACAAGAGCTTTTCTTGCCGCATCCTCAAGAAAATCCGGTTCATTCATAACTTTCCGCCAAAGACCAACGCCGATTAAAAACAGCGGCGTACAATCACTCGAACCTCGGTCTTCCGAGTCGTGCACCAGAGATGAAATATGACCATAAGGCGATTGATTTTTAGCAAGAGTCTCAAGAACACGCCTGAGCGATTTTATCAGCTTCTCATTCCTTGTCGTTAATATCCCCAGAGAGCTAATCAGTAAATCCCGGGTATAAGGCTCCGGATAGCCCCAGCCGGCGGTTCTCGGCAAACCACGGAATGGGCCGTGATTATTATGCAAAAGTACCTCCAAGGCCGCCTCTTTTGCCTTTTCTATCAACTCATTATTTTTATTTGCCATACTATGAAATTCCAAGGCGCCTTGAGACTATCTTAACAAATCTTTTAGCTATGACTCTATAATCAAAGTGTTCGACTACCCGTTTTCTGCCTTCTTTGCCCATTTTTTCTCGTAATTCCTGATTTTTCATCAAATCCATCAGATAATTAGCGATATCATGTACACTGGCACGGTAATCAACAATACGAGGTCTTTTGAATGTGAATCTGTGCCCGCCTTCAAAACCGGATTCATCACCAAGTACGGTTTCTCTTAATCTTATCTCCTGGGCCACATCAGCAAGATAAGCTGTCTTGCCATGAATTAAGGTATCAAGCATACCCATTGCTTTGATACCGACAACCGGCTTTTCGCAGGAATTTGCCTCAACCTGTATCATTCCGAATCCTTCTAAACGGGATGGAGCGGCATAAATATCACATGCAGCCAACAGATACGGCATAAAATTCCTGGAGACCCTGCTGGTAGCATAAACTACGTTTTTATCTATTCCCAAATGAGCGGCAAGCTGCATATCCACCAGATTTTGCTGCTCGGTCCGGGGCTGAGGCCAGACTTTACACACATATTTCCAGTCGGGAGCCTCGATATCATTAAGTGCAAGGGCCTGCATGACTTCCTGAGAACCCTTCGAAGCTGCATCTCCCCCCACAGTCATTATCATGATCTGTTCAGGAGATACCCCCAGGGCCTCCCTTACAGTTGAGACCTTTGGATCAGTTTTTTCACGGGGCAAAAACGAATCCGTATCACAACCGACGTGGAGCACCTCAATATTTTTGCCACTTAATCCATCGCGCATATAAACTTTTTTGACCCAGTTGGAAGTAACCAGAATCAAAGGTAAATCTTCGAGTATCTCTCGATAGTTTGCCAAATAGCCATCTGCCACAAGCCAGGGTATTGGTGTAATACCGTAACGCTTTGGATGCAAAACCAAATGCGGCGTATGGCCCCAATAACCCACCCCGACAACTACATCCGGCTCAAACCAACGATAGTACCATTCCTTCTCCTGGGCGGATTCGAAGTTGACCGAATATACCTCAATACCCAGCTCTTCCAGTCCTCTGTGCAGCAAATGCCCCTGAGTGGCAAGACCTGCCGGCGAAGGCGGATAATCATATAACACTAACACTTTCATTTTCCTTGTCTCCCTTTCATATACCTATGATGCCGGTTTAAAGCACCAGAATGCTTCCTGACGCGGCGTTGTCTCGGCTTCAAAACTGTCTTGGGCGAAACCGTAAACCTCGGTTATGATTTTATATTTTTGCTGCCATATCTGCTCCGGCAGCTCTACCGGACAATCCGCATCTTTGACGGCCCTCGGTAGATATTTTTTATTTCCATCATCATACGCGAAAGACCAGATTTGTCCGGCATGAAATTTATCCATTCTCCAAAGATTAAATACCGCCTTAGCCGTCTCTTCATGTCTAAGATGCCGCGTATATTCTCCCCATGTGCTGTGAGTAATAATAAGATCGAATCTTTCCGATGGTAATAGCTCAAGAATCGTCTTTTGTACCAGCTTAAAATCAAGCGGCGTCTGCTCCGGACCATCATCCAAATCTCCCATAGCACCTTTGGCATGATATTCTTCAAGAGCTTTAAAAAATTTTACCGCCCTGTCGGGATCACTTTTTCTGCACATCGTAACGATTGTCCAGTCGGCATCCGGATGCAGAAGCAGAGTCCCCCCCGCCCAGAGCGTTTCATCATCCGGGTGAGCAACAATAACGGCACATTTACTACCTGTTTTTATTGCAAAATGTTCTTTCAACGTTTTCACCTCCAATGAGATTCATCACCGGGACATTTAAGCACATAATCGATCAATTCACTGAAACCGGCGGTCGCCAGACATAAACGCGAATCAGCGGCTCCGTAATATATCAATACTTTGTCATCTTTCTTAATCCATCCGCAGGGGAAGACAACGTCATCGACATCCCCTTCCCGCTCGTAGTGCGCCTTGGGACCAAAAATCCACTCATCGGTACGCCGAATTACTTTGGTCGGATCTTTAAGGTCCAGCAACGCAAGTCCCAATCGGTAAATAGATCCGGACACGGTTGTTCGTACACCGTGATAAAGGATAAGCCAGCCTTCTTTCGTCTCCATAGGCGGGGCACATAATCCGATTTTATTTGCATCCCACCAGCCGCCGCTTCTGGCCTGTATTATTTCCATATGCTGCCCCCAATGTTTCAGGTCCGGCGAAAAAGACAGCCATATATGAGCACCGAGCAAAGGTGACCTGGGAACAGGCCTATGGATCATCGCCCAGCGATTGCCGAATTTCACTGGAAACAGAGCCGCATCTTTATCGTCGGGCGGCATGACAGGTCCGAGACGTTCAAAGGATTTAAAATCACTTGTCAAAGCAAGAGAAACCAGAGGCCCGCCCCTTGAATAAGCCGTATAACAAATCGCCCACTTGTTCATTTCCTCGATCCGGGTTATTCGCGGATCCTCTATGCCCCAGATTTCCTCCGGATATTTTTCAGGCTCAGGCATTAAAGTAGGTTCATCGTCTATTTGCCAGTCATTGATTCCGTCGTCGCTTCTTGCCGCGGTTAGATGTGAAATACCTCTATAATCCTCCACTCGCGCCAGTAACAGCACTTTGCCATCTACTTCCGCTGCTGCGGCATTAAATACGGAATTCGCCCTATATGGCCAGTCTTCAACCGAAAGGATTGGATTATCAGGGTATCTCTGAAAAAGTTCATAATTTATATTGCGGTCCATAAAAGACTCCTTCTTCAATCCTCACTTACCTTTCCTGAAAGGCCTGAATAGAAACTCGAACGCTTCATTATGCCAGCTTTTCCTCAAAGGAAATATCCCTTCCTCGACGAAGCCGATATCCTCAATAGTATAAAAAGCCTTTGGATTGAACTTTTTAACAAGCTCGATAACTTTTGTGATCTCTTTTCTTGGCACAATCGTAAAAATGATTTTTACATTCCCCTGGACTCCCTGACCGTCAACGCTTGTAACACCATATTCGGCAGAGCTTAAGGATTGTACCAGCTCAAGGGCATCTTTTTGAGTTATCACTCTCAGAAGTACGACACCTAAAGAAAGCTTTTCGGCAATCATAATTCCGACATAATTGCCCGTCGCAAATCCACCGGCGTAAGCAATATAACAAGCGGGATTATTTAAGTTTGCCATGATCTGGCCGATGGCAAGAAGCCAGATAAGTATCTCGAAAAAACCGACAACAGGTGCGAGATATTTCAGCCCTTTCGATACGAATATCACACGAACCGTGCCAAGAGAAACATCAAGCACCCTGGCAATAAATATAAGAACCGGCAAAATCGCCCATGTATATAAACTAAAACCTAACACTCTTTATCATCCTTTCATATAGTGCCGCTCATCAAGCGTCAGATACATGGCTGCGGAGTCTTTCCTGCTTCCCGAATGAAATAAGCCCATCGCCTTTGAGAATCTTTCTATTCGCCGAGGGATTAGGAATCGTTTCTTCGCCGCGAATGATTGCCAGAACGGTAATATCATTTTTGCGCAAATCGGACTCGGCGAGAGTCTTGTCAATTATAGGATCGCCTTCACAAACTTCGATTCTTGAAATTCCATAGCCGCCTGTGAGCTGTAATAACTCCTCGAACGACACCGGCTTGAAAATTTCCTGCTTGATAATCCTCTTTCTCAAATATCTTGTTAACTTACCCGTGATTTTTCTGTTATTTAAAACTTTATAGGCTAATAATAATGCTATAGCCAAAACAGCTAAATTTATCGGTGTATTGAAGAAATTGTCTTTTAGCAAGGGGATAACATTCTGCTCGGGATTCAAAGCGCTGGCCGCCGTGGCTATCAAAGTAACCAATCCTGCATTTCCAAGAACCATTAAAACAGAAGCAATCCGGCGTCTGCGCTTATCGCCTACAATCAATTCAGACTCTCTTGTCGTAAAGCCCGTTCCGCTAAAGCACGACAGCGACTGAAACTTTGCCAATGACCATTCGAGCCCTGTAATCTGAAAAGCGATAGCTCCGATCCTGACTATTATCCAGGACGCAACCAATGCAAGAATAAACAACACAACCATAATCTCAATCCTCGAAAATATTTACCCTGTTTATATCTGCCGTAATTTTACAGCCACTTTTTCTTCCTAAAATAGAAAAGCATACAGCCGGTTATAATAATCATAACAAGCCAGACTCCGAAATAACCATAACGCCATTTCAATTCCGGCATATTCTCAAAATTCATCCCATAAATCCCGGCGACAAAAGTAAGAGGTATAAATATAGTGGCAATAATTGTCAGGACCTTCATCACGGCATTCATCCGATTACTGATACTGGACAGATAAATATCCAGCATTCCCGAGACCATATCCCTGAAACTCTCCACCGTATCAATCACCTGGATAGTATGGTCATACACATCCCTGAGATACGCACCGGTAGTGTCCCGGATCAAGTTCGATTCACTACGTTCGACGCCGCTTATAAGTTCTCTTAAGGGCCATACGGATTTTCTCAAACCAACCATTTCCCTTTTCATATTATGTATCTGACGAAGCGTTTTCTCACTCGGATTACCCACCAGCTCTTCTTCCATCGATTCAATTTTCTCCCCCAATTTTTCCAATATCACGAAATAACCATCAACTATCGCATCCAACAAGGCATACATAAGATAATCCGAGCCCATTTTCCGGATCCTGCCTTTGGCATTCCTGATTCTGTCCCGTATTTGATCAAAGACATCCCCTATGTTTTCCTGGAACGATATTACAAAGTTCGGCCCGAGAACCAGACTGACCTGCTCAGATATGACTGTCTGGCTTTCATCGTCGAAACGAAGCATCATTAAAACGATATAAATATAGTTTTCGAGATCCTCAAATTTCGGACGCTGGCCCGTGTGCAGTATATCTTCAAGAACCAGGGGGTGAAAATCATAGTGTTTGCCGATCTTTTCTATAATCTCGACGTCATGCAGGCCGTCGATATTGATCCATGAGACTGTCGGTGTCTTTTTGAATTCGAAACAATCTTCAATTTTTGTAACCTGCTTTTCCTGGAAGCTGCTCTCGTCATAATCGATGATTGTAATCCGTGCCGACTCCAGCTTCCTTTCGCCGGTATAAACCAGCGTCCCCGGCGGCAGTCCTGCCTTTTTGTAATGTCTTTTAATCTGTTTTTTCTTTCCCATTAGGTTTTATCCTTCCAGTAATATTCCTAACCATCGATAATGGAAAGCTGACCATTTGCCTTAATCCCTCAACGGAAGACAGGATTCTCACCTGCGTTCTAACCTCGTTTAATAGTTCCTGCGCAACAATCTTTTCCTCAACCTCCCCGGTTTCTTTTATCATAGCCAACCTGTGAATGGCATACAATCCGATCAAAAAGGCAAAGGCGAAGAAGAAATCCCATTGTTGAAGATTCAAGGTTGCCAATGAAAATTCACCTGTCGGACTTTTATAATTCAGCGTCCAGGCCAGTTCTCTTCCTGCGAAAAAGTCTGCAAACTTTCCGCCTAATATAGGTGCAATACCAGCCGCAATTGAGTTGAATATTGTATTGGTTGCCAGATAAGCTGTGGCCTGCCCTTTCGGAGCCAGTTTCAGACTGATATTTCCCGAAGCGAGTGAAACACCGGCCGAGGAAAGACCCATAACAACGTGGATGATTATCAGCAAAGGTATTGTCAAAAAATATTTCTCCGGCATGGTTGTAAACGTCCAGGCCAGAATCGAGATGATAAACAACGGGCCGCTGATTGCCAGAACCGACTTGTTACTGAAACGATCTGTAAATCTGCCCCAGATTTTCAGAAATGCGAAGTTCATGATTTGGCTGACTATAGAAAGCCCTATGATAAAAGACATGCTTAAACCCAATCTTTTGAGCATATAAACCATAAAGAAAGGACTCGCCAGATTAACGGCGAAATTCCAGGAACACATAAAGGCTATCAGTTTCCTGAAGTTTTCATCCTTAAACGGCAGCGAGAGCAACTTGAAAATTTTAACTCTTTCCTGAACCGGAGGCATCCGAATTTCCGGCGTTCGCGCCAGGAAGTAAACTCCAAGAATACCAAAGGCAAAACCAATGAAAAACAAAATCGAATAACCGGCCAATTCCTGTGAGGCAAACTGTTTTTTCCACAAGTCCAGATACAATGCCGCAACGATACTCAAAGCTATCCCAACACCTGTGGCAATCCGCATTCTTTTGGAAAAGAACGAACCCATGATGTTTTCCGGGATCAGGTCTCTCATCCAGGAATTCCAGCTACAACCCGAAACCGCACCGAATGCTGAAACCACTGCAAGCAATACCAATAAAATCGTAATAGCAATCTTTGCCGGAAAGATAAAGGGACTCAAAGCAATTATAAGCCAGCAAATTCTGCTCAAAGCCGCCGCAACGACTGTAATCATCCGCCTGTTTCTTATCTTCTCGACAATAAATATCGAAGGCAGTTGAAGCAATTGTGCCAAAGGGCCGATTGCCGCCAACAACCCTATAACCAGGTTCGAGGCTCCGAGCTTGACGGCAAAGGCAACAAGAAATGCCCCGCCCGTCAATATTCCCATCGCCTGGGAGGCAACGCCGTCTTTGATAACATTCTTCAGTGCGAACCGGACCTGGTTTTCACTGAGTGTTTCATCCGTTTTGAACCACATCCCTGTATCCTATTCTCAAAAACATGAGAAACATAATCCCGCATGTCACCATACGCCGTATATAAAATTTGCCAGCGGCTTTTTTGTGGGATTATACATTTTCATCTTTTGACAACCTTAACTTTTTTCTAATCAAGAGATAAGCAACCAAAAGACAAAAAACCAACACTATGAGTATTGCGATATTTATTGTCAGGCGCGTGGCCAATGAGTTCATCTGCGCAACAATTTTTTCCGTTCGGGCCGGAAGTTCTTCGCTGACCAGCTTAATTTCGTTCGCCGCTTCTCTTACAGCCTGGGCGGTTTCCTTCAAATCCGTTTTAGGAGCCGGCTCGGCACTAATTTGATTAGCCTGTGGTTTAATTTGCCTTATAGCTGCATCAGTAGCCCGTGCAGCTTCGGTCCAACTGGTAAGAGCGAGGTTTACATCATGGGCGGTTTGTGAGAACACAGTTGCCGTTTGCTGTGCGGCACTAAAAAGCTCTCGTAACCGGGCTGCGGTTTCGTTGACCTGCTGAAGAGTTTGGCGAATTTCATCCTGACTTTGGTCCGAATCTTCAAGTGTTGATGAAAATTGTTCGGTCGTGGCGGCAAGCCTGGCACTGCTGTCGGAAATTTTCTGCAGGCTGCTTAAAAACGATTTGGCCATGTCGGTTTCTTCGAGATCGTATAACAACAGCAAAAGCTGCCATCGGGACGACTCGGGCAGCTCCTGTACAACATCGGTCAGCCGCCGGGTCGTAGTGGAAAAATCATAGATGGCTTCCGGCGTGCGGTCAACCCCTTCAAGAGCACGAACCGGCGAAAGAGGAATGCCAAGGACGGATTCGAACAAACCCGGCTGATCCTTCTTGACTTGTGCCGAATACATAAAAGTTTTGCTGAAGCCGCTTTGGATCGGATTCGCCAGAGCCAGAGTACGTAAACCGGCAGCAGTCTGGTTAAAAAGCTCTTCCGACAATACTCCCCTCGCGATATCCTGAATTTGAGCCTCAAGCTCTTTTGCGGTGGCCAGTGCAACAGGCTTAAAATCACCGAAGATATTGGCGGCTTCGCCGGTCTCCATGTAGTTAGTCAGTCGTATGCAAAGCAGCCAGCTATCAACTAAAACAACCATCGGCTGTGGTTGTTCAAGGATGTTATGTAATGCAGGTATGGCACGGCTCCGCCATAAAAGCGTCATTTTCATTATTTTCGGATCGCCCGACAGACGGTCGATTTCCGCCGCGGTGACTTTTGTCCTGCTGGTAAACATCTCCTCGAACTCGTCAAGCCGGCTTTGCAGTACATCAACCGAGACATTAGGCCGGGGCAATGTCCCTTTATTCTGAAATAGCGTTGACTTACGGCTACTACAACTGCACAGTGAAATCATCGACAAACAAATCGGGAGCAAAACCACAACACTTGTCGCCGATTTAATAGACGTTGATTTCCGTTTGATTAAGTCATTAACTTTATTATGCACGTCAAACTACCTTTCACTAAAAGGATTGTTTCATATTTACTTTGATATATCTCTACCCCTCGTTCTATTCTTCCCATTTCCCCCAAGCTTGCACCTGAGCCGGAATAAATCAGTTTTTTCCCGTAATCGGCACAATCCCAATAATTACAATTTTAGAATCTTTCTGAGAACTGGTAATATTCATACACGAAAAAGTAAAACTTTTCAAGTGCCAATCGTCTAATAACGATTATGTTCCTATCCGGAGTGTGTAAGCAGTTCAATCACATGCCCAGTAATATAAAGTCGGCATATATAATCCCGATGCGTTCTAAATTGAAGTCGATGTTTACATGTCGTGGAACGAGACTGAAATGAATCTCAATCCACCCTGATACCCTGCTGCTCCAGCCAATGTTTTAACTCCCCCATCTCATTGTTAAAAATCTCGTTATCGTAGTCCTCTTCGAGCTTGTTGATATTGTTTGCCAATTCCGGCTGATTCTGCACGGCTTCACTCAACTTCCTTTCGAATTCATCGCTGATAACCTGCAGGTCCCCAAGCTCCACATCCACATCCAACATGCCGACCAGCCGCCTCGTGACTGCCGTGATGCACTTGGGATTATTGCCCTGGACATATACCGGAACTTGTGCCACAAGACTTATCATATTCAAATTCCGGCGTGCAGAACGGGCGGCCAGGTGCGTGACAATACTCGCAGGCCCCTCGTAGTTGGAAAAACTAACGCCGTAATGCCGGAAGGTTTCCCTGAGCTTCGGACTCGAAACCGAACAGAACAATCGCGGCTCGCGTGTATGGGGCACAAGGCCGGCTACACTGCCGATAAAATATATCATCTTCACACCAAACTCGTCACATAGTGAAAAGACACAGCCGGAATACTCTTCCCATCGCAAATTCGGTTCTTTGCCCAAAAACAATATAAGCTCATCCTGCTCGCTGTAGTAAAAAGTATTCGCCGGAGTATTATAAGAACAAATTTCCCCGTCTTTTATCTTTGCATGTGGGCGAAACAGCGCGGTTACATCCATTGAGCCGGGAAAACTGTAGATATAAAATCCGTTCGGATCAATCTCGGCAAGTTTCCCGGCCTCAAGCTTATCAATAAGACACTGGACTGTTCCCGTAGAGACATCACCGCCATCCATCCAGCCTGAGAAACCCATCAAAAGTCGAGGATTACTTAGAGTTGGTCTTTTGTATATTTTCAGCTTTTCTGGCGTCATATAAACTCCTCATATTCCAGGCAGAAAACACCTTTTACTACATATCGGCCGACAAATCCAGATATGTTTTGCCTTTCTCCTGAAAAAATCAGGCCATTTTTCCACTATATCCCATGTCTGCCTCCCGGCCTGAGCAAAGCCTGCACTGAACAAGGCTGAAGTGCCGACGGATTGTCTTCCCTTGGGGATAAATTGTTTTCCATTTTTTGCTATATCCATAAGTTTCGGATTTCGGATTTAGAACTTCGAGTTTCCGGCCGTAGGACAGCGATTGGCTTTGTTTTTTACCGGCAAAGTGCCCAAAACCACCGTTTTTTTCATAATCTTTTTATTTCAAAGAGCTTATGCTAAATTACTCATTTTAACATTGGGTTTGTTTTTTCAAATTGTTTTACGCAATACGCATTCCCTTGGGGACGCCTTACGATGCACGCATCACTCAATACGAAATGATTGGGTTTGTTTTCTCGCCGACAAAAAGCTGTGTTTTTGTCGTAATATGTTATTATCAAAAAGCTTACATCAATTTGGGGCAATCCCAAATTGGGTTTGTTTTCAATTTTTTTCCTTCTTGCTTCTGTATTCCGTCTTCTGTCTTCTGCCGTTAACATTGGCTTCCCTTGGGGATAAATTGTTTTGCATTTTTTATCTCCCCACAAGCTGGCTTGTGGGCTAAATATGGAATGTTTATATTATGTTTTAACTTTGAACCCATTCGGCTCCGCTCAGGGCATGCTTTTAACTTACTTTCCCCCATTCGTTATTCGACATTGCCTATCCGCTATAAGCTGCCCGCTATACGCTATTGCTAATTTTACCCAAAAACCGCCTTAATACAACCAAAATCCCCATTTTAAGGCAAAAAATGTCCATGACTTTTCCCCCGCTGTATAGTTTTACTTTGCAAAACTGCGGGGGGCGTATTGCGTCATGCGTACAGCGTATGTCGTTTCATAGCTCGTAATTCGTTGCTTGTCATTCTCCACAGGACGCCTTACGGTGCCGCGAAGGCAGTCCCGCCAGGGACACCTAACGGTGGAATCCAAATATGAAATATGAAGAACTGACGATGAATTAAACCATCCACTTCGCTGGGCTCCCATTTTGCTATCTATTTGCAAAATGGGGTCCCTCTCACTTCTTTCGCTCAGTGGCTGCCACCCGTCGTTGAGTATAAGAACCAGTGAATAAATGATATTGGAATTGGGATTAAAAGATGCTATAAAGAAAGAAAATGTATTAGGACTCATCCCGAAACCTGTTTTGTGACGAGATTGAGCGAAAATTTCGTGGTCAAGGCCGGAGGTGGAAAAGGCTCGGAGGCGTGCTTCAGGCACGTTGAGAACCTTTTTCGCCGACAACGCAGATCCACGGAATTTGCAGCAAATCGCAGTAGGAAGAGGTTTTGGGATGAGTCCTAAATATGAAGTAGTTATATGTTTTAAATATGTTTATTAGATAAGGAAGTTCCAATGAAACGTATTACCTTGATTTTAATAGCATTAACGTTCTTGGCAGTTCCACTTTATGCCGATTCATACTACCCCATTAGGCCGGAAGATCCTCGAGCAGTGTATTTCACGAAAGACCAGTTTGACGTGCACGCTGACGGAGTCGGTGACGATTCCGACGCCCTGCAGCAGGCTGTAAACAGCGTGTCTCGCAGTGGTATCGTTTTTATCCCTGAAGGTCGTTATCGTCTGACCAAGACTATTATTGTCGGTGGCGGTATTCGGCTGATTGGATATGGAGCAGAACGGCCTGTATTTGTGCTGGCTGCAAATACCCCAAGTTTTCAGTGGGGAACAGGCAAATATATGTTCCATTTCGCGCAAAGTAAACTTCCGAGTTCGAGCACAGGTACGAGAAGAGGCGATATGGCTCAAGGAGGCATGACGGGCGTCAGAGGAGGCGCGGCTCAAGGTCGTGCAGGTCGAGGAGGAGGTGCGGGCAGAGGGGGTATGATGGGCAGAGGTATGTTTGGTGGCAGAGGAGGATTTGGTTTCGGTGGCTTCAGTGATGCTTCAGAGACAACCTTCTACAGTGGTATGGATAACATCAATATTGAAATTCAGGAAGGAAATCTCGCGGCTATAGCGATTCGTTTCCACGTTGCCCAACACAGTTTTCTACGACACATGGATTTTAACATCGGATCCGCACGTGCTGCGATCGAGGACATTGGGAATCAAATTAGCGATATCAATGTCAACGGCGGAAAATACGGAATCATTACAAAAAGAACCGCACCTGTTTGGCAATTTCTCCTCATGGATTCACACTTCGAAGGCCAGAGTGAAGCCGGCATTCAAACAATGGAAGCCGGTTTTACGATGGTTCGAGTAAGTTTCGAGAATATGCCCGTCGCTGTTCAGATTACCTTAGGTGAAGTTGAACAGCTTTATGGACGCGATTTGCAAATGAAAAATATCAGTTGGGCCGGATTCAAACATGGCAATGTTGAGAATCTTCATTCAGAAGTAACTTTTACAAATGTGGCCTGCAGCGATGTTCCGACCTTTTATCGAGGTAAAGAATCTGTTACGGCACCATCGCAGCATTATATGGTGGACAAGTTTTCATTAGGTCTTGAAATTGGCTCCGACGGCAGGGAGCAGGGAGTTATAATGCGGCATCAGGAGCATGAGCTTTCGGAGCCTGCACCGGCAGTAGCTACAGATATTCCGGAACTGCCTCCAATAAGCGAATGGGTTAATGTACATACACTTGGTGTAGTCGGAGACGGCAGAACTGATGATACACAGGCTATAAAAGCGGCAATAGAAGAGCATAAAGCACTATACTTTCCAATGGGAAGATATAGAGTCTCTGAACCGGTGAAACTAAAACAGGATACAGTTATAATAGGCCTGCATCCGAGCAGTACTTCAATTTCCATGCAAAATAATGTAGTTACTGAAGAAGAACCTGTCGGAGTTATAATTGCACCCAAGGGTGGAAAGAATATTGTAAGTTCAATTTCTGTTTCGCCCGGTTCTAATCCAGGTGCCGCTGGTGTGCTTTGGATGGCCGGTCCCGACTCAATGCTGGATGACGTGTCATTCGGTGGAGGGGGTGGTTTTGGCAGACGCGGTGGAGGAAGGAACAATGGACCTGATCTGATGATTATAAACGGCGGTAGTGGAATATTCAGAGGTAATTGGCCTCACGGAACAAGTTCAAGCTTAGGACTGCATATAGAAAATACCTCAACAAAAGGAAAAATTTATCAGATGTCGGTTGAACACCATATGCAAGTAGAACTAATACTGAGAAATGTAGAGAACTGGGAATTCTATGCATTACAGACCGAAGAGGAAAATCCAGCCGGACATCAAGCAAATGCAATGCATATTGAGAATTGCAGGAATATTCTTTTTGCAAACACATATATGTATCGTGTCTCCCGTTCTATATGGCCGACAACGTATGGCATCATAGTGCGTAATTCCGACAATATCAAATTTGAGAATGTCAAAGTATTCAGTCAGACCCGGCTTGCTTTCGACACTGCAGTGTATGATGAGGATAGCGGCGTGACGGTTAGGCCGCAATTCTTTACCAGCTTCGTGATTAAAAAAGATATGAAAGCACCCGAAGAACTTCAATTGTCTCAGGAGCTGTTCGAGAAGAATGCGAAACTGGAAAAACTGGCAACCGGATTCAGAAATGCGACGGGTTTGACGACCGATACTCAAGGGCATCTGTTTTTCTCGGATGACTCGAACCGTAAGGTTTATCGGTGGAATGAGGTTGATAAAAAAGCCGTACAGATTGCCGAGACTCCGGATCAAACTCAGATTATGGAGTTTGTGGAACCCTCAACACTATTAATGATAGGTAGAGGAAGTACAAGAGGATGTACAGTTTATACCCTGGATTTAGCTCAGGAAGGAGCTACACCACAGAATGTCACTGGAGTACCCGATGCGCTGCCTGAGACGAAACTTATGATTCCCGTTGGATTGCATAACATGATGTCGATATTGGATGACCTGATGGAACATCGGGACTACATATATCGTGGAGGAAGTAACACTGCAGTAGTGAGCATCCTTGAAAACTCTGAACGTCTGTATTATTATGCTCCGGGAACCAAAACAGCAGTCAAAGCCGGCGGGACATGGCGTCCACTTCCCCAAAGTTCCAACACGGCCGCGTTTTCACCCGGTGACAAATTCTATGTAACCAGCGAAGATGACGGCAAAACATACCGTGTGAAACTTAATCAAAACGAAACTCTGACTTACTATGTTTTTGCCGAACGAGGCGGCACATCGGTTATCGAAGATGCAGCGGGCAACGTTTACATCGCCAGCGACCAGGTCTATATCTATAACAGCCAGGGCAAGCAAATCGGCATACTGGAGTTACCCGAGCGACCCGGCAGTCTCGCTTTCGGCGGTCCGAACAACCGCACACTATTCATAGGAGCTCGCAGTTCAGTTTACTCGATCCGCACAGTTAATCCGGGATAATAACTTTTTAAGTCGGTACCTTGTGATTCTTGTTTATCGGAATGACTTTTGTTCGATGCTACACGGAACTATTTTTGCGTTACGTTTCGGCTTCACCGGCTCTTTCTCGGAATAAAAATCATCAGATCAGAGTAAACAAGACTAAGTACGAAACACAATTAAATGAGTCATCTCTGCAACTCAAAAACAAATATTAATATCCCTGTTATATACCGGCTTTGCCGATATAAAGCTGAAACATTTGCCTAATGCGATTTTCTGTATATATTATTCAAAAGTCTGTTTGAGCATTTCTTTATCAACCATGACGACTTATTCATTCTTACCAACTTTCTTTGCTATTCCACTGTAGGCCGGGCAATATACGATCATCGTTCAGAGAATAGATTGATTTTTCCTTGATTACGGCCTATTATCTGGGATATATCGTGTGGAAACTATCAAAACGAGTGACAGTGTATATCGGTCAGATTTGACAATTATTATATGTTCGGCACAAAATTTTTCTACTCATATGAAATATTCTGACACGCCTTTCGACTAAAGAGGCATATTCAATCGTCAGTCGAAGGTCTATTTGAAAGGAGTACAGAATGAAAACATTGAAAAACGTATCTGTGTTCACATTTGTCACCCTTGTGTATGTATTTACATCACAAGCTTTTGCATCCAAAGACCAGTCCAACCCAGAATCTGTAGCTACTGATCCAATTGAAACTAAGCAAACTGATAATTCTATTTTAGATTTCTATCGTCAGTATAGCTCATTTACCGATCCGGGAGAATATAAATATTTGTACGAAAATCTTCCTGATTCATTACCGGAGCTTTGTAGTTTAATTAGATCACAATTTATAAATTATGGGTGGGAACTGGATATGTATCGGGAACAAATCCCTAAAGAAAGATGGAATGAATCATTAAAGTACCCGACGGTTAAATCGGCTTTGGCGGGGCTTCTATCCTATGATTCTTCGGGTTTAGTGAAAGATCGGAAACCTGAAGATCGATTAGTACTGATTTGCCGGGATAATGCAATCTTACTGGCATCAATACTGAAATATCGTGGTATTCCGGCCAGGGTTCGTTATGGATTTTCCCCCTATTTAATACCTGGTTTTCATTCGAACCACGTCATCTGTGAAGTATGGAATGAAAAAGACAAACGTTGGATGCTTGTGGATCCAAGTGCGGATATGGTTGATTTCAGTTATGATAATTTTGATTTTAGCAACGATGTGTGGTTAAAGATGCAGCACAACGAAATAGATCCAAAATTATATGGTATGATGGGTAAATATACTGGATTGTTTATGATAACAGTAACATTATGCCATGATTTAGCATCAATATTGGGAACTGAATATCCGCACTTTCAATATGCACCGATAATGGAACCGGCATTTGAAAATGAAAGGCAATTATCGGAAGAACAAATAAGATTAATTAACAGGATAAGCGAATTAATGACATTACTAGATTCAAAAAGTCTTTCAGAACTTAAAGACATTTACAATAATAATTCTCAAATTCAAATTACAAAATCATTTGTTCCTAAAATAATAACTGCTGAAAATAACACCAGCACCAAAAATCCTTCAAAAAATAAACCCATTATTGAATTTGTGGATATACCGGCAGGTACGTTCACTATGGGAAGCCCTTCAACTGAACAAGGCAGACAGGATGATGAAATACAACATGAAGTTACGTTGAGCGCCTTCAAAATGACTAAATATCCAGTGACTTTTGAGCAGTATGATCTGTTCTGTGAGGCCACAGGAAGAACCAAGCCCTGGGGACGTGAACGGGGAAACCTTCCAGTGTCACAGGTTACATGGTATGATGCCAATGCATTTGCGCAATGGATGGGCTGCAGGTTGCCGACGGAGGCTGAGTGGGAATACGCGGCTCGAGCAAATACAACTACTCCCTTTTATACAGGAGATAGCCTGACATCTGATCAGGCTAATTTCAATGGAAGTAAACCTTTGCTGGTGGGCAGTTTCCCACCTAATGCATTTGGCTTGTACGATATGCACGGTAATATCTGGGAATGGTGCAATGATTGGTATGGCAAGTACGATATTAATGACAAATTGAATCCAAAAGGGCCAGATAAAGGTAAATTAAAAGTTGATCGTGGAGGAGGATTCTATGATCCTGCATGGAGATGCCGTTCAGCCTGCCGTGGAGGTGGCACTCCCCCAGGAAATAGAGGTACAGGAATGAGTTTTCGATTAGTGAAATCTGAATAGACATATTATATTGGGGGGCGGCCTTTATAAAGTCTTAAAAACATATATATTAGCCGACGAAATAAACCGTGCACCTGCCAAAGTCCAGAGCGCCCTGCTGGAGGCCATGCAGGAAAGACAGGTCTCGATCGGAGACGAGACTTTTCCACTGCCCAGTCCTTTTTTGGTCCTGGCGACGCAAAATCCAATCGAGCAGGAAGGGACATACCCGCTGCCGGAGGCCCAGCTTGACAGGTTTATGCTGAAGCTGAAAATCGATTATCCGAATAAAAACGAGGAACGGGAAATTCTCGACAGAATGGCCGTAACGGATAAGAAATTCGATATCCGTCCCGTTATCAAGCCGGAAAACATCTCGGAAGTCAGGGCCGTTGTGGATGAGATTTACATCGACGAGAAGATTAAAGACTACATCGTTGATGTAGTGTGCACCACCAGGGAGCCAGGCAAATACGGCATAGAAATGGGGAACTTTATCAGCTATGGGGCCTCGCCGAGAGCAACGATATATCTTGCGATTGCGGCCAAAGCCCACGCATTCATCCAGCAAAGGGGATATGTCACCCCGCAGGACGTCAAGAGTATCGGCCCCGACGTTCTGCGGCACAGGATCATCGTCAGCTACGAAGCCGAAGCGGAAGACAAAACGAGCGAGGATATCATCAAGACGATTTTCGACAACATCGAAGTGCCGTAGTCAACAATTGTTTGACTTTCTTCGAAGACCATGATACCAAAGGAATTAATAGACAAAATCAGGCAGATTCAAATTTACACGTCCCGGGCCGTCAACGCCAGCTTCGCCGGGCAGTATGAAAGTGTCTTCAAGGGCCGGGGCATGCAGTTCGATGAAGTCCGGGAATACATGCCCGGCGACGATATCCGGACAATCGACTGGAATGTCACCGCCCGCACAGGCAAGCCGTATATCAAGCGTTTCGTCGAAGAGCGCGAGCTTACGGTATTGTTCGCCGTCGATTTGAGCGCTTCCGGTGACTTCGGGACAGTCAATAAGGCCAAAAATGAGCTTGCCGCCGAGTTTTGTGCGGTTCTGGCTTTCGCCGCAGCCAAGAATAACGACAAAGTCGGATTACTAATTTTCACGGACCAGGTAGAATTGTACATCCCTCCCAAGAAGGGGATAAGTCACATGCTCCGGCTGGTTCGCGAGCTGCTGTATTTCAATATGCCGAAAAGAAAAACGGACATCGGCCAGGCGCTGGATTATCTCGGCAGGATCGTCAGGAAAAAAGCGACTGTTTTTTTGGTCTCCGATTTTATCGAAGCAGATTTCAAAAAATCCCTGAGCCTGCTCAACAAAAGGCACGATGTCATTGCGGTCTCGGTTCGCGACCGGGCGGAAATTGCCCTGCCGGGTATTGGGTTGATTGAATTCGCCGATGCGGAGACAGGCGAAGTGATCCTCGTCGATACATCAAGCAGGCAGTTCAGGAATAAATACGGCGATACCTGCGCCCGGCGGTTCGATGAATTAAAAAATATGCTGCGAACAATTAACGTCGATTGCATCAGCATCAATACGGATAAACCATACATACAGGACCTTGTGGGTTTTTTCCACATGCGGCATCGGCGACGTTAATTCCGAGGAACTCGTATTCCGGATAGAAATTGTGAGGTGAAGTAATGGATGAGAAACTGGATTTTTCATTACCGGCAAAAAAACAAAAAAAATCGTTTCTGCCGATAGTCACAGTCGCCCTGCTTATCGTTTTAATCTGCCTGACAATATATAATATTTCAATTCAATCACAAAACAGGAACAATCCGGCCCAAAGCACCTCGGCTCTCTCGTCCGAGCAGGTCAAGCAGCTTGCCGCTCAGCTTGCAGGCCGTAATCTATATACAAATGCCGCCGAACTCTGGCAGGATTATCTGTCCGGCGTCACCCTGCCGGATACGGAACGGGCGAAAACGCTTTTTCAAATAGGGACATTATATGAAGAAGCCGGTGAGTATGCTCAAGCCATCGAATATTTCTACCGCAGCGAAATCACGGCGAAAATTGCCGAATTGGAGCCCCAGATTAATATTCACGTAAAGAATTGTTTTGAAAAGCTCGGCATGTTTTCGGCCTTGCGATATGAATTGATGGACAGAACAAGTCTTAAAAAGACAGAACAGGCGGGAGGAAAAATTGTCGCCGAGATAGGTCCTGAAAAAATTACAGAGGCGGACCTCGATTCATTCATCGAGGAAACGATCGACAATCAACTTGCCCCCATGGCGGCATTTATGACGGGCGAACAGCGAAACGAGCAGAAAAAGAAAATGCTGGAGCAGTACAAAGCCCCGGCGGCTAAAACCCAATTTTTGCAATCATGGCTTGCCCAGGAGATTTTATATCGCGATGCTCTGGAAAAAGGGCTGATGGAGAAACCGGAAGTCACAAAAGTTCTCGAAGAGGTAACCCGCGGAGTTTTAAGCCGGCAGCTTATGAACAAAGAGCTTTCGGACAAAATTAATGTCACCGAGACCGACCTCCGGACCTATTACCAGGCAAACAAGGATAAGTACGCAGAACCGGCAAATAAAGAAGACCCGAATTCTCTCGAGCGGCAAAAAAGCTACGATGAAGTCAGGGAGCAGGTCATGTCCGAGCTTGTAAGCAAAAAAAGTCAGGACGTTCAGAAAGATTTTATTGAGCAAATGATGAATAAATATAACGTTATTATTCACACGTCCGTGCTCGATGGAGCCAAAGATAAGGAATAATAGTGACATTGAGATAAATGGCAGAGAAATTGTATAAAATTCGATTTGTCTTTCTTGTGCTGTTAAGCTGTGGGATTTTCTTCGCATGTGCAGATTGTCGAAAAGAAAATGCGGGAAAAAGTGAAAAAACAGAATTCGATATTGACAAAGAATACTCGCGGGGACCTTTGACGGCACACGTCCGTGTTAACAAAGCAAAAATAAACATTGCCCAAACGATCTTGCTGGAGCTTGAGGCCGCCATCGAGCCGGGCTACGAACTGAAGATGCCGACCGTGGAAAAAGTCTTGGAGAACTTCGGTATTGTCGATTGGGACAATTTGGGCGATAAGCTCGATGAAAACAATAACGTCTTGAAAAGATACCGGTATCGCCTTGAGCCGTTTTTGTCCGGCACATATCCGATCCCGGCTTTTACATTCGAATTTTATGATGTCAACAGCACCGAAGATAAAAAATACGAACTGGCAACAGAGCCTATCGACATCGAGGTCGCTTCTCTTTTGGGCGAGCAAAAGGCGGAATTAAAAATCGCCGATATCGAAGGTGTTGTGGAAATGCCCGCAAAAGCTTCTTATTGGTGGATCTGGGCATTGTGTATTGTCGCTATCGCAGCCGGTGTGGTGACATGGTTTATCCTACGCAGGAAAAAAACCAAAGAAATCATCAGGATTTTTAAGCCAGCACACGAGATTGCATATAACCGCCTGCGAGCTCTGGTCGGCCAGAAGCTGGTAGAAGCCGGTAAAATCAAGGAATTTTACGAGCAGATAAGTGACATTCTCAGGCATTATATCGAACATCGCTTCGACCTGCACGCCCCGGAAAGAACGACGGAGGAATTTTTGGCCGAGCTTCCTGCGACGAACGTGCTTTCCGAGGCCGACCAGGAACGTTTAGCGGAATTCCTGACACACTGCGACCTGGTGAAATTCGCCAAATATAATCCGACCTCCGAGCAAATCCAAAAAACATTCGATCTGGTTAAAAATTTCATAGAAACAACAAAATCGGAAGAAAAGAAGGTCGATGTCACAGGATCTGACATTAGAAACGTAGAACTCAGGAGTGCATAAATGCAGCTATATTCACCGTGGGTATTACTGTTACTTTTACTGCTGCCCGTTCTGGCATATTTGAGCCTGCGCAAAAAACGGCGTGCGGCGGTGAAATTCCCATCGCTGACGAACATTCGAAGCTGTCCTGTCTCTCTGCGTCTGCGGCTCAGACCCATATTGAATATAGCAAGATTAATTTGTATCGCCCTTTTAATATTAGCTCTTGCCCGGCCGAGAAAAGGAACAGTGCTGTCCGAAATATCGACCGAAGGCGTGGCAATAGAGGTTGTGGCGGACCGCTCCGGCAGTATGCAAACTGAAATGGATTATTACGGCGAAACACTAAACCGCTTCGAAGTGGTAAAAAGAGTCTTCTCCGATTTTATCAGCGGAGATAAGAAAGATCTGGCAGGAAGAACAAGCGATCTTGTCGGCCTGGTGACTTTCGCGCGATATGCGGACACGACGTCCCCGTTGGTATTGAGTCACAACGTTTTACTGGAATTCCCGAAAAAAACCGAGATTGTAAGGCTCCGCAGTGAAGACGGCACGGCAATCGGTGACGCCATCGCCCTTGCGGCAGCACGATTGAAAACGGCAGAGGAAAAAATACAACAAAGAAAGGCAAGACTCATCCAGGCCGGTGAGAAAATCTCGGACGAAAATGAAGGCGGATTCAAGATTAAAAGTAAAATTATAATTCTCCTGACCGACGGCATGAATAACGCCGGCGAATACGATCCCCTCCAGGCCGCAGAGCTGGCGAAAAAATGGGGTATTAAAATATATTCCATCGGTATCGGCTCGGCCCAGGCTTACACGACAATTCAAACTCCGCTCGGAACATATAAGATGCCGACCGGGCAGAGCCTTGACGAAAATTTACTCAGGAGAATCGCAGAAATAACCGGGGGATTTTACGGCCGGGCAGATGATGCGAAAACGCTTCACGAGATTGTTAAGAAAATCGACGAAATGGAAAAAACGGAAGTCAAATCCATTCAATATACTCAGTATGCAGAACTTTTCGGCCCGTGGACAAAGGCGGTGTTATTTATCCTGGTTTTGGAGATGTTAGCAAGCTGCACGATATTTCGCAAGATACCGTAGTGACTTTTTAGAAATAAATATGAACTTAGGCAATTACAATGCGTTATGGCTGTTATTCGCTGTGCCGGTGATATTGATACCTGCTTATATCTGGTGCTTCTGGCAGAAATCCAAAGCTCTGCGAATACTGGCAAGCAGTGATATGCTCAAAAAGATCAATATCTCTGTCAGCTTGAGAAAGCAAATATTCAAGGCCTTTTTACTTATCGTAGCTTACATATTCATTGTCATCGCCCTGACCGAACCGAAGTGGAACCCACGGGCACAAAAAATACATCGTCACGGCCGGAACTATCCGCCCAGCTTCAAGGAGCCGCTGCACGAGGGGACGGAATTCAACTTGCTCGAAAAACGTTCCGGATGGTTTCACATAAAACTGTTCGACGGCAGCGAGGGCTGGATACCCGACGATAGCGCAGAAACGATTTAATTTTGCCCCTGCATTCCACTACGACAATAAAATCCCCAAGTGAATACCGAGTTAAATATGGTATTGATATAAACCGTTGCCGGATTTGGCTTGACTATTACAGCAATTCAAATGATAATCATGAAAAATTAACTTTCCGGGAAATGTCGGTTCGAATGTGACAAAGTATTAAGGATTAAAAAGTGGAAATAGAAGCGTTTTTATTGTGCGATTGTGCCACCGTTTCCGGTGGGAAGCTGAACGTCCTGGGAGCTTTCGATATCATCTGGGCCAAGCAAATGCCCGCCGTTCATCCCGCATGTGCCGTGGTGACACGAGCGAGGTTTTCAAAGATAGAAGAAGGCACGCACGATGTCAGAATTACGATAATCGATGAAGACGGCAACATCGTCGGCCCCGACCTCAAGGATTCTATCTCCATTAAAATGCCGCCCAGCGAAGATTCTATCGGCCGCAATCTCATCCTGAATATACACGGCCTAAGATTCAACAAGCCCGGCCAATACAGGATCGATTTATCCATCGACAGCCAGCAGGTAGCTTCACTTCCTATAAAAGTGCGTGAAGTGCCGAAGCAACCTCAACCGCCGGAAAACACATAACAATCGCTTTCCTTTAAGTGCGCCAGAAGTAGTGGTATTTATACTCCAGTTCGATGCTTTGCTCCGACTCAAGTTTTAGCCGCCATGTCACGCGGCCAATAGCGTTGAACCGGTACCACCAATACGGCCAGTTGTACCAGTTCCACCAGAACGGATAGCCGTCGGTTGTCATCCAGCCGCCCTCTTGCCTGCCGAGGTGCTCGATTTTGCCATCGCTGCTTGCACTGTCGATATTGCCCAAGACGGATCGCCGGACTTCTAAATCAACGGTCTTGCTGCTACGGTTTGTCAGAGAAATTGTACCGGTCAGATTGCTCCGGGCATAAGTATTACCGTCCCATCTGGCTGCATCATTGATGCGCTCGGCTTCCACATCCTGCCTTTCGACAGAAATATCCACGGCAACAGTAAGCTCGAGGTCACTCGATGCACCGACGGCGGTATATGTCATCATGCTTTGACCGATGACACGACCCTGCCGAAGAATCAGTGCCGGTGCGGTCGTCAACGGGCATTCGGCATCGTTGGCGAGGCGAATCTTGTGCATCACCTTCGGCGCATGATAAAGCCTTGCTAATTGTGCCGTTTGCTCGTTGTTGAAACGCTGCCGAACCTCGGGCGGCGGGCCGAACGGCAAATCGAGCACGAAAACATCCCGATACTTCAGCTTATATTCGGCGACCGGCACGACCATCCGCTGGCCTTTCTTCAAAGTGACATGCTCCAAAGTAAAAACATAGAGGTCCTCATTTTTGGCGGACTCGGCCACATCGGGACCAAGGTCAATAGTTTCACTGTTCCGGGGAGTATCAACATGGCGCACCGTAGCTGCCGACTGGCTCATAATCATATTCGAAAAGGCATAAGCGCTTTGACTGTCCCTGCGGAAGTGGCTTGAAAGCTGTGCGACCGTCTGCTGCAGCGATATCGGGTCGGGCGTTTCCTCGAATGCAAATTTCGGAACACCGATGACAAGATGGGCTTTGACATCCTCGATATCGGTCAGCTCGTTAATGATAGTCGCCTGAAGCTTGACAACTGCCAGACCGTTGCCGTCTATGTCAACACGATAGTTCGGTATCCAGCGAATGCCGCGCTGGACATAAACCATGCCCACATTTGCTGTCTGGGCCGGTTCTCTTCGGCCCCAATCCAGCTTGAGTGTCATAATGTTGCGGAACTCTTCATGGGCCAGAGTCGGTTCAGGCTCGTCGAGGAAAGTTATCTCCCGGATATTATCAATCGGAACAGCTTTTATCCCGCCCTCGAATTTTAACAGGACAATATTACCCGGCTGGGACAGCGCGAGCGATTCCGAAGGCGGATTGGTTCGAGAAAGCTCCTGCGAGCTTCTCGAAGGAATTGCGGAAATAACACACTCATAGGCGCTGAGTCCGGCCTCCGCAATCCGGACCCTGGCGCCAACGTTCGCTCGAATAAGTTCGGGAATATTCAGAGCGGTTTTATCAAAGGATACAATGCGCCTGCCGGTGACAACGCCGGTGAGTTTGGCGCTGGTTTGTGCCGAATAGCTCCAGAATGTCCCTATAATCGGTCTCGGCAGATAATCCAGCACGACATTACCATCGGTATCCGTCGGCATAGAGCCTTCATGTAAAACGAAGGCATGTCCATCCTTAAATACGGTGACTTCTTTCACCGGCATATTTGCCAAAGCAGTCCCGGATACTTTGTCCGTCGAACCTGCCCGGACCGGCAGTATTACACAAAAAGCAAGAATAAATACTGACAGTAATTTTTTGTTTTGACTTATAAGATCCATTTTCCTCTCCTTAATAAATTTAACATTGTTATTTTTTATATAATTTTTTGTTCTACCGCCGCTGTTCCTGTGTTTGTTGCCGGTTCAAAACTGAGGGCAATTGCCTTATCCGGGAGTTTGGTCCCGGCTGTGCATCCTGCCTCAGTGAATCCTTATCCGCACGGATATAGCTTTTATGAAGCGCCTGCCGCCGGCCCTGACTATAAGTTTCAAAAACCACCTTATCTTTACTCAGGCGGGTCAGCAATCTCAGTTGTTCATTAATGTGTTTCTCCGATATCTCGGCTTTCTCATCATCCTGCAGGAAAGCACGAAAATTCTTAGCTGCTGGGATAACAAATTCTTCCGTTTTCTGCATTTCAGCAACGGCTTCCAATGAGCAGGCCTGTAGAAGCTTCGGCCATAGTTTTTCGAACAGTTCTCTCGAAGAATATATTTCGGCACCCTCGACCTTACCGTTGATTGCAAATGCGAATCCGACCGCACCTTCGCTGTTTTTTACAAGGTTGGAAAACAAATTTATATATTCCTCTACGGCCTTGTTTACTTCCTTATCTTCGAGCGTCAGTTGCAGGCTGGATGCGGATTGTTCCGACTTGACCGATTTGCCGAGATTGCTGCTCAGCTTGTTCTGTAAAGAATCAACTTCATCCCATACGTATCGTTGCGAATTATTATAGTTGGCCGCAATTTTTAACCCTTTCGACGGTAAAATCCTGTTGGATACGGAAAATTTATCAACTCCTTCATTCCCTCTTTTTTGCCAGCGACCTCTCTCGACGCAAAAAGAGCTTATGGGAATTTTACCTGATTTGGGCCCAATAACATAATCGGAGCCAAGTGTGCGGTCCTGTTTTCCGCCGCGCACTATATCCCCGGACTGGATATAAATGTGTACATCACCCGATACGTTCTCGATGGCAAGGGTGTTGACCGTCCCAGTCTCGGTAACGATCGCCTTCTTCCGGCTCAAAGCCTCCTGGAGTGTCATGAATTTTATATTACTGTCTTTAATATCGGCATGAACAAGAAAAATCGTCAGGTTCTTACATGTATAAGGCCCCGACAGGCTATATATGTCACTGTTCGTTTTTTCCATTTCCTCCCCTGGCTGCACGGCCTCCCGCTCATTCGCAAGGATAAATGTCACAGGAAGCATGAGGCTTAAAACAGCCGCCAACACCAAAGCCGTCCCTGCGGCACAAAACAACGTTATCTTTTTTCCATGTTTTTCCATCTTTAGTTCCTTTCAAAAAAAGGTTATAGAATCGTTAGCGTCACTATATAAATAATACGACACGAACGGCTGAGGGAGCAGTAAAATGGGTGTAAAATCGCTCGGTTAGTTTTTTACAAAGTATTTACAAATCATCGGCCACGATATAGTCTATAATATAAATAGAGATTCGTCCTTCGTAGTCCCTAAGTGATACCTTATGGTACTACGGAAAATAGAAAGGTGTGAACATGGAACCGAAAGCATCCATCTTGGTCGTCGAAGATGAAAAAAATATCCGCTCGGCACTGACGGATTTCCTGGAATATCACGGCTTTTCCGCCGTGGTGGCCGAGGACGGACTGGGGGCCGAACGCATTGCCGGCGAGCGGCAATTCGATTTGATTTTGCTCGATTTGATGCTCCCGAAAATAAGCGGCGAGCAGCTCTGTGCAAAATGGCGGCAGGAAGGATTGCAAACTCCAATTTTAATGCTAACGGCCAAGGGGCAGGAAAAGGAAAAAGTCACCGGATTGAATCTTGGGGCCGATGACTATATCACCAAGCCGTTTTCGCTCGAGGAGCTGCTGGCGCGAATCAAAGCGGTGCTTCGCCGAACGGACCCGGCACGGTCCATCGGGCAAACGTTCAAGTTTGCCAATCTGGATGTTGACATCGCCGCTTTGAAAATCGGATGTAACAACGACGAAATTGAAATCACCAAACGTGAAGCGGCAATAATCCGGTATTTTGCCGCCAATCCGAATCGTGTCATCAGCAGGGAAGAACTTTATAAAGAGGTCTGGAACGATACGATGACCGATCTGGGTACTCGAACGATGGATATGCACATCGCCAAGCTCAGAAGCAAAATCGAGCGCGATTCGGCCAATCCTGAAATTATCAAAACCGTCCGTGGCGCAGGCTACAAATATGAAAAAAGTTAATATAATTTTCCATTATCACAATTAAAGAAATGTATAAATGGCTCACAATTTTATCGGTGATTATTCTCGCCGCCGTATGCGGGATGGGGTGGCTGGGATATCATTCCATCCGGATATGGGCACAAGGTCTCGAAGGCATGCGTATCGGCGAATTCGCCGAGGTGGCCGAGCAAATCAGGCAGGACGTCAAACACAAGCTCGATGAGTTCATGGAAAAGGAACAAAAAAGGCCTTACACCGACTACCAGTATTTTTATTTCCCCGATAGTGCGGTGGCCAGACAGCAACAGCGAACGGCAATAGAGCGATCACCCCTGGCCGACCAATTGGAGCACGGGCTGGCTTATTACAATTTCCAAATTCAACCTGACGGCAGGATTACAACACCCAACGTCTTTTTACAGGAACAACAAGCTCAGATTGTCACCAATCGTGATGAGAATCTTTATGCCGAAGCGATTCTGAATACAAAAAATGTCGAAGACAATTTGCTGCCGATACTCGACAAGGTCGATTCGGATCCGTACAAGCTCGACTACGAATTCAACGCTGACTCATCTCAGAGAATCCCGGTGTCAAAATCCGAAGAAAAAGAAGATACCGGGAAAAAGCTGATGAAAAGTGAATTTGCCAAAGGCGGCAAAACACAAAACGAGCGAACACAAAACTATCCCATCGAGAGCCTGAAAAATCCAGATGAACAAACTCAGGTTATAAGACAATCGCGCGATTTCATCGCCTCCAATCAGGCACAAAGCCAGGAAATTTATAATCAGCAGACTGCTTCAACATCGAATTTACCTCAGAGAGGCCTACAAACCGAATTGCAGGAAGGAAGCAACATCTCAGCAGAAACTTCACAGCAACAAGCACAGAGAAATATTTCTCAGAACCAACCGGCACAAAGACTCGATCAGCAACGCCCCGCTCCCCAGACGCAAAGACCTCAAACAGTACAAACCTCAGAGGTGCAATCCGGACTGCAGTCTTTATCCGAAGATAATCGGGCGGATATGGTTGAGATACGGATTGAGCCTTTCGTACCAGTAGTTGTCCCCGGCCAAAATACCGAGCAATCCATTTTTCGCGGGCAGGTCTTTATGCTGCGACGAGTGCAAATCGAAGAAGAATCCTATCTGCAGGGTTTTCAACTCAACGAGAAAAAACTCCTGGAAGAGGTCGAAGAGTCGGCCAGGAGGTTCGTCCGGGATGATATGGGCTTCGATTTGGCTATGACTCAAAGTGAGCCATCTGCATATACGGCCATACTTGACTTTGCCAGTCTCGGTCATTTGATACTTAACCTAGCCGAAACCGATCCCGCATGGATCGGCAGGCAAATCCATCAATTGCGAACATGGTATCTCGGTATAATGTCGTTTGTTTTTCTGGCGGTGACACTGGCATTAGGCAGTCTATGGCTTAGTGCACGAGCACAACTCAGGTTGTCACAGAAAAAGGATGATTTTATTTCCGCCGTTTCGCATGAATTGAGAACACCTCTGACTTCAATCCGAATGCACGCAGAGATGCTGGAAAAAAACTGGATCAAATCAGAAAGCAAACTGACCGAATATTACAAAAATATGCGACAGGAAAGCGAGCGACTGAGCAGACTCATAGAAAATGTCCTGGATTTTTCACGTATCCAAAGGGGACGAAAGAAATATCTCTTCAAAGCAGGCGATATCAATAAATATATCGAAGATGTCGTTGAGATGATGGCGCCTTATGCCGCCCAAAAGGGCTTCTCGATAAAAACAGAGCTAAGCCAAATCGGAGAAACAACTTTCGACGGTGATGCCGTCACTCAAATCGTCGTGAACCTTCTGGACAACGCCATCAAATATGCACGGGATGCGACGGACAAAACCATCACGGTCCGGACTAAAAGCGATAATCGATATATTATAATCGAAGTCGAGGACCATGGCCCCGGTATCCCCCACAGCCAGAGGGAAAAAATATTCCAGGAATTCTACCGTATCGGAGCCGAAGCTACACGAGAAACCGTCGGCAGTGGCCTTGGCCTTGCACTGGTGAAAAAATTCGCACAGGCACACAACGGATTCGTGGAAATCGTAAACGCCAGGCCAACAGGTGTGATATTCAGAGTGGCATTGGCAACACAAGTGTAATCTCACAGAAAATTAAGACAGAGCAGTAAAGAATAAAACCTCAGGTGAGCTCTTCGATCTGGTCCTTATTAAAATCTTTCCGATCCGGCCTGACTGATATGCTCTTAATAGAGGCCGGCTTTTGAACTGTGTCCTCTATCTGATCGGCTTTATGTAACAGGATTTCTTTTTCACCTTTGATTTTGCCGATTATTGCAAAACTTTCCACCACCGCCAATAAGCTTATCAAAAAGCTAAGTGTACTTTCAGCCCCCTGATTAAGATTTACACCGTCGCGCATAAGGCCGTCATTGCATCCCTTTGTTCTAAAGTCATAGAGCGGAATGTGCAAATCGTTTCTGCCGAGAAACCACTCAAAAGCCTTTCTTTGAAGGATTAAAAACCTGTCGCTCTTCGTGGTATCGTAAGCGGCCCTGAGCATCATAACGGTACCGGCGGCATCTATAGGCTGCTGGTCAAAAGAAGCTCTCGCCCCCCCACGCTCATACCACCCGTTGCAGCCAACGAAGCTGAAATTCTTGCCGTGGTAAATATTTGCCAGGAGAAATTCGCTGGTCTTTTCCGCGACGGTGAGATATTTTTTATTGTCACAGGTCAGGCCCGCAACATACATGGCGTGCGGCAGTACGGCGTTGTCATAAGTGAGAGCGTCTTCAAACCACTGCCAATCAGGATAACGACTCTCTTCATATTGAGTGACAAGTCCGTCCGCCGCCAATTCCAACTGGCGTTTTATGTCACTTGCTCCGGGGAATTGCCTGAGATAATCGCACATACCGAGAATCGAATATGCCATACCTTTCGGCAACTGCCTCTGGATATGCTCGACCGATTTATCAAAGCAGTCTTTGATAACCGACAAATAAGCCGGCGCCGGCGGCTGTGCCACAACTGTCCCGAACGCCCAGAGAACTCTGCCGAAAGCATCGCTTTGTGCTTCTTTCTTGTACCAGGTCCTCTCGAAATTCATCATGTTTCTGACAGTTCCGTCGCCGTTCTGCGAATGCATGATAAAAGACAAATACGTATCGAGGAGCTTCAGAGCTTTCGGCTCGGGATACTGTGCATAATACCGGGTCATTGCAATTACGCCTCTGGCGTTGTCATCCGTACAATAACCATATTCGCGATTCGGTATGGTAAACTTGGCGTGCTGGTACAGGCCGGTGTCGTCGGTAAGCTTAATCAAGTGCTCCAGCGACGGTACAGGCACCTCGATATTCGATATTGTTTCGGCCGCCGAAAGTGTGCTTTTGGCGGGAATCCGTATAGGCATTCGCTTCGTACTGAATAATTTCCAATAGGTTTGGCCGATTTTTGGCCAGGTTCTCGAACGACCGTATTCGTACGCTTTTCTCCGCAGGGAATAAAATAGCGATTCATTTTGAAGTATATCGACTATTGCTTTGGCTATTTCCTTCGAATCACCGAACGGCACAAGTTTTCCCCGGCCTTCGGCAAGAAGCTCCTCGGCCGCCCAATAAGGAGTCGAGACAACCGCCTTGCCCGCTCCAACCGCAAAAGACAACGTACCACTGGTCAATTGTTCTACATTCTTATACGGAGTTACATAAACATCCGCCGCACATAAAAAATTGTGAAGCTCCTGGTCACTTACAAATCTGTTATGGAAGATTACATGCTCTTCCAGGCCTAAATCCTTGACCATTTGCTGGAGGCTGAATCGATACGATTCTCCATCACGTTTGAGTACGTTCGGGTGTGTCATACCCAGGACGATATACATAACCGACGGGTCCTCCTTGATTATTGCCGGCATCGCCTGAAGCATTACGTCTATACCTTTGTTCGTACCAAGCAGGCCAAAGGTCAGAATTGTTTTTCGGTCTTCAAGGCCGAATTTATGCTTGTAATAATTGCTGTCAACAAACGGCAAATCCGGAATGCCGTGAGCGATCAATTTAATTTTCCTGCCGGGTATATTGTAAATATCCTGTAGCATAGTGACGCCCCGTTCGTTCATCGTAACTATTTTATGAGAGGCGTTGCATACATCAATTAATGACTTGTGATATGCCGGTTCCGGTTCGTCCAGAACAGTATGCAGGGTTGTTATTACAGGAGCTTTTAGTCTGTTGAGCAATAAACTAAGATATGAGCCGCCTTCTCCGCCAAAAAGGCCGAATTCATGTTGTACACATATCAGGTCAACATGACTGAAATTGATGTAATCGGCGGCACAAATATAATCGCTTTTGATATCCTGGTGGACTTCGAATTTCACCGGGTCGTTATATTTCTGGTCCCCCGAGTGCATAGCCACTACCAACGGCTCGAATTCACATTTGGCTGCCGCCGCGATATTTGTTATCAGGTCCGATGTAAATGTCGCTATCCCGCATTTTCTCGGAAGGAAAGAAGAAATAAACACTACTCTTTTCAGGGTACTTTTCGGCATCCGCAAAGTCCTAATGCATTACAGCTACGATTCAACATATAATATTTTAGTGATAAAGAGGTAAATCGTCAAGTGAATTGACCACTGACGGGTATAAATTCCGTCTCCGGAAGTCAGGGTAATCTACCTGTATATTGGGGGGAAGGTTTAAAATAGGTAGTTTTCTTTACCCCTTTTATGTTAATTCGAGGGCATTTCTTATACTTTTGGACTTCCAAAAGCCTGATTTCGTAGTTGGACCGAAATAATCGCCATGCTAAAAAACATCCCGTACGTGGTAAGAGTTTAGAATTTAATTCAGTTTTAAGCCGGTGATTTTTAACGCAAAAGCATAATTACAAGGCTTCTCAGCAGGCATCATGACCTTCAAACCATCAGTATCCTGTATGAACTCCAGTTTCCCTTCATGGCCAAGCAAGCTGACAGTCTCGATTTCACCGGAGTTTTCTGCGCCTCTGGCCAGCGATGTAACGACCGCCTTTTCGCCGGGCCAGGCCAAAATAACGGCATATAATATGTTGCCTCTGGTGGTAAAGCGAATATCCTCTGCAGAAAAAGGTGAGACCCTGGCACGAGATTGAGGCGCCTTGACCGGCCCTTCACCAAAACGAATCCATGGACGTGTACCAAAAATGGCCTCTTCATTCATGCGGTTCCATTTGCCTAATTCTTTAAGGATACGTACAGTTTCCCTGTCAAATGTGCCGTCGGCTTTCGGAGGAACGTTCAGCAATAAGTTGCCGTTCTTACTGACAATATCCACGAGCTTATCCACCAACTGATCAACAGAGGTATAAGGAACAGTCGTATTATAACCCCAGGGGCCAATTGAGTCGTCGGTCTGCCACGGTTCATCCAGCAGTCGGTCCGGCACATTTCGCTCATAATCGCGAGTCCCTATTCCCGGAACATACCAGCCCTTGTTTTTCTCCTGCGTCATGGCGGAACCTTTATACGTCAGCATAACTTCCTTTTTGCCGCCGTGTCTTCTTAAACCCTCGTTATAATAGTGTGCCAGTACTTCAAAACCAGTCAGCCCTCTGTCATCCAGAAATGGAAGAGCTCCGTCAAGATATATTAGATCGGGCTGGTAATTATCAATCAGGTCAGTCATGCGGAGCTTCCATGACAATTTCCAGCAGGCGGGAGATACAGCCGGGTAACGCATGGCAGTGTCACCGTGCGTCTCATGGTAGAGGGCCTCGTATTCCTTTAATCTTCCATCATACGGAACACCCTTTTTAGGGCCTTTGGTATCGGCGCCGTGGCTGGTTTGAAGCCAGCAGTAACTGCGCGCCAAATGTGATGTCACCCCAAATCGCAGGCCATGTTTCAGCGTGGCCGTACGCAACATTCCGAGCAGGTCCTTTTTCGGTCCCATCTTAACGGCGTTAAACGGCTGGTATTTCGAATCCCAGAGGTCAAAACCATCGTGATGAACAGCACATGGCGTGAAATATCGAGCACCGGCCTGCTTAAAAAGTTCCAGCCAGGAATTAGGATCGAAATTCTCCGCCTTCCACAAAGGGATCAGGTCTTTATATCCGAATTCACTGGGATGTCCGTAGGTCTTGACGTGATATGCATAAACGGGATCGTCCTCCTGGTACATTCTTCGGCCGTACCACTCACCACGTTCGGCAACCGAATACACTCCCCAGTGAACGTAAATTCCCAGCTTGGCATCGCGAAACCATTCGGGGACTTCATAACTGTCCCTGATAGATTCCCATGTAGGTGCAAAAGGTTTTTCCGTCGAACTCGTTGAACGGCTCGGACTGGCCGGCATGTTAAAATTATCAACCGGATCGGGATGACTCGGATCGAATCCATTAAAGTCATCCACGATATGTTTCGCCAAATCCGGCACATTTTGCTTTATGCCTTCCACAACACACTTGGCTAACTGGTAGCTGCCGTAATTGTTATGGTGTGTGCCGTCCTGAAATGCCTTATCGATATTCTCACCCAATGCTTTATAAAACATTTTGCTCATTGCATATAAATCAATCAGAGCGGCATTATCTTCCCTGGCAACCTGGCGAACAGTTTCGGGATAATCCCCCAAGGTGTCGTTTACAACGCCAGCCTTACGCTCCATCGATGTAATCAGCACAGGCGTGGCACCTTTTTCACGAGTATCAGCAACCAATTGCTTCAAGTTGGATTTATATGTTTCAAGGGCATTAGGTGAACGGTCTTTCATATCATTGTGCCCGTATTGAACTAAAAGATAGTCCCCCGGCTTGATAATACTCATCACCTTCTTTACACGTCCGGCGCCGAGTGAGCTGCGAATCGACTCGCCGGATTCGGCATGATTGGCCACAACGATATCCGGCTTTAAGAATCGCGGCAACATTTGCCCCCAGCTATTCCAGGGCTCGAGCGACTGGTCGCAAACCGTAGAGTCACCCAGGATATAAATCGTGGGGACACTATCATCTCTGGTTATTTCAAGAGCACAAACACAGGGACGCACACCGTTAAATTCCAACGTCAGTTTATCATCCCAGGCCGGCCATTCGGAAGTCTTCTCACGGGATTTTAATCTGACACTTCCACCGGTTGAAATCAATGGAGTCCGGGTATTTACCATAAACGTTCCGGTATGAAACTGCCCCGATGCCGTTCGCAAATTCTCAAGCATTAATCGACGCAGTTCGGCCTTGATTGTCGTTACTGATTCGCCGGTCAAATCACCGAGCGTTATTGTCACTTTATAATTGCCCTCCGGCAACCTGACGGAAAAGTAAAAGGGCTTATCGCTCGTGCAGAAATCACCTTTCAAAGCATCATCAGTACCCCGGTTAATTGCGGCAATCTGTGCTCCCGACTCGAATCCGTAACCAAGTTCCGGTGAATAGACCGTATCCGGCAGAATCTGCATATATCCCTGCTCAACTTTTCCAGGGCCAAAATCGAACCTGAGATCGGTCTTTTCCGTTTGTGCGCTGGCCCCTACTGTCATCGCCGGCACGACCAACAATGCAGTACAAATGATTCGAGAAACGATTGTCTCCCGAAGTTGCTTTACTATGTCCATTTTACCTCCAAAAATGTATTATATATTTAATGCTGCACCGAATATACGGTGGGCAAACTATCAGGTCAATTACATTCGGTCTCCGGAAATCGAGATATTCGGTGGAATACCATTTTTTACCAAACCATCCCCTGACAAATAGGGTATATCCAGATAGGAAAACATAAGTAAAATTGCAGTTGCAGGACGACTCTAAAGTTGTATAATTCAGGCAGCAACTGTGTGGGCGGAACAGACAACTGTGAAGATAATTTAATTGATTGAAGACGATTAATCGAAGACCTGTTGCCAAGGGAGACAAACAATGGGTAAAGTTAAATCGGACGAAGAGATTCTCGAATTTGCGATTCTCCGGGAAAATGAGGCTCATAATTTTTTCTTGGCATTGGCCGGCCGGGTAAAAGATCCACAAATGCGTGAGGTCTTTGAAGACTTGGCAGCTGAAGAATTGGAACACAAAGCCAAGTTAGAGCTTGAGATTATGAAAACAGGCAAGACGGTCTCGATAGAACAACAACCGCCCCGGCCGGCGAGCGAATATATTATTTCCGATGAACCCTCGCAATTAGATATCGATTATAAAGACGCCCTTTTGCTCGGAATGGAAAAGGAGGAAGCATCGTTCAGGATTTATGTTAATCTCATCCCAAACGTTCACAACGAGCAATCGCGAGAGGTGCTTTTGGCCCTGGCACAGGAGGAAGTCAGGCACAAGCTCCGCTTCGAAACCGAGTACAACATGCTCCTCAAAAAATCCTGAATTCAAACAACGTATCTCGTCACTCTCTTGCAAGGGATAGCTTATGCCTGTGCTTTATATTTCGTTAAAAGCAGATTTATTGTCGGTTGTATAACAGAACGAAGGAGAAAAAGTGCCGATATTTCTGATTCTGGCAATAGGTGAGTACGGCTCAATTCAGAAGATAAGATAATAGAAATGAAAGATTTTGAATCAGAAATCTATGATACCGAAGTTTCTTACCTAATAAATAAACTATATTCTTTTCTAGGCCCCACTAATGTTGATAGAGCATTAATAAAGTATCAAAGATCTCTCGATTTATCAGGTCCTGTAGTCAGTGAATATACACTTAAACATAGGCATCCTTGGTGGAACGCTTTTATGACTTTTTTTGAACTCAAGAAAAATGGAAAGTCTATAAAAAGGAATTTGACGCCAGAACTCAAGATTCTGGCTGCAGATGCCAAAAAGATTTCTTCTCTTCAGAGATTTATGCCGACATCTGTTAAAAACAAATATAAAAGAGACTTGATTGACTCAGACAGAGCAGTTGACTACTTGTTTGAAATACAAATTGCATGGCATTTTTATCTTCAAGGTAATGTTCTTCAGTGGTATGAAGACTACGGGGAAAAACATCCTGAGTTTATAGTTAAAACTCCTAATTTTGATTTTAATGTTGAGTGTAAAAGAATAAGTGTTGATATCTCAAGAAAAATAAAACGCCAAGACTTTCACCGACTTGTACAAGAACTCCTACCTGAAATTGAAAAACAGGGCTACACAGGTAGCATTGATATCGTTCTTGATGGAAGATTGTATAGTAATCAAATTGATACTTTGGTTTCAGAGATTTTAGAACTTATAAAATCCAGAGAAATCACAGGAGAATACGCTATATCACACGGACAGATTTCCTTGAATCTAAATAAAAAGAGCAAAAAGATTGTCAATGTATTAGAAAAATACAAAACACTGCGTATGAGTCTTTCTAATGGAGCACATGGTGTAGTTTTTTCGTCACAGATGAATGGTAATAATGCTATTGATCCGATTCAAATGATCCTTAAGTCCAAGGAAATGGATAATGTTTTGGACGGAATTTCCAGTAAGGTATATAAATCAGCTAAGAATCAACTAAATAAGTCAATTCCAGGCATAATCGTATGCTTTCTTGAGGATGTTTATGATTTGCGAGATCTTTCAAGTGAGAGTGATCTTCAGTTGATGACATGTAACTTGTTGAATAAAGAAGGATGTTCACATATTGCTGGCATAGGCTATTCCTCTGAAATTCAGATTCATAAACGTTATGAAAGTGAAGTATATGATAATCAAAGTTTATTTTTCCAAAATCCTAATTGTAAATTTAAAGAAGTAAAAACTTACAAATTTATAGATGCTGCGGCTGCGAAATGGTAAACATATTAAACAGATTGCTTTCCTGAATAATCATAGATGATAATACCCTTTAAAAAAAGAATCCGGGTGTAAAGCCCGGATTCGGTGATTTTATAATTATTTTTTCGTGTCGCTTAGGGCGTGGCTGGCAGTGCCGGAATCATACCAAGCAGGAAAACCATCGTAAAGATACCAACCGTTTCTACAATACCCATAGCTATCAGCAGGAATGCAAAACCCTTGCCTTCGCTTTCACTCAGCGAACGAATACCGGCGGCACCGATAAGACCCTGCATCCATGCAGAGAGCATTTCACCAAGTCCGGTTGCAATACCAATTCCCAGGAGTAATCCTGCGTTAGCCGCGGCAAACGTCGGATTTCCTAAAACATCACCTATTTTGTTCATAACAATCATGGCGTACAAAGTCTGGCTGATAGGCATACCCAAAAGAATAATATAAGTAAAGCTGAGAGTCTTGCCCGCCTTGCCTTCCTTGCCCCAGGCCCCTGCGGCGGATTGCCCGGCCGCTCCAATACCGACGGAACTTCCGAAAGCCGCCATGCCCAACATTAATACAACACCGATTTGCCCGAAGAACGACGAACCCAAGCCGGACTGGGCCAGAAAATTCATTATGCCGTTTGTCGAAACATCGCCAATTAATGTAAGTGCAGTCATTTTATTTTACTCCTGAATCGTTTTAAAAGGTCTATAGGAATAACCAATCCATTGCATACCAAGATTATTGGAAAATTCAAGCATATTTAATCGAACTCCATGAGCAAAAAGCGCTATCATGGCCAATCCGAGGTTCAGAGAATGTCCGCATACCAAAGTGGGTGCCGCAATGAGCCATGAGCCGGAATTCAACGCCAAATCGTTAAAGCTTGCCGCAAGAACGCCGCTGGCAAGCCCCACCGCCATCAAGCGAACATAGCTAATGATATCGGAAAACGCTCCCAGCATAGATAGAGGAAAGTTGGCAATTCCCAACAGCACCATCTTGAAAATATTTTTGCTCGGGGAATTGAATAAAATCGCCAGTGACGCTCCGACAATCAAAAAATAAGGCCACGGCGTGCTCCAGGCAATGCTTGCGCTCAATACAAACATCTTAACAACACCAAGCATCCCCCAGATAAAAATCGCCCAGCCGACCTTACCGAGAAAACGCAAATCCGGAAAAAATTTAAACGCCTGCCACAATTGAGCAATACTCAAATGTATGGCTCCCATCGTAAAGCTTATCTGCATGAGCATAAAACGAGATTTATCCGTCATATTGACAGGTATCAGGGCCTTATGAAGCAAATGAGCTCCGAAGAAACTGTCACATAAAAATCCCCAAATAAGGGACACTGCACCTACGACGATGAGCAGCTTTGTAAAATTCTCACCCAGTGCCTTCGAGGCTTTCTTGTATCCCAGCAACAAGCCTAAGAATAAAACAGCCCCGTACCCGCCGTCACCGATGAGCATAGCGGCAAAAATCGGCAGCGCCAGCATAAAAGGAACCGAAACATCAAACTCGCGATATCCGGCGACCGTACCGAGCATGTCAAAAAGTCCCTTGATGGGCTTGACCCAACCCGGATATTCGATCAGAGTCGGCGGCTCTTCGTCCTGACTGACAGGCAGGATTTCGACGGCCGCTGTAATATTCTGCTCACCAAGATGCTCCGACAGCGATTCTGACTTCCGCAAAGGCACCCAGCCCTGCAGGGCAAATAATGCATCACTTGAAAGAGCACTATGCTGAACGACGGAGAAATCCGCCTGTGTTTGATAATCTCTCCGCTGTTGCTGCATTTCTTCTATCAAATGAGCCAGCTCGGACAAACGTTCATTATGTTTTTTGAGAGAAGCGTCAATCCGAGCAGCTTCTTTTTTTACTGTCGGAAGGTCCATACTCGGCCAGGGTATTCTCTTCGCTCCTTCGGGCATCTGGAACCGGCCGGTCCGGTCAATTAACGCGATCAGCACATTTTGTCCGGACTGCTCGGCAACAACTTCGATGCACTCGGCCTCAAGTCCGGGCAGGTCTTTTTTAGATACGGAAAAGAACCTGATTTTAATACCGTCTGAACGGAGCTGTTCAAGCTGCCGCAGCTCTACGTTGCCCCAAATCTTTAACTGGTCCGCCTTGCGATGCAAAGTAGCTAAGCGGTCCTTTTCATCCGCCATCGCTTTGTGAATATTAATAGTTTCTTTCACCGCTTCAATCGGGGAAATTTCGGGTGTTTCGCCGGAAGGTTCGATTGTCCGTAGAATTTGTACAGCCTTATCGATAGTAGAAAGTGTATGTATTGTTTGTTCCGTAGCGACTGCCTTTTCCGGCTCTACCGGTTCAACGTGGATGACTCCAAGCTGCGCAAGCACCTCCAAAAGTCGAGCATGATTATAGCTCTGTGTAACGATATAAACTTTGGACATAGGTACAATCATACTGCAACCGCCTCCTTGGCGTCTTTATTATTCTTTTGTTCCAACTTTGCCTTGGCTATCTTGGCACGAGCCACACCGGCGGTCATCTGATCACCAAGCGCTATGCGAATCCGGCGGATATTATCAAGTGTATTCGGGATCATCACCTTTTCAAAAAGATTTACCCGCTGCATTACTTTTTTCAGCTCGGCCTGTAACAAATCAAGGCATTCCTGTAGAACATCCAGCTCGGCCCTTTGTTGATTGAGCTTCCGCAGATCGGCTAAGGCCTTATCAACCCAGGGAGCGGTCCCGAAGAGGCTGTAATCGATTTTTGGGAAGACGATATCTTCAAACTTCGGAACATATACTCCTGCTACACTATGCGTCGATGTAACAACTTCATCCGGCAGTGACAACTTTCTGTAATTAATCGCCGCAACGCTATTAAATAAGCCCTCATATACAACGATGATTTTTGCCATAGCTTCTGCTTCTTCCCACATTTTGTGGAACATTTCGCGAGTTTGTACAATAGAGGCCTGTATCTGCTGCTGTTTGAGCTTCAAGGTCGGCAGATAACGTTTGAAACGCGCCAGCGCATCACGCTGGTGCTTGAGTTCCGTTCGCGTATATTTTATCTTTCGTTTGGCCATATTTTTTCAGATTTTTTCTACACCTGTACAGGCTCAGGGACTTTTTCCGGCTCTTTTTGACGACTCTTTTTCGGCCAGTGCTTGTCAACGATAGTATCCCTGATGCCGGTCTCCTCCGGCTGGAAGCATTCGGCGAGAATTTCCCAGCACTCATCGAGCGCATCGAAAAGCTCTATATTCAAATTCAGGTTCATTATCCTATCTTCGAACAAATCACCGTACTGCAACAATCTGTCGTCCCACTCGGACAGTTCGAAGCCCATTTCCCTTTTTTCCCGGCTTTCATCGCATTGCGCATAAAGCTGAATACAGGCGTTCATAATAGCACGATGGTCGTCCCGTGTATCGCCGTTGACCAACTGTTTCAATCGTGACAAAGAGCCGAACGGCTCGATACGACTGTTACGCAAATAGAGCTGGCCTTCTGTTATATAACCGGTATTATCCGGGACAGGATGGGTGACATCGTCGCCCGGCATTGTTACACAAGCCAACACGGTCATGGAGCCTGCTCCGTCAAAATCAACGGCCTTTTCATATCGCCTGGCTAATTGTGTGTACAAGTCACCCGGGTAGCCGCGATTAGACGGTACTTGTTCCATAGTGATGGCGATTTCTTTTAAGGCATCCGAAAAAGCCGTCATATCCGAGAGAAGCACAAGAACGTTCTTATCCTGTAAGGCATATTGTTCACCTACAGCCAATGCCAGATCGGGTATCAGCAGACATTCCACCACAGGATCGGCGGCGGTATGAATAAACATAATAGTTCGTCCCAATACGCCGGCTTCATCAAAACGATGGCGGAAAATCAGATAGTCATCGTGACGCAAACCCATTCCGCCGAGAATAATAACCTCCGCATCGGCCTGCATACCGACTCTCGCCAATACATCATTGTACGGCTCACCGGCCACGGAAAAAATCGGCAGCTTCTGTGAGCCTACCAGCGTATTGAAAATATCAATCATCGGGATACGTGTATGTATCATTTTGTCGGGGACCCTGCGCTTGATTGGATTCACCGCAGGTGAACCGGTCTCTACCGCATCTGCTTTGACTTCGGGCCTGCCGTCCCTCGGGCGTCCGGAACCGTCAAAAACTCTTCCAAGTAATGCATCACTGAACGGAACTTGAAAGGAATGACCGAGAAATCGAATTTTATCTCCAGTGGAGACTCCTTCTGTGCCGCCAAATATCTGGAGACTGACCTGGTCATCTTCGAGACGGATAACCTGAGCAAGTGATGAACCGTGGTCTGTCGTAATTACAGCCAGCTCGTCGTAACCTATCCCCTGAGCCTTGACGGTTACGACATTACCGGCAATCTGCGAAATTTCGTCATAAAATACTCTCATTATGAACCGCCTTTATATCATTAAGCGTTATTTCCTTCTGTTGTGAAATCTTACAATTTATATCCTATCAAAATTTTAGTCACATATATCATCTTACACAGTTAGCTGTTCGAGTTCATCTTGCGTTTCTTCTTCGTCTTCTTCGGCATTACCCGCTTTATCAAGAAGCGACTTTATGTACCGGTCAATCTGGCCGAGCATTTCCTTAAAATCGCCTCGCTCGGTTTCCCTGTCATCCTTAACATGGGATTTTTCAAGCGGCTCATCTTCTCTTTCAGATTCCGGGACAACACCTGGATCCCAGGGAGCGTAGTTCCAGTTGAAAAACATACTGCTGATTTTCTTAAGTGTACGGCGCGCCTCGTCTTTGTTTTCAAATGAAAAATCCGTTTCCACGACTTCCAGTATCTTATCGAAAACAAAACGCTGACGGTCTGTCGATGTGGCTGCATCCACATCGTCAAAGGCGTTTTGCTGTAAAAAGGCGGAATCGAAAAATTCCGCCTTTAGCATTATTGTGAAATCTTCGATAGGCGTCCCTTCCTCGCCGACCACCGTCATCATCTGGCGAACTTCATCGCCCCGCCTGAGCATTTGATTTATTTTTACCACTTTTTTAGGATCAATAATACCGACATATTTACTCCAGCTATCCAGCGGGTCAATTGCCGGATAACGTCTCGCGTCACTGCGGGACCGGCTCAGGCCGTGAAAAGCACCCACGACTTTAAGTGTGGCCTGAGTCACAGGTTCGTCGAAGTTTCCTCCGGCGGGACTCACCGTACCTCCAATGGTGACCGATGCTATTCGTCCGTCATTCAATTCGATTGCCCCGGCGCGCTCATAGAAACTCGCGATACGACTTTCGAGATATGCCGGAAACGCCTCTTCACCCGGTATCTCTTCCAGACGTCCCGAAATCTCACGCATAGCCTGGGCCCAGCGGCTGGTCGAATCGGCTAAAAGCAGAACATTCAATCCCATCTGACGGTAATATTCCGCTAAAGTCACACCCGTATATACCGAAGCGTCACGAGCCGCTACCGGCATTGCCGAAGTATTACATATTATGATTGTACGCTCCATCAGACTGCGCCCGGTACGCGGGTCCTGCAACTCGGGAAATGCCCGAATAGTATCCACAACCTCACCCGCTCGTTCGCCGCAGGCGGTTATTATTACGATATCGACCCGGGCGTGACGAGAAGTAATTTGCTGCAGGACGGTTTTGCCGGCCCCAAAAGGTCCCGGAATACAATACGTACCGCCACGGACGATCGGGAACATGGAATCGATAATACGGACGCTCGTTACCATGGGCTTCGTCGGCAGTAAGCGTCTTTTGGCCACACACAACGGGCGTTTAACAGGCCAGTTTTGTTCCATAGTTACAGGGTGCTCATTGCCCGACTCATCGGCAAGAACTGCGATTTCTTTAGTAACGGGATAAGAACCTGATTCAACAACGGATTCAACTGTATATTGGCCATCCCAGCCAAAAGGCACCATAATGTTATGCTCGAATATCCTTTCCGGTACGCTGCCAAGAGCATCGCCGGGGCGGACCACGGTGCCGGTTTGAACCTTTGGGGTCCAATCCCATTTACGTTCGGTGTCAAGTGCATGAATATAATTCCCCGGCTGCAGAAAAAACCCGACCTTCTCTGCTAATTCCGGCAGTGGATTCTGAAGCCCGTCATATATCTGGCCCAACAGGCCCGGACCTAATACGGCCGAAAGCAGTTGCTCTTGAAATTCCACCTGGTCCCCTACCCGCAGGCCACGGGTCTCTTCGAATATTTGAAGGTCAACCGAATCACCGCGCACACGGATAACCTCACAGAGCAGCTTGACACCGTCGTTGCGTACACAATAACCAATGGCATTTTTAATCACCCGGTCATCAGTCTGGGCAACAACCATATTTCCAAAGACGGCTTTTATTCGTCCTTTCACAATAGTTCCTCACTATCAAATAATATCAAATTAATATTTATCTAATCAGACCTGTACTACATTAGTTTTCTTTCGTTGTTTCTTATCTGATAAAATCCGTCGCCATCGATGCAGAAGTATAAGTTTGGCGGCATATACTTCTATTTCACATGCGGCAAAGCTATACCATCTCCCATTTTCCTCGAGCCAGCCCCATCTTGCCTTGTCCAGGACTTCGAGAGCGTTAAGAGGATTAGAAGCCGCCGACCAGGCCGACAAGATATAACTATAATCCGTGTCCCGGTCCGCTAATTGCGGTGCTACTAAATATGGAGCAGAATCCAAATCAAGGATATGAGCGCGGGCCGTAACCAAAGCATTACGAAGGCCGACCTCGAAACCAATCCATGCTTTTAAAAAGCCGCTGTGTGTACATTTGGCTATAAATGCGGCATGGTGAAAATATCGTGACCACATTTCATCCACGGATATACGCTTATTTTCCTGCTCATGGGTTCCCTCTTCAGGTAAAAGGAAGTCCGGCAGCACAGGCTCGCTTTCGGCCTTATCAAGGGAGATAACAGCCAAATCGATTTCATCCGGCTTGATTTCTTCCGCCAACAATGCCTCATACTGAATAATATCGTCGCCCAGAAGAAGCACCTCAACGCTATCGACAGGACCGTTAGAGTCGATAATTCGCTCGAATAATTCACGTTTGCTCATAGGCGGAATGCTGCCCATCGGCTCCAAAACCGGCAGAGCACTTAACAGATATTCATAGCGACGGATTCTATTCATTTTTATTTCGGCTTTTAATGCGCAGACTTCCCGGATTCATAACACCGTTTTAATTCCCGGAATTTTCTGTTTTTTCAAGAAATTGCTGGAGATCAGGATCAATCATTTCCGCCAACAGCGATGTCACAGCCTCCGTACTCACTTCCACGGTTGAACCCTCTATTTTGAATTCGAAGCCGGATTTAGCCAGATTATATTTGACATCCACCTGAACATTCTGATTCTTAATCGAATGAGTAAGCTCCCTAAGCGCACTTTCCAGCAATCTGCTTTTAAGGTCTTTGGAGACATTAATCTCTGCTGTCAGTTTTTTCTCCGTGTCCGCCTTTACATAAGCAGGGATAACCTGATGCAAAACGGCTGCAAGAGTTTCTTCGTCGTTAAGAGCCTTTTCGACATTCCATTTCAGCAGAACGTTCAACTGCTGGCTCAATTTTTCACGGAGCATGTAAATCGCATCACGTGCAGCCAATTCCAGAGACGAATCCATTCTTGCTTTGATCTTCTGTGCTTCAGCTTCGGCTTCCGCAATTATACGCTCCGCCGCTTCTTTACCATCGGCAATAATCTTATCCGCCTGTTTTCTGGCATCGGCCTCAATCTTCTCGGCGGCCTTTCTACCGGCATCTACACCTTCCGATTCTAATGTTTTAACAAAGGTTTCTATATTTGTAGGCATATCCTAACTTCCTTTTCTTTTCATTTAACTCACAAGGTCAATTTTCCTGATGTTGTTCTTCTTGCTTTACCTTAGCCATTCACTTTATAAAGTCTGAATCACTTCAGTATTATATAAACGACAGTAATGATATCATTGGTCGTGTTATGCCTTTGAGGCAGGTCTGCCCGGTTTTCTATGTTTATCCCTGTACGTACCCTGTAATATAAAAATTCTCTAAAAAGCAATAAAATATACTATTATTGACCCAATAGCCAGAGATAATCTTCAAGAAAATATACTTTCAAAGCAATTGGTCAACCTTTGTCACGAGTTGTTTAACGTGAGCAAGTGATTTTTCGAATTGTGCCTTTTCCTTCTCGTTCAAATTCAGTTCAATTATCTTTTCGACGCCGTCTTTTCCAAGCATAGCGGGCACACCAACGAAGTATCCACCAACTCCATATTCGTTGTCGCAATAGGCACAGCATGAAATGACGGCTTTTTCATCTTTCAATATGACCTCAGCCATCCTTACGGCTCCGGCGGCAGGGGCATAATATGCGCTGTAGCCCAATAGATTAACAACCTCAATGCCGCCTTTTCTGGTCCGCTCTATCAACTCGGCGATTTTGCTTTCATCAAGCAATTCGGTTATTGGTATTCCGCTGACGGATGTAAATCTGGGCAAAGGTACCATGTCATCGCCGTGCCCGCCCATCAGGACGCATTTTATGTCTTTCACACTGACACCAAGCTCGGACGCTAGAAAGTAGCTAAAACGCGCCGAATCCAGCGCACCGGCCATCCCCATAATCCTGTTTTTCGAAAATCCCGTAATCTTAGCTGCGGCATAAACCATTGCATCCAGAGGATTGCATACGACAATAACGGTGCTATCGGGAGAATATTCGGCAACTTTTTCGCTAACATCCTTAACGATCTGTACATTTTTAGCCAGAAGGTCATCCCTGCTCATGCCCGGCCGGCGGGCAAGGCCGCTCGTTACAATTACAATATCACTATCGGCGGTTTTTTCCCAGTCGAGCGTTCCTGTTATTTCGGAATCATAAAGCTGTACCGGCGCCGCTTCGGCAATATCCAGAGCTTTGCCTTCGGCGAGACCTTCGACAATGTCGATCAGTACAATATCTCCAAGCTCTCTTGTCGCAGCAATATGTGCCGCCGTAGCACCGACGTTGCCGGCCCCTACTATCGTAATTTGATTTGTTCCCATAACGGGCTGCTATGTTATGCAAATCAGCAGGTTATGTCAACATGCCATTAGAGGATAAAAATGAAAAAGTCGATAGAAACCGCCGTTTGTTGTAGCGGGACATATTATTCAGATGCGGCATTTGACCGGTAATATTTACCTTGTAAGGTGTGGATCGAAAAATATCGCGATTGTAAACTTAAAAAATAAGGTTAACTTTAGTGGATTTTTATTTCTTAGCGAGAACCGAAGGTCGTTTACCCGACAGCGCAATACAACTAAAGCTACCACACCGGCTCTCTACTTTAAACCATACCTTACTTTAATGGTAAGCCATGGTATAGATGAACTTTTCCATCACCGGCTCCGGTGAGCACATCTGGATAATCATCTAAGTTCCAGTATCCGATAAACGGCCTGGATCGCGGTGTACCCGGAAGGTCGATTGGAACATTATCAGATTCAACAAATGTGTAACCGGAGAAAACCGGCTCCTTGTTGGTGCCGATATTTCTATAAAACAATAATTGTCCATCCGTGTTACCTGTGATGATGTCTAAACGACCATCCAAATCAATATCGAAAACTTCCGGGCTTGAGCGGCCGCTCGGCACAACCAGGTCCACGCCGTCTTCCTGAACTAAAGAATCGTAAATAAAGTCCGGCTCGGTATCGGTTCCCTCATTGATAAAAACATGTATCCTGCCATCCAAAGCTCCAACAACAAGGTCTTTCCTGCCGTCATTGTTCCAATCCACGACACATGGTGTCGCACGAGCCCCTACATTGATATTACTTTTCAATCCGGATTTTCCAGCCTTAAGAAACGATCCCGTGTCAAAAATAGGATAACTATCGGTCCATATATTCAGGAATAATTTAACACTACCATCGGCCTGACCAACGACCAGGTCTTTCATTTCGTCAGAATCCCAATAGAGAGCTCGCGGGAAACATCCGAGACAGCCGGAAGCCGGACAAACCAGATCGGACAAGCTCGACGTGTCGATGACCTGGGCATAGAATATATAATTATCAGAAAATCGGTGATTCGATTCAGTCCCTATATTAAGGTACAAGCTCACTTTCGCGTCTCCGAAACTGCCTCCCTCACCGATCATCAAATCCTGCAATCCGTCGTTATTCCAGTCGCATAACGACGGCACAGAGTAACCGGGTACCGCGATATCGAGACCATCGACCTGAACAAGCTGCTCCTGTCCAAGATTGATTATTTTACTGTCATTATCCGTCCAGCCGGAAGCAACAGTTACAATCTCCAGCCTGGCAGTTGGCAGATTAACGGCTCCGCTCGAATAAGTACCTCCGAGAGGCCCTGTCAGCATGAAAGTAATATAATTATCCGCTAAATCCTTTGACCAGTCATGCGTAATCTCTATCGTAGTCAATTCATAAGATTGGCTACTATGCTCAACGGTTCCCACGAGGCAATCTGCCGATTTATTCCCGGGATCGCTAAGAGCGACTTCGGGATTAAAAATCCAACTGTCGTCCGAGTCGTACCATAACGTTCTCTGGGTCTCAAAACCGTCAAAATCCATCATATCCGCCATAAAAGATGCCGCTGTTATATGTTCATCATCCGGTATGCATGAAAGATCAAAGGCAAACCATGCCTGTTCAACACCAATCTGGGCGATGCCGTCGCCAGGATCATTTATAGTAGGTGAAGATAAATCAACCGGAGTCAATATATATGTCTTCGGTTCACCCGACGGTACATTAGGATCATCCGATGGTTCATTCGGGTCGCCCGCGGCATCTACCGGATCATCTGTCGGCTTAAGAGGATCTTCCGACGAGCCAGATTCATATACAATAGTCAGTGTAGAATACCCTAATGTCACACCCCAGGCGCTTGATTCATTATTTTCATCATTACGACCCGCATCGATATCGATCCACATATCCGCTTCGCCGTCGATAAGAGTCAACATCGCATCAGAACTGAAGGTGAGTGTTGTAACGCACCAATCAGCCTTATAACCATCCGCATTCGATTCATTATGATTGGGGATAAGATGGCCTATGTATATGTCGTCGGCATAAATATCATGTACTTCCTGTTCTAATACATCAACATCCCATGCATTAATTTCCAGCGTAGCGGAAATAATATCAGTAGGTGGTTCTTTGAAGGTAATTGTATGTGTCCAGCCCCAGTCCTGGTTATTTTTACGAAAGTACGGGGAAAAGAAATAGGGATGATAATCTGTGGGTGCACTATCAGTGAACCAGTCGCCCCAATTCGTTGAATCCTGTGTACCTGTAACCACAAAAGTTTCCGCAAAGCCGTTCAATGCAAGAAGCAGACATATAAACGCACAAATTCCTATAGATTTTCGCATGGTCACCCTCTTTTTATGTACCGTTTCATTTACTTTCGAAAAAGTCCTCTTTCGAGTGCCATCGACACCCTAAAGAACCACTGTTGTGAAGCAGATATCAGGGAATGTATGAATAGAAACCTGCTCACCGCCCATCCGTGAATAAACAGCATTTTACCCAATTTAGCAGAAAATATCAAGCAAAAAAATATCGTAAGTTTTACTAAGATAGCTCGCTGCTCCGGTTGTTTTTATAGGTCTTCCTAATTCTGTGATAAAGCCGAATATCAGTTCTTCCAGTTCACCGGATTGTTTATTTGACAAATTACGCCGGATTGTGGATAATATAATTGAGAGTATTATTTACGCCTTTTGAGAGGAAGACCTATGCATCTGGTCGTTAAGCAAAGTGGTCGTATTACAAACGAATTCAGATTCGATAGAGGTCCTATATACATAGGCAGACACGCCCACAGCCAGATTCTTCTGCCGGACCTGACCGTATCGAGGCAGCACGCCGCTATCTTCACAACGCAGGACGGCAAGTGGATGGTTGAAGACATGGATTCGGCCAACAAGACATATCTCAACGGCAAAGAAATCCGAAAGGCCGAAATCAAGACCGGAGATAGTATTCGTATCTCGGATTTTATTATCGAGGTCGATCTCGAAATCCAAATCGACACAGGTACACAAATCCATCTTGATGATACCCTTGTCCCGGCAACCGGCAAGGCAGCCATTGCACGAACCGCATCGGCCGGTGAAATTATAATAAGAAAACCCGACGCCCCGCACTCGCCGGACATCAAGCTGCCGGCTAAAAGGATAAATGATTTTCTCCAGGCCACCGAGGAAATTTGCAAAGCCAATGGTCCCGATGAAATGGTGAAAACCTTGCTGGATATCACGACAAAGCAGTTCGGTGCACACCATACATGGTGCGCTTTGAGAAATCTTCCCGAAGGGCCAATGACCTCTCACGCAGGCAAACGCAGTGACGGCCGCGGAGTGGAGCTAAAAGATATAAAAGTCAAAGAAAGAATCACCGAAGCTATAGATAAGGGTCAGTTCATACTTCTGCCGCGAGTCCCAACACCGGCAAAACAACAAAAAATACGCTCGGCGATTATAGCACCCGTGATAGACCCTTCCGGCTGCTTCGGCGTTTTATATGTCGATAACGCGATGGATAATCAGAGCTATAACCTAAGTGACCTCGATTACCTGATGCTGATTGCAATCCATACCGCCGCAATCGTCGAGAATTTCTAAACCTGGACTCAAATGATAATTCCATCTCTCGATAGGCTTAAGTGAATAATTTTTTTAAATTCATTCAACTCACACAAGCGATTTGAAATAGTCAATCATATCCGGTATTCGGTCGAGCGTAAGAAACAGCAAAGATAAAACAGCGATAATCCACATAGCAGATTTGACTTCCCGTACTTTACCGGACACAACTTTTATAATCGTAAATGATAGAAACCCGAACGCCAGGCCCGTGCTGATGCTATAGCTAAGGGCAATCATAACCATGATAATAAAGGCGGGAAATGCCTCTTCAAGATTGGCAAAATCTATTCTCTTGACTTCCTTGGCCATAAACAGCCCCACCATAATAAGTGCCGGAGCTGCGGCATATTTCGGCACCGTACTTACCACCGGTACGAAAATCAAAGCAAGCAGAAAAAGAAGGCCGGTGACAATCGAGGTCAATCCCGTCCGCCCGCCCTGCTCGATTCCCGTCGCCGATTCGGCAAAAGCCGTCGTTGGTGACGTCCCAAATACAGCACCGACCATCGTGGCGGCGGCATCGATTCCCAATAATCTGTCCAACCCCTTTATTCTGCCCTGCTCGTCGGACATTTGAGCCTTATGACAGCAGGCTACAAGTGTCCCTATACTGTCGAACATGTCAATGAACATAAAAGTGAAAATACTGCCGAAAAAGCCCCATTTCAAGGCACCGATGATATTCAGCTTGAAGGCTATGGGGCTGACATCGAGGCTCGAAGTTATATATTGCCGGGGTAAATCTATTTTCCTGAAAACAACCGCGGCGAGCGTGGCGACAACAATACCCCATAAAAGCGAGCCGGTTACCTTTTTAATCTGCAGATAGACCATTACAAACAGTCCCAAAAGGCCTATCAGAACGGTCACCGTCATCGGCCCGGCAGAGACCAGCGTGTTTTCATTACTGACTATAATACCTAAATCCTGCAGACCGATGAAGGTAATGAATAATCCTATACCGACACCTATGGCCGAAATGAGCGATTTAGGTATCGCTTCGACAATCATTCTTCTTAGGCCCAGCACGGTTAATATCAAAAAGAACGATCCCGCAATAAACACTACACCGAGGGCGGTCGGCCAATCCATTTGCTTTGATACAACCAAATAGGCAAAAATCGAATTAAGCCCCAGTCCCGGCGCCATAGCTATGGGTGAATTCGTCAGAAATCCTACGGCAAGGGTGGCACCACCGCTCATAATACATGTAATCACAATCAACGCTTCCTTGTCCATGCCGGTCGCACTTAAAATAGAAGGATTGACGGCGATAATATAAGCCATTGTTAGAAAGGTCGTTATCCCCGCCACAATTTCAATTTTAATGGACGTATTTTTATTTTTGAGTTGAAAATACTCGCTTATCATCTTAATCCCATGAATATTCAATGCTATAAACAAAACATTTGAAAGCCAATATTTCTTTAAACTTGATTGCACCAAATCTCATTGGCCTGCCTTGATAAAAATATATAATTGAATAATGCGAGCGAGAGGAGTCGAACCTCCACGTCCAAAAGGACACAAGGACCTAAACCTTGCGCGTCTGCCAGTTCCGCCACGCTCGCAAAAAATATTCCGTCATCGGTCCTCCATCGTCAGTTGTCCGCATTCTTTTCTTCAGTTATCTTATCAATGCGTTTCTCTGCCTTTTGCAGTATCGTCCTGCAGTGCTTGATAAGTGCCATCCCTTTTTCATATTGCTCCAGGCTGTCCTGCAAAGGGACCTGGCCCTGCTCAATCTTGCCGACGATGCTCGTAAGCTCTTTGATAGCATCCTCAAAGCTCATTTTCTCTATTTCTTTTTTAGGCTTCTGTTCTGCCATTTATTTCTCTTTCACTATTATTTGTTGTTACCTTTTTACTCTTTTACTTTTTTGTCACTTTACTTTCAATCAAATTCTCGCCGGCAAGCTCCGTCGTCATGTAATCTCCGACCTGAATGTCCTCCGAAGTTCTGATCAACAAGCCGGTCTTTTTGTTAGTTGTTATGCTGTATCCCCGTTCCAAAACAGACTTAGGATTCAGTCCTTCCAACCGATTCGCTGCGGCGGTAAGCTGCATACTCAAGTTGTTGACAATTGTATTAATCCCTGTATTCGCCCGACTTAGCATGTTATTCAGATCGAGCGTTCTCTTGCCTAAAATTCGATGAGGCTCAATTCCAACAACCTTCTCGTATGCTTCGGAAAGATTCCGGCGTGCATCAACTGTATGCTTTTGCATAGACGCAATCAATTCAACTGCCAGCTCGTCTAACTGCTGCTCGGCATTACGTACAAGCAAGAGCGGATTTCTAAATACTGCTCGTGCTAAAATAGTCTCAAGGTCCTGCCGAGCCAGTCGGACTCCCGATTTTATTTGACCGGCCAACCTGTGTTCTATACTAACCAATTGCTCCAAAACTTCCCGCATATCCGGAACCGCCACGACTCCTGCCTTGGTCGGTGTAGATGCTCTGGCATCGGCAACAAGATCCGCTATTGTGGTATCAACCTCGTGACCTACGGCACTGATGACAGGTATGTCCGAAGCGAATATAGCTCTGGTCAAAATTTCCTCATTGAAAGCCCACAGATCTTCCAGTGACCCGCCTCCCCTACCAACAATTAAGACGTCAAGTTCCAGTTGCTTGTTACGCTTGTTTATATCTTTTAAAGCGGCAGAAATTTTCTCCGCTGCACCTTCACCCTGAACCGGCACAGGATATAGAAACAATTTCACACAGGGCCAACGGCTGCGAATACTATCTACAATATCATGCACCGCCGCTCCCGTCTCGCTGGTTATAATCCCTATCCTCTGGGGAAACTTAGGAATCGCTTTTTTTTGTTCATCGTCAAAAAGTCCCTCAACTCGAAGTTTTTTTACCATTTGCTCAAATGCTAATTGTAAAGCTCCGACGCCGGCAGGCTCTAGCTTATCTACATACAATTGATACTTTCCATCCCTTAGAAAAACGTCAACATATCCAGTAGCAAGAATCGCCATCCCATTATCAGGTTTGAACTTGACCTTCGAAAAACTGCTACGCCACATTACACAAAGAAGGACCGAATTCTCATCCTTCAGTTTAAAATAGCAATGCCCGCTTGTGTGGACCTTCCAGTCGCTTATTTCACCTTTGACTATCAAACGAGACGGCAGCGTTTGCTCAAGGGCCGCCTTAATCAGAGAATTAATCTGGCTGACCGTATATATTTTATTATTCTTTTGCATTTCACAAATAAACCAGTAAAAGCTATCACCACCGGCAACGATTACCGATTATAAATCTAAATATTCGCCTCATCAATTTCCAAATTAATTTCGATTCTAACCCGGTTATATTCAAAGTTTACAGATAGTTTTATAGGACCTGGGTTGTAAATTATGGATGCACCCTGTTAGAACCTGAATAAAGGAAAAACTCAGGCAAATTCGCTTTTTAACAATATTATCGGAATCCATACCCCACTAAGCCTCTATTTTACCTATTTTTTCTATTTGCACGATGTAAGCTTGACAAAAAGCCGATTAACAGATTAAATTGCGATATCTACGGGTGGTACTCCCACGGAGGGGGGGTGTCCATTTTCTATTACACATAACCACAAAAAGATATCGCTAATGGATTGCTGAAATAAGGCTACTACTTTGGAGCTATATCCTTTGACGTATTCAAAGAGACATAATTTTATAACTCGAAGACCTGGATTGTCGAAATTCACAAATCCGAGAGCGGGCAAAGTGCCGGTCTGGTCTATCTGGATTATTGCGATTATACTTCTAATATCATCAGGCATAGCTTATCGCGCACTCGCATCATTGATTGTCAAAACTGCAATTAATCTGCCCCTGCCCTTAAAAACACTCCCAATAGTCATCGGTGACTGGGCAGGCATGGAATTGTCTATTCCGACAACTACGCGTGAATACATGGAGACAAACTTCGCAGACGATTACATCAGTCGCAGATATATAAACGGCCGGAGCCAAACATACGTGGACGTTTACATTGTATATTGTACCTCCATGCCGGGTGGAATGTTGGGGCATCAGCCACGTGTTTGTTATCCGGGAAATGGCTGGATTCATGAAAGCACGGAAAAATCCCAACTTCTGACACGAGAAGGGAGAGAGATACCTTGCTTAATACACAGATTTCATAAACCGGCCCCGACATACGATGAAATAGTTATCCTTAACTTTTACTTAGTGAATGGACAACTGGCAACCAATCAGAGCGGCTTTAGCGGTGTCTTCGGCCGAAGATACAACCTCAGCAGAAATCCGTCTCGGTATGTGGCACAGGTCCAAATAAGTTCATTGTTGGAAAATTCAGTAAGAAACGCAGCTGTTGACATGACAGAGTTGATACTTGACTTGCTCCCGGATGAAAATGGCTTCGTCAGAGCAGTTGAATACATTCAACCTGAGAGTGAAGCCCAGAGCAAGGCAAAATAGAATAGTAAAGTAAGTGCTTTTATTACAACAAGTTAACCATAAAAATCGGCGCCCCCGACGGGGACGGAGTACGCCTGAAGGAACAATTCAAACTACTTGATGTCTCTGCCTTTAATAAATGGATAACACTATAACAAAAAAGGAAAAACTACAAAACGATCTTAACAAAACCAAAGGCCAAACGGACCTGCGAGGAGAATTCCTGCAAGGTAAAGAAGATATTGAAAGTATAAGCAGGGATTGGGACGAATTATTCGCCCGCGCGAAAGACGCACCGGCATACTTTTCACGCACCTGGATTCAAACTTTCATAAACCAGAACCGATTCAAAGGAAAGCCCTGCTTAATCGTAGTCTGGGACGGCTCAAAACTTGTAGCTTTATTGCCCTTTTCAGTCCAAAACCTGTATGGAATACGAATCGGTAAGTCAATCGGTACAGAAGAACCTTCTTATCTTGGACTTTTGCTGGATCCGAAATATCCTGAAGCTATTGCAATTGTAGCAAAGACCTGGATTCGGGAAAAAGTCGCGCATGTTTTCCAAAACAAGCATGTGTTCTCACTGGACAAGGTGACACAAAATCTTATTACAGAATTTAACCATCACGGTTTTACTTATAAATATGGCTATGAGCGAATTTGCCATTGCATAGAGTTGGGATGTTCCTTTGACGAATATTTGAAAAAATTCAAATCTACAAAGTCACGACAGACAATACGCAGGAAAGAACGAAAGCTTTATGAAAATAAAAACGTGAAGCTTACACATTTAACCGGCGATGAAATAACTCCACCAATTCTCGAACGAATCGCTCAAATTCAAAAAGAAAGCTGGATGAAAAAACGTGGAGCAGCGGTCCTGGGACAGCCGTTTTATCAAAACCTGTTAACGAATATGGCCGAAGCCGGCCTAAGCTCCCTCTGGTTGATGACGATTGACGGAGATGATGCCGCATTTGTTTACTCCTTTATAACAAATGGGAAATTATATTATCACTGGCCGGCATTCAAATTGAAATATGAGTCAGGATTATCTATCGGGCAAATTCTCCTTATGCAGATTATTCGGGATGCGTGCAAAAATAACATCCGATTCTTCGATTTCGGACACGGTGACGCAGAATATAAAAGATTCTGGGCCAACAAAACTCACAATGTTTTCTGGGTTGTTGCGGGCCGGGGTTTCCCGGGGCGTATAGTGATTCTTTGTTACAGAATTGCATGGTGGCTCGCCGGACACAGGAAACTGTTCCAATTTTACCGCCGCCTGAAGAATTATAAAAAAAGAATTACACATTCGCTTCCTTCAAGTGACAATTAACTAAACATGGTAATTCAAACAGATAAAATTCCCGCTTTGATCTGCGGCGACGATTTCCCGGCATACGGTACAATTCGCGCATTAGGGCCGAAAAATGTCCCGATTTACCTGGTTCATCACAATAAAAACTCATTCGTAAAACGTTCGCGTTTTCAACAAGAAAGGGGGACTAAATGTTTCTAATCGCAATAACTCAAAAACCGATTAAAGAAAGGTTCATTCAAAATAAATGTAACATTAGTCAAATAAAGGCAGGATTGCTCTCGGCAACAATTGTTACTGATAATTTTTTATCGCGTTATTCCGCAAATTTGGATGGGTTTTCGATTATCGAGTCTCCGCTCATTAGCCAGCCGGAAGTAAGGGAAGTAATTCTGTCAGAAGTGATTTTCAAAAAGAAGGAAAATAAAATTTCCGTATTCAAACCTACTATATCGGGCAGACCTATTTATTATCATATAAACTCAAAGGGAGAGTTTTATTGTTCTACACATATATCGATGCTAAGGAGAGCGGGCGTAACGATTGAGGAAAACGCTGATGTTTTACCTGAATTTTTTGTGTATCGTTATATCACACCGCCTAAAACATTATATAAAGACATAAACCAGCTTTCTATAGGCGCAGGGCTCGATATTGCACTTGTTAATGGAAAGTGTCTCATTGAATCAGAACATAAATATAATCCTCTAAATGATAAGTCAACAATTTTTTCGGAATCCGTTTCTATAGATGAAATCACCGAAAAAATATACGGGAATTTATTTCAGTCTATTAATCTGTTGGATCCGATTAGTCACAGACTTTCTGTTATTTTAAGCGGCGGATTGGATTCGTCGGTTTTATTTGCTGTTTGTAAGAAGATTTACGGCATAAATAAAAGTTATTCTACTTCCTTCCCGTTCGAAGATTTACTTAATGATGTCGAAAAGGAATACGCCTTATCGGCAGCAAAGTCATTTAATTCCGATCATTGCCTTTATCAGACCAATATTAAAGAATATCTTTACGGTTTTTTAGAATCGATATCAGCCGCTGAAGAACCGATTCAACATTTGCAGTCTGTTTTGATATATTTATTATTTAAAAACGGTGTTCCCGACAATAGAAATATAATAATATCAGGATCAGGGGCGGACGGACTCTTCGGAATAAATCTGCACCATATAATATATCGTTGGAATAGACATAAAACCTTTTATAAATCACTGTCTTTGGATCCGTTGTTTTTTCTCATAAAGCTTTTATCGAGAATTACAAAAAGAGGCCGTGGTTGTATCAGCGTAATAAATGCCAGTAAATGTATCGATAAACAATTGGATGATCCCGACAATTTTATATATTCTTTAACGAATTATGGAAGTGAAGATTGGGTTTGTGAATATTTCAACGTCGGCAGGAAGGATATAATTGAAAATAGATATGAATCCATAAGGAAATTCGAAAATTATTCGATATACGATATATTAACAATGCTCGATATTATCACTGATGTCTCTCTCACTAAATCCATCTGGTCAAAACTCAGTGAAGCTGGCGGTAAGATAATGTATTGTGCTTATTATAACAGTGAGCTTCTGCGGAATGCATTATCTATAAAATGGGAAACCAAACTAAAAGAGTCCAAGTATATATTACGTCGCATTGCTAAAGATTTACATATCGCTGATTTTATCATAGAACGTCCGAAATCAGGATTTGGTATCGCTCCGAGTAAATGGGCAAATAAGGGGGGGATTTTTGATTCTCTGATTCCTTTGGCATCGAAGTGCTTCGATATAAATATAATTACACATTTTCAGTCTGTTGAGCCAAAGAATGCGATGACATTCTGGAACATATTGAATTATTCGATTTGGAAACGCCTTTGCATAGATAACGAACCGTTGGATGTTTTGAATGAAGAATTGTCGAGAAGCATATCAGATCATAATTATTGAGTTAGTCTTGTGTTTGATGTTCAGGGAATCTTTATCTTATTTTTATCTAAGTCTGTCATTCGTTCAACATCCAATTAGGATCGGACTTTAGGCTGGTGTGATTGATGTATTGGATTTTGCCAATACAGCATTAATAAAATCAACTCACAATCTACTTGTATCGATTATCTATATGGACCTGAAGATTAGCCAATGATACATTCAAAGCCTATGCAAGAAATGCCTGATAATTTTCAAGTAAATACAATAGAAAGTATCGAAGAGATCGAAAGCATTCGTCATATATGGGAAGAAATGCAGGCAAAGGAAAGCCATCCGAAAGTAAATGCCGATATAGACAGGTATCTTTCAGCCATAAAATCCACCAAAGAACAAATACAACCGCATATAATTCTAGTCAAACAAAACGACATCACAGTTTCTATGCTAATAGGTTATATTCATAAAAATACTCTTAACTGCAAGCTTGGAAGAAAACCTGTATTCAAACACTCCCTTAGAACGCTCAGCGTAATTTACGGCGGAATTCTCGGCACTCCCTCCGAAAAGATTATGAATTCAATATTCGGCGTATTATTCAAATACTTACGATGCGGCGAAATAGATGTTATTCATTTCAATCATCTGGATATCAATTCTGAATTATATCAAGCTGCTCGACACAAATCCTTTGCACTCTGCCGCAGTTATTTTACAAAAGTCGAAATCCATCGGAGCATGTCGGTCCCTCAAAACATCGAAAAATTCTTACATAATTGCTCAAAAAAACAAAGACAAAATCTTAAAAGATACGTGAGGAAACTTGAAAAAAAATTCCCCGGGCAGGTAAAGATGGTGACGTATTCCAATGAAACCGAAATCGAGCAAGCAATAACGATAGCCTCCTACATATCATCACAGACATACCAGAGGGCCTTTCATGGAGGTATAAATGATGACAGCATAACACGAAAAATGTTCAATAACGCTGCAAAAAAAGGTTGGTTAAGGATGCATATCCTTTATATTAAAGATGAGCCGTGTGCATTCGGATACAGGCTGAAATACAGAGGTACTTATTTTGCAGAGGCAATCGGTTATTTGCCTAAGTGGGAAAACTTTGGTGTCGGTCATGTATTATTTTACAAGGTCATGGAAAAAATTTGCGACGACCCAACGGTAAACAGACTCGATTTTGGTTTCGGTGACGGTTATCACAAGCAATGGGGCAAAACTAACTCACGAAAGGAAGTCTCGATATACATCTTTGCACCGCGATTTTATCCCATATTAGTAAATCTGGTTTTTTCATTAACTGCTGGAATTACCCTATTAGTTCAATATTGCGTTACGAGATTGGGTATATTTAATTCAGTACAACAATACCGTCGAAAAAAAACATGGACAAAAAAAAACAAAAAATTACAGATTTATGATGCTCTCCAAAGACAAAGATATCCAGACAGAAGAGTACAACAAAAATAAAGTACGAGATATCTCCATACGCCAGGCCGGATATGAAGACATAGATGCGCTGGTTGAAATCTGCAAAAAGAATTTTACTGACATAATAGTATGGCAGATACCACTATACTTCCTTAGAAAACGCTGGGAATTTATCCTTTCATCAGACGCTGCCGAAACCTGGATATGTACAGTAGATGGCAAAACCGTAGGATTAGCAACCTTAATATTCGACGCCGCCACTTATAAACAAAAAGTACGTCATTTCAATGGCGGACTTTTGAAAAAAATGTGTTTTTATCTTATGTGCCCCCGGCTGTCGTTTCTAAAATCATTAAAAAAAATACATATCATCGCTTCAGAAGATAATAAAAATAAATCCATAATAAAGAACGAAACAATTCCGGCAAAATGCACATGGATTGAACCCCTTGCAGTTTTACCAGATATGCACAGGAAAGGTATAGCAACAAAATTGCTTGAACACTGTAAAAGCAGGACCATTCAACTTAAAATGTCAGGAATCAAGCTATTAGTAAGGCCAAACAACACAGCTGCAACTCGTCTTTATGTAAAGCATGGTTTTATTTGTTCCGATTACAACACACATACTGATACTTACATACTAATACTCAAGGAAAAGACAACTGATGAAATAAAAAAACATTGAATTAATTTCAATCCTGAAAGAATCAATTATGGAATTCAATTTTATTAATTTAGCAAATCTTCCAAAACTCTCATGGTGTGCTATCATGGAACGTGGCAGTGAAAAAGTCAATGTTTATTGCGGGAGCTGGATCGAAACAGATGCCTCAAGCTTTGTGGAGGGAGCATGGAATTTGTCGTTTACGGAGCGTGAGTTCGACAAAGCCACTGTATTTATGGGATCCGGCGGAAAAATCATAAATAAAAAAGTTATTTTCGCGACTCCCACACATACTCTGGAAAGAATTTTCACTTTAAAAAATGAAAACTCCTTATACGTTTCGAACTCCTTGTCCTTTGTGCTGTCTCTTTCAAAAAATGAAATGGACCCTTCATATATTGCCTACCAATCTGATTTTGACTCAATTACTCTCGGTCTTGATAAATATGTGAAATCGTCACCTTTAAATAATGGTATGAAAGTAGAATATTTCTGCCACTGCAATATTGAAGTTGATAAGGAACTGGAAGTAATGACAGTATCAAAAAACAAGGTCTCCGACTTCAAAGATTTTTATAACTATAGAAATCTACTTGTTTCAAATATTCGTGCTATGGCTAATAATGCTCTATCCGAGCATCGTGCAAGGAAATATGAGTTACTTGCAACCGCTTCGAGCGGATACGATTCGGCTTGTGTAGCCGCGCTCGCACATGAGGTAGGCTGTAGAGATATTTTCACATTCAAAAATGCCAATCCCAAACACCAAATATTCGGAGAGGATTCTAATATTAGGAAGGAAAGTGATGATAGTGGCAAAGTCATAGCAAAGATATTGGGATATGAGAATATCATTTTACGAGATCGGTGGAGCTATCTGGATCAAAAGACAGATATTTACGAGGCGGAGGCTTGTGCTTCAGGTAACCTGTACTACGATCCTATAATTATATGCGAGGACGATATTAAGCAACACGTCCTTTTGACAGGTCATCACGGCGGAGCAACCTGGACAACGGATCACCAAAAAACCAACGCCGAACTTAAGGGAGGAGGTTTGAGCGGCGCTTCTATTTGTGAATCTCGTCTACGCATCGGTTTCATTCACGCTCCAGTGCCTTACATAGGTAGTTATCGGTTTCCTTCAATAAACAAAATTACTCTTTCCGAAGAAATGTCCCCCTGGATGCTTGGTACTCATTATGACCGTCCAATCCCGAGGAAAATATTAGAAGAAAAAGGCGTACCACGTGATATTTTCGGCCATACGAAGAAAGCGATACAAGTGCCATTAATAGGGACTAAAAAGAACATGCTTAGCAAGATGAGTGATAAAACGAAAAGGTCGTTCTTGAAATTTCATAATAGATATAAGCGAGAAAGGAGCTTAGTAAGACAACTTTATTATGACTTGATGACAGGTTTGTATCTGATTCTCAGCCCCAGAATATTTGGCAAAATACTAAGTAAAGCAGGAATGCCTAAAAAGGCAAAGGCTGTTCATAATTTTGCAAAGACACGTCTTTTCAAATTTGGTCGAAATCCCCGAACTGCGAGCTTTCTTCTACCCTGGGGCGTGTCAATAGTCAAAGATCGATACAATCTTGAAAAAGCAAAGAATCAGGAAAACTTTTCTTAATGCGGATCTAAATAAATAAGAATGAAAGAAAAAATCGTTGGCATACTCGGAGGTATGGGGCCGGAATCTACGGCAGAACTATTCCTGAAAATAATCCAAGCCACCCCAGCAGAAAAAGACCAGGATCATCTTAGAATTATCATAGACAATAACACCAAGATTCCTGACCGTACAGATTCTATTCTAAGAGGAGAAAAAGAAAAAATACTGGAAGCGATGAAAGAATCACTGTCAGGATTAGAAAATTATGGCGCGGAGATAATCGCAATTCCCTGTAACACCATTCATTTTTATTGGGACGATATCACGGCTTTAACAAAAGTACCTATTATAAATATGATTCAAGAAGTGTCTTTATTTATCGACAACGAATACTCCCGGATAAAAAAGGCCGGTTTGTTAGCAACAACTGGAACAATTGTCGGGCAGATATACCAAAGATACATCCAAAAAGATATTGCCGTGCCCAACAATGAAAATCAAAAAAAATTGATGGACGCTATTTACGGGAAATCAGGTATCAAGGCAGGGTGTAAAGGAAAAAACATCTTACAAAAATTCAAGGATGTCTCAGAGTCTCTAAGAAATAAAGGAGCCGAAGTAATAATAGCAGGTTGCACGGAAATATCCCTTGTATTAAGCGAGGAGATTGTCGGATTACCGATAATTGATCCGTTAGATGTACTTACCAAATCCGTTATTCGAAAAGCCCGGCAAAAATAAATATAAACTAAATGAATCACAGAAAAAACATAGATTAAAAAGGCATCGAGAAAGAATCGCAGAACGCTAAGATGCTATCTATTAACTGCTATATGATTAATGCGATATCGGCTAAAATTAAACTAATACAAGGTAACAGTCTGAAAGCCAGAAGCGCCCGCGGGGTGATGACACTTGGTATAGGTACAGGCGTCGAGAGGGTATTACGGCTTGCACGCATGATGATTCTGACGCGGCTTTTGCTACCCGGCCAGTTTGGGCTAATGGTTCTTACTTTGACCCTTGTGAACGTTTTCGAGGCCTGTACTGAGGTAGGAGTCAAACAGTCGATCATTCAAAACAAACGTGGTGCCGATCCTGACTACCTGAACGCAACCTGGTGGTTTCAGTCAATCAGAGCGGTTGGGCTGTTCGCAGTTGCAATACTTGCCGCTCCTTCGGTCAGCTCATTTTACGATAAGCCGCATCTTCTGAGATTATTCCAGGTTTCATGTCTTGCCATAATATTCAGAGGCATTATCAGTCCACGCGCACACGTACTTCAAAAGGAATACAAGTTCGGAAGATCGGTATTACTCATCCAGGGCAGTGCCTTACTTGGCACCGTTGTGACAATCTGCATTGCTCTTTATACAAAAAATGTCTGGGCTTTAGTCGTCGGTTACGTATCAGAGCAAGGTATATTATGTCTGCTATCATACATACTGGTGCCTTTTGTACCGAAATTCCATATCAACAGAGAATGTATGAGGGAGCTGATAGCATTCGCTCGTAATATGTTCGGATTGCCGATACTAACATTAATCGGTCTTGGAGCGCCTGTTTTTGTACTCGGAAAAGTTGTTTCAGAAGAGAAGTTGGGATTATATTCACTCGCAGCTCAACTTGCCACCTTACCGACTTCTCTTTTCGGCAAAATAATAAGCCCGGTTTTACTTCCCGGTTTTGCCCAGAAACAGGACGACAGGAATGCACTATGCCGGATTGTCCTGCAGATAAGTCGTCTGATAGCTGTGGCAACCATACCTTTAGTAACTTTTATGGTGGCTTGTGCCAGCGGCCTTTTGCTGTTAATGTGGGGTCGGCCGGAATACGTCAATGTTACTATTCCATGTGCGGTGTTAAGTTCGATAATCTTCGCACGTACTGAGGCGGCAATCCTGAGTACGACATATATAGCAGTCGGTCAGCCCCAGCTTCATCGTCGTTTCGTAATCTTCCGTATGGTACTTGTACTCGCATTCATTTATCCTGCAGTTATTCACTTAAAATTATTGGGAGCTGCCATAGTAGTCGTCATCGGAAGTTACATACCTTTATTGATGCAGATTTTCTGGTGCAAAAGGGTGATACCACTGAAATTCGAACAGTATATACGCTGTTATATCCCCGGTTTATTATTGGCATTTCCGCCGATAATTGTAATTAGATTATTGCTTCTATTCGGCGTTGATTCTCTGATAATAATTTTAACAGCCGGTGCCGCAGCATTATTCCTGACATACGCAGTATATTTCGGAAATATCCTCTTTTTGGGAAATAACAGAAACTTACCAGTAAATGACAAAGCATCCGTCACCGCTTCAATTGCGGAATGATACAAAATATAGTCAACGTTAAACACTACTCTCAAACTTTTAAGTCGTTAAGGATTGAATTTTTTAGATCAACCGGTTGTTATCTTTATTAGCAGAACCATCTCATTATGTGCGACTTCCTTATAAGTTCACGCGGACAATACAAAGGCAAACACTTGCTCGAACTCTTAAAAGCTCCCTATGGAGAACGTGCACCACAAGGGAAATTCTTCGATTTCCAATGGGGCAGCGTGGCGATACTGGAAGAACGACTTGCCCGTAACAATAATATTTATACTATAGGCGACACTATTTTTGCCTGGGTCGGCGACCTGATAACGGACCTATCCGTCACAGCCGCCAAGGAGTTCATCGGTCGGGTGGCTGATATAAGTAAACACGAATCGAATGAATCCGATTTCCTGATGCGCGACAGCCTGTTCGAAAAATTAAACGGTGCTTTTGCCATTTTGACAGCTCATGCGGATGGATTTTCAATCATAACAGATCCTATGAATTTTACGCCGGTATATGCCGGCATGGACACACAAAATAACATTGTCTCAATCGGTACCCATCCTGATTTAGTCGCATGTATCAGTAGCGATGATATCTGCATTGACGAAGTCTCGGTAGCTGAGTATTTGTCCTACGGCTGCTCGACTTTTCCAAATACGATGCACAGCAACGTTAAGGAAATAAATCCGGGAAGACTCCATATAAACACCACCAAAAACAAAAAAATCTGTCTGAAGGAATATGTCTATTGGTTACCACCACAAGAGATTAGTGAAAACTATGGCGAAAACGCATTAGCCGAAGAATTACGTAACGCATTTACTTCCGCCGTCAGAGACAGGTGTAATAATAAAAAAGTAGCGGTGTTACTAAGCGGCGGGCTCGATTCAAGATTAATTATGGCGTTAGTACCTGAGAACGTTGACTGTATCGGCTTAACATTCAGTGAAAGTTTTAACAGGGAAGCAAAAACAGCTAAAAAAGTCGCCGAATGTTACAACCGAAAATGGTTCAATTTGCCAAGAGATCGTGAATTCCTCGGCAACAGCATGGTCGGTATTGTGAAACTTTTAGGCTGCGAATGCGAGTGGATTAGTGCGCATGCGTACGGCTTCACCGAAAATATTTCCGATTTTAATGTTGATTGTTTGCTTAGCGGCCAGATGTTTGACAGCTACCTTAAAGGCATTCTCGCATTAGATTTCGTCATAAAAAAATCGTTATTCGGGTTATTGCCTCCTCATTACGAAAAAAGATCATTCGACTACGTTTACCAGGCAGACAATTCTTTAAGGGATGTCGATACGGAATTCTGGAATACTACTTTAGTGCAGGATGTTCTTGATAATGTATATGAACGCAGGCGTGAATATTATGAAGCATATCACGAACGTAAGCACAGAAGTGTGGAACTGCTGTTCTTAGACCCCTTCTCACAATTCATGGATACTGCAAACTGGTTCGGTGATAGAAAGCTGCTGCCGGTTCAATTAGTAGGATTTGACAGGCGCCTGTTAGATTTTGCATTCAGATGTCCTGTTGAACTCAAACTGGACAACAAAATATTTCTTAAAGCAGCCATGAAAATCTATGGTCCCGGAGCCCGCATCAAATGTGTCAATGACGGCGTAAGGCCGGGCAGCTCCCATATTTCGCATCTGGCTCAGCGAGCAACAAGAAAAACTCAGGACAAAATCATTCAGTTTTTGGAAAAACTCGGTAAGACTTCAAGGTTTCAGCATTCATGGAGTGACTATCAAAAATACTGGTCTCAAAGCAGCAAGCTAAAAAGTTTAATTAATAAATATGGAGCAAATTTAGATCAATTCGACGGACGTTTATTTAACAAATGCGGCAAAGACCTGTTGAAATCAGACAATATACATTGGCGGAACGGTTTCAGACTGCTGCAAATTGCAGTTTGGAATGAAATTATCAGAGATTATCAAAGAAGTCTAAAAAACATAGCAGCAAAATCGTGCAGATAAAAACAGTTTAAGTACAAAATCCATAACGAAAGCTTTTCCATATTATGGTAATCTACACATTAAGACTAAAAGTGAGTGAACTATGAACATCGCCATAGTGCTCGTTACACATAACAGATTGGAATATACGAAAAAATCAGTATCGCGTTTACTGGAGGACCCCGGAGAAGAGTTCGACCTTTATCTCTGGGACAACGCATCAACCGACGGTACCCGGGAGTATCTTCAAAATTTGAAAGATCCGCGGATAGTCGAAACCATATGCAGCAAAAATAATCAGGGTCAAACCGGAGCTATGAACTACGCATGGTCGAAGACAAAAGCCGAATTAATCGGCAAACTCGACAACGATTGTTTGGTTACACCGGGCTGGACACGTATCATTGCAGAAGCACACAAAGACATTGAGAATTTAGGAGCTGTTGCGTGCTGGCACTACCCACTGGAGGAATTCAATGAAAGTGCAGTAAGAAAAGGAGGAAAAATTCAAACATTCGGCAACCACCAGATATTCCGTCACCCATGGGTATGCGGCTCGGGTTTTATAATGAAAAGAAGCTCATTCCAAAGACACGGCCGATGGAATAAAGGCTGCAATGTCGCAACGACATATTATTTTCTGAAGATGGCTTTAGCAGGTGAGATTAACGGCTGGTATTACCCGCTCGTACTGCAGGAGCATATGGATGATCCCAAATCCAAACATAGTCTAATTAAAACCAACAAGGGTATTCAGAAAATGCATCAATCGACTTTTTCACTCCGTACGGAAAAAATTCACAACATAGAAAGCAGGATGGCCAGAAGAGAATTCGTTCTGAACAATTTATTTTATGATCCCTGGGAAGCCAAATACTATACCGGATTACGTATCAAATTTGGGCGCGGCGTAAAAAAAATTATACGGATTGTCAGCAAACTTAAAAAACATCACAAATAACTATCAATGCGGGGCAGTCTTGGAAAGTGACGTGCTGTGTCTGAGAATTACGATATATGGTAAGCAAATCCACAAAACAGGAAAAAGTTAAACAAATCGGAAATGTTCTTATTAAGCATATCCATGTGGATCGTAGAGATGCGCCGGTCTATTGCGATGGGAAGCAAGAGCAAAGGCTATATGAGAATTTTGAAAGAGACAGAAATTATGGAAATAGCAAAAAAGATATGAAGTTCTCATCCTGGGTCGAGGAATATCATCTTTCAACCGTTCGGGAAAATCTTTTGAAATGGTTCCCTTTTAATCCGGAAGGTTCTGTCCTTGAAGTCGGAACCGGTTGTGGTGCGTTAACAGGGATTTTGTCAGACAAATTGAACAAAGTGACAGCTCTGGAATACAGCGAGCATCGAGCTGAGATTACCGCAATGAGGCATTCTCAGCGTTCAAATATTGAAATAATTGTCGGAGGATTGCAGGATTTTGTCACCGAACAAAAATTTGACTATGTAACTGTTATCGGCGTCCTCGAATACGCAGGAAAATTTTACGGCGGAAAGGACCCATACAAATCTTTTATATCGAGAATTAAAGAATTCCTGAAACCTGATGGTACACTGATATTAGCGATCGAAAATAAAGTCGGTATTAAATATTTATGCGGGGCCAAAGAGGACCATACTGAAAGAATGTTCGAGTCGATTCACAACTATCCCTATACCGACGGCGTGCGGACTTTCAGCAAGAAAGAGCTAACGGACCTCTTAAATATTTCCGGTTTTAATAGTTTGGAATGGTATTATCCGTTGCCCGACTATAAGCTGCCGCAACAAATTTTCTCCGATGATATGTTGCCGCGCGATCCGGATTTGATCTGGAATTTATTCCCAAAAGGCAGCCGGGGAAAAAATATGATGTCGGAAAAAAGACTGGCAAAAACACTCACCGATGCCGGGCTATTCGGTGAATTCGCCAATTCTTTTCTGGTAATCGCCCGGGCCGAAGACATTCCCCGACAGTCGAAATGCGTGTGTTTTATCGGCGCAAACATGGAGAGAAAAAGCAAATACAGGATAAATAAAAAAATATATAGGAATGGCCGAGAAACACGGTTCATTATGAGTCCAAACAACGATGAAGGAATTGAATTCCTACACGAAATTGTTAAGAGGGAAACTCTGGCAAAGAAGTATTTCGGCAAAGAAGCAGAAGTAGTCACAGCCAAATTAAAAGATAACAGTCTGGTCTATCCTTACATATCATTTCCGACGATGCATGAACTTTTAGCTCAGGAGATTAAAAACGACGATTTTGGGTTCGGAAGAAACTGGATAGATAAATATATACAGTTTTTACTAAAATTACCCTCGAAGAAGTGTATCCCTGAAGAATTTATGAGAGAGCTGGGAATTTCATCCGCTACGATCCCAAATCCTGTCCATTGCCTGAATTGTGGAATCGTCGATTGCGTTCCACATAATATCATGATCGACCTTAAGAATAACAGGTACTATATTATTGACAATGAGTTCACGTATGATTTTCCTATTCCAACTGATTTTTTAATCTGGAGGGGTATCAGCACGCTGGTGTTTGACCTTCAAGACCAAATCCAATCTCATGTTTGCCGGGAACAGCCTGTGGTAATTTTTTGCGGACACGGGATTAATCGTCACTATATCCCTATAAGCTGGTTGAATATTCTGAAAAAACTTGAAATTCCGCTCAGGCAGCAAACACACTGGTCATCTGCTTTTCAAAACAATATATTTCGTCAAAAAATTAAAATATATCTGAGATTAAAGGCAACCAACAAAGCGCTCGGATATGTCCCAATTGCCGAGATAAACACAAACCACAGATTAATAGAGCACATCTATAAATTTTTACACAAATTAAGGCGAACACTTTAAAAGCCAATCTTCATAGCTATCGCGGGATAAATTGTAAAAAATGCAAGGCACTGTATTAGCAATCGGTATCTTATGCTCAGTACTGGTTTTGACCTTACGTCCAAAGTATGCGCTGGTTGTTTATATTACGGCGTTGCTTTGGTTTCCGGATTATTTAAGAGTTAGCATCGGCACGATAGATATCTCTGCCGGGCGAATTATCGTAACCGTCCTGTTACTTCGTTGCTTAAACAACGACCAGCTTCGAAGCCGGTTCAAGTGGTCTCAACTGGATAAGTGGGTAGCTTTAAGTATGGTAGTGTATGTCGGGATGACTTTAATTACTCAACCTACATTTGCATCCATAGAAAACCGGGGAGGTTTTGTGATTGATACCTGGTTTACATATCTGGCCGCCCGATTTATAGTAACCGACAGAGAAAAACTCATATCTATTATCAAGTGTATCGGCATAGTTCTAATTCCACTCGCTATATTGGGGTGCGTAGAATCAATTACCGGCTGGCAACCGTTTGAACCCCTGAAAAGTCTTCGTCCCTGGCATCAAACGACCGGAACTGAAGAAATCATAAGAGAGAAACGTTGGGGTCTTACCAGAGCGGTCGGGCCGTTTAGCCATCCTATTCTGTTTGGAAGCGGTTTTGCCATGTTCCTGCCGCTTATCTATTACCTGCGTCATGAAAAAAAGAATTGGCGGCTCAGGGCTTACATACTTTCAGTGGTGGCTATAATCGGTGCATTAAGCAGTATGTCGAGCGGTCCATGGGTCATGACCATAGTTGTAATCTTTTGTCTTATAATAGAAAGGTACCAGCAATGGATCAGGCACATACTGAAATTTTTCATTTTTTCATGCATCATTCTTGAGATATTAAGTAACAGGCCGTTATATTATGCTATCTTTTGTCGTGCGAGTCAGCTTGGTGGAGCAGGCTGGCATCGGGCCCGACTGATTGAAGTTGCTATTAATCATTTCGGCGAGTGGTGGCTGGCCGGATACGGAGGTAAAGACCCGGGATGGGGATCTCATTTCGGTATGTCTTTTACTGATGTGACAAACGAGTTTATCCTGACCGGAATCAAATATGGCATCGCCGGTCTTATCGTACTTTGCATTGTACTTATTGTAGCGCTCCGCGGTCTTATATCAGCACGCAAAAAAACAACAAACCCAACAGATCGCTCATTGTATTGGGCTCTTGGATGCATATTGCTGGCAGTGACAGTAGTATGGATGTCGGTAAGTTTCTTTGGGCAACTAATACCGCTTTTTTATTGCGTTCTGGGAATAATCGGTTCAAGTATTTACTTCAAGGCGAATAAAAGTATCAAGATAAAAAAGCTCCTGATATACAGCAATTCTTAGACATTAATATCTCAACATAAAACCGTTTCAACAATCATGAATCAAACAGGAAAAGAAAACGATAAAACGAAACTAAATAATGGATGGAAAATATCCGTCGCCACAAACTTCGAAGAGATAGAAGCCATTCGTACTGTATGGGAGCAGGCACAACGCGAGACACCAGGGTCTGTTCCTAACGCAGACATAGACAGATATGTTTCAGTAATAAGCTCAGCTGAAAATAAAATTCGGCCCTATATAATACTGTTGAATTACAATGGCAGTTTCAAGGCAATGATAATCGGTCATATTGAAAAATCCTCGATAAAACTCAATATAGGTTATAAGACATTATTCCGTCCAAAGTTGAAATGTCTGTCGGTTGTATATGGTGGGATTCTTGGTGTCAATACAACGGATGTTTGTGCTGTGGTAATTCGGAAAATAATGGACTCACTTATCCAGGAAAAAGTTGATGCTGTTTGCATTAATTACCTGGATATGGACTCATCTATTTATCGGCTGGCAAGAAAAACACCTAACCCTTTATGTCGGACATACTTTCATAAAATTGAACGTCATTGGAGTATGAAAATCCCCGAGAACGCGGACCTGCTCTATCAAAAACTTGTACCCAAAACCAGGAACACTATTAAGCGAAAAATTAAAAAACTTGAAAAAGAATTTGCCGACCAAATCAAAATCGTAACATACCGTGATAAAGACCGGCTGGACGAAGCAATAAGCAGTGCCCATAAGATATCAAAAAACACATATCATACCGGAATAGATTCCGGTTTTTTAAATGATCCTAAGACAAAAAAAATCATGACAAATGCAGCAAAACACAACTGGCTTTGGATGTCTATACTTTACATAAAAGGAGAACCCTGCGCATTCCAATCAGGTCTTCGGTATGGCAAAACCTATTTCCTTGAACAATTAGGTTTCCATCCAAACTGGAAAAAGTGGAACGTTGGCACTTACCTCTTTTTTAAGGTGCTCGAGGATTTATGTGAAGATTGCACAATTGAGGAATTGAACTTTGGCTTCGGAGATGCCCAATACAAGCAGAGTTACGGTGACAAATCGTGGAATGAAGCCTCCGTTTATATTTTTGCACCACGGTTTTATCCGATATGCATAAATATGCTGCGAATAGGTGTTGCGGCCCTTAATTCAATTTTAGAATACGTCGTAAAGAAATCCGGCCTTACAAATCGAATCAAAAGAATCTGGAGAAAACTGCTCGAAAAAAACCTTTCCAAAACGAATAACGGCGGAAAAATGTCGTCGCGATAAATAATTTATAAATAATTACATGACCAGTGTCATTAGAAAGCAGAAATCTTTTCAACCGAAACCTTCAAAAAACACCCTGAAAAATAACCTAAAATAAGGAATTGTCTTATGAATAAAAATATTTCACCCAATTATGAGGGTATAAAAGAAGATTTTTATTTTAAGCAGACCGTATCAAAAAATCCCCTTAGAAAATGGTTTCACTTAAACAGATATCGAATCGCAAATTCACTGGTTATCAGCAAGTACAAAAACGGGCAAAAAATTATTGACTTCGGATGTGGCACCTGTGATTGGAATACAGAGAATCTTCGTGTGTTTGGCGTGGACACAAATGAAAGTTTTCTCAAATGCGCGAAACAGGAAAACAGAATATATGATTATATGATAAATGATTCCTGTGAAACAAAATTACCGGATGAAACATTTGATATCGTAACAGCATTTGAATTCCTCGAACATGTGAAAGATTATGAAAAAGTGATACAAGAAGCTCATCGCCTACTTAAAAAGGGAGGCTATTTCATTATCTCCGTCCCATACGATGTCACCTTTAGTATGTGGAGGTCGCTTTTTTCCTTACAGGTGATTCTGCGGGGATATATTTTTGGCAATCCTTACTACAAAGCAAGATGCGGTCACATCAATCATTTTTCTCCGGATATGATTCGGGAAGCCTTTACAAAATACGGATTTAATATTGAGCTTATTTTCGACATGCGAAAATTTACCATTTTCCTGTGCGCACAAAAAGACGGCACAAATGGGGAGCCTAACGAATCATATTCCGATATCACCATTATTTTACCGACATTAAATGAGGAACGAAATATATCAAAAGTTCTTAAGAGCATCATTAGCCGTTATAAAGACTGCCGTATCATCGTAGCAGATGATGGTTCAAAAGATAATACAAAACAGGTGGTTAATAATATTGAATACGAAAACCTCACATTCCTTGACCGAGGCGAAGAACAAATACACGGTCTAACGGTGAGCGTATTAGACGCTATCGAACTGGTCGAAACAGAATATTTTATCGTTATGGATGCCGATGGACAACACCCTTACGAGAAAATCGGAGATATAATAAATACGCTAAGGCACAAGAACGGGCTTGTAGTCGCATCACGTGTTGAGGTGGAAAAGGAGTGGTCCTTTCTTAGAAAATCACTTTCCTTCTCCGGAACAGCACTTGCAAAAAGCTCATTGCTATTTAGAAGAAAAAACTATTTGAGCTACGATGTACTTGGCGGCTTTTTCGGTTGCAACTTAAAAACCTGGACAGATTGTGTCCCAAACGGTTCTGTTAAAAACCGCTTCATGCTTAAAGGGTATAAAGTGTTATTTGATTTCTTAAAAGTTGCCCCTCGAGAATTGAAGCCGGAAGAGATTTACTATAAATTCGCAACTCGACGCGCAGATGTTTCAAAGATCAATATTAAGATATATCTCGAATTTCTTAAATCATGCTTTTTGCCTTAGTTTAACGTACGCTTACTGTAAAATTGTTCATTCTTTTTTTAAATCAAAAAAATGTTTGAGTCTTTAATCCGGGGATTCAGATACAGTTATAATGGTTGACAAAGAAGTATTTTTAGTGTTAGGAAAAAATCTGCATAAGGAAAGATACAGAATCATTCATGAATTCATAAAGTTTTCCCTGATTGGTGGTATAGGAATGTTCATAGATTTGTCAATCACATATATAGCAAAAGATATATGGATGCTTCCTTTCTATATTGCACGAACAGTGGGTTTCATTTTCGCCTTAACTAACAATTTTTTATTAAATCGACGTTTCACCTTCGCCAATGCCAGGCAAGGGAGCATATCGAAACAATATGTGTTATTTTTCGTTATATCCATCATCGGTTTTTCAGTTAATTGGACGGTATCCGTCTGCCTTTATAACAATCTGGCATTTTTTAATTTCCATTATTTACTCGCTTCTTTTTTAGGCATCATCGGAGGTTTAACTATAAACTTTTTGGGCAATAAATTTATCACATTTAATAAAATATATTCCACTGCTTAGTAACAATAATGTGTGTGCACAATGTCATATAATAATAACTTCTTGTAGGACTTGAGTAAATGTGATGAGCTTTTCTAGCGCTCGTAAATTGCAATATCGATGTTTTTCGCAAAATCGACTGAACTAATAAGTCTGAAATCATTCGCTAATAAATTTTCAATGTCCTGTATCTCTTTTCGGTTATACACTTGGATTCTTATTGATTTAACATAAAATATTTTGTTTGAATTATTGATTATTGAAGAGACACTTTCGAGCGAATCACGCCGTGGAACACAATACAGATTTAATTTGTCTGTTTGGTCATAATATTTCAGAAGCAAGCCGGCCCCCTCATGAATAATCAAGGCGTTGTCATTGCCGGACATAGTATTATTAAGATACTTAACTACAGAACGAAAATCGATTTTCGAATATTCGGCTCTAAAGTAATGGTTAAAAAGTGAAAATACGGAGAAAAACAACATACAAGAAAGAATAATTCGTCTTTTCCATGTTTTAAGACCTTCCAGAGCCGCCGACAGAAATATGAGATAGAACGGCAGGGCACACAAGATATATCTAACATTAAAAGTCAATAAATTGGAAAAAAAAGTCAGCCCAAAAATCATCATCAAGGGAACAAACAACACCACAAGGACAAAAAGGTTATTTTCAATCTTTCTGTTAACTATCGCTTTATAAATACTATATATGAACATGCATCCGTACAATAACATCGATGGAATAATCAGCAAACCATATTGTGACATAATTTTCAAGGCCGTATTCGCCGCTCCAAATTGCTTCAAAAGAGCGCGTATCACGACCAGAGACGGGCCAAAAGTTGTACCAACATTAAAGACATAGAATGCATAAAGAAAATCAAATATTGTCGTCGTTCTTGAACTTCCAATCGTCGTCATAATGGCGACATGCCCCTTGGTTAACCATGGCATAAAACCGGGGAAATAACTTGCGAAAACTATGAACATACACACACAATAATAACATAATTCCCTTTTATATCTCTTAATGAATATCAGAAGATACAGCCCGAGTGCAAAAAAAATAAATACAGAATTAAAGAAAGTCCAGATCGAAAGAGATGCAAAAACAGTAAATAATATCCATAACCACAGTTTTTTAACTCTCAACATTTTAATGAATAGTAATACAGTAAACAAAATAAGCATTATCCACAATGAATACATGCGAGCTTCCTGTGAATACCAGACATGAACAGGAGAAAAGGCCATCAGCACGGAAGAAAACAGAGCGATACGATGATTTTTTAATGCCTCCGCAATTTTGTAAACCAGTACAACAGAAATAGTGCCGTAAATTGCCGAAGGCATCCGCAATGCCCATTCACTATACCCAAATAACCGGGAGAACAGATAATTTAAAATATGAAAAAGCGGTCCAATGTGTCCTTCTTGACCAAACACTTTAGAATATACGACAAAAACACTGTCCGCCTTAGTTTGCAAATATATCGTTGCCTCATCCATCCACAAACTTTGGCTGCCTAACATAAAAAATCTTAAGAAAAGCGCTATAATGGTGATTATCAGAATATGAATTATATTCCTGTTTTTATGAATCGGTTCCATAGTTATTGTCTCTATCAAATTCAACAACAAACAAACCGGTTTAATACACAAGTAGTGATTCGAGAAATTTCAATAACTTTACCAAAATTAATCTCTTAAGGCAACAGAATACTATTAACATAATGTCAGATAACCTATCGGGAAAAATTTCTTTCAAGCGGATATTACCAGTATTGAAAACAGGCTATGACAAAGATTAATCGAAATAATATATTAACATTACTTGCGACACTTCGTCCATACCATTGGATCAAGAACCTGTTTGTATTTGCTCCACTTGTGTTTTCCGGCCGATTTACACACATCGATATGTGTCTCAAAGCCATGCTGGCCTTTTTCAGTTTTTGCCTTATCTCCAGTGCCGTTTATGCAGTAAATGACGTCTGTGATCAGGAGGAGGACAGGCGACACCCAACTAAAAAGTTCCGTCCAATCGCTGTTGGTGCTATATCGCCCGGTTCGGCAATAATAATAAGTGCGGTATTGTTCGCATCCGGTCTGATTTTGGCAGGTTTTTTAAATCGGCCTGTGATGTTAATTGTTTTAATCTACTTTCTCATCAATATCGCATATTCCCTTTTCATTAAACACATTGCAATACTCGATGTGCTGACAATTTCCGCCGGTTTTGTCCTGCGTATTATAGGCGGCGGCATGAGCATCTCTGTAGTCCCATCCTACTGGCTGGTTTTATGCACGGTAATGATTTCCATATTCCTCGGCTTCACCAAACGGCGTGTCGAGCTACTGGCAGTCGATATCGATAAAAACAATTCCCGGCCTGTACTTAAAGACTATAGCATATCCTTTTTAGACCAGGTTATCCCCATGGTAACGGGCGCTACTATTCTTGCATACGCCCTTTATACCGTCGATGAACACACCCTGAAGGTTTTGGGAACCAGGGCGATGTTGCTTACGCTTCCTTTTGTAATTTACGGATTATTACGATACATTTACATTATCTATCACCTTAAACAATGTGCCGATCCTGCCGAAAATCTTATACACGATATACCGACAATTATTAATCTGGTGCTTTGGGTAGTGACTTCTTTACTCGTTGTTAAATACGGCAGCAAAATAGATTTTTTCAGATAAACAAATTAAGCGCTTCAATAAGGAGGTAATAGTTAATTTTAGTCGTATGGATAATTATAGTTGTTGTCCTGGCCGGGCTTTTTTATATAGGCGTACCCTTTGCCCATAGAAAATATGCTCAAGCGATTCTTAAAAAAAAGGCTGATGAATCCAAAGCATTTGTTTTAACTTTCGATGACGGGCCGTCTGACAGATTAACACCGGCAATAATGGACCTGTTCGAGAAAAAAAATGCCAGAGCTACTTTTTTCCTGATTGGAAAAAATATCGCAGGCCGGGAGAAAATCGTCAGACAAATACGGCAGCGCGGACATGAAATCTGCTCCCACGGTTACGACCATATTAACTACTGGAAAGTATCGCCGTTTCGTGCCTTGTCGGACATAAAACGAGGATGGGAAGCTATCGATAATGCTCTGGGACAAAAGCTCAATAAATACACTTTTCGTCCGCCGTACGGCAAATTGAATATTATTTGTTTGTTGTACTTATTGGTCAGGCGGATTCCAATTGTATATTGGACCCATGATTCGGGAGACACCTGTAAATCAGTTCTGGAAAATCAAAAAATCCAAATCCTGACAACAAATACAGACGGAACCGTGTGTTTGGCTCACGATTTCAATCGCTTTAGCGAAGGAACAGAACATTCGCTAATCGAATCCGTTCGACTCGCTCTTGAGATAGCCACAAAAAAAGGTATGCGTGTAATGACTATTTCGGAACTGTTAAACAGCAAAAATTAGAATACCTGAAAATGGATGTCTCAATAATCATAGTTAACTGGAACACCAAAAAGCTCCTCAGAGATTGTCTAACATCAATCTACGAGCAGACACGTAGTATAGATTTCGAAGTTATTGTTGTTGATAACTTTTCATCCGACGATTCGACAAAGATGGTCAGGGCCGAGTTTCCGAAGGTTATCCTTATCGAAAACAAGGAAAACCGCGGTTTTGCAGCAGCCAACAATCAGGCAATAGCAATCGCACAGGGAAGATACATTTTATTACTTAACAGTGACACGGTAGTATTGGATAAAGCCATCGAAAAAACACTTTCTTTTGCGGATGATAATCCTAAGGCGGCAGCACTCGGCTGCCGCGTGTTCAATCCGGACGGCACTATCCAGACGACATGTTTCATGTTCCCGTCGATATTGAATATGATTTTATCAAGTACTTATCTATATAAATTATTTCCGGGCAGCAAGTTCTTCGGTCGTGAGCAAATGACATGGTGGGACAGAAACGACATACGCGAGGTGGATGTCGTAACAGGTTGCTTTATCCTTGTTCGACGCCAGGCAATCGAACAGGTAGGTATATTGGATGAACGCTTTTTCATGTACGGCGAGGAAACCGACTGGTGCTATCGAATGAAAAAAAACGGATGGAAAATAATGTTTACTCCCGTCGGCCAAATAATTCATTATGGCGGCCAGAGCGCCTCAAAAACACCCGTAACTATGATTATTCAACTAAGGCTAAGTATCCTTAAATTTATCAAAAAACATTACGGCCGGCCGTCGGTTTTTCTCGCCCGCCTGCTCACTGCATTGTTTTTCATTGTTCGACTGCCTGTATGGTTTGTTGTATTCTTGTTTCGTCCGCGCCACAGGAGCGAAGCGAGTACGAAATTGCAGTCTTATTCCACAGGAATTTTGGACGTACTTTTTGGCCGGATGGATACCAGGAAATAAACCGCGATTTATGCACATTGAACTCAAAAGAACGGCAAAGTGACATGATCTTTCTAACAGTCGGGACACAATTCCCATTCGATCGATTGGTAAAAGCTGTTGATGAAGCTATCGACCAGGGACTTATCGAAGAAGAGGTCTGGGCACAAATAGGGCAAAGCTCTTATCAGCCTCGTAACTTCAAAAAAGCCGTCGATTTTTTGGATAAAAATATCTTCGACCAATGGATGCGAAAGGCATCGAAGGTTATAAGCCACGCCGGTATAGGCTCAATAACACCGGCACTGGAGGAGGCAAAACCCCTGTTAGTTATGCCACGGCTTCGGAAATACGGTGAAGTAGTTAATAACCACCAGGTTGACATCATACATAAGTTTGAAAAGTGCGGGTACCTGTTAGCGGCATACGACGTGAAGGATTTGCCGGAAAAAATCGAGGCCCTTAAATCGTTCGAACCTCAGAAGCGAAATATACAGCCGGAAAAAGTGGCGGAGCGAATTTCAAAGTTTCTTAAAAAGCTTGCATCGTAAAAACCAACAATAGCAAGGGGCTTATATTTGGAACAAAGCCCTGCAATAAATATTCAGGATATGGCAAGAATCGACGTATTATGTTTTGGCGGTGAGGATTGGTGGTATCACAACCGCGGGCATATCGATATGCAGTTGATGAGGCGTTTTGCCGGAAATGGCAAGGTACTTTACATCAACTCGATCGTTATGCAAAAGATAAATATCGGACAGGGCCGTAAATTTATCCAAAGATTTGTCCGCAAGATGAAAAGTGTTCTCACAGGCCTTAAGAAAATAAATGAGAATTTCTGGGTCTATAGCCCATTTTCTCTGCCGGTCCAGCATATAAGTTGGGCTAAACCTCTCAACGAAAAGTTGCTTCGATCCCAAATCAAATACGTAAAAAGTAGGATAGGAATGGAAGTTCCCATCGTTTGGGTCGCCTGCCCACCCGCTTGCGATATGGCTATTCGAATGAAAAAGAAAAAAATGGTTTATCAGCGTACCGACCGTTTCGAGGATTTTCCCGGCGTAGATATCGAGAAGGTAAAAAGGTTTGACCGGGAGCTTAAAACTAAAGCCGACCTGACAATTTTTGTGAACCGCAAGCTATACGAAGAGGAAGCCGGCCAGTGTAAAAAAGCATTTTATCTCGACCATGGAGTTGATTTCGAACTGTTTGCCTCGCCTATGCAAAACGATGGCGAAATTACCGAGCTTGCGGACATTCCAAAACCCATTATAGGCTTTATCGGCAGCATCGACGAATGTAATCCTGATATCGATTTTCTGAAAAAAGTGACGGAGCTTCTGCCGGATATGTCTTTTGTTGTTATCGGAAGAGAACAAGCGGATTGCTCTGCTCTCAAGGCGAGGAAGAACGTCCGGATGCTGGGACAAAAACCCTATGAGCTTGTTCCCGAATACGGCAAAAGATTCGATGCGGCACTTTTACCTTTGAGGCAAAGCCGATGGGCCGAGGCGGTTAATCCCTTAAAATTGAAAGAGTACCTTGCAATGGGAAAACCGGTAATCAGCACACCTTTCCCACAATTGCAGGAATATCTGGACATCGTTTATGAAGCCGAAACACCAAAAGCTTTCGCTGAATGTATTAAAAGGGCAATCTCCGAAGACGGCCCCGAACTTATCAATAAAAGAAGGGAGAAAGTTAAAGACTCATCCTGGGACAGCAAGGCTGAGCTGGTGACGAACGAATTATTCAAAAGCGAACAGTCCAGTTAAAAGGTTTGGGAAATTGGGCAATAAAAATAAATTGAAAATCTGTCTTGCAGCATCGGGCGGCGGCCATCTAACAGAGCTGCTGAAGCTCTCAGATAGCTGGAAACAATATGAAACCTTTTTTGTTACCACGGTGCCCGTTGTCAGGGACAATCTTCAAACATCCGGGAACATTTATGTTGTAGGAGAATGTAACCGACAGCATCCGATACGGGTACTTAGGGTGTTTCTCAGGTGCGTGAAGATCGCACTTAAAGAAAAACCAAATATTGTCATAAGTACTGGCGCAGCAGCAGGTTGTATGATATGTTTTCTTGCTAAACTCGGCGGCGCCGACATCATCTGGATTGACAGCATCACTAACGTCGAAAAGATATCGCTGTCCGGCAGAATGGTCAGGTACATCGCCGACCTTTTCCTGGTACAGTGGCCCGAACTTACGCAAAAATACAACAACGTGGAATTCATTGGTGCAGTGATATAAACAGAAAGCATAAGGATTTTACTAATTGAGCGATCAATCTCAAATAAGCAGAATAAAGGCAATAATACTCGCCGGAAATCGTGACTTCGGACGGTGCCCGCTCGCAACACGCTTACCGACAGCCCTGTGGCCGATTGCCGGACAAGCAGTCTTGGAACACTTGCTCGTTCATTTGGCAAATCAGGGAATACAACAGGTCACCATTTGCTATAGTGGTGATGATACGTCACTAAATGAATCGATCCATGCAGATACCCGTCTGGAATTAAAGTTCCTGGATGAACCATTGCCGATAGGACCGGCCGGATGTATCCGCGATGCATTCGATAAGGAAAAGGATAAATTATTGTTGGTTTTACCCGCCGGTATAATAAATCCCCCGGAGATAGACTTCTTAGTACATGCCCATCATCAAGGCGGAGCCGAGCTAACGATGTTTCTAAATCCCGGATTGACCAACGGAAAACATATCGAGCAAACATCGGGAATCTATATATGCAACTCGAATATTGTAAAACATATACCGGAACGTGGCTATTTCGATATTAAGGAAGGATTGATTCCCGTTATATTACTCGCAGGCAAAAAAATTCATGCTGCCACGCTGCCAAAACATGCCGGTAATTTCCGAAATCGACAGCAATATCTTTTTGCAGTTAACAATTATCTTGCGGATGCCACTGAATTATGTCCGGATTTGAAGCTCATAAAAAATGCCGATTCACAAAATATCTGGATGGCTGCCGATTTAACTATTGACCAGCAAGCCCGAGTTTTCGGTCCGGTTGTCATAATGAGCGGCACGTGCATCTCAAAGGGAGCCGTTGTAATCGGGCCGACAATTATCGGGAATAATGTTGTGATTGGAAAAGACAGCATTGTTGTCAACAGTGTCCTTTGGGACGGAGTGCAGGCGGGAGCAGATTGTCAAATACAACGATGTGTAATTGATTACAATACGACTCTGAAAACAAACACCGTCATCCAGGATAAAAGTATCGCCTGCAAATCCAGGAAAAAGCCGGAACGTCTGTTAAAAAGAGCCGCGAAAATTGCAACGGACGGCGTGAGCGGATTCAAACGTGCAACACAGCCCCAAATAAATAAAATTTCAAAAAAATTACCCTGGGCTTTCTCAAGTCCGAGAAACACCCTTCGATTTTTCCTGTTAAGCACAGTTTTACTCGCCTTTCTCTGGTCCTATTGGCCCGGACTTGTCGATCTATGGAAAATATGGATGATAAGCGATGAATACAACTCCGGATTACTGGTCCCTATCCTTGCAGTTTATATTTTGTGGACTAGGCGCCGGACAATTGCACAATGCCCGATTAAACCTTCCGTTATCGGGATATTCCTTTTCCTTGGGGCACAGGTGCTTAGATTTTTCGGGCTGTTGTTTCTATATGGCTCGGCAGAAAGATTATCTCTCGCCCTGAGCATTTTTGCATTAGTGCTGCTGTTGTTTGGCTGGCAGTTCTTCAAAAAGGTGGCAACGACATTGCTGTTCCTGTGTCTGATGCTGCCCTGGCCGAACCGTATCAGAACTGCTGTGTCACTGCCTCTGCAACGCTGGTCAACATCTTCGGCGGTATTTTGTCTCGAATTGATGGGCTTCGATATAGTACGAGAAGGAAATGTTATTCATATCGGCCGGGCAACCGTCGCTGTTGTTGAGGCATGTAACGGTTTGAGAATGATCACCGCCTTTATTGTGATTTGCGGATTAGTTGTCCTGCTGGTCAAACGAGCATGGTGGGAAAAGCTCATAGTACTGGCATCGAGCCTGCCCATCGCCCTGCTGTGCAATACCGTACGACTGGCAATTACCGCAATATTTTTCACGATACTCGAGGGAGAATATTGGGAGAAAATATTTCATGATTTCGGCGGCTATGCAATGATGCCGCTGGCACTGGCGGCGGTCGTTGTCGAACTTAGGCTTCTCATGAAACTTACAATACCTCCGGAAACACATGAAGAAATAATAATTACCCGTCAAAACCGGTGAGTTTTCGCAGAAGAAATCCGGCATATACGAAGAAAATACCCGATCAATTATTTCTGACAATTACTATAAATCAGAATTAAATCCCGAAATGCATTACCAAATCAGAATTTAAGGAGCATAAAAAAATGAACGACATCGACAAACAAAACGACCTTACAGTGGGACAAAATATCGTGAACTTCGAAACCGTCCCAGAGCCAACCAGTGAATCCCCGAAATTAGCCGCCGGGATACTTCGCCGCTGGTACATTGCCTTCATGGTATTCGTTTTAGGCTGCGGACTCGGGCTACCGGCGATATGGTTTCTGATCAAACCTGTTCACGTAGTGACCGGACAAATACGCGTCGCTCCCATCCTGGTGGACATAATGACCGATGCGAGAGACAAGGGAGACATATCCGATTATGAAAGCTTCATGAATACACAGGCGGAAATGGTCACCAGCAGCAGAGTCGTTCAGAGAGTCGCAGATAATCTCAAAGGCCGGGACCTTGCCATCTTCAGAAACGAACCGACAAACCTTATCTCAAAACTAAAACAGAAATTAAATACGACGAACATTAAACCGGAACCGGCCTGGCTTCTCAAACGAGCGCTGATCAACAAAACTATTGTTGTTGATGCCCCCCGCGGCAGCGAACTGCTTGAGATAACCATGTACACTACCGAAGATAACGAGGCCATGCAGATTGTCGATGCGTTTATCAATGCGTATATGGAAATCGGTGTTAACAGCTCCACACAGGATGAGGACAAAAAGCTGGCGACGCTCGAAGACGAACGCAAGGTAAGAGCCGAAGAAATGGAAAGTCTTAGAAAACAGATTTATCTGCTGGCACAAGAGTACGGAACAGCCACTTTGAGCGGCCGGCAGGATATGATGTTGCGGAACGTTGCGTCTCTGATGGCACGGCTAACAGAACTGGAAGCATCCAAAATGAGCCTAAAGGCACAGGCGCAGCTACTCGAACGAACCAGGGAAGAGCCAATTGCTCCGGATGAGCTGATGAAAATGCGCCAACAATATATTAATCGGGATACCGCCGTGGAATCAATGACCGAGCGTATCGCAAAGTTGGAACAATCACTCATCATTGCCAGTGAGACATTAAGTCCCACGAATTCAGAAGTTCAAATCCAAACCAAGCTTGTAGAAACCATGAAGACCCGTCTCGAGGAACTCAAGGAAAAGGCAAACAAAGAATTCGATGAATTATTATCCGAGGAAGTCGCCAAGGCAGGTGACACAAAACTAATGAACGTGCGTACCGCCCTGGAACAAACTGAAATGTACGAAGAAATTCTTCGAGAAACAATTGAAAAAGAAGATGCCGAGACCATCAGGCTCGGCCGGATTCAACTGGACATTCAGGATCTCCAGGACCAGCTAAATATGACCAAGGAAAGATATGACATGGTTCTCAATCGTATTCAGGACCTGCAAATGCAACGAAAACGTCAGCCGAGAATATCGGTGCACGACTTAGCTCACATCGCCGCAATACGTGACAGGCGATTAAAAATGTCCTTTGGTGTGGTCCTTGCCGGATTAGCCTGTGGTCTGTGGCTGGCATACATTCGAGACAAAGCCGATTTGAGACTAAGAACACCGGAGGATGCGGCCAAACAAATCGGGATTAGAATAATAGGCACAACCACAAGCTTAAATACCGTTAAGCCGTCACTCCAGCCACAACGAATAATAGGCGACTATCAAACGATTCGGGCCAACATAGGATTTCTCGACGGAGAGGGCATACCGAAGAAGCTCGTGGTAACCAGCCCCGGAATGAAAGAGGGCAAAACAACTTTTGCCATTAATCTGGCGACAAGCATGGCGGAAGCCGGGAAAAAAGTTCTGCTGATAGACGGCGACCTGAGAAAGCCCGACATTGCGCGGCTGTTAAATCTCCCGAAAGATTCGAGGGGATTACAGGATGTACTGTGCGGTATTAAACTCGAACAATCCGTATGTTCCGTCCCATCAACAGGTCTGGATGTGCTCGCCGCCGATTTTCGCGATGCCGCCGATGCGTACGAGCTTTTAGCCCTGCCATCGACAGCCAAGTATATTAATAAAATCAGCAAACAGTACGACCATGTGATCATCGATACTCCTCCCGTGCTGGCATTTCCCGACGCACTTATGTGGGCCAAGGTCGGAGATGCGGTCATCTTGACCAGCTTCGCAGGCCAGACGACTTTACCCGAGCTGCGGGAATCCAAAGAAAGACTGATGCAAATTAATGCACGAGTCCTCGGGACGGTTATAAGCAGCGTCGATGATGAGCACAGTTACTATCGACAGGATTACGGTTATTACGCACAAAGAACCAAAGCCAGATTAAGGAAAAAAAGCGTCTGATACTGAAAATCCACGAGACGTATGAATAAAACAATTCTTTGAACAACAGTAAAACCAGTAAAAAATTAATTCGAAAATTCTGTTCTGTCACCGTCATTTCGTACCTTACACGCGCGGGTAAAATGCCGGCACATAACTGATGCGATCTATGAACCTGATTATCATACACAAAAACGAAGACCACAAAGACCTCAAAAGCAAGAACCTCTTGCGGTTTGCCCTGACTCACGAGCCTATGGCCGGTTTACTTCTCGATGGTATAAGCAAATACATACCCGGCAGCAGTATAAAGGATTCGTTGTCACGCGCCCATTCAGAGCACAATTCAACCGATACAATCTATGCCGTCCCGGACCAGTGGGACATCGCCTCCAATGCACTCATGAAAAAGACTGTTGTGCCGCAAAAATGCCCGGATGACATGATACGCTACAGCCAAAACATTCAAATCACATCGGATATCATAAACAGAATCGAAAACGAGAAAAGTCCGGAATCATGGCTGGCTGTCTCCAACGGACGATTTGCAACTCAGATTAATAACGAGCTGTTTGTAAGTATTATGGCTAATATCCGGGCGGATATAGTGGCTATAAACGCAGATCCCGAACTGCTCAACAAACGTGAAAAAATACAACTAACCAAAGACAGCAATATAGCGGGCTTTCGCCGATTATATTCAGATTCGACGGAATTCGTCCCCGAACTCAATGACTGGCCCCATCACCTATTTATAAAAAATCATATCTTCGTAAAGCTTTTTAAAGACGGTATTCTGCCTGAGTCATTTTCTTCTCTCGTAACAAAGTGCCGGTCAAACGCTTTTATTATGCGAACAATTAAAATCGGCGGGACCGTACTGGATCTGGAAACGGAAGGCGGACTGCTGGAATTTTATAAGACAGAACTCGATACAACCGGAGAATCGGCTTTAGAATTACGAAAACCAAACAATATCCCAGAAAATTTGAGATGTGTCGGAAAAGTGCTTTTATGCAACGATGTGCAAATCGGCCAAAATATAACTATTGTCGGACCAGCTATTGTATGCAATAATGTACGCATCGGGCATGGAGCAGTGGTGAATTCATCGATCATCGGCCCGGAAGTACATGTCCCCCAGAATCGTCTTGTAAACAACACAATACTAACAGAAACACCATACGACGGAAAAACCTTGATCGGCGGTTATGAAAAAAACCTCTGGTCCGGGCAGGACATAAACACATTCAAGAACACCGATATGACATATAGAAACTGGCCGAAATTTTCCTATGTAAGATGCATAAAACGAATTGCCGATTGTATTCTCGCCGTAATCGTTTTAATCCTGTTCGCTCCTCTAATACCGTTCATTGCTCTGGCAATAAAATTAAGCTCGCCAGGACCGGTATTTTTCAAGGACAAACGCCAGGGTCTCCATGGACGGGAATTTAATTGCTTTAAATTCAGGACGATGATCGTTGGGGCGGAAAAAATACAGGAGAAACTAAAATCCGTCAGTCATGTGGACGGCCCGCAATTTAAAATGGTAAACGATCCCAGATTAAGCGCCGTCGGTGCTTTCCTGCGGGAGACTTATATCGACGAAATCCCTCAATTTTTCAACGTTCTTCTCGGTCAGATGAGTGCTGTCGGCCCGAGACCCTCTCCCGAATCGGAAAATACGTTATGTCCGTACTGGCGTGACGCCCGTTTATCGGTTCGACCGGGAATCACGGGACTCTGGCAGATTTACAGAACACGTGTACCCATGAAAGATTTCCAGGAATGGATTCTGTACGACACCGAATATGTCAGAAATCTTTCGTTCAAAATGGATATGTCGATATGCTGGAAAACAACCAAAAAACTTTTTGAGGAATTCATTAATCAGTTCTAATCGAACCTCGGAGGGGCTTATTTCCGCCCGGGGTTTATGCAGGACTTTTTACGAAAGGATGAAAAATGCCAAAAAGATACTTTAACTGGAAATTAGCAATCGTTCTCGTAATCAGCGCAGGAGTTTTAACCGTAACTGCGATAGGGCTGCGTCGCTGGCAAAAAGCAAACAGTGCCGAACAGGGACTCATTCTCGGCAACAAGGCATACGAAGAGCAAAACTGGGAAGAGGCCGCAAAGCAATTAGGGCGTTATCTTCTGGTAAGTCAGGATGACGCTGCGACACTCATCAAATACGCTGAAGCACAAATGCACATCAGGCCTCGAAAACGCGGCAATGTCCAACAGGCAATTGCAGCATATCGAACCGCCTTAAGAGTTGACGATACTCAAACAGAAGCCGCACTCAAACTTACCGAGATCTATTTAACGATGGGTATGCCGGGGGAAGCAGAGCTCATTGCAGAAAGACACCTTGAGAAATCTCAGGACCCAAACCTTCAGAGGATGCTTGGTGTAGCGTTGGCCCGGCAACGAAAATTCGACGAAGCGGCAAACGAATTGAAAGACATCTATAAAGAACATCCGGAACAGATATTGGCTTACGAATCTTTGGGGCAGCTTATAGAACGATACCCCGAAGAGTTCCCGGACCAGGCCGTAAACTGGTATGACCTGGCCGTTAAAAATAATCCATCCTCCGCTCTTGCGTACATAGTTCGCGCCGGTTTTTATCTGAGACATAACGACAGGTCAAAAGCCCTGGCCGACATAAACATAGCGGAACGACAGGATTTATCCGATTCTTCGGTGCGCCTTCGACTGGTAGGGGAACTTATCAATCTAAATCTTCTGGATAAAGCGGAACAACATCTCGACGCCGTCTATAAGGCCGCGCCGACAGACCAGAGCCTTTGGCAATTTTGGGCGCATCTGGCCCTGCGATCACAATCGAAGGAAAAGATGTTCGATATTGCCGAGAAGGGATTAAAGGAGCTTTCTTTTCAGCCCTGGGATTTTATGCCCACGGCCGCCGAGTTGTTTATTCGCTCGAGTCATCGGGAACAGGCTGCCGACTGCATCCTGAAACTTCGACAACAGGATATGGCCCCTGCGATAGTTGCCAATCTGGAAGCTCTTATGGCCGCAGATGAAGGCAATTTCTTTGAAGCCGTCAGATACTGGAAACAATCGGTCGAAGCAGGTAATAAATCCACCCAGATTCGAATGGCACTGGCATCGGCCCTGATCCAAATAGGGGATAAACAATCCGCTTTACAGCAGCTATACGCCCTGCTCGCCGAACAGCCCGATTCTTTCGAGGGCCATTTGATACTGGCCAGAATGTTAGCCCAGAGTGCGGATTGGGCCGAGGTACAGGAGCAAGCTGCAAAAGCACTGGAGCTTGCACCGACAAATCCCGAGCCTGCAATCCTTTATCTGCGGGCCCGGTTAGAACTGATCGGAGAAAACCCGACAGGCATAAATGCCGAGATCATACAGGAAATAGAAAAACAATTGTCTGCATTGAATGAAACCATCGGCGGGAATTTTGAGCTGGACTCTCTTAGAGTTCAGTTTATGATGCAACAAGGTAATTTCGCCGATGCGCAGAAATTAATTAACCGCATGAAAGAACAGCACCCTTCTGAAGCTGTCGGTATCGCATTAACCGAAGCCGAGTTACTTGTCGTCCAAAATCAAACAAGCCAGGCAATATCAATCCTTAACGAGGCAATAGAGAAATTTCCCGACGCTGTGAGGCCGGTGAGATATCTCGCTATATTACTTTACAGGCAAGGCGACCAGGCCGGGTGTGAAACGGCGATTAAAGATGCATTGGCACGTATGGAACAACCCGTCATCCAGCGAGAACTGGGCTTGATACTCGCACAATTTTATACCCTGTGGAACAAAACAGACCAGGCACATGCATTATTAACAACACTTTCACAGAATCTGCCGAACGACATTCCGATAAAACGCCAGTTCCTGTTGTGCGAGCAGGTTATAAATGATCCTGAAAAAGCTCAGCAATTGATAGATCAGATTAAGTCCCTCGAAGGCGAAGACGGCTGGCAATGGCGATATGAACAGGCCAAGGTCTTATTTATCGACGACGATTTTAAGAACAACTATCCAAAAATTATTTCGCTTCTGCAGGAAAACATCCTGGCGAATCCAAACGATCAAACGAGCCGTACGCTTCTGGCAATGACATACGATAAGGCCGGCGAACTACAATTGGCAATTTCAACATACCGTGACGCCATGAACAGGTCACCGGATGACCTTCGCATAATAACACCCCTGATAGCGGCACTCTACAAAGCCAGGGAATACGACCAGGCCGAGCAGCTTCTTAATCGTGCTTCACGAGAAAAACTTCAGAATACTCAACTTCAAAAACTCAGATTACAAAGTCTGCTCAGGCAAGGGAAGCTGGATTCGGCTTCGGATATCCTGCAGGACCTGCTGAATCGCAATCCCGACAACCAGGGCGCCCATTTATCTCTTGCATTACTTAAAATGCAGCAAAACAAGTTCGAAGAATCCGAAAAATTACTGATACAGCTTAAAGCTCAAGAGCCTAACTCTCTGGCTGTAACCGCAACGCTAATACAGCTCTACCTCCGTCAGAACAAACCGGAACAATCACTGAAAATCTGCCGCGAAATAACCGGCAACGTGAATAAAGCACCCGCATATATACTCAGCGCGAGGACATATGCGACTCTGGGACAATCCGATAAGGCACTGGAAGAGCTGAACCGGGCGATTTCTCTCGAACCTGATAACGTGGAAGTGTGGATCGCAAGGAGTGATTTTTATCGTTCCACAGGTCATACTAACGAAGCAGCCGAGGATATTAAGCACGCTTTATCTATGGCCCCGGATAATATACAGATTCAAAAACGGGCCATATCGTTATTCCTGACATCGAAGCAGCCGGATATGGTTCGCGAAGGAAAAACTTTTCTCGACAAAGCCCTTGAATCAAATCCAGATGATATTGAACTACAACTGTTCAAGACTAATTCACTGCTTCTCGAAGGAACAGCCCCGGCAATTGAAAATGCAAAGCAAATCCTGCAGAAAATAACTGACAAAGAGCCTGAAGTTAGTCAGGCATGGCTGATGCTGGGAGAGCTGATGTTAAAACAAGGCCAGCCCGGAAAAGCAGTTGATGTTGCCTTGAGAGGGCTTGCTTACAAAAATAATGATAGGGCGCTTATGCTGTTAAAAGCTCGGGCCGAGACAGTCAGGTCACCAATTCTGGCGATTCCCACCCTTAAAGAGCTTTGTGTGCTGGACCCGAACGATATAGATGCGGCAATGTTACTGGCCGGTACATACATGAAGACAAGTGAACCGCAAAAAGCTGTAAACATCCTAAGACAGCAGTTATTAACCTGCGAACCACCAATCAATCGGAAATGCAGAATTGTCCTGGCTGTCGCATTGTACAAAGCAGGCAGTAAATCTGAGGCCCAGGAGGAATTTAATGCCCTTGCCGAATCTGATCCGAATGACCCGAGTCCTTTATTGGCCCAGGTCCAGTTACTCAAGGAAGAACAGCTCTGGAGTCAGTTGAATCTTAAAGTCGTCGAAAGGTACCAAAAATATCCGAACGACAGTCACACACCCGTTGTAATCGCCAGAGATCTGGCGTCGATTGACAATAACGAGGCCCGGCAAACAGCGGAAGATATTCTCCGGCTGGTTCTGAAAAACGATCCATCTTCAACCGAGGCAATGAGTGTTCTGGCGATACTTTTGGAAATGGCCGGGCGTTCCGATGAATCAGCCGAGCTTTACCGGCGATTAATCGAGCTTGAACCGGAGAACTTAATTGCTATTAATAATCTTGCATGGATATTATCCGAAAAGAAAGGCCAATATCCACGGGCGCTGGAACTTGCCCAGAAAGGGCTAAAGCTTGCCCCGAACTATATCGACCTGGTTGAGACTCGCGGTGTTGTGTTCTATCGCATGGGTGAATTGACCAAATCTATTGACGATCTTACCAGGTGCATCGAGCTTTATCCGATCTCGTCTCCGCAATATGCTGCGGCGTGTTTTCATTTGGCAAGGGCTTTGAATAAAATTGGTAGAAAAGACGATGCTCTTAAATACCTAAGCCAGGCTCTCGACTCTGAGGGTAAAACAGCAGGCCTGTCAACTGCGGAGCTCAATGAAGCAAAACATCTTCTTATAAAATTACAGGAGGGTAATTAATTATGTTTCAAATGCCAAAACCAGAAACTTCCCACGAGGATTTAGCCATGAATGGTCCGAACTATAAAAAACAAAAGTTGATATTGCTTGACAAGAAACAATGGTCTTATGTGCAAGATCTGTATAATCTGACTCCACGTGAGCGGGAAATAGCAGAACAGATTTGCCAGGGTATAGGAAATGGAAGCATAGCTAAAAATCTGCGCATCAAGCCGGGAACGGTAAAAACTCACACAAGAAATATCTATAGAAAATTACGCGTCAAAAATAAAATATCAATGCTCTTAAAGTTCCTGACTGATACGAGAAATGTCACAACAAATTATGAACAATCACAATCTTTCCCTGCGATAGATTAAAAGTTCCATCATATCATCCCCACAACTTCTTCACCTGCAGTCTATAATTACAGTCCATCCTAGTATAGCGCCGCAGCGTAATATTCCCGATTCAATGTCAATGAGCAGCTTGAAAAAGCGGTAAAATTCAAGACACTCAGAAGGAACATTTTGTAATCAGGGACTGGATGACTGGTCTCCAAACGGCGTAAATACGAATCCAACCTGTCACTCGGTCGATATTTTACATGATAAAACATCATTTTTCTGCTGATGCCGCTTCGGCGTCGGTTGTCAATTAAAACAATCCCCCCTCTCACTGACTTATACAAGTAAAACACGCTTTTCCAGCACTCAAACTCACTTTAATTAGGATTCCCCAACCGGTCGGTCCGACTAACAGATCTTCCTGCATACATCCCATCAGAATTCACCTCTAACAATTACGCTGTCATCCCTGAACTCCATAGCCGCCTTATCAGATGGAACCGGAGCAAATCTCGTCGGATGCAGTGGCTCACGCTCTTAAAAAACGCACCATTTTACCCAGGGATATGCGGGAACATTTCATGGTTTTATACCTTCTTATAATGCGTACATAGACTTAATCATCACCATTTTCAGTCAAAAAATCCAAAAAATTATCAGATCCGTATTAATTTATATCTAATCCATACCACCTATTGGATACCCCAAAAGTGGTATATTTATGACTCAGGATTTACCAACAAATTAATCAGTTTGATTGTCATCTATATCCCTTTTTAATGCCAAAGTTAAACAATACGGATCTTTTCAGTCAGATTAAAGTATTTTAAAATTCAATAAATTCATACAAAATGCTATATCTCATTGTATAAGCAACACTTAGGGCATTTATTCGCCAAAAACAGGACAATACTGTCTTTATAAGAATTGCTTCAGAAATATCTTTGAATTGTCCCCGGGATCCGGTGTAAGCAATCTATACAGAATGTAATTCTAAACAGAAACGTCTTTCTATCAGATTTTTTTCTTTTTATTCATTTTTTCGTGGACAAGTATGTTGCTTTTTGATAAACTGGGTAAATTACATGGTACCTCACAGGAGGAGGACCAATCATAGTATTTATAAAGGCAGACACTGCACGGACTTCAATATAGGTTTATCCACTTTTAGAGGATTAACTTAATTTGTGAGGAGATGGAGGAGTGGTATATAAGTTCAATGGTCGATTGTGTAAAATACCTGGCCATTCAGCCGGAGTATTTCGCATTGCAACGCTGTTGCCGGTACTTTTATCCCTCCCATTTTCATAAAAGAATTCTGCTCACCGTCAAAAAAGAATTTCTTGCACTTTTGAAAAAGATTGAAAGGGACGAGGTAAAGAATTTATGAAGACGAAACTATGTATTATGACTATCATCCTTGTTTTTGGAACAACTCCCGCTTTTGCTGCTATCTACACACTTAATCCGGTCGATTTATCCTTACCGACGGTAGGCGACTCAGGAGATGGAATTTCACAAATTGGTGTCGAACAGGCCTGGTTTGCTTTTGATCTTTCAAGCATACCGGATATCGAAAACGTCGTATCGGCAACCTTCTCGGCCTATATGCGTGATTTTGACGGCTTCACGAGCCAAAGAACACTATGGTATGATTCGGACGACAGTTGGATAGATCCATCTTCAATCGATGAACCAGGCAACTCGGCAGCAGACAACATAATCGGTACGGTTTATTTTAACAACAAGCCTTACACATGGATAACAATTGATATCACGCACGACTGGACAAGCGATATAGCGGACGATTATGTAACCTTGATGCTGACAGGACCGACAAGTGAATTTTACGCAGCCGGAGCGGTCGGTCTTCAAGCATACGTCAAAAATGGAATACTTGCCGATCCTGAATTGAAATTAATAACAATTCCCGCTCCCGGAGCTATTTTGCTGTGCAGTTTGGGTGCCGGTATTATTGGCTGGTTGCGCAGACGACAAACACTTTAAATTCAAAAAAAAGAATACGGAAAATTGACAAACTGGCTGACAAAAAAGGACTTTTGTCTTTATAAGGAGTAACGGATTCATAATGTTCAATAACCATTAGAAGTTTAAGAAAGAAAGGAAAGGATGATGAAAAAGACTTTAATTTTTGGTTTTGCCTGTCTGATCGTGGCGTTCGGCAGCAGCGCGTTTGCGCTGACTACTGTTGATGTCCAGGATTCGACGAACCACGGCGACTGGTTCCTGCCGCCTTCGGCTTCACCCCAGCCGGGACAATCAGGCTACAGTCTGTCCCCATACTATCGTGACAAAGACGAAGACTGGGGATGGACACACACGGTCACCTTCAGCATTGCCAACCCGACCATTATCTCTGCCACACTTGAGATAGATGCATGGGATGTGGATGCAGGTGGTGGTGGAAGACCGGACGAGCTCGACGCAATCACTGCCGATTTAATCGGCTTAGGTAATCTGGATATCGGTTACACTAAAGCATGGCACACGACCACGTTCGTTCTCGGACCGACGGCGTTAGCGGCACTGGCGGACGGCACACTGAATATATTGATGGACATCGACTCACTGGGTTCGGATCTTTGGAGTGTGACATTGAGAAGCTCCAAGCTCACGGTCGATTATGTTCCTGCTCCCGGCGCTATCCTGCTGGGCAGTCTCGGTGCGGGTCTTGTTGGCTGGCTTCGCAGACGACGGGCGCTGTAAACAGGAAAGTATTCCAAAATATAATACCCAGTTCAGTCATTTTTATTAAATGGCGGCAGAAGCATTGATTGTTGCACGAACTGGGAAGTACGTTTAGGTCGTAACATAGATGGTCCGTGGATAAAGTCTGTGGATTCAAATGACCAGAGCGCTAAATTCCTATCCTGATTTAATTATATTGGGTTGAATCAGAATAGGAATTTTTTTAAATAACCGGCAATTGATAAAAGCTATCGTCATTTCCGGTGGATAACAATTTTTATCGTCGGCACTGCCAAAGGTAATCACCAGTCAAACATCCGATACGAAAATACAGGCTCATTCTGCTCAAATGAAAAATATTTCGGACGTGGAGCTTTTGTATAAAGTGATTACAAAAAAAATTTTATTTGTTGGAAACAGTATCAACTAAAGATATCTATCATTCTATAAGGAAGAGAAAAGGAAAAACATCTTAAGCATCGTTATTAAACTTTTTCAATTTAATCAACAAAGCTGAAATAAAGTCACAAAAAGAGATTTAAAAAGGAGTTTACCAATCATGAAAAAAATACACTTAATGTGCTCTCTGTTAATAGTAATGCTTCTGGCTGTAAATAACATACATGCAAATACTACTGCTTCTTCTACCATGTGGTTTCAAGGCACATTGACATTCGACGGCACCGGATACACCGGTATTCTAAATATGGTCGATGAAGCTGATTTAAGTATCGGAGACAGTATCAGCGGCTATGATATCTATGCGAAGAATGGCGCCACAGCATGGTTCGGAAATGATCCCGGCTCGGGTCCTGTCTGGACATCTCAGGTCATATCGAACAACGACGCCTGGCCTACATGGACTCCGGATACTCCCGACTGGTATCAATACAGCCTGAACCTCTATCAGGATGGCGGTACCTACAAGTGGTCGCTTCGCAACCATCCCGGATCAACAGAGTCAACACCTCAGTCAACCAATCCGGCCGGCGTCCCGATGTCGGGATTAGTAAACTGGGCCACTAATATTGCAAGTGAAACAGACATGGGCGCGTACCTTTCCGGTACCGGTACGCCTGAGATTCCGGGCGGCGCCGCATCCATGGGAGGCGGTGCCGGATATTGGGATATGGACTGGAGCTGGGGCAGTGAAGCGGTTCCGCTGGAGTACGGCAACTTTGCAATCAGCATCTTTCCGGCAAGCAGTCCCGAGATAAATGTCCCGATGATCGGGAACGCCAATGAGTATATGGTGGTTCTGACCCCTACTATACCGGCTCCGGGTGCTATCCTGCTGGGTGGTTTAGGCGCCGGACTCGTGGGTTGGCTGCGCAGACGGCGTACACTCTAAAAAACTCTGCTTAAGAATATAAGAGCACAGCGCTATTTTATATGTAGTTGTGTTTATATCGGGAATGCTGAACAAATATGATTTGTATGTAAGGTTCCCGTCTGCGTTCGACGAAGTAACACTTCGAATTTAACCGATGGAGGGGCTTCGCCAGCTTCCTATACCATCCCACCAAAAAGCAATGTAATCGACGATATCTTTTTCTTTATACTTATCTCTGCATAAAGCCATCGCCATATCGCGAAGCTCACGCATACAATTGAGTCCCCCGATTTGCCATGCGCCGGCGCCTATTCCCGCCGCTTCGTGCCCGGCCTGCTTGTAGTCACTTCCATCTACCACCAATAATGCTGCAAGTTTTTCAGCCTGTGGCTTCATTAATTCCTGCCACTGCCGCCGTTCAGAACTTTCCCTTTCTGATATCTCAGCTAAAAGACGCTGGCTATCTCTTTGTTTCTGCTCACGCTCGGCTTTCACCCGGGCCAGTCGCAGGCTACGATGCCTTCGACTATCAGGCAGGAACATCTCAAGCAATCCGATAAAAGGGTCAACGATAACCCAGACCAGAAATGTAGTCGCCAGGGTTCCAAGTGCGATTCCAAGCAACAACCGACCAACCGTATCGACACCCAACATTCCAAGGTAACCGGCTACGGCTCCTAAAAATGGTGTTGCGACATAAAATAATGCGTATTGCGTTGTGCAGGTCAGCGGGTGCTCAACTTTAAGTTTCTGGCTACTGCTGATCCCCCTGAAAATTGCAAAAAGGTACAGGCTAATCAACATAAAAGCGATTAATATTCCATGCCCTGTGAGGGAAAACAGAATCCACCACTTAACACCGGCCTGCCGCAGCGCAATAACTCCAACATAACCAACACACAAAATAAACCAGGCCGTGCCGGTAATGTGAATCGATGCGAGTTTTTTACGTCCGGACATGGATACATCCCCGTACAATATCGATTATCATATCTTCCCCGACCATACCTTCCGGTATCCGGCAAAAGCTTATCTATAGTAACCGCGATCATCAATGCCGCGCCTGACAGTATAAATCCCGGAGAAAGCTCTTGCAATCGGCCGTATTGCCTCTTCTATCTTCAACGCCATCCATCCCAAAATAGTCGGAGGTACATAAATTATGTCACCTTCCTGCAAAAGAACATTTTTACTCGTATCACCATGAGCCATCAGACGGTCTAAGTTCAATTCGAATATTTTTGGCTTCATATTTTGATTGTCCGACGGTCTGATTACCTGGATGCGCTCGATCCAGGCCATCGGATTTGGCTGTGCAAGGGCCAGAGCAGTTAAGACCGAATCACGACCGGTATAAATCCGAGGGCCGGGTTCATAAACCTGTCCAAATACGTAATATACCTTACTTTGGTACGAGAAAATCCTCAGGTCGATGGCCTTCTCGACGACATGTTCAGATTTATAAAGGTCCAGCACCTTCATCCGCAGATCATTCGCAAGCTCTTGTGGAGTTTTGCCCGCCGCTACAAGCTCACCTATACCTTCAAAGCTTACTTTGCCGTCGGGACGAATTTTTTGCTTCTGATCGTGTATTTCCGGTACTTTCGCACAATAGACAACAATCTCATCCGGCGGTTGTAAAACATATTTATCAGAAGTAACATCGACCTCGTATGGTTTCGAAAATGCAACTATATCTTTCGGATTGGAAGAGAAACAACCGCTCAGACTAATCATAATTAGTGTTAAAACTGCTACTTTCGTTAACCTTATCAAATTCATTACATATCTCCCTTTATTAATGCCCCAGAGTATTATCTGTGCAATACAACAGCATCCGGAAAATCCTTAAAATAGACATATTAAGTCCAATATTATTATTACGCAACCTTATTTATCAACAATTGATTCTATGTTTTATCGGCATATGTATGCACCGGCTCAACGTTACTTGCATAAAAGTTAACAAAAAAACCGCATAACATCGCTCATCAGGTCGGTAATACCACTCAAAGCAATCCTTCGAAAATAAGCTGTAGGAAATACGGACCTAAAACGATGCAAATATATCGGATATAATCCTCTGTAAGCCCGTCACTTATGATACAGGCTCCAGGCAATCAGACATGTCCGCTACCATTCGTGAGACCGGATTCGAACGGAATTCATGCAGGGTTATATAAGAATTTGCTTGATTCGACCATCTCAATTTGATAAGATGTCTTTTGAGGGACAGGGAGATGCCATAAGAGGGTAGAAAATGAATCCGTGGATTGAAACCATCTGTGTGGTTCTTATTATTGCGTTGAGCATCCTGCTCGGCAGGATCTTTTCTAATTTTCGAAAACCTTACTGGACGTTAGGCTATTTCTTACCCTGCCTGCTTATTACCATTCTGGTCCTGGCCAGATTTTACAACGATTTCTATTTTATCCGCCCCTTTTCCTGGATTACAGCCGGCCGGTTCAGATACGTTGTTTTATCCCTTTCGGTTTCCATGGGGCTAACTGTCCTGGTGCCGCGTCTGCCCCGCAAGTGGGAGAAAGTTGTTGTCTGCATTCTCATGATCGGATTTGTCACCTGGTCCTCGGTTCTGCCTTTTCTTGTTCCGGCCCTGATAAAAAACCGCCTGTCGAATCTGACAACAAGGTTCGACAAAGACGGCATTTGCCGTCAGACAACAAAATACACCTGCGGCCCGGCGGCGGCGGTTACGGCCCTCGGAAAGTTAGGCTTATCCGCCAGGGAGGGAGAACTTGCAATCCTGTCCCATACGAGTCCGGTCGCGGGCACTCTGCCGACCATGCTATGTTCGGCGCTTCAAAATCGTTATTCCGCCGATGGACTAAAATGTCAATATCGCCGCTTTGATTCAATCGAACAGCTTAAAAAAGCCGGCGTGACATTAGCGGTGGTAAGAGATGCATTCCTCGTTGACCATTGCCTCGTCGTGCTCGAAGTTCTGGACAACGCCGTCGCCGTTGCGGATCCCGTCACGGGTGTAGAGCTGATGCCGTACGAAAGGTTCATGAAAATATGGCGATTCTCCGGCATCGTCATGGAACGCGATTCAACACAGAATATCTGATTCGCATATCCCAAACAACTGATTCTCGACCCAGAGATGGATTTTATTCCATGCGCTTTCTATAGAGCCGGGTCTGCAGGGCATTTTTCCATGCGGTCCAGTTCGCGTCACCGGCCTCCTCGTCAATCGCCGATTCCACCATGTTCAGCTTGGCGTCCAGGTCGTCGATATAATAGACCATAAAGGCCTCGGGCATAGCCGGCAGCTTCGGCGAGCCGAACTCGTATTCGCCGTGATGCGAGAGAATAATATGCCCGAGAGAATCCACGATTTCCTGCTCGATTTGTGTCCCCCCCGCTCTCAGAGCATCGACCTTTTGATTGACCATGAGGATGCTTTTGACAATATGGCCGATTAGCTGGCCGGAGTCGGTATATGTAAACGCCATATCGTACGTAAGCTCCTCGGTCTTGCCGATGTCGTGGAGAAATATCCCGGCCAGAACCAAATCCGCCTGCACATTCGGATACAAAGGCAAAATCGCAACGGCAACCCGCAGCATATTGTGAACATGCTCCAAAAGTCCGCCGATATAATCATGGTGCAGCTTCATCCCGCCGGGAGCATTACGGAATTCTTCCATCAGCTCCTTGTCCGCCAGAAATTCTTTCACGATTGCCTGAAGGTGCGGATTTTTTATCCGACCGACCATTTTCGTGACTTCTTCGAACATCTGCCCGACGTCTTTTTTCGTTCGGGCGAGAAAATCATCGATGTTCACCTTGTCGGCTTCGACCACGCTGATATTATTGATGATAATCTGCAGGTTGTTCTGATAAAGCTCGCTCCGTCCCTGCACACGGACAAAACCCGGTTTCGGAAGGGCCTTGTAAATCGACTCCGTCGCATGCCACATCCGCCCGTTCAACTGCCCCGTCCGGTCCAGAAGATACATCGCGATATATAAATCACCTCGCGTTGTGCTCCGAAGAATCGGGTCCCTGACCATATAAACATCATCGATAGTCTGTCCAGGCTCAATCGTATTTATGAATGTATGCGCCATTATCCACTCCACATTCTACTGTCGATTCCAGTCACTAAAAGGCTCATAATATCCACTCAGCGACTTTTATGCAAGTTCCGTTTGCAATTCCGGAATGAATATTCGAATTCGGGAAAATCGCCGGGCGACTACAAGTGCGATAAACAATACAAACCGCAGGCAGATGCTCACTTAGACGGCTTTTTTCCGGCTTCCTTCAGGTGTTTGGTGAAAAATTCGAGGACCATCTTATCGACTTCCGGATCCCTGAACCCATGCCCGCCTCCCTCGACGGTATGGAAAGTTACTTCGACACCGGCCTTTTTCAAGGCTTCATTCAGAAGAACGCTCTGATTGATAGGAACCAGATTATCTTTGTCACCGTGACAAATCAAAAACGGCGGGTCGTCCCTGCTGATATAAGTTATGGGATTTGCCCTTTTGCACGCCTCTTTATTTTCCTGCACCGGCCCGCCGATTAATTTAGCCTCGGGTGCATCCGGAGCATCATGGTCCATAATACTCTCGAAATCGCTCATTTTCGTTAAGTCCGTCGGCCCGAAAAAATCGCACACCGCATGTACCTTGCTGGAAACCTGCAGGTTCAGCCCTTTGTCGAAATCGTTGACATCGCCGGTCGTCCCTAACAGCGCGACAAGATGTCCCCCGGCAGAGGCACCCCATACGCCGATGCGGTTCGGGTCGATATTGTATTGCCCGGCATTGGCACGCAGGAACCTGATGGCGGCCTTGCAGTCCTCGATTTGTGCCGGAAAGATTGCATGTTGACTCAGGCGGTAATTGATACTCGCCGCGGCGAAACCATCCTTCAAAAATTGGGCTGCAGGACAACTATTCTTATTGCCTCCCAGCCATGCCCCGCCGTGGACCCAGACAATCAGCGGCAAAGCCGCCGCATCTTTACCCTGCGGCGGAAGATACAAATCCAGCTTCTGCCGTTCATGGCCGCCGGGAACGTATTCCAGGTCGCGAAGGATACGAGTTATATCCGGCACACGAGTTTTTTCTGCTTCACGATTTGTGCCTTCGTTCGCCCGGGCAAAACTTGCCAAAAAACATATTGAAATAAAAACAACTACTGAAAATAACACTGGACTGAACTTTTTTAAAACCACCGACTGTCGAAATTTCGCGGACATTCTATATCCTCCTTTTCGCCTGGTTTGTATTGTTTTTTACTGCCTGACAGCCAAAATTATATCGCTCGGCCGCCTTGTCTGCAAGCTTCATCTTGAAAATGCCGGTATGAGACGTGGTAAAAAGTGATAATTATGATTTAGTGCGGCCTTGATATCCGGCCGATTATTACACACCACTTTCATTATACGGAATCTCAAAAGGCCTTCGAGACCATGCGCTCCGGCAATTCCGGCAAAATCATACTCGACTGGAGCAAATAAAACACCAACACAAATCAATTCCGCAATCTTTTTAGTCATCCTGAGCTTGCCGAAGGATCTATTAAAAAATGTCATTACATAGGAGGCAACAGTTGAGACGTTATAAAAACCTTTTCAAACAATTGATTGAACGACCCTTGCCTCGCATATTCACAAAGTTTATAATACTCCTACACAACATTTGTTTCAATTTACCCAGTTGATTTAATATCGTGGCATTGAAGGGGCGGTAAATATGAAAAAACAAATTAAGATTTGTTCTACTTTCAAAATTATTTTGATGGCTTTTTTGTTAATTTTCATCGACATTGGGTGCGAAAGATCGCTGACTAATTCAATCACTTCAGAAGAACCGACAATCGTGACGGTTAAACCTAAGGAATATTCACGTGCCCTTCGCAATCCACTCAAGGGTTTTAGGGCTCGCAGGGAGGTGTTCGACCACGAGTATGGGACACTATGGCACAGCTATATCCGCTGGAATTCGATCGAGAATGATGAAAATGACGGGATTGATAAAATAAAAACATTCTGCGATCAATACTGGAAGGATGCAGAGAATCATAACATAAAAGTTATTCCGCGTGTTTACCTCGACTGGGATGAAAAAGAAGGCAACGAATACTGGCCCGCGGACATGAGAACCGGAGATTATAGCAGCGAACAGTTCAGGCAACGGGTAGTTCGCCTTGTCAGGCGATTAGGTCAGCTGTGGGATAACGATCCCAGAGTGGCTTTCGTTGAAATGGGTATTGTCGGATACTGGGGGGAGCATCATCATCCTTCTTTTTCAGAACTTAACGGAATGGAGGAGCTATTGGGCCTGGCTTTCACCAAAGCTTTCAAGAACAAATTGGTCACTGTACGTCGTCCGTGGCAATTCGCAGATTATGAATTTGGCGTACACTGGGACTCATGGGCACATATTCAGGAGGTAGAAGCATACGGAGGGGGAATTGCCGAACTCAATGACAAGAAGCATCGATGGCAGATATGTCCTATTGGCGGAGAGTGTGCATATAATTGGGGACAATATGAACAACAACCGGGGAAAAGTCCGGACGATACTCTGCGAGACCCAAATCACTTGGATTGGCTTCTCTACACAATTCGCTGGCTCCATTGTACCGAACTGGGCTGGGTGGCAGATTATGACCAGAAAGACCCAAAAGTACGCGCCGGGGCTCAGAAGGTACAGAAGGCCTTTGGTTTCCGGTTCATTCTCGATGAAGTCTGTTATCCAGCTAAGATTTCCCCCGATAAATCCTTCACCGTATCCTTTGTAGTCAGAAATGTTGGCTCCGCACCATCCTATTATAACTGGCCAGTCGAAATAAGTTTACTTGATCCTAAAACCAGAATTCCAGTTTGGCGGGAGACGTTCAAGGATATAGACATATGCCGGTGGCTACCGGGGGACAAATGGAACAAGACAACCAAAACTTATGATCTGAAGCCACAAGACTATCAGGTAGATGGAACGTTCCGAGTGCCACAAACTGTGGAATCCGGCGAATATATTGTCGCGTTAGCAATTCTTGATCCAGCCAGTATGGTGCCATCATTACGTTTTGCGGTAGAAAACTACTTCGAAGGTGGACGACATCCAATAGGTCTGGTTGGTGTCGGAAAGACGGTGCCCAATCCTATCCTGGATCCTGCATCTTTTGATAATCCTGCGGAAGACAGTACCCTGAAGTATGTGCTTGAGAGCCGGGATACACTTACTGATTTGTCTGAACCAATCTTATCACTTCAGGAAGCAGCTGCTATCGGCGACGTTAACTTAGTTAGCTCTCTTCTTGATAAGGGAGTTGGAGTTGACAGCCTGGACGATTCAATTAATAAAACAGCCCTTCAGTATGCAGCTATAAGTGGATACAAAGATGTAGCAGAACTTCTTTTAGACAAAGGAGCCGATGTTGATGCAAGATCTTCTGATTTTTTCACGCCCTTATACTATGCAGCCCAGAATGATCACATGGAAATAATCCAACTTCTTATAGCCAGAGGCGCTGATGTTAATGCTAAAAACAATAAAGACCAAACAGCACTTGATATTGCTATGAGAGAAAACCACAAGGAGATTGTAGAACTTCTGGCTAAGGTCACCAATATCTCTTCCATTCATGCAGCTGCACAATTGGGAGACTTAGAAAAAGTCAAAGCTTTTCTCGAAGAAGGTATGGACGTTAACGCAAAAGACGAGAATGGTCAGACGTCCTTTCATATAGCAGTCAGTAACAACCACAAAGATATTGCCGAGCTGCTTATCAAACAAGGTGCCGATGTGAACGCAAAAGATAAATACAACTATACGCCTTTGTATTATGCTATGTTTAATATTGATAAAGATATGGTTAGGCTTTTGGTAAATAATGGCGCCGATGTTAATATTACACCGGAGAAAGACTACACACCTATTTACTATGCTGTCTGGATGGAAAATTTGGACATAGTCAAACTTCTGGTTGACAAGGGTGCTAAATTCGACGTCAAAGTATTAATAGATGATATGACAGCATTGCACTATGCCGCCTTGCAGGGAAGTATAGATATGGTCGAATTATTCATATCCAAAGGAGTTGATACTTCCAGTTTACATATGGCCGCGTTTATGGGTAATTTAGACCGTGTCAAAGAATTGATTGAAAAGGGAATCGAGATTGATAAAAAAGACGAAGCCGGATGGACTGCGTTATTCTGGGCCGCTTGTGCCGGCCACACGGAAGTGGCGAAATTTCTTATAGATAAAGGCGCAGATATTAGTGTTACAGATACCTATGGCCGAAGTTTACTCCATCAGGCAGCACAGGCAGATTCTGTAAAACTTATTGAACTTCTGATATCTAAAGGTGCCGATGTCAATGTAAAAGATAAGAGGGGCAATACACCCTTGCATAGTACGAGTCACCGAGATGTTGCTGAACTTCTAATTGCCAAAGGAGCTGATGTGAATGCAAAGGCGCAAAACAACATGACTCCACTCCATCGGGTCGCTATGAGTGGGCACAAGGATGTAGTGGAGATTCTGTTGGCAAACAGCGCGGATGTGACCGTGAAAGACAGCCGGGGTCGAACCGCACTGGATTGGGCCAAGCAAAAAGGCCAAATAGAAATCGTCGAACTGTTGCGAAAATCCGAAACAGAGGAATAAAATGTCGGATTAGATATTGCCGTATAAAGAAGATTTTTAGCTAAAAAATGGGGATTTTGGTTGTATTATGGCGGTTTTTGGGTAAAATGTGTAACGAATATAATTATGAATATCGAATACTGAATACTGAATGCTGAATACTGAATAACGAAGTAAAAAATGGGGGAATAAAAATCTGTTAGCCCAGGGCATTGCCCTGGGTCGCCCGTGGCTACAACGCCCACGGTACCTATGGCACAAGCACCTATGACACAAGCTAAACAATTTGATAAAATAATATTGACCATCCCCATCCCTTCGGGATGATGCTGCCACCCTTGGAGGGGTAAAAAAATTGAAAACAAAGCCAATTTGGAACAAGCCCAAATTGGCGTAAGCTCTTTGATAATAATATAATACGACAAAAAGCGGGGATTTTACCGGCGAAAAAACAAACCCAATTTTTCGGTTAGCCCCCGGACTTGTCCGGGGGTTGGAAGGGGGTGTTTCTATGGGGCTTTGACGTCATAGACCATGAGCACATCTGCATGACGCAGGTAGAGCCTGCCGTCGGAGATAACCGGGTAAGCCCAGCCCTCGCCGGTCATACCGTCTCTTTTCGGCATTTTGAAGGTGCCTTTGAGATTGTATTTCTGCGGATCGGCCCCAATCAGGGCTACCACGTCATCCTGGTAACGGAAGATCAAATTCCCGTCGGCATACAGGACGGCCGCCGAGCCGCCGCCGGGCTGGTCCGCGTGCCACATTACCTTGCCGGTTCGCATATCGAGGCAGGTAGGCTCGCCTTTATTGTGATTGTGCCCGCCGTATATGTAGTCGCCGACTTTCACGAATCCGCCGTGATGATTCTGAAATTTGTCCTTGTCAAGCCAATAGACTTCCTCGGCTTTGACACCGTCGCCGTCGGGGACGAGTTTGAGAAGTGCCGAACCGGTCTGGTAGGCCGTCGATGTGAAAACATAATCGCCGTCCACAATCGGCGTGGGGATATTAGCCACACGATTCGCTATCTTGTTGTAGCCCCAGAGAAATTTGCCGTCCGCAGCGGCGATACCGATCAGCCCCTCGTTGGTCAGTTGCACGTACTGCTTTACGCCGGCACCGTGACTGATGACAATCGATGAATATCCGGAATCTTCCTTGCCCTTCGGCCCAATGTCGGGCATAGAGCACGTCCAGATGACATCTCCCGTCTTTTTATTCAATGCCGTCATCACGGCCTTATGTCCCCCGGGAGTGCATACGAGCTTGTCACCATCGACAAGCGGCGATTCACTGAATTTCCATTGCGGATTGTCTCCGCCGCCCAGGTCCTTCTGGAAATTCTTACTCCACAGGATATCGCCGGTCTCGGCGTTCAGAGAAACGATGTCACCTGAAGTACCGATGGCAAAGATCAGATTACCATCGACGGTCGGTACACTACGGGGACCGTCATCGTGCGGCGGGCCGATTTTTTTGGCCCACAGCTTCCTGTGAGTATTGAGATTAACGGCAATGACACACTGGGCTTTTTCCGAATTGATTTCAATGTCACCCATTGTGTAAAGTTTTCCGCCAGCTATAGCGACGCTGGAATATCCGGTGCCAAGACCGGTCATTTCCCACAACAGTTTCGGGCCGCCTTGGGGCCAGCTTTGAAGCAGGCCGGTCTCGGAACAAACGCCGTCGCGATCAGGTCCGCGAAACTGCGGCCAATCCGCGGCAGTAACTATACCCGAACGAAATAAAATAATTGTTAATCCGAATAATATAATAGAAAGAGACTTGCTTATTATTTTTGACATGCTCATTATCCTCAACATATGCAAAAAATTAACAAATTTATTTTAAAACTTAGTTCAGTTTTTGCCGCTGACATCGACGCAGACCAGCCGTCCCGCGGCATTCCGGGCATAGATTCTGCCGTTCGCCAGAACCGGCACCGTCCAGCATTTGCCCGAGAGAACCTGTGCCGAGGAGATTTCCTTATACTTGTCCGGCGAGGCCTCGGCAATGACCAGCTTGCCGGCTTCGCTGAGGATAATCAGCTTGCCGTCGGCCAACATGAGCGAGCCGGTCCCCATTCCGCCCTGGGACCATTTGACCTGACCGGATTTAAATTCCATACACGTCAGTTTGCCACTGCCTCCTACCTGGCCGCTGAAACCATACAGAAATCCCTCCCAGAGAACGGAGCTGTTTATTTGATTGCTCATATTTTTATTCTGCCAGAGTTCAGTGACATTGTTTCCGCTGATCCTCAAAAGTGCACAGCCGTGATTGTATCCGGACGTAATGAAAATTGTATCACCCGATATAAGAGGCTCCGCAGCGTTGATGTCATAGCTCGTCTTCCAGGGAAACCGCCAGATTACATCACCGGTGGCCGGATTCAAAGCAACCATTTCCCTGGAGACCATCATAGCTATCAAATTCTGACCGTAGAGCGTGAAAGGAACTCCGGTTGCGTATCCCGAGACGCCTTTATCGCTCTGCCAGGCGATACTGCCATCGGCTTTATTGAGGGCCACGCCGCTCGTGCCAGCGTTGAGTATCACAAGGTCTCCCACAACCAGAGGCGAGCCGGAGAAGTGCCAGGTCGGGTGCTTAAAACCACATTCTTTGTTGAGATTCTTGTGCCAGACGATATCACCGTTTGCCGTTTTGAAACGCACAACGTCACCATCCTTGCTGAAAGTATAAACGGCGTCACCATCTATTGTCGGCGTGGCGCACGGTCCTCCTTCGTGATTCTTATTCAACAACGGGCATGGGTATGGTGTCTTCCATATTTCATTACCCGTCGCGGCATCAAAACAATAAAGGATGTCCTGATTGTCGATGTTGCCCATTGTATATGCTTTGCCGTCGCTTACCGTTATCGAAGAAAATCCGGTTCCAATCGACTTTTCCCAGAGGATTTTCGGTCCGCCTTCCGGGAATGTTGCATTCCAGCCGGTTTCTTTCGATATCCCGTTATAATCCGGCCCGCGCCAGTGGGGCCAATCCGCCGCTGCGGCTGTGCCGGAATAAACAATACTCATAAAAAACGCAAAGGAAAATAACGACATTACAGAAGTTTTGAATCTTTCTTTAGGCCTCATCATAACTCTCCAAAATAATTATGAACTCGCAAAAAGTTAACTGCTCAAATTCCTGCTATGAAGGTCAATTTTATACGCAGTGTTACAATAAATCCAATTTTTATAAGACAATTATTCCACCCTTCACTATAGAAACCTGGCGCATATTGGTCTTTTATACTCGCATGAACATCCATAAGTTCGGTAAAATATCAAATTCACGATTATTCACCCGCCTGCTTGAAAGCCAGCGCCCCCGTAGGGCAGGCATTTATGCACTTTTCGGCGGTTTTTGTCTGTTTTATAGCCTCAGTAAACGACTTATCGAAAGGTACCGCGACTTTTACATCAAAACCTCTGCCTACAAACGTTAAGCCAAGTTTCTCGTCGGCTTTCGCTACAATCTGGATACAAAGACCACAATTAATGCACTTACCCGGCTCGAAAATAATCTCCGGATGTTCGGAAAACTGAACGAACGAACGACGCTCACCTTTATATTGGCCGGCTTTGGCATTATAGTCATGGGAGTACCTTCTCAATTTGCAGCTTTCAGGCTTTCGACAATCACAATGCAAACAACGGGCGGCTTCTTCAAGCGCCTCCTTATCTGTGAAACTTCCATCCTCTCGTGAGGGATTCGTTCGCGGGGTATCGCTATGGCCGGGAACAAATTTCTTCGCCTCCTCGGCGGAAAGTTTGCCAATTCGAGTGTTGAACGGTCTGACCGGACCTGTTACCGGTTTATCGCTCAAATACTGGCTTATAGATTCGGCAGCCTCCTTACCATCGGCGACCGCCCTGACAGTTAACTTTCGTTTGCGAACGGCGTCACCTCCGGCAAAAACCCCCGGTAGATTTGTCTGATAAGTCCGATTGTCGATTACAACGGCATCCGCCTTTGTCTGAATATCCGTTAAATCAACTTGTCCCTCTTCGAGCCGACCAACCGCTATAAAGACAGCGTCAAAATCTTTGCGTAAATCATCAAGTGACACAGATTCACCCACCTTTGTTCGGCACCGGAATTCAACACCGAGTTTTTCAATCAGGGCAATCTCGGCGTCAAGTATATCTCTGGGCAATTCCGTCTCCGTTACTGCATACTGTAACATCCCTCCCGGTTTTTCATGGTCGTCGAAAATAGTGCAGCCGAATCCTTCCCGAGATAAATAATACGCAGCAGCCAAACCGGCCGGCCCGGCACCTACAACAGCCACACGCCCGGACCTTTTCGGTTTACAGGAGGGCATATAAGGCTTCGTGGACTGCAAATCGATATCGGCCACATGTCGTTTCAACAAACAAATCGATACCGCCTGGTCGTAATCGGCCCGCCTGCACGCTTTTTCACAAGGCGCCGGGCAAATTCGCCCCAGAACGGCAGGCAAGGCAATATCCTTTTTCACAGTCGCTATCGCCCTGTGCAAATCACCGGAGGCAATCTGCCGAATCATCAAGGGAATATTCATGTGTGCTGGACAGGTGACATCACATGGACCGAGACAATCGCCCAGATGGTCACTCAATAACAATTCAAGTGCCGCTTTTCTGGCCCGGTCAATCTGCTCCGAGCTGCTATGGACAATCATCCCCTCCTGAGCAATTGTGGCACAGGCCGGTACAAAATTCGCCAGACCTTCCACCTTAACGATACAGACCATACAACTGGTTGACGGCTCATAGCCATCGAGAAAACACATCGTGGGAATATGAATCCCCAGTTTATTGGCGGCATCGAGAATCGTAGCACCGTCGTTAACTTCCACTTTCCGATTGTCTATAGTTAATACAGGCATCACTTACTCGACCTTCACAGCATCCGCAGGGCAAATATTTTTACATGTCCCGCAGCGGATACATTTTTCGGAATCTATTTCGTGTTTCTGATACGGCACCATCGCAATCGCCTCAACGGGACAGTGCTGAGCGCACAAAGTGCAGCCGATGCAATCGTCCGTCACCGAATAAGTAATCAACTCTTTACATTTTGCCGCCGGACATCGTTTGTTAATATGTGCCTCATATTCATCACGGAAGTATTTAATCGTGGACAAAACCGGATTCGGCGCCGTTTTGCCAAGTCCACACAAACTTGAGTTCTGCACAATTTCAGCCAACTGTTCAAGCTCTTCGATATCCGTGTTTTTCCCCTGGCCGGTACACAAACGGTCGAGAATATCCAGCATACGCCTTGTGCCGATTCGGCAAAATGTGCACTTGCCGCACGATTGATTTTGTGTAAACCGCAGAAAATAGCGGGCGATATCAACCATACAGTCGGTTTCATCCAGTGCCACCATACCGCCGGAACCCATCATGGCCCCGACACCTTTAAGAGTCTCGAAATCAACCGATGTATGGGCCAGCCTTTCCGGCACGCACCCTCCGGAAGGCCCACCGATTTGCACCGCCTTAAGCTTCAGACCGCCGGCGATTCCTCCGCCGATGTCTTCTATAATCTGGCGGATGGTGATACCCATGGGCACTTCAATCAGACCTCCATGGGCGATTTTACCGGCAAGTGCAAATACTTTTGTCCCCTTACTGTGTCCGGTCCCGAGAGAAGCAAACTTCTCCGGGCCGTTACGAATAATCCAGGGGACAACACAGTAAGTCTCTACGTTATTGATAAGAGTCGGCTTACCCCAGAGACCACTGCGTGCCGGGTACGGCGGCCGAAGCCGGGGCATTCCGCGACGGCCTTCGATACTTGCCATCAGGGCGGTTTCTTCGCCGCATACGAACGCACCCGCTCCGGGGACAATCTTGAGATTCAGCGAGAAAGCACTTTGAAAAATATTATCACCAAGAAATCCCCGCTTCTTGCAATTTTCTATCGCCCTGCTTATCCTGTCAACGGCCAGCGGATATTCCGCACGTATGTAAAGAAAACCTTCATCGGCACCGACAGCATAGGCGGCTATTGCTATCCCTTCGATAATACGATAAGGATATGACTCCATAAGCATTCTGTCCATAAACGCGCCGGGGTCGCCCTCGTCGCCGTTGCAGACGATATATTTTTTGCCGGATTTGCTCCGACGAACTGCAGACCATTTAAGATGCGTGGGATATCCGGCACCGCCTCTGCCGCGAAGTCCGCTTCGTTCTATCTGCGAGATAATTTCATCCGGCTCCAGCTCGGTGACACACTTTTGAATTGCCTGAAATCCGTCTTTGCTTAAATACTCGTCAAGGTCAATCGGGTCAATCCGCCCGCCGTGCTCGGTAGCGATATGGACCTGTTTTCCCAGAAAGTCGGCAACCTGTTCGTCCCGCACATTTATCGAATAACGCGTGACAGGCTCGCGCTTTTCATCGGTAAGTATCCTGTCAAGCAGCATGGAAGTCGAATCGGATATCTTTCTCCCAATCCCTCGCACCTTGAAGTGACGCGTAATGATAGCTTTTGCGTCTTCCGGCTGCACCCTCGCATAAAGAAATGTCCTGTTATCCGGCAAAACCAACTCCAGCAAAGGCGTCTGATAACACATCCCAACGCATCCGACACGTTTGATTGCCACCTGGACTCCGGTCTGGTCCAGGGCTTCTTCGAGCGCTTCACGTAGTTTGCCGCTGCCGCGAGCGACACAGCAGGAACCCATACCGAGGCGAATCTCCCCCTTGAAATTTTCCGCACCCGCTTTTTGTTGCTTACGCTTTTTATGCTTGTGTGTCGCCCTGGCTTCTTCGTATCTAAGATAATCGCTAATCACGTTTGGGACTGTTTCGGCGGTGAGATGCCCATACGTCACCTGTCCGACTTGTACTGCCGGCGCCAGTGTGCAGCATCCTAAACAGGCTATTTTTTCAACGGTGAACAGCCTTTGCGAATCCGTATCTTCTCCATTCGGAATCCTCAGGTGACGCAAAAACGCATCATAGACCCGCTCACCGCCTTTTACATGACAGGCAGTTCCGACACAGACATGAATTATATGGCGACCGGCGGGACGATGGCGAAACTGGTCGTAGAAAGTCGAAACACCGACAATCGATGCCGGCGAAATGTCGGTCAGCTTACAAACACGCTCGAGAGCTTCGGCGGGCAAATAGCTATAATGCCCCTGAATAGCCTGGAGAAGCTCCAGCACCTTTTCCGGGCCGGTGCCTATCCGCTCAATCGCCTTATCCACAAATGTCAAATCCAGTTGTTCCATCGAATTATTGGTATCCAATACAAAAGAGGTTCTCCTCGCCGCGGATATAAATGCGTCCGTCAACAAAAGCCGGCGAGGCAAAACATTTCTCCCCAAGCTCATATTTTGCAGCTTCTTTATATTCCGGGCCAACCTCGACGATAAACATCACTCCTTCTTCGCTAAGCAGATAAAGTTTATCACCGACAAGAGACGGCGAGGCCTGGAAATATTCCCTCAATTCCTTTTCCCATAACTTTGTCCCGTCTTCCGTTTTATAGCAGCAAAGTAAACCGTCGGTCGAAAGTAAAAATATCATTTCGCCGTTACTAACCGGCGAGCATATATCGGGTGCGAAATCAATTTTATACGCAATATTCGTTTCAGTGACGTCACCATGGCCATCTGGCCGGATTGCTACTGTTTTCATGTGCGGCTCAATGGCAAAAACAAGCCCGTTCGCATAAATCGGCGACGGCGCCACATCCGCACCGAGGCAATTCACCCGCCATAATTCCGTCCCGTCCGCAGGATTATACGCGATGACCCAGGGATTACTACAGGTGATAAGCTGATATTGATTATCAATTTGTGTCAAAATCGGCGAAGTCCATGAACTCGCTACCGGCCGTTTTGCTTCCCAAATCCTGCGACCGGAGAAACTTTCCAGGGCAATAAAGGTGGATTTTTCATCTTCGACAGCCCCCTGGTCGTACTGTATCAGCAGTAAATTTTCAAACATTGCAAGGGAAGAGGCATAGCCGTACATATTATCAGGCATGCCCAAATCTTTTTCCCAGATTTTGTTGCCGTCGAAATCAAAACTCCCCACAACACCAGTTGCGAAAATTGCATATACCCTGCGACCATCAGTTGCAACAGTCGGAGCGGCATATCCTGTATCCTCCATAATATCAAGCGTCTCTTCGCCGTCCATTAAAGAAAGGTGCTTGACACTGCCGGTCCAAAGAAGCCGGCCGTTAAAAGCATCGAAACAATAAACTTCAAGTGAGTTGGGATCACCGCCGGAAAGAAAAACCCGGTCTTCCCAGACAACGGGTGAATTCATGCCGGCAAGATGAATCTCGGTTTTCCAAAGAATGCCTTCGCCGGTTTTGCCGTCCCAATGGTCGGGGACATTCGTATAGGCACTGATTCCCAGTCCCTCCGGACCGCGAAAGCGGGGCCAATTTTTACTAATCTGCTCAATCGAAGGAATTGAAGTATCCACCTGCATCGTTTCAAAGAAGGCAATCTCCGGTCTTACAGCAAGTAATAATGCTCCGAATCCCAGTACGACTAATCCGGCCGTCACTGCAAATCGAGAAAACTTTGCTTCACGGACCTGCTCCGTGAACCTGTCGGCCACCGGTTGCGGTATCGGCATTTCCTTTTTCAGAACACTCGCGCCCTTGAAACCAATCAGCGTAATTACAACACTCCCGAGGAGCAGGTAAGCACCCTTGCGCGTAAAATCAAGATTGCGAATCAGATTCTGTCTGTACTGCAAATCAAGCCGGCGAATCCGGGCCAAAAGCTGCTCGTCATTGGGCTTGTTTTGTATCTCTATTTTCTGATTAATAAGCTCTTGTTCCCGCCGTGCCTGGACAATGCTGGAACGTATAAAATTAGAGACAAGAAGTACAAGAATAATCAATGAGAAAACCGCCCCGACAATAGCCGTCGAGACCGCACTTGCATACCATTGATTTGCGGCTCCGGAGATTCGTGATGTACTGTCACTATTAACCGTCATCGGCCTCCACCGGAATTTAATTCTGTTTTGCCGGATTCCATTCCCGAGGTATTTTGTACAATGGAATTTCCCTTACGCCTGAGATGTTCTCGCGGACAATATTCGAAACAGCGACCGCATGCTAAGCAGCTTGCCCTGTCGGCCTCATAATCTGTTCTTTTCCGCCAGAGAGAAACACCTATAAGCTTCATCCCGATTACGAGTCCTACAAATCCCCCGAATATCCAGCCTCCTAATCCGAATCTGGCCCGGATATTAGAAGCATCATCATAAAGCCCGGCAGTTTCCGTACCCAGGGCCCTAAAGGCGTCACTGGCATCGGTGGTTCCTTCGACTTTACCGGTTTCTTCCAAACGGACACGCTCGGCCAACCTGACCGTCGCGTGCATTTTGGCGGTCGTGGTTCTAAGACCGTACCCGGCCCATCCACCAAGGAATGTAAGAACCGGCAAAAGAACCATAAGCAATGCAAGTCTTTTCTTGCTCCTGCGATGTTCCTTGGCCGGCCATTGTTCCACAGGCTTTTTTATGGCGCCGAAGGGGCACGAATCTTCACACAAACGACACTTAATACACTCGTCCGGCGTAATAGTGACGCGCCATTTCGAGATTCTCGAAAGCTGCCTGAGAATGACTCCGTACGGGCAGATGAACCGGCAATAAGGTCTGCCGATGAACATGCCGACAATTAAAAAACAGGCCCCAAGTATCAGGACATTGATGTTCCCACTCAGGCGAAAAAACGAAACAAACGGATCATATCTGCATATAATAAAAGCGCTGCCGGTCGCGGCAAACAGAACCGCCGCACCAAGATAAATGTACGCCAACAAACGCAATCCATTTTCGATCCAGCCCGGCACAGAAACAGGACGCAGCAAAACCACATCCTGGATCGCTCCCAGAGGACAGACCGCCGCACAAAAAGTCCTGCCGAAAAAAAGAGTAAAGACAAGCGGCAACAGGAAAAAAAGCAAGACAACAAACGGCACGGCATAGCCGGGATCAAAAAACGACAAAACAATATTCTGAATCGCCCCTATCGAGCAAACGCAGCCCTCGCGATAAAAACCAAAATAAATCAAAGAAAAAACCGTTAATGCAAATATAGCTTTTCGACTGCGTTTCTTCAAAACCAGGTAAGAAGAAAGCCCAAGAGCCAACAGAAGTACAATCGTATCGATGTATTCATAAATACCCTGTCGCGGACTCGGGGTAGTCGTATCGGGAAGCTCATAGCCGCTCTCGAATTCCGGCGGAGGAAAGCGAATTGTTCCCGCCAAACCGATACCGCAGAGAATCAACACTAAGGCTATGGTAATATTGATATGCCTGAAATCCATCATTAAGCGTGGTCCACCTCTTTCAGCAGATATGGTCTGTCGGCGGGAACACGCACAAATGCCCCGGAAGGACAAGCCGCGGCAATTGCACACTCGTTACAATTCAGGCAACGGTCGTGACGCACCTGTAAAAAGAACGAGCCGTTGCCGAAAGTGTTACAGCCTTTTACACATTTTCCACAACCGATACACAGTGACTCATCGATGGTATATTCGTAATAAGGATCTTCAATATAGGTCCGTTTGATCGCTCCCGTCGGGCAGAGCTGATTTTCCGCTCCCTCATTAATGTCGTAAGGCTCCGGCTCAAAAAAACCGAAGCATATTTTACAATATCCGCAAACCGGATAAACCTGCACGCATTTGACCGCCGATTCTTCCAGAACGCAATACGTCGCGCAATTACCACATGCGATACATTTATAGGGATCAATCTGCCAGACCTGCGGTTTATAGCATTTTTCAAATAGACTGCACTCTTTGCACAATCCGCTCTCCACACATTTTCCCTCCTGCACCATTCTGTATCTTTTCGCGAAAGCGGCCCCGCCGATGACTCCCAGTGTTCCCAAAGCAGCATAACGGAACGCCTCGGCAAGAAATTTTCGTCTGTCCGGCAAAGGTTTCGATTTTTCTGCCATATTTTTCCTTTTCATAACATATTTCAACACTAATTTTACGAAAAGTCATCGTGGCGGTTCGCCATTGCCACCCAAATTCAAGAAGTATCCTCAATTCTGGAAAATATTCTCACAATATTCTTTATTGTATCCAGTACAAAGACCCTCCCAGCCGAATCGACAGCCACATCAAAACCGCCTAACTGACAATCGGCCGGTGTATCACAGGTTTCGACCTTCCCCCCTTCGACCAACTGCTCGGGCCCGGCAACTACACCCACAAAAGACCCCACAGGATCGTATATCTTGACGCGAGTCAGACCTTTCTCACAGGTAACAAAGCTATCGTCCGCCCCAGCAGGATCGGGACCGTGGAGTATTGCAAAATTCACCGGATTGCAGCAGCCACAAAATCCTTTCACGCCGGAAGAAAATTCGCCCCATGAAAACTCAAGGTCACCCTCGAAGGTATAGGCTTCGATGTGATGAATTCCGGGATTAACCACTCGCAACAGTCCGTCACGACCAACCGCCAGATCGAAGTAAGGACTCGGTATGACAAAACCGGCGATATTCCTGTCTTCATCCTTCTGGCCGATTCGGTTGATTATTTTGCCGTCGGTATCGTAACGCCAAACGATGCGATTTCCCGCATCGGCGACAAAAACATTATTTTTAGAAACAGCAATACCGGTCAAAACCGCATTGTCACCGAGACTTTTCCATCCGGCAAGCAATTTCCCCTGACTATTATAAATTTCCACATGGTCCTTCATGGCGACATATATTTTGAGATTCTCAGTAGTGCTATCTTCGCTTTCTATGGTCTCAACAGTCAGAGACATAGGAGCTTCGGGAAGCTCAATCGTATTGAGCAACTTTCCGCCGTCATCAAAAACCCGAATGGCATTATCACCTGCCACATAGATGGCCCCATAAGAGTCGATGGAAATCGCATGTGTCGTTCCGAAGCCCGTATTGATCGGCTTGGCAGATTCCTCGAAGAGAATTAAATTCGGGTCAATTTTACCGAGCTGTTCCAGATTATATTCGAAGTCGGTGCCTAAGCCGCTGCCTTTTTCACCGGTCGTATCCAACCGAATAACGGCAACAACGGCAATAACAATAACAAGACCAATCAGTATCCCGATAAATGCCTTAATATCCATAGCCCCCAAACGCTTGTCCATTACAAGACCTCCATACATCTATTTTCTAATTTTTGCCGGGATTGATTATAACAAATGAAGTCTCTGGTATCAATTCATTCATGCAGGATGGCGCAGACGGAAACTATGCCCCGCTAATCTTTTTTAGGATTAGAAAAACACCCGGCACTTCGGACTTTGTCGCTTAACCACGATTTTTCAGCATTTTGAACACATCGGCACCGCCGTTTATCAGATGAACCAACGGCTCCGGCCTGTCAAGACCCTCGATGTACTTGGGCCGGGCCGCCCATGGTGCAACGCTCAAAACGCCGGTCAAATCCATCCAGTGCTGCAACCGGGCAACAGGTAAATCCCAGGTCATATGGAAATGATTCGCCGGGGGATATTGCTTATATTCCGTCATACTGGCATATTTCGGCACGACAAAAGTATGCGGCCACGTGGGCGTGGTCAAATTACACATTGCCTGACCGAGCTCCTCGGGCACCTCAGTCGTATAGGCCTGGTCCCAGATCATACTGAACAAGCCGCCGGCGCTGCTGTACGCCATGCGTCCGGCGACGCCTTCAATTCCCGCCGGCGTCATAAATGTCACCGAGTTTCCGCCGCCGGGGAAGTAGAATTCGTCCGCAAGAGGCATCGAAACTCCCTTCATAATCTTCGCGATTGACGCTCCAGGTTCGGCCGCCCAGTCGAATGCGGCACTGCCGGAATTATCACCGTCCACCAGACCCTTGTTATACCAGTCGGCCTTCTTATCGAGTTTCTTCAAACCGATTTTCGCGGCCAGCTCTCTGATTTCCCATGCCTCCCATACCTTTCTAAAGTCCATAAACAACGGCGGATTTCCGCCGGACAAGTACGTCATAAACAGCATTGTCAAAAGTCCCTGTACATCGGCTTCGGTGGCATAGGGAATGGGAGCCTTTCGGCCGGCATGATCGAAGGTCGAATTGAACAGGCTCTCCATGACATCGGCCACCGGCAGCGGAATCCCACGAAGGTCCGAGCCCCATTCCAACTGGCTCATAAAACCACCACCGACCGCGTTCAAATCCGTCATCAAGTCACGAACAATCAGGTACATGGCCAGTGACATGTTAAATCTTTCACTGTCCGCATCATCGCGCAGCTCAAGACGTTTCCCGACGTATCTATTTATCCAGCCTCGCAATTGCTTAAGCTCTTTTTCATTGTAGGCCTTTTTATTTAGCATATCGGCCAACAGTTTCATATCCAGGCGTGTTATTTCCAGGCCGAACGTATTCCTTGTCGGGATAACATGCGCCAAAGCCGTCTCCATCCCCATCGAATCATGCCCAAGTATGACAACCCTTCGTCCGCGCAGCGCAACGGCCGTCACGGCGGCATAGCACCAGTCAATAAGATTCTTAGCCGTCTGCTCAGTCATCTTGGGATTCATACCGGTATCCGGCCAGGTGCCGACATTAAGAGCAACCAACTGACCGTACTGGCTGATAGCGCCACCGAGTGCATGAGCATAAACTACCCCCGGCTTGGGGCCGGAGTTGCCGCAGGTAATATTTATCGGCGTGCTCGTCGGAAACTGCTGGAGCAGCGATATCGCCGTCAGTTGCGGGAACGCCCACGTATCCGGCACTAAAACGATAATATCCACACCGGCTTTGCGAAACTGCTGCGCGACAATATCTGCCTGTGCCTCGCCGTCAACTAACACGGTCGAATAAACCACCGGCACAGGAGTCTTGTCCGGCAGAACCACCGCTCCGCTAATAGTATCAGCGGCCATCTTTACAATGTTCCGGCACCGAATCCGGCTATCCTTATCAATACGAGGATCGCTCGTGGCAAAAACCCCAATCACCGGAACTTTAGGCGTAGCCTTTCTTATATTCGGCAAATGTTTCGCTTCTACTGCTTTGGCCATTTTGAAATACTCCTTTCCGAAAGGATGTCTTTATTCACAATCTTGTTCAAATATTGGAAGACATGAGTATTTTCTCATCTCCTTGATTATTAAAAGCTCCCGTTCTCCAATTGTTTTCTTACGAAATCAAGAAAACGTGCTGCATAAGCACCGTTGGCGACCTTGTGGTCCACGGACAGAGTCATATTCATCAGCTTCCTTATGAGGATATTGCCGTTGTCCGGCACGCACGTATCTGTAATACGGCCGATTCCCAATATACTGCATTGGCCGGGGACAACAATCGGGATGAAGTTATCTATACCGAAAGCGCCGAGATTGCTTACGGTAATGCAGCCGCCCTCCAAATCCGTCGGAGCTAATTTATTATTCCGAGCTTTTTCAATCAAAGCCTGACTGTCACCGGCAATTTGCTTGATGTCTTTTTTGTTGACGTCCTTAAGAATCGGCGCCACTAAGCCGTCCGGCACGGAAATCGCAAGGCCGATATTGATAGCTTCCGCTAATTTGATATTTTCACCTTCCAACTGGCCTGTCATAATGGGATAATTTTCGAGTCCCATTGCAACCGCCTTGATAATAAAATCGTTGTAGGAGGTTTTTATACCGCCGTCCTGGTTCATTTTGGTACGCAGCTCAACCAGCTTCGTGACATCGGCCCTGACCGTCAGGTAAAAACACGGTATTTCACGTTTGGATTTGAGCATCCTTTCGGCGGTGATTTTCTGAAGCCTGTTTAAGGCGATCGTCTGGCCGAGTTTGATATCTGCTTCGGAAACCTTTGCCTGAGCAGCCGGTGCCGGTTTTGCGTCGGCGGCAGCTTTGATATCCTGTTCGGTGATTTTTCCCGCCGGTCCGGTTCCTGTTACCGTTGCCAAATCGACGCCGAGGTCTGCCGCTAATTTTTTTGCTCTCGGTGACACCATAATTTTGCCCGCCGATTTGACAGGTTCAGGCTCGACCTTGGCCGGCTCAACAGCAGCCGGTGCTGTCTGTGTGGTATCAGACGCAGCAGAAACCTCGCCTTTTAGCGAATCGACAAAACTTTGCGGCACATCCTCATTTTTTCCTCCCAGAACTAAAAGCGGCTCACCTATCGGCAAGGTTTCATCCGTCTTTACAAGAATGAGCTTGACGAAACCATCGGCCGGAGATTCCATCTCCAGCGTTGCCTTGTCCGTCTCTATCTCGAAAATCACGTCACCTTTTTTGACTTCATCCCCAACTTTGACCAGGCAGTTAACAATTGTGCCTTCCTCCATCGTCTGGCCAAGCTGCGGTAGTCTAACTTCTTTCGCCATTTACAAAATCCTTATTTAATTCAAATTATATATCATAAATTGAAAATCGGGATTTACGTCCCTACAATCTTTTTCACGGCTTCCACAATCGATTCGACACTTGGAATGCTTGCTAATTCCAGAGGCTCGCTCATAGGCGGCGGGACATCGGCCGCCGCAAGATTTACCGGCGCCGCATCGAGATAATCGAAACCGTGTGAACCGTCCCCAAATTCATATTCCATAAACCGGCCGCTTATTTCTCTGCCGGCCCCGCACATGCAGAAACCTTCGCTGACCGTAATCAGCCGTCCGGTCTTGCGGACCGACTGGGCGACCGTCTCGATATCCATCGGCTTGAGCGTACGCAGGTCGATAACCTCGGTTTCTATACCGTGCTTCTCGGCAAGAATTTTAGCTGCATCCAAAGACCACATCGCCATCCTGCTGTAGCTGACGATTGTCACATCACTACCGGGCTTCTTAATATCCGCCACACCGAGAGGGATAATATAATCGCCTTCCGGCACCGCTCCGAGCTGCCCGTAGGTCGCCTTGTGCTCGATGAAAACCACAGGATTGTCACTGCGTATGGCCGCCTTAAGCAAACCCTTTGCATCGTAAGGCGTTGATGGCATAACAACATAAAGTCCCGGCGCGTGCATCAGCCATGCTTCGAGTGACTCCGAATGGTGGGCGGCGATACATCTTCCCACACCGCCTTCGGTTCGCAGGACCATCGGCACTTTGGCCTTTCCACCGAACATATAGCGGTTATAAGCCCCGACGTGAACAAGCTGATCCATAGCAATCGTGACAAAATCGACGTACATAATTTCAGCGACCGGCCGCATACCCCGAAGGGCCGCACCAACGGCGGCACCCGCAATAGCGGCCTCGGATATAGCCGTATCGATGACTCTTTCTGTCCCGAATTCGGTCAATAGTCCCCGAGTAGCCTGGTATGCACCACCGTAAAGACCGACGTCCTCGCCCATCAAAAAAACATTCTTGTCCCTCCGGAGTTCTTCAGCCTGGGCGGCGGAGACTGCCTGTCCGATTGTAACTATATCCATACCGAATTTTGATTTAACCTCTCCCCGGGCCTGCTCGGCGGCTTCCTTTTTAGTTTTGGCCGTAGATGAGGCGAGCGCCGTTTCAAAAGCTGCTGTCGCTTCTGTTACCTTTGCCGAAGTAACTTTATCCGCTTCGATAACTTCCGCCGGATAACTCTCATCAACATAAACGTCTTTAGTCAAATCGGCAACATTCGGCCAGGGGCTGTCCATGCCAAACTTCGTTGCTTCTTCGATTGCCGCAAAGGCCTTGTCTTTTATTTCATCCAATCGTTCCTGCGTGCAGAGTTCATCATCCAGCAATTTTGTACGCAGGACCGTGATCGGGTCACGCTGGTGCCAGGCCTTTTCCTCCGCCTTCGTTCGATAGGCACGCGGGTCACTCCGGCTGTGCCCGTACCAGCGATAGGTTTTGGCCTCGATTATCGTCATCCGGCAATTCTTTCGGGCCTCCTTGACGGCGGCACCAACCGCAAGAAAAACAGCAAGTGCATCCTGACCATCCACAATCATTCCCGGGACATCATAAGCAGCCGCCCTTATCGCAATATCCTCAACGTTACTGGCTTTGACTGCGCCATCGACCTCACTGCCGGAGAACGGCACGCTCATGCCGTAAAGATTATTTTCAATAATAGCCACTAACGGCACGGCCAAAGTCGAGGCCATATTCATAGCTTCATGAAAACTGCCGGTATTGGTTGCGCCATCTCCGAAGAAAGAAAGTACGACTTTGCCGGACTTTTTAAATTTTTCCGCTAATGCCGCTCCGACCGCCGGCGCCTGATTGCCGCCGACAATGCCGGTTGAGCCGAGATTGTTGCATTTGGAAACCTCAGCGATATGCATCGAGCCGCCCCTGCCCTTGCAGTAACCGGTTTCTTTGCCCATCAACTCGGCCATCATTTGATTCCAGTGGTCCTGGCGTTCTTTCTCGCTGTCTGCATATTTATTGCCTATGGCCCCGCAATGTCCGTGGCCTCGGTGGGTCGAGCCTATGACATCGCCACGTTCGATAGCCGCGATCGCTCCGACGGCAACTGCTTCTTCGCCGGCATAAAGATGTGAGGCACCCTTGATAATATTCTGACCCAGAAGCTCGAAAACCTTTTCTTCGAAAAACCTAATCTCATAAATCGTTCTTAACCAGTCAGTTACGTCTTCAAGGCTGATAGATTTATTCTTGATAAGGTCTTTTACCTTCGGGGCCGGTTTTTTTCGAGTATCCTCAATACTAAACTTCATGCCACAATTCCTGATAAATTCTAAAAATATTCATTAAAAATACTAAGAACCGGTACTATAGCACAATTTAGGCCCAAAAAGCAACCGCGGTGTTTCTATTTTGCCACTTTTTTCAAAACCTGGTTCCGCAAATGAGCTTATAGAACCGAATTGACAAAAAACTAAATCGTCACTATTAATACACCTACCGGTGAAAACAATTTTTGACACCAGTACAGAAGGCGTTAGAATATTACAGAAAGATATATCCA
>CAYSKI010000002.1:0-143976 GCA_964431695.1 uncultured Pirellulales bacterium | reverse complement strand
AATAAAGCAAAGTTACTTAAAGCGGCTATTTTCTGAAAGAATTAAGCAAGGGAGAAAAAAATGAAACACAAACATTCAACCAACTCAAAAAACAGTGTAAAAAAAGTCTATACCATTTTTTTTGCATGTACGATCATTGGGATTAGCCTCTATGGTTGTAAAAAGGATGAGCCACAACAAGAAGAAACTTCACAGCCTACGTCAGAACAAACACCGACGGAATCTGCCAAAGATACTCTACCGGACAACAGTATAGAACTGGCAAAATGGGAGGAAGGAAAATCTTTAGCCGGTTTTGTAGCCGTTGCACTTCGTGCTTATGCCGCCGAGAACGACATGAATATAGACTATGAAAACATTACAGTGCAAAAGCTGTTTGATACACCCGATGATCTTCAAGGATTTTATTTTGATATCAACAACTTACATCTAAGTGACGTTTCATTCGATTCTTCACGTACTGAACATCCACTACGTTATACAATCACTGTTACCCGACCCGATGAGAGCTGGAAAATCAAATCGTTTAAACTGCTGCACACAGGCCAATGGATTCAAACGCCTTGAAATAATATTAGATTGTTTAACCGGCCTGCTGCTTGCGGAATGCCTCCGCTTCCCAGTTATTGATAAAATCCTGCTGGCGCTTGTTTAAGGGCTTTATTCCGCCGAATCTTTGGGCATGCATACGGACAAAAAGTGAGCCGGTCGTTATTTCTGCGATGACCGGAGCCGTTTTTTCATTGGCGGCGACAAACAGCCCCAGACCTTTTATCACAAATGCTGCAGCGGGTTTTTGCCCTCTTGCAATCAGAGATTTCAGTTTCCGCGATATTATTTTACTGTCGCATTTTTCCAGCCACATTGCCGAGCCGTTCGCATATACCAGCTCATCCGGATTCAAAGCAGGCGTTGCCAATAGTTTCTTCGCATCTTTTCGCTGCATGAATACGGCAACATTTTCATCGGCGCCGTAGAAATTGACCGGCACATTCCGCCCGGTCGCATCGAGAACAGCTTGGTGTATCGATTTGCTTGCCCTGCTAATTTTTTCTTTGGAAGGGAATTTTATCTTGCGTGCTTTAAACGGTTTTAATTGACTCCGGCAGGTTTTAATTACCTTTCGAACCAGTCGCAATGCAGCATCGGTTGTGCCGGCTGTCACAAAAAGACCATGCTTTTGAAGAAGCATAACCGCCGGCTTTTTGCCGTGCTGTTTTTGATATTTATCGACGAGACCGGCGATTTTCTTCGCTAACATAAAACCCGGGTCCGCATACGGCACCCAGAGCGGCAGCAGTTTTTCACCTTCAAAAAGTTTTTCGAGTCTTGCCCTGCCGTTTTTAGCACTGACGTATGCAGCCAATACCAAAGGATGTAAATGAATCACGTACTTATCCAGACAGGCATGAAGATGTGACTCCACGGACGGTCTTGCGCCGCTTGTCACGTTGTCATCGCAGGCAAGCAGCAGCCGATCAACAACTTCCGGCTCCCGAACGGAGGCATCAAGCTTCGCCAGAGTGTTGTCCCGGATGATTGAAAGGACCGGCTCAAGGCGCATTCTTCGCCAGCCTATTTTTGAGCTCATATCTTTTAATGCAGTCCCGCTGGCTTTGATGTACATGAATTTGCCGTCGTCGGTCTTGACAGATGTATTGCCGCCGCCGCCTGCTACGAGACTCGAATCCTTTCCCGTCGTATTCGAAATTTTTATCAGATCCGCCAATGCTTTATCCATCGTTTTCTATCCCTTTTGATCGGCTTTTATTTTGCTTTGCTCCTTTTAACATTCCATATTGTCGCAGTGACAAAATAAATCAAAGTCGGCCAAATCAGAATGCTCTTGAAGGTAGCGAGATTTTTCAGGTAATCAGCACTGTCGGATAAGTACACCCAGAGCGGCAAAATCACACACGCAGCAAGTGACGCCAAGGCGATAATCGCACATGCCGTCAAGACGGGATCTTTGCCGTATCCCTGCTGTTTCGTCTTGGCCGGTTCCTTCGACTCTGTGCTATGTCCGGTTTCGGTATATTCTCCCGGCTGACCGGTGAACTTCTCTCTTGCGCCGGCCATCGAGGCGAAAACAATATACAGCACCGAGGTCAGCAGCCAAACCGGCACAAACAAAAAGAACAAATGCAGGAAACCAAGCTTACTCAAAACATCTGCAATGGCTTCAATGCCAATCCACCTCAACAAACTCACCAAAGGACTGTCCTGAGCAATTACAAGAGCAACCACAATAGATATCAACCAGCTTGCCAAAGCGGGCCAGCTCACGAGCAGCTTCTTTTTAGAGACCCAGAACTGGGTAAAACCGATTTTTGGGAATATCCAGTGCTCGATAAAAACAATCGCACCGACGGGAACCAGCAGCAGGCCGTATAATCCGACGAAATCCAATAGCTTCGTGAATACGAACGGCGAACAGGCGACAGCCGTCGTCACCGCTCCGGCCACCAATGTCACCACCCATCTCGGCCAGCCGGGCGTCACCGTCTGAAAAGCAAGCCCGGCCCTGTACAATGTGGGATTCGAGGTCGTCCATCCGGCAATCACAACCGCAATGATACCGGCTACACCGAGCGCTTCCCAGGCGACACCGCCGGCGTCGAGCTGTGTCAGGCTCATTCCCAATGCGAGAGCCGCTCCTGCGCCCATTATTCCGGCACAAATCCATGCCAAATAATGGCCTAATAACATACCGAAAGCCGAATACAAGCCGTAGGAAGATTTTTTAGCATAGCGGAAAAGTGCCATATCCGAAAGACCGCCGTGCATGGCAAGATTACATATCCACGCAAAGGCGGCGACGTGCCAGAAAGTCATTTTCGGATTGCCCTCCGGGGCAACACCGGTCCAGACGGATTTATTTGCCAAATCCCAGAAATCCTGAAAACTGCCGATCCTCCCGCTTTCAAACATTTCACCGGCCAGGCGGGGAAGCATTATCACCGCTCCGGCGATGAACATCAAAAACATCCACGGCGAGCAGACTTCCGCAAACTGAGCCAGCTTTTTGAAACCGAGAATAGCCAGCGTGACAACGACCGCACCTACGACCACAACAATCAGAACAAATCTTACATCGGTCGGCAGCCAGCCCACCTGCGGAGCGATACCCGAAGCATATCGTTCCGTACCGATGACGGTGCGAACCGCCGAAGCCGAAACGGTTATCATGCATCCGGCCAAAATACAAAACAGGGCTGCATTAAGAAGATTATATACCGTTGTCGTGACAGGCCCGGCTATTTTGCGAAGATACCAATAAAGAGTCAGCCGCGTTCTGACTGCTATCGGAGCACAAATAAACGTCCAGGTCAGCACCGCCATCAAGTTGCCAAGCAGCAGCCCGACAAACATGTCGTAAGCACTTGCACCCCAGGTGACAAACGTCGCACCGATAACAAATTCGGTACCGGCAACATGCTCACCGGCAAAAACTCCGGCAAAATGTTTGCCCGGCTGAAGCTTGTCCTGTGAGACCGGCTCCCGCTCGAATTCATAGAGCGCATCCAATCCCTTTATGGCACCATCCTTACTTACGCTCGCCATTTGTTCTCCTTTCCTTATTATGTTTAACGACTTTATCTTAAGTTCGTCACTTTATCTTCGTATTGCCTTACTTCTTTTAGCCATTCGGCTCCGACAGGCACATCCTGCCTGGTGCAGTAATAATCCCATACCGCGCCGAAGGGCAGAGTCTTAAGCTCTTCGAGTATGGCCAGACGTGTAGTATAATCGCCGCTTTGTTCGGCTGCACGAAGTTTTTCCGCCGGCTCCAGCAGTGCCAGAAGCAGCGCTTTTATCATACAGCGCGTCCCGATGACCCAGGCGGCCACCCGATTTATGCTTGCGTCGAAAAAGTCCAGCCCGATATGAATTTTGTCGAGTTTGCCGCTGCGGATAATTTCCTGTGCAATGGCACACAACTCGTCGTTGAGAATCACCACGTGGTCACTGTCCCAGCGAACCGGGCGGCTCACATGCAAAAGCAGCTCCGGCACGAACATTAGCACGGACGATATTTTATCTGAAATTACCTCCGTCGGATGAAAATGCCCGGCATCCAGACACAGCAGCTTTTGCCGTGACACGGTGTAGCCCAAATAAAATTCATGTGAGCCGACCGTGTAACTTTCGGCGCCGATACCGAAGAGCTTCGATTCGACCGCATCCAAATGGACCCTCGGGTCGAGCTTCTCGGCAAAAATCTTATCCAGCGAACCGATTAATCGTGCCCTCGGTCCCCAACGGTCAACAGGTACATCTTTATGCCCATCGGGAATCCATACATTCGTGACTGTCGTGCTGCCGAGCTGCTTTCCCATTTCTGCTCCGATTTTCCGGCAGGCAATACCGTGTTCGATCCAGAAATCGCGAATGCCCTTATCGATGTGGCTGAGCGTGAAACCATCTGCGGCTTTTTCGTGGGAAAAATATGTCGGATTAAAGTCCATCCCCAGGCCGTTGGCCTTTGCCCAGTCAATCCAGCTCTGGAAGTGCCCGACGGTTATCTCGTTGCGATCGACAAACTTTCCGCCGTTGTCCAGATAACACGCGTGAAGATTCAGCCGATGTTTGCCGGGAATCAAAGACAGCGCTTTTTCTATGTCGGAGCGTAATTCGTCAATTGTACGGGCCTTACCCGGGTAATTACCAGTGGCCTGGATCCCCCCGCCGGAAAGTTCCGCACCGACAGTTTCAAAACCACCGACATCGTCACCCTGCCAGCAGTGCAGCGATATGGCAATCTTTTTCAGTCGTTTCATCACATCGTCAGTATCAACACCTAACTCGGCGTAACGCTGCTTAGCTAACTCATAAGCCTGTTCAAAATTTTTCATAATAACGCTCTTGCTCCAAATTAAATTTGATCCATTAATCCTTATATTTTTCCAGAAGTTTTTGCTCAGCCTGTTTTGTCCAGAGCCCGTCATTAAGGCAGTCCGCGACATCGGGCATTTTCTGTTCCATTTCATTTAACGGCACCAAGCCCATAGTCCTGCAGGCCGGATAAACGATTATTTTACCCGCTATGGACCTATTTTCAACCGCACGTATCCCATCGGTAGCGCCGGCAAGGCCGCACACTGCGGCTACGCTAAGATTCGTATCGAGCTTGCCCGACTCGACTTTTTCCAGCATCCGTTTCATATCATCCAAAGTCGAACCGCTTGTCCCGATGAAAAATAATCCTTTTTCGATATACATATCAAGGTCTATCTGCCCTGTCACCGTAGCGGGGATACCGGCGAAAATATTAATAAGGCCACGCGGCGCGGTTTCTTTTATCGCGGCAGCAACCAAGGCGGGTATCGGCGCCATTAAAGCCGTGTAGTCGAAAGCTTCGGTGATTTTTTCTTTCGTCGGGTTATATGTCTGATACCAAATGGAGTTTTTTTCTGCTAAAGGCTCGGCGATCTTTGATAAAGTTGCCAGTCTGCCGTCGTCCACGTCACCGGCAAAAACACTGATTCTCTCAACGCCCTGACAGATGTTGCGGACAACATGCATCAGACCCATAGGCCCTCCCGCTCCAACAATATTAATTCTGTCATCCGGTCGTATCTCGTCGGTATCGGGGATTATTTCCATGGATTCGGCCGGGTCCGAACCTTTCGTGCCAATTATCCGAATACCGCCGTAGTGAACTCTCCCTACCGGGGTGACAATCTCCCTGCCGAAATTTCCCCCGCAAAGCACCATATTCAATAAGCCGCTCGTACCTATCTTTGCAAATAACGATTCGATAATTTCGGCATTGCTCCCGAAATAAATCACGTCGTCAAATCCGGCATCGGGTAAACCCGATATATCAGCAGCTTTTTTCACCGGCACGCTAAGTTTGTTCGGCGGTGCAGACCGGCCCAGCCAGGTTATTTGTCCGGGTCGGTCGTACTGGTCGAACAGATTTTCAAAAACGCCTTCGGTCACATCATTATCGGCAACGACGAGCATTTTACCGCCGGCTTTTATGCCGGTACGTTCCTTGGAGGCATAGGCATCTTCGACACAGGCCCATGGCTCAACCAGTGCAATCGCCGAGCAGGAAAGTTCCTCGCCGACCGGCAGAAGCATCGAATCTCCTTCCGGAGATGTGATGATCCTCGTATCCATCAGGACATATTCCTGCAATGCCCCCTCGAAATTATATCCGAACGCCGCATTGCTGCTCGCAACGGTTGGAAGCCAGCGATAATCCGTTTGCACAAGGTATCTCCGGCCCGGCTCAAAATCACTTACTCCGTCACCAACGGCCTCAATTCTAACAACAGCTTCGTGCCCGGGAACCGTTGGAGCTTCACCGGGGACATAACTGGGAATCCTTTCCAGAATTTCAAGATCGATACCGTAAACAATCTGACTTTTACGAACATGGCTGGAAAATTGCTTGAGTAATTTCAAATCGGAAAAGCAAAGCCCCACCGCCTCCACGCGGCAAAGCAACTGATGCCTTCCCGGCCTGAAAACTTCTTTGGATTTATTCAGGACAAGCTTATCCGGCCCAACCAGTTGCATAGCATATTGCTCATCCGGTAGATTCAGCATTGTTCGTTCCCCACAATTTTCTCTACTTTTCAAATATGCCTAATATTTGTTCGGCGGTCGTATCTTCACTCAATCCGGCAAGCTTATTTTCATTCTGCGGCTCAAGCGAGCTTCCAAGCATCCGGAAAAATTCGTTCTTCTCGGCAACGCTCTTGAAATTTTTCGCGGCCCACCGGCTGGTATAACCCAGACCGCACTGCTGCTGAAGCACCGAATGGGCATAAACAATATGGGCGCCTTTCAAAAATATCGGCACAAGCCCGGCCAGCTCGGGTATATCGAAACTATCCACGAATTTCTGCCCGGGGCTGTTCATCTCCGTCCCGACTACAACGGGCAAATGTCGCTTTTCAGCCACTTCCACAACCGCGTAAAGGTTTTCGAGCTTCACGTCTTTCGCACCGGGCGTGTAATTGCGGTCCGGGATAATATTCAAAGCTACGGACCCTGTGCTCATCGAAACATCCAGCAATTCCTCGATGGCCTTTTCTCCATCACTTGTCCCGTCCAGCCAAGTATGCACAGGCATCCCTCCGGCGGCAAGGATGAATTTGTTAGTATCGGCCATCAGTGGAAACGAGCCGGTATCCGGCTGGACGTATCCGACTCCGCCGCGCTTCATTGTTTTCGCCCGAATCGTATTGAGAAGCTCCCTGCTGTCAGACAGTTCTGCTGACTTGATTTCTACGCCGAGCTTTTCACTCCAGAAATCACCCAAGGCCTGTCCTGTGCCGAAGATTTCCGCCGCCTTGCGGGCATAAGCGAGGCTGATGTGACGTTCGGTCGCATTGCCGGCCGGTGTTAAAACAAGCACATCCCGTTCATAATCCAATTCGGCGGGTTTGAGATGGCGATTGACTCTGCTCATTAGGTCCCGATTTCTCTGTTGGGCCGTCCGGCGAAGATTCAGCAAAAATTCTTTTTGCTCGCCCTCCAATTGAGCTTTTGGGAATCCCATCCCCATATGGTATGTAATGCCAGGCTCGCCCGGTGATGTCATTACTCTTGTTGCGAATTCCGGCACAAACACCCGAGTCTCCAATCCGGTACATCCTTTAAGACCGAGAAGTTTCGCCACTTCGAGAAATTCTTCCAGTGCATCCAAGACATCAAAATCAACGACACCGGCAACAGCCAATCCCGCCTTGCGCGCCAGGTACGCAAATTTACTCGGGGAATAGCCGTAGCTGTTATAAGAAAAGAAAGTATGACAGTGAAGATTAACATCTGTTCCGGCCTCGGGCATATTGATTTTACCCGATGCCACTTTTTCACATAGTGACGTCAAAGCCTGTTTTCTCTCGGTGGAATCGAAACTATCTAACTGCTTTTCAAGTTCTTCAAACAATCTCAAACCTTTACGGAAGTGCCTAAAGTTTGAAATGACTAAAGTGCCTAAAATTATAACTTTTCACTTTAGCTCACTTCAAGCACTTTAGCTCATTGTATTTTTCTTGCCAAAGTGACTCATTTTGAGGTTGGTATTCTTTGAGGTCGAAGGAATTCCGGACGATTTTCCTGGCCTGGTCTAACGTCTCTATCTGACCTGTCGCTTTTGCCTGCATCAGGATATTGCCGCTGGCGGTCGCCTCGATAGGACCTGCGATTACTTTCTTGCCGGTTGCATTGGCTGTGAATTGGCAAAGCAGCTCATTTTTAATCCCGCCTCCGACGATGTGAAGAATCTCTATTGTATTGCCTGTAACATCCTCGATGGCGTCCATCACATGCCTGTATTTAAGAGCCAGACTTTCCATAACGATTCTATTCATTTGCCCTTTATCCTCAGTTGTTTTTTGTCCGGTCCGGGCCAGATATTCGTTGATTCTTTTCGGCATATCTCCGGGAGCGAGAAAAACGCTGTCATCTACGTTTAAAAAACCTGCAAACGGCTCAGCTTTTTCCGCCATTGCCGTCAGCTCGCCATAAGACAAATCAGTCCCTTCTTCTTGCCATTGCCTGCGACATTCCTGTATCAGCCACAGCCCCATGATATTTTTTAACAGTCGGATTGTATTTTCGATGCCGCCTTCGTTCGTGAACTCGTATTCGAATGTCTTATCGTTTATGATTGCTTCCGGTATTTCCACCCCCATCAGGCTCCAGGTACCCGATGACAAATATGCCCAGTTACCCCGCCCCGCCGGCACACCGGCAATCGCCGAAGCGGTATCATGCGATCCAATCGCAATCACAGGGACATGTCCACAGCCAAGCTCTTTTTGGATTTCCGGAGACAACCGCCCTACTATGGTGCCGGGCTTAACGACCTTCGGCAAAATATCGACCGGCAGAGAAAGCCTGTCTAAAACTTCTTTCGACCACCGGCCGGTCTTCATATCCATAAACTGGGAGGTGCTGGCAAGGCTGTACTCGGCGAAAATCTCGCCGCACAGAAAGTAGCTGACCAAATCAGCCATAAAAACCAGATTCTTTACCTTTGCCAGAGCGGGTGAATTAGCAAAACGCATCGCAAGCAATTGATAAACACTGTTAAGCTGCATGAATTGCAGGCCGGTATTCTCGTAAATTTCCCGCTTGCTCAGCAGTTCAAAAGCTTTTTCCATCATTCCGTTGGTTCGGCTGTCGCGGTAGTGATACGGATTTTCAATCAGCTCACCGGCGTCGTCAAGCAGACCGAAATCAACACCCCAGCTATCGACGCCAATCCCGGCAATACCATTCCCCGCTGTTTTCACCGCCTTGCTTATACCGGCTTTTATTTCGGAAATGAGCTTGTCAAAATCCCACTTCAGAGAGCCATTCTCCTTGATCGGCCCGTTCCCGAAACGATGAATTTCCTCCAAAACGAGTCTATCATCCGAAACTGAGCCGATCATAACTCTGCCGCTCTCGGCACCGAGATCAACAGCGATATACTTTTTCTCATCCGCCACGACTTACTCCTTATTGCAAGTTCCTGATACTGGAATGAAGGATTTTTAACCCAGATTCTACCTTATTGCAAATTGAAAATAGTTCGGGACAGAAAATTGCCGGTCAAGGAGTAGAAAAACAGGCATGATACTCAGAAAAACTATAACCGAAGATTAGACACTTGAAAGTATCACATTTGGCTTGAACCGCATTTTTGCCTGGCCGATGAGATAGAAACTGCCGGTAATACAAATCAAATCTTCCCTACTGACGGCACTCTTTGCGAGTTGCAGGGCTGGATCCAGACTGGGGGCGCTTTGGCACATCTTACCGCATAATTCCGTATACATCTCAGCCAAATCCTCCGGAGAGACCGCCTTGGCAGAATTGCTGCGGGTGAAAATCACCTTGTCGGCACCATATTGTAATTCATGCAGCATCCCCATAATATCTTTGTCGTTGTTACAGCCGAAGATGACTACCATGGAATCATAAGGAATATTCTGCCCTATAGCATGAATCAGTGCCCGAATACTGGCCGCATTATGAGCGGCATCTATCATGATTCTCGGGTCGTTTGAGATCATCTCCATTCGGCCCGGCAAAGTGACTTTTTGCAATCCTTCGGATGCCTTTTCATTATCAATCTTAAAACCGACTGATTTGAGCTTATCCAGCATAGCCAGAGCCAAACCGCAGTTAATTGCCTGGTGTTTGCCGTGCAGAGGCACTTTTAAGTGTTCGAATTTGCTTGTCGGGGTTGTCAGGCAGACCCTTGTATGGGGACCGTGCTCACGCGACGTTTCGAATCTGTGTGAAAAATCGATATCACTGCCGGTCACACTTAAAGGGGCCTTTAGAGAAATAGCAGTTGTTCTCAAAACATTCATTGCCGCCGGTTCCTGCTGAACGGTAACAACCGGGACGCCACGTTTCAAAACGCCGGCTTTCTCCATAGCAATGCTGTCGATTGTTTCACCAAGCTGTTGTTGATGGTCGATACTCAGGCTGGTTATACCGATAACCGCAGGCTTGATAACATTGGTGCTATCCAATCTCCCCCCCAAACCGGTCTCAATGATAGCGATATCGACCTGCTTATCGGTAAAATGCATGAATGCCAAAGCCGTCATAATCTCGAAAAAAGTAGGAGGATCGGTCTTCGACATCTTTTCAACAGGAGCATAGACGCGATTCAGCAGGCCCCGCATTTCTGATTCACTCACCATTTCCGAATTAATCGAAATACGCTCATGCAGGTGCAGGATATGTGGAGAAGTGTATAATCCAACCTTATAATCGTTCGCCTCAAGCATTTTGGCCAACATCGTAGCCGTCGAGCCTTTTCCTTTTGTACCGGCTATATGAACTGTAGGGATTTTTCTATGTGGATCGCCTAATAACGAAAGCAGCTTGTGCATTCTTTCCAGGCTGAACGTCGTTATATTATAGCGCAGAGCTTCTTCCTTCTCGTAATCTGTCCTCTTAAACAGGTAGTCAATAGCTTGCTGATAGCTTCTGAAAGCTTTTCTACTCTTGACTCTGGCAGTTTTGGAGGAGGATTTTCTTGTCCGTTTCTTTCCGGTTGTTCTTACTGCTTTTGTCATAAAAAATTAATTATATGAACTATTACCACTTTAGTCAATGTCATATTCCAAAGAACATCTCCTTTTGTACATAAGAAAAGAATGTAACATATTGCCAACAATATGGTTATAAAATTATTCACCTTGAATCATTATTATTATTGTGGCTGTCTATATCAGATATAGTAAACTATTAATAAATATTTCTTATGAAGGAGCGATTTTAGTAAAATGATCAACCTTTAGAAATTTACAGTTGTTATTGTCAATTTGTTTCTATAAAATCGCTCAAATGAACAGGAAAAAGCAAAAAAATATTCCCTTTCCCGTAAAACAGGCCGGTACATTACTGATTCAAAGCATAAACCAACTCTTTTGGCCGGCGGTCTGCATTAATTGTCGTGAAAACATCTGCGAAACGGACAACGGTCTGTGTAATAATTGCTGGAAGGAGCTTTTAACATGTACTATGGCCGATTACTGCCGGCGCTGCGGCCAAGATGCCGGTAGAGCCGCCCAATTAGAAGGTGCCTGCCCGGATTGTCAGGGTAAAACAATACATTTCGACCAGATAGCCCGCGCCGGTCTATACGCCCATAGCCTTCAACACATGATAGTGGCATTTAAAAACGGCAAAACGGAATTGGATAAAATCCTTGGTTTTTTAGCCGATGCCGCTTTACAGGGTGGTGGTTTTCGGGACGAAATAGAATTCTTTATTCCTGTTCCGCTTCACTGGTCCAGGCGATTGGCCCGGGGCTACAATCAATCTCATATATTAATCAATAAGCTGAAGAACCCAACAGTAAAAATAAGCACAGATCTTGTCCGCATCCGCCGCACTAAAACGCAACCAAGGATGGCAAGTCCCGCAGCGCGTGCAAGGAACGTGGCCGGTGCCTTCGCCGTTCGCGATAGACACAACTTTACCGGCCGGACAATCTGCCTTGTCGATGATATCAAAACAACCGGGGCAACGTTAAATGAATGTGCAAAGACACTGAAAAATGCCGGAGCAGCCAAAGTATTCGCGCTGGTCTTAGCCGTCGCCGGTCAAAAAATGTAGTAAGAGAACACGACTTTTTGAAAAAAACAGATATGTCTTCCACCCTTCCCTTAATCGGCACTACCAGCGGCTTGAGCGGCTTTGCGTGCACGTTCTTTGGCCTTGCGAGGGGTATTAGCCCTTCGTGTTTTAATCTGTTTTACCCGTCGTTTATTAAGTCTGTCTCTGCGTCGTCCCATGAAAAATATCCTTTCAGCACTATGACCAAATCCGTCCCTGTTGAGTCAGATTTAAGGAAATAGAAAGCGTTTTTTAGTATTATTAAGCTTATCTATCGAATAGATAGCCTCGAATTGTACGCACTTAGCACGCCAAAAGCAATGAACTTTTGTGAAAAAATATGCCATTAAAAAACAAGCTATTATTGATGAAATCTAAACATGCGATTGTATGGAATTTCTGAATATATTTTAGACTCTTCTTTCCATATATGCCCTCTAAACATTTTATTTTCACGGGAAAAAAATATAATAACATAGTCTATTTTTGAATAGAATTCTGAGTGATATTGATCAGGTATCAGATCCTTTAAGTTGCCCCCAGGATTAAGATGGGATAGGCTAATATCTTCCAATAAAAGAGCTGTGGCAAATCCAATTTCTTTGTACTTCATAAGCTTTGGCAATTTATCTTCAATTGCCCTGCGGAATCTATCCTGTCTTTTCCTTCTAGAATCTTCTGGTCTCAATGATATCATTCCAATGGTCCCATTGAACTCTGAAAATGAGCCAATACACCATAAAGTTACTTTATGTTTATTGTATATTCGTGAAGATTGTTGATTAGTAGTTAAAGATTTCGCAACATAAGGAATCCAACTTGACATTTCCTCAACAAATTGAGCTTTTTTCCTTTTATTCATCCCTGCAATAAGAGAAAGCGGAGCACTTAGATTAAAACAACTGTCAATTGGCAATTTTCCTTGACATTTCTGATCGATTTCCTTTTCAATACCGTTCAATTGATTAACATATTCTTTTTGTTTTTCATGAGCTTCTATAATAGTATGTTCGACCGCAATTTTGGGATATCGAGCGTTTTCAAGATTTGCGTTTAAAATAAAATCAATATCTTGAGTGACACTATTTTTCTCATCTGGTCTGTCAACTTCTTTGTATGTTACACCTGTTATCTTCTGGAGAATTTCAATAAAAGCATCACACGCGTTTTTTTCACTTTTCTTCTTACTATTCATTATTTTTTAAAATTCAGATCTCACTGTAATAAAAAGTGAGGATTACACAGAGATACCTCATGGTATTGCTCCCACCTCTTTATTTTTACAAATCCAGGATTTACTCGCCTGCATCTTATGTAAAAATTCTATACTGCTTTACAAAGATGTGCAAGAGAGAAAATTTGATCGGTTATAACCTGGCTAATGACTATGTCATTCCCGCACCTAAGGGGCAAACTCCAGTGGGAATCCATGCTATTATCGAGGTTCTGGATTAAAGAATATTGAAGTGGAATCTAATTTTGAAAAGATTTCTCCGCTTCATTCGCACAAAAAATCAGTGCTCATTTCGGTCGAAATGACGCTATCCTATAGTTTTTCGTACCTTACTATGGCACGGTACAGGCCGTTGATGCGGTCACCGTTGATAATTGAGGGGGGATATTTATCGTTTCTCGGCTGAAGGCGTATTTTGTTTTCCGGCTCAAAGAACACCCTCTTAAAGGTCGTCTCGTGCGGCGTAGTAAAACGAACGAAGCAATCGTCGCCGTTGTGGACTTCGGTTGCAGGCGAGAAAATAACTATGTCACCTTCACAGAATTTGGGCTCCATCGAATCGCCGACAACCCGTACGGCAAAGGCATTCGGGTCGTGCAAATCCGGACAGCGAACATAATCGTCGGCTATGCCTACAGGATAATCCAAATCATTGAAATCGCTCGGATATCCTGCAGAAACCTTGTTTATCACCGGCACCAACCGACCGGCCGCCAAAGTTGATTTGTCCTGCTCGATTCCCAGCTCACTTTGTGAAAGAATCTCGCCAAGCTGGTTCGGATCGGTCTTGTTGTCCATAAGATTTTTGACAATCTGCCGTAATTTCTGATTCTCGGCCTCGGTGGATTCGTATTCATGCCTGATGTCGGAGGGAAGCCCCTCGATATGAGCGATATGCAGCAATAAACCCGGTTCGAACTCAAGAGTTTTTTCAAGTTTGGCCAGCAGCTCGTCGCCAGGCGGATTTTTAACCTTCCCGGTCTCTATAGTAGAAAGATAAGGCTTGGAAAATCCCACACGGTTGCTGACTTCGTCAAGTGTAAAATTTAACTGCTCGCGCTTTTGTCGTATTATCTGCCCAAGAGACATAAGAATCCCCTTCGTCGTTAATGTATTTCAATAAGTTCATAACGTTTATTGCCCAGGCCGATTCTCTGAGCATGGTCAATTTGGCAACTCGGATCAACTCCTTTGTTCTTCAGCAATTTCTGCAGTTTCCGGCCTGCCTTGTTTTCTACCAAATCCAGTGCCGCCTGATCAACCGCAACCGGATCTCTCGAGGCGACAATACCGATATCATCGACTATTGTATGCATATCAGGCGTACCAAAACAATCACAATCTTCGGTAACCAACATCAAAAAATTAAAAAATGCCGCTTTGTCTTCCTTTCCAAGGAGCACTCCACGAGCGTATTCGGCGATATTTTCCTGTAATACCTCGGTTTCCTGACCCCAATTGCACTCGACGGCTTTAAACCGGCAATGAGCCATGCATTCCACACATCCGATGCATTTGCTCTGAATTATACGCGCTTTGGTTTTTCCCAGTTTAATAGCATCGACGGGACAATGCCGCACGCATTCACCGCAAAGCGTACAGCTCTCTCCAATACTGAGTTTAACTGCGGCATGCTGTTTGAGTTTGCCCTTTTTGCTCGCACAACCCATTCCTAAAGTTTTGAGCGTGGCTCCAAGTCCGGCCATTATATGTCCGGTAACGTGAGCTACGGAAAGAATCGACTGGCACATGACGATATCGGTCGCAATGAAGACCTTCTTGTTATGTCGGCCGTTTATCTCAATCGCTATTTCAGTAGTTCCGAACAATCCATCGGAAACAATGAACGGTATCCCAAGCTCGGCGGAATTAAAACCGTGTTCGGCGGCCAAAATCGTATGATTCAGAGCATTGTTTCTTTGGCCGACATACAATGTGCTGGTATCCGTCAAAAACGGCTTTGTATTCAGCGCCACCAGCTCATCAATCAATCCCTTAATGTATGGGGCTTTTATATATGTATTATTGCGGCCTTCCCCCACGTGGACCTTAATCGCCGTAAAATCATTCTCTTTGAAACTTCCAGAGAAACCGCCGGTCCTAAATAAGTGACGCGCTTTTTCAGAAATCACCTTTTCGCCGTCTCTGACAGAGGCTTTTACAAAATATACTTTGGAATCCATTCAAATAACCACTTATGTTTCGATAAGACAACCCTGCACCGAACTGTTAACGGACAGTCCGCATTATATCGTTTTTCCACCTTCTCGCAAGGACCTGCTCAGAAAACCGTATGTTCAAGTAGAATCTTCACGCCGAGAGCTATCAGAACCAGCCCACCGACTACTTCGATTTTGTTCTCGAAAATATGTCCGAACTTCTTGCCCAACATTACACCCATATAAGACAGCAGGAATGTCACCAAACCTATTACAATAACTGCCGTCACAATGGAAGCTGCGACAAGTGAAAGAGTAATACCAATAGCCAGGGCATCGATGCTGGTGGCAACAGAGAGTGCAAGCAAGACAAGAATATTCGAAGGGCTGTTATTTTTTTCGGCCTCAGTGATTTTATATGACCCATAAATCATTTTGGCGCCGACAGCAGCTAAAATAAAAAAGGCAATCCAGTGGTCATAATCGGTTATGTATTCTTTGAAACTAAGTCCCGCCAAAGCTCCGACCAGCGGCATAAATGCCTGAAAGCCACCGAAAAAAACCGCCATTCTCAGGGTATGCCTTACATGTAACTGCTTGTAGGCGGCGCCGCTGGCTATAGAAACCGCAAAGGCATCCATCGCTAATGCGAAAGCTATGGCTACAATAGTAATAAGATCCATAGTATTTACCCACTCAATGCCGACAAATCATTTCTCCGGTCCAATGTCAAAGACAGATATTTCCGGTCTGGCAAGAAAACGTACCTGCGGTGCAGGTAGAGTCTCCAGCCCGATTCCACGATTAACATAAAGTTTCGTACCGCCGACAATATACATACCCGATTCATATTTTTTACCGGATTTTGACAGGGTAATCAATGCTCCATAGAACGGCAGCGCCACCTGCCCGCCGTGTGTATGTCCACAGAGATAAAGATCGACGTTGTAGTCTCTCATTTCCTCTATCAGGCTGGGATAATGAAAGAGAAATATATTAAAACGATCCGCCGATAGCTCCTTCAGCATTTTATCGAGAGCTTTCCAGTTATCGCTGCTCAATCCGCAGACAGAAAGTTTCTCATCATTTTTAGTAAGCAAAATGGTATCGGCATCCAGAAGCTCAAAACCTGTTCCCGTATAATAGTCCAGACCGCTCCAGTGCCGGGTCTCCCAATTGCCGTAAACGGCGAATTTCCCAATAGAGGCTTTGAGGCTGCTCATCGTCTCCTTAAACCTCGGCAACACCGAAGGAGTATTTACGGCATCGCCGGTAAAAACAATAATATCCGGCTCCAGTTTACTAATCAGCTCTACTACGGCCTTTTCGTTTCGCGCCTTTTTGTCGCAATGCATATCTGAAATTTGCACGATACGAAAGCTTGTGTGATTCAGCTTATTAGTTCGAATTGGGATTATTTTCACCTCGATCCAATAAGGCTCTACGAAATGACCATACAGAAAGCAGATTATCCCGATTATCACCAGGATATGAACCAGAACCGCAAATTTGGTCCGGAGGATGTTTGTCTTACGTCTCTTTCGGAACTTGTTGACAGCAAAGACGGCAAGAAACAATAATTCCAGAATATAAACCGTTGCTACGGCCAAAAGAAAAATTACGAGTGTTATTATTTCGCTTATCAGCATATTCTGTCATTCGGCCGTGATTATATCTTCGTTCGTCAGGTCTTCGCTAATTTTCTTTCCCGGCTCGACAACGAGAAAATCGCTTCGGTCCCACTGGCCGTCAACAAGTCTCCGGCACAAATCAGGGTCGCCCTCAAGCTCGTCATAATCCCAGCCGAGAAACTCGGCACAGTGCCTGGTGTACTGCCTATAGTACTCGCTGTCACCGAGTCCCCAATCGATATAGACGGCCCGACTGTACTTTTTTATCCAGTCCTGCTCAAGCTCCATGAGGTATTGTGCATTGTCCTGCCCGTATTTCTGCCTGTACTGTTCGAGCAGATTTTCACTGCGTTCCTTGCCCGGTTGCGTACCGGTCTCTATCCAGCCGGGGCTGTACCAGTAAATGCCGGGATGAGAATCGAAATATTCCCGATATTTATCCTTGGAGCCGAGCAACAATGTCACGCAGTCATGTCCGCGAGGCACCACAATCGGAATCCTCGCCGACAGACCTACAATGCCGTTGCTGCACAGTCCATATCCCAACAGCGAGGCATCATAAGGCCTGCCCTGCATGTCGGTTGTTTTTTCGAGCGCTTTCTGCACCTCGGCCCTGAGTCTGTCCGGCTCATTATGCAGACCCTGCTCCATTAAAACGACATCGACAATATTTTTGGACCGGGCGGCACAAAAAAACGCCTCTCTTTGCATGACCTTACACACTATAAACTGAAGTCTCATTATTTAAATTCTCTTTGTCTCGAACGCCCGGAATGCGAATTGTTTTTACGGATTACACGATTTGCACGGCCTTTTACCGGCCTTGATCGCCTCTTCGCGACTATTGTAAGTTACAAGATTTTCCTCCGAGATTTTCTGAGCCCAGCGACAGCCGGGTTTATGAAAAACCTGGCTGTTCTTCGATGCGACATAATTATATCCGGCTGTTGCCATATCAACGTTCGATTTGGCCTGCTCTCCCGGAGTATTCATAACTATATTACTTTCAGTGTCGGATATTTTTCCATCCGCAGGATTGGCTGCCTTATAGGCCTTAATAAAAGCGTCAATTTGTCTAAGTACTACATCAGTTACCTTAGAAGACATATCCTGAAACGACACTGCTTTCATTTCCCGGCCGGTTTCCCAAACTCCTACTTTTATAAACGAAGAAGAATCTCGTGATAAATAAGCCTTCTTTTTAAGAGATGTTTGAATGTGATAAACATACATCTGTGATTCTTCGAGTCTGAGCATATCTACAAAAACTATTAAAGCCGATAAATCCCCGGTCATTGATTTCGGCAGCATCGATGCCATATTCGGTGTGTCTGCGACAAAAGCCACCTTCATATTTTCTTTTTCAAATTTCTCTTTCACCCGGGCATCGAGTTTCTTCCAATCCAAACCACCCTCATCCGGTAATGATTTGTGTGCTTCAATTAAGACATAAAATTCCTCTATTCCTTCCAGAGTCGGATTGATCCTGCCAATCAACAAAGGCTCATCCTCATGCTGAGGCATCTCTTTCTGAGCATGAACACCAAAAGCTGCAATTGCAATTAAAACAAATACAAACAGTAGAAATTTTCCCGTTTTCATTTTATCTCTCTCTTTCCGCTTTAGTTTAATAAACATAAGATAGCATCCAGTCTTATCTGGACATTATTCCCTCCAATGGATTTCATTCTGGATTTGTACAAATTTATGCAATAAGCGCAAAAGCCCCGCCGACATCCATACCTTCTTTAATTCCTAAAGCTTCGGCTTTCGAATTCACCTTTGTGACGCAACGGTCGGGAAAACGCTCCAATGTGCCGATCGGATTATTCGGTGTACTTTCAACTATGGCACAAGCCACGCCGTACCTTTGGCAGGCATCGACATCAACGGCCGGACAGGCCAAAAAACCTTTCGAGCCGGTCACCAATAAAATACTGAATCCCGCCCATTTGGTCTGAACACCTTCCACCGGACCATTTGCTGTCTGAAATGTCTTTGTTATCACTTCCATTTATTCTCCCCTGCCTCTGCACCCCGAGAAGTAACATACCGCCAATATACACGCTGCAATTTAATCAAACCGGCTCACCGAGTAATCCGGTAATTTCGGACAGCTTCTCGTCGAGCGTTCCCTTGCTTTTGGCCTCCAAATTTAATCTAAGCAGAGGCTCGGTATTACTGGGCCGGCAGTTAAACCACCAATCCTTGTACCCGACCGTAACTCCGTCAAAATGGTCCACCCGGCCGTCGCTGTACCGTTTCGCAAGCTCATCCATTTTGGCCTGTTTATCTTCGACCTCGAAATTCATCTCGCCGCTGGCGGCATATCTTCGCAAAGGTTTAACCAGCTCGCTTATCGGCACTTTCGCATCGCTTATAATATTCATTACGTGCACTAACGTAATCATCCCCGAATCAGCGTAAAAATTATCCCGATAATAAAAATGCCCAGAAAGCTCACCTCCGAATATGGCATGCGAATCGCGCAGGGCCTTTTTCATAAACGCATGGCCGACCCTTTCTCGTCTCGGCGTCCCGCCGTACTTAATAATCTCCTCCATGACAACCCTGCTGCTGCGTAAATCGTAAACAATAGCGGATTTCGGCTGCTTCTCCAAAAAATACGGCACCATTAAGGCCGTCAACAAATCACAGCCGATGGTATTGCCTTTCTCATCGACCATAATTAATCTATCCGCGTCGCCGTCGAAACATATACCGAAATCACACTTGCTTCTCTTAACCGCCGATTTGACCTGGGTCAGATTCGCCTCGACCAACGGATTCGGCTCGTGTTTGAATTTTCCAGTATGCTGGAAGTTCCGACTGACTATTTCAATCGGCAAGTCACCGAAAATCGCCGGGACTATCTTGCCGGCCATCCCGTTGGAAGCATCGATAGCAATCTTTAACTTTTTGATTTTCGGTTTGAGAAACTTCAGGACATGCTTTTTATATTCGGCGGTCAAGTCCTTTTTCTTGACCGAGCCGGAGGCGGTCCCCTTGGTATGAAGCAGAGCCAACGCGATATGTTCTATATCCTTTAAGCCGGTATCGGCGCCGACAGGCTTGGCCTCCAGCCCGGAAATCTTAAAACCGTTATACTTGGCCGGATTATGAGAAGCTGTTACCTGGACACCGCCGCAGGTACCTATATGATTGATAGCAAAATACATCTGCGGCGTATCAATCATGCCGATATCAATCACATTCGCTCCGGTAGAATTCATCCCTTTGATTAGAGCTTTTACCAGTGCCTCGCTGTGTGTTCGCATATCACGGCCAACGCACAGCGATTGAGCGCTCGCCTGGCCCCGCTCGTAACCGCGAAGCAGCGACCGTAAAAACTGGGCAGTGGCGGAACCGATTTTCCACGCATCTTCCTCGTTGAACTGGTCCGGGTATATACCCCTGATATCGTAAGCCTTAAAAATTTTAGGGTCCATCTTGTAACTCCGGTAGTAATTAAATCTTCGACCCAAAAAGCCGAAAACCTGCTACTAAGCTTAAAACTACTCAACTTTGAACTTTTAGCTCGGTATTAGGCTATTTTATTAACTCTATTGGGAGTGTCAACAATAATGAGGTACGACGTATTGGATTGTTCGTTAACCGGCAATAAAAATCAGGTAAAGGCCGCCCGTCAAAACAAGAATGCCGCAGAGTCTCTTTAGAATCACCGCCCCTTTGGATTTTTCGTTCCAGTTCATATATTTTTGCACTAATTCGGTAAAAGTTCCGGCAAAAACAATCACCGAACAATAGCCCAAGCCATATACCAGCAGTAAAACTATACCGTAAGTTATGTTCGATGAGGCAACCTTGAACGTTACTGCCAGTACGGGGGCCATAAATGCAAATGTACAAGGGCCGATAGCGATGCCGAAAACCAGGCCGAGAATAAACGCTGCGAGCAGACCCTTTCCTTTCATTCCAACCTGTCCGGGGCCGCTGAACGGCATCGGAATTACATCCAGAAGGATTAAACCAAACACAAAAAAAATGACTGCTACAAAATAATTGCCGTACGGCCCCACATCGCCTAACATTCGCCCTGCCGCGGCGGTAATGGCCCCGATGCCGGCAATCGTTATCAGGATGCCCACAGAAAAGAGGCCGGAAATATAAAAGGCGCGCCGGGTCGATATTTGTCCCTGTCCGTTAATAAATCCGACGATTAAAGGGATACTCGCCAGATGACACGGGCTTAAGAGAATACTCAAAATCCCCCAGACAAAAGAGGCTGCCAATGCTATCGCGGCAGTCCCCTCAACCGCACGTGTTAATATTGTAAATAGTTCACGTATCATTCGGTTTGTGTCATATCAAGGCCAAGCTCTTTCCACTTAGAAAGGATGTCTTCTTTGGAGTAAAATCCTTCGTGGCGGAACAGTTCCTTGCCGGAAGCATCTAAAAATATCTGTGTCGGGATAAGTTTTATATTATAAACCGTAGTCAGCATGGGATCTTTACGAACGTCCATGAATTCCATCTTGAATTTGCCGACATATTCGGTCTTCAGCTCTTCGAGAATCGGAGCCATCTCTTTACACGGAATACACTCATCCGAACCGAGATCGAGCAGCATCGGCAGCTCTTTGGTTACAAGCTTGTCCGGCTGTATCGCCTCATCGACATTTGCCGTTATATCCACAGTGGCTTCAGTCGCCGGTTCCGATTTATTTCGCTTGATGGTAAGTACTGTAATCACCGAGACAATAAGAACGGCAACAATTACAATTTTCCACGTTTGGCTCATTTTTAGACTCCTGTACTCTAACCGAGCATTTCAATAGCTTTAGAAGAAACCTTGTTAATATTTTCATCGTTGGCCGGACTTTTCCCTTTTTCCAATCCGAGATCGGTGACACGAATATACTCGAATTCCGTAAATCCGGCGTTTTCGAGACAATTCTTAACACAATCCAGGCTGCATCCGTCAATAGCAAGTATTTTCGAAGCCGAGTGAGTCTTTTTCATAATCGGTTCGACTCTTCCACCTAAACCGGCTAAGCAAAACATTGCCCCAATACCATCTTTACTTAACTTTCGTGCCGCACGGTCGGAAATCTCTCCCACATCCGCCGCTCCCGAACAGGCAAATATCAACTTCGGGCCGCCGCTGCAAACATTTGATTCTTCCGCACACATAATTTTCCCCTTAAATACTAAGAAATCGTCATTTCGACCGAAGTGAGCGAAGCGAACGCAGTGGAGAAATCTATCTAAAACCAGATTTCTCGACTTCGGCTTCTGCGCAGCCTCCGCTCGAAATGACTTTGTTATATTAGCATTGTCTTTATTTCATCCGGCGAAAGTACTTTGCCGACAACCTTCACCCGGCCGTCAATCACCAGGGCCGGTGTCATCATCACGCCGAATTTCATAATCTCATTAATCTCGGTGACTTTCTCAATCTCGAATTCACCGCCCAAATCTTTTACCGCAACCTCTGCGCTCTCGGCCAACTTTTTACATTTAGGACATCCCGTACCAAGAATCTGGATCTTTTTCATATCTTAATCTCCAGGTCTATTTTTGTTATGGAACCGTTTGTCGGCAATACCGGGAACACCGGAAACATGCTCCTGCCAACCATTTCTTTCGACCTTAAAAATGTCAAATCGGGAAATATAAGGTTTGATGTCTAACAGAGGGCTGCCGTCCAGGATATCCACCTGCGCTATATAAATCCGCCCATCCTCTATCCGTAAAAGCTTCACAGGCGAGATTCCGATTGGATTGGGACGACACGGCGCCCGTGTTGCAAACAGTCCTCTCTCGACCGTATCCAGGTAAGGTATAACTAACAGCTTTGATTCGGCCGCCTTATGAAACCAATACAAAAGCCATATCCTCTCAAAGCCTTCGAGGTCTTTCAAAGCTTTTCTGTACGGTTCATAAACTTCAACGATTCCTTCACTTTCTTTGGCATAAACCGGCTGAATCGGCGCACCCTTCGCTTCTGTAAGCGATGAATGGATAACGCCGATGGGATTAATCGTTATTGACTTAGTCACAATAAATACCTTCCATTTTATTTTTTTAATATTTTATAACATACCGAATATGACTCCCGATATGGTCGCCATTACAATCACAAGCGTGACAAAGACCACTGTCTTCTGCGTTCCTATCACCGAGCGAATCACTAACATATTCGGCAAAGACAATGCAGGACCAGCTAAAAGCAAAGCCAGTGCCGGCCCTTTTCCCATCCCCGCACCCATCAGGCCCTGCAGAATGGGAACTTCCGTCAAAGTTGCGAAGTACATGAACGCCCCGGCAACAGCAGCGAAAAGATTGGCCCAGACCGAATTGCCTCCGACGGCGCGATTGACCCATGCAGTGGGAATCACTCCCTGATGTCCCGGTCGGCCAAGCAGGAATCCTGCAATCAGAACTCCGGCCAACAGTAACGGCAGTATCTGCCAGGCAAAATCCCATGTTGAGTCAAACCAATGTGAAAGCTCACTGCGATTAAACCATGAAAATACCATCACACCAAAACCGGCCAAAAGAATCAGGACCAAAATCCACCGAATCCTGAAGATTAGTTCGTACAAGCTGTTTTTCTCAACGTCCTCGATTTCCTGAAGAAGCTCGGCTGGAATCTCGCTGGTCTTGCCGGAAGTATCCAGAATAGTCACCGTATCTTCCGTGCGATTGAGCAAAGTTCCCTCGACCTTGTAGGCGGTCAATCCACCCGGGCAGCATAAAAATACAGCCCGTACATCGCCGCTGCGTGCCCAGTTGGCGAATACGAGAATACCGACCATCGAAGCGAAATACAGGGCATTTTTCCATAACGGCCGACTCACCTGCTCTTCGGGCATGGCCATCTGGGCAACGCTTTTTTCGATCTCTTCTTTGCGATAAATCAGGTGCATCAAGAGCCCGATTACAATGCTGAAAACTATTGCCCCGACTGCGCGGGCGATACCTATCTCCAATCCGAGGATGCGAGCAGTCAGGATTATTGCAAGGACATTAACGGCAGGACCCGAATAAAGAAAAGCGGTGGCAGGCCCCAAGCCGGCTCCCATTCTGTATATGCCGGCAAATAACGGCAGAACCGTACATGAACAAACCGCAAGGACACTGCCCGATACGGACGCTACGCCGTAGGCAAGGACCTTGTTGGCCCTGGCACCGAGATATTTCATTACCGAGCCCTGGCTGACAAAAACCGATATGGCACCGGCAATAAAAAAAGCGGGCACCAGACACAGCAGTACATGCTCCCGTGCATACCACTTAACCAAATGCAGCGATTCGGTAATTGCATTATCGAAGCGGGTGACACCGACCGGCAGATAAAAACATCCGAGAAACACCGCCGTAATAATCGCTAACTTTTTCCAGTTTTTCTTGAAATTCATAAAACGATTCTATTAAGCAAAATCCAACAAAGTGTCATGCTGAGTCGCCAGACGAAGCATCTGGGTAACGATACCGGAGATTCTTCGCTTCGCTCAGAATGACATCTAACAGAATACTATAACGCCTTTAGCAATTTTTCACTATCTTTTGCCTGCTGTTTCAAAACTCTGCTCACACAGGAGAAAAAATCCACGATGCAGGTAAACTTAAGTTTATATATGACCTTAAGTCCGTCTTTTCGATATTCCAGCAGGCCGGCGTTGGCCATGACTGAAAGATGCCGCGAAACGTTCGAGCGTTCCGAACCGACATGTTCGGCGATGTCACAGACGCACTGCTCGCCGTCTTTGAGAAAATTGATAATCGCAATGCGAAGCGGATGCGCTATCGCCCTGGCGATTTCCGCCTGCCTTCCAAATAACATTTGTTTATTTTTACTTAACATTCGACCTCCATTAATAATTAACTATGTGATTATATACTCATATATACACTTAAAGTTCAAGAAAAAAACATTTTTTTAAATGTCTTTGCGAGGCCTCCAAAATAGCCCGCGGTAATCTTCATATGTCATTCCGCAACTGTTCGGCTATGCTCAAGGCAGGCTTCATGCGGAATCCAGAAGCAAGGGTATGGATTCCTGCCTACGCAGGAATGACAACTTTCAAACCCCAAAATTCTGCTGACAAAAAACCTGAAATATGATAAGCTAAACTTGAAGATATCATAAAAGTTGTCTCACGCATCTGTTGGAGAATCCTATGCGAGATAAGAGGTGACTTTGATGAAAGGGAAAATACTTGCAGCTAATTTCCATTTTCCGGGGAAAAAATGACAATGATTATTCATAGACAAGTTAAAAAGAATATCAGAGAATCGATCAAAAGAACAAAAAAAGCAGGCTTGAATACAACAGTAGTGCTTGAAGCATGTTGCTATATTGATGGTTTAGGCAAAAAACTCTTCACAGGTGGTTCTGAATATCGTTTTAAAAAGTATATAGAAGAGTATATGCCGGTGACCTTTGACCTATTAAAAAAGCGTAGTAATTTATTGGGAAAAAAGGATGATTTCTGTTTGCACGCCCTATGGCGTGATGTACGTTGTGGATTAGTACATGAAATTGATCCTAAATCTACGTCAGTAATTCTAGGAAGGGGTAAAGCTTCGGTTCATCTTAATATTGAAGATAAACGTTATCCTAACAAATATTTAGTTTTATCCTCACCAAAATTTATTGAGGATTTTTTAAGATCAATTAAAATAATCTGACAATCAATGAGACATAGAGAAAAACCAAGAAAGGAAGAATATACATACTACATTTAGAAAAAAATGAGGAGGAACTTCACTCCCCAATTGTCATACCCGCCCCTGCCTTCGCAGGGGCAAGCTTGTCCCCGCGGAAGCGGGGAGCGGGTATCTATTTAAAGTATCGTAGCAGTGGATTCCGCCGTAAGGTGTCCCCAAGGGACAGCGAAGAATCTGGGTTGCGAATTTAAATTCGACTCCGTTTATTTATTCCTGTTTGTTGCCCAGATACTTCACTTTGTTCAGCATGACATGTGATGGGTTCTAATATTTTTTTCTAAATCTTGCGGCGGGGATATTGAGGATTCTGCAAAACTTCATTCAACAAAACAAATCTATCTTCCATTTGTCATTCTGAGCGCGCCGTTAGGCGTCCCCAAGGGACAGCGAAGAATCTGGGTTGCGAATGTAAATTCGACTCCGTTTATTTATTCCTGTTTGTTGCCCAGATGCTTCACTTCGTTCAGCATGACATGTAATGGATTTTAATACTTTTTTCTGAATCTTGCGGCGGGGATGTTGAGGATTTTGCGGTACTTTGCGACGGTTCGCCTGGCCAGATTATCGATGCCGGCTTTTGCCAGCTTTTCAACTATCTTATCGTCACTTAAAGGTTTGCTCTTGTCCTCTTCGTCGATAATCTGCTGCAATTTGGCCCTGATGGCCTCCCAACTACGGCCCCGGCCGTTGACGTCTTCTTTTCCGCCGCTGAAAAACTTGCGAAGCGGCAAAATCCCCCACGAGCACTGGACATACTTACCGGAGACAGCCCTCGATACCGTCGCTAAATGCACACCGACATCATCGGCAACCTTCGACATAGGCAACGGGCGAAGATGAAGCTGCCCCTTGTCGAAGAAGTCCTTCTGATATTTCACCACCGCTTTCGCCACATTAAGAAGTGTGTTTTTACGCTGTTCTATCGCGTCCATAATCCACTGGGCGGAACGAAGGTTATTTTGTAAAAACTTCCTGGTCTTTTCGCTGACCCGATTGTCTTTGACCATCCTCGCGTAATAGTCGCTTATCCTCAGGCCGGGCAAATTCGTATCGGCAAGTCTCACAGAATACCGGTCTGAACTATCCGAGGCCTCGACAATGACATCGGGAGTGATCGGATGGTTTCTGTCCCGGCCGATTTGCAGACCGGGCGAGGTGTCAAGCTTGCTGAGCCGCTCGATGGCCCGGTTGATTGCCTCGATATCGCAATTCATCTTTTTCGCAATTTCCGGCAGACGGTTCTCAAGCAGCTCCTCCATGTGCTCGGTAATCAAACGAGACTCGAAGCTCATATCCTTGTCGCCATTTTGTGATTCCTCTTTAAAACGGGTTCCGTCTTCGCCGCTTTGGGCCATCTGTATAAGCAGGCACTCTTTCAAATCGCGAGCGCCTACGCCGGCGGGTTCCAGCTTCTGTACGAGGCCGAGGGCTTCTTTCAAATCATCGACCGTAAAATCGTTTTTGTCCTTGTTATGCAACTGCTCGAGTCTTACCGTTAGATAACCCCGGTCATCGATATAATCAATAATCATCTCACCCGCTTTTTTTACAGGCTCTTTCGCATCGACCATCCGCCATTGTTCTGAAAGATATTCGTGAAGCGACTGAGAAGGAGCGGCGGTATTTTTTAACGCCTCGAGTTTTCTATCCGGTTCGTCACCGGGTATCCGTGTGCGCCATGGGCCGGACTGGTCCATATAATCTTTATATTCATCGTCAAGACCATTGAGTCGCTCGAAGTCCCGGGCTTTATTGTTGTCCGTGCCGACAACCAAGTCTTTTTCGCCGGTATCTTCCCGGGGCTGCTCCCGAGCGGAATCTTCATCCTCCGTATTCGAAGGCTCGGATATTTCCAATACGGGATTGTTGTTGAGCTCCTGTTCAATTCTTTCCTGCAGGGCAAGGATCGGAAGCTGGAGGATTTCCATGGATTGTATCATGTGCGGAGCGAGCTTCATTCTCTGCTCCATCCGCATCTGATTTGTCATCTCCAGCTTCATAAAAGCACCGATAAAAATCCTCTTTTAAGTCGTTATTCAAGCTATTCTTAGTTTATCATAGATACATAATCCGATTTCGTCAATATCGCACCTTGAATTCAGTAATAATCATGCCTTCGACGGATATTAAGATGCAAATAAAGGTGGGAAAAAATTATTCCAGCGCCTGTCTGCCGGTTATGGCATCGGCAAGCATTTTGCCGGAGGCGTATTCTATTGTGCTGCCCGTGGGAAGCCCCCTTGCCAGACGGGTAATTTTCACATCGGAATTCCTCAGAAGTGAGCTTATATAAAGCGCCGTGCCGTCGCCGGCCATATTCGGATTGGTCGCCATTATCAATTCTGTTACATTACCGGTGTAAATCCTCTCGACAAGCTGCTTGATAGTCAAATCGCCCGGCTCAACGCCATCAAGCGGTGCTATATGACCGCCGAGGACGTGATACACCCATTTACACGCCCCGGTTTTCTCCAAGCTTATGACATCTTTAGGCTGTTCGACAACGCATATTATGCTCTTGTCCCGGCGAGGGTCGGAGCATATCTGGCAAACGGATTGCTCGGATAAATTGTAGCAGATTTCACAACGTTTAATTCTTTCTTTCAAATCGCGTATGGCATCAGCCAGTTTCATAGCTTCCGCCGGCGAAGCTTTTAGCAAATGAAACGCTAACCTTTCTGCAGACTTCGGCCCGATACCCGGCAACTTGCCGAACTCCTCGATCAATCTATTCAAACTTTCCGTATATGCACTACTCATAAATTAATCCTGTTTTTTTCTTTTTCTGCATTCAGCCATCCTCAAGCTGCGCTTGAGGCTGCCACACATTTTATATAAATCATCAATCCTTAATCTTCTTCGATGCCGGTGATTGTTGCGTCGAGGCCGAGAAGGACAGTTTTTACCGCCGGATCATTAATCAGCTCATTTCGTCTCTGACCGGTGGTCATCTCTCGGATCGGGACCGGCTCTTCCTGCGTTTGTTCTCCCGCTGCAATTTCAAATTTCAGTTTCACGGGAATTGAAAGCTGCTCGCTGAGCACGTTCTTGATCTGCTCGGCCCGGTCGTTGCGTTCACACATTCCTTTCTGTACCTGTGCAGACGGTCCGAATTCGAGCGTTAAGATGCCGCCCTCAAATCGAGATGGTTCGGCCCAGCCTAACAAACCGGCGGTGCTCGGCCCGAGCCTGGTCGTAATAACTTTCAAGAGATTCTGCCAATTATCTTTTATCGATTGTATATCCGTTCGGCCGAAAATATTTTGTGATTTGAGGCTCGTCGCCCGCTGCCTGTCATCCGCCGCAGGGAAGCTTCCCCCTGTCCGGTTCTCAGTGCCCGGCATTACTTTTTTTTTAACTGTAGCTTCTTTGCCGGATTTCAACTGCGAGAGAAGTCCGTCAACATTCAGAAAATGCTCGCTCAGGGCAAATCGTAAAAGTGACGCTTCCAGAAGTGCCCTGCTCGTATCGCTGTTTTTCACCGCCCATCGCAGCTTTTCCAGTGTCGCAATATTATAAATCAGTGCCGCTATATCGAATTTTTCCGCTATCTCGCCGGCCCGCTGACGCTGCTGCTCGGTTAAAATCACTAACTCGCTCTTCGGCCCCGTGGATTTGACCACCATTAAATCGCGCATATAATCGATAAGCGAATCGACGACCTGGACCTCGTTGACGCCGGTTCCGATCAATTCCTCAACGGCGGCAAGTGTGCCGGTTGCATCGCTGTCGCCGATTTTTTCGATAAGATTCCATATCTTCTCGCTGTTCGGCTGACCGAGATACTGCTCGAGCAACTCGACCGTTAAAGGTTCGACGCCGGTGCTGATAAGCCTGTCCAGCAGGCTTAGGCCGTCCCGCATCGAGCCGTTTGCCATTTTCGCCAACGGCAGAATCAAGTCCTCTTCGTATTTAATCTTCTCCCGACCGAGCACGGATTTAAGCTGCCCGGCAATCACCGCCGGAGTAATATTGCGAAAATCGAACCTCTGGCACCGGGACTGAATCGTCGCGATAACTTTGTTCGGCTCGGTAGTGGCGAAAATAAACTTGATATGGCTCGGGGGCTCCTCCAGCGTCTTGAGAAGTGCGTTGAAGGCCGAAACGGTCAGCATGTGCACTTCGTCGATGATATAAATCTTGAATCTCGAACGCGCGGGCCGGTATATCGCGTTCTCCCGAAGCTCGCGGATTTCATCGACCCTGTTATTCGACGCCCCGTCTATCTCGATAACATCGATATCATCCCCGATATTTACCGCGACACAACTTGCACATTTACAGCACGGCTCAGTCGTCGGCTCATCGACCGAAAGACAGTTGAGCGCCTTTGCCAGAACCCGGGCCATCGTGGTCTTGCCTACGCCTCTTGTGCCAGTAAAAAGATAGGCGTGGGCAACTCTGCCGGTTTTTATCGCATTTTTCAGGGTCTGGGCGATTGGGTCCTGCCCGATGATGTCATCGAATGTCTGCGACCGATATTTTCTTGCAAGAACGGTATAAGCCATTTTCGAGTTGGTTAATGATTATTCGATTAGAAAACTCAATTTATGCCGCAAAATTGCAACTGCACATAACGGAAAAGCAGTATAACAAAGCCGGCAAATTTTTTCTACAAAAACATTTTGATTTGACAGAATTTGTCCCAAAGGCTATTTTTCACACAATGAATATAAGGCCGAAAGAGATACACGAGCAGAATACGATACAACCGGGCCACGGATATGATTTTACGTCCGCCACAAGCGGGCAAAAAATCTCAGAATTAGAGAAGGAGTATAACTATGAGAGTCAGAATCGAGGATACCTGTACTGCCTGCGGCCTTTGCGTTGACACCTGTCCTGAAGTTTTCGAGATGGGTGACGATATGGCACAGGTAATGGTCGAAGAAGTTCCCGCCGAGCACGAAGACGCCGTTCAGCAGGCGGCCGACGAATGCCCCGTCGAGGCAATCATCGTCGATTAGAAGCACTTTTTTATTTCAAGAAATTTCGGTTTATTCTGAGCTTAGACTGCCGAATCGGGATATATCTTTGACCGGCCAATAGAGAAAATCTACTCGACCTATTACTGTTGCCAAAGGAACTGGACCAAAATTCCTGCTATCGTAAGAATTATTTCGATTATCACCCAGGACAAAGCAATGATGCTCAGGAATGGCAATCTTTGAGAAGTCAGGTATTGACAGGTGTGGAGGGTGGGCCATGAAGATATTGTATTTAACCTGCCCATTTAATTCTTCGTATAAATCACCTTTCAATAAAGCTCCACGAATTTCAATTCGTATTTTATCCAATTCGGAATCAGGAAGCTTTTGACGCTCGAGTTTTTGGTCATTGATGTAAAGTTCCCCGTCTTTGATTTCCACTGTATCACCGGCAACTGCAACTACTCTCTTTACATATTTTACCCGCCGGTCTTCCGGATTAATGAAAACGATAAGGTCGCCCCTTCGGGGATCACTTTTTTTATACGCAAGTTTATTGGCTAAAAATCTATCACCCGGCACTATCGCCGGATAGCATGAAGCGGCTGGAACCCTGAACGCTTCCAGAAATTTCTCCCTGAAATGGAGTGCCCCAATTACAGAGCTGCCCGAAGACATTACCGCCCAAAGAAAGTACACAATCAACCGATTATAATCCTTCAATTCGTAATCGCTTTTTGTGTGCCTGGCAATATTATATGAATCGACGGCCGGCACGAGCCAGAGTGCAAAATATGTCAGTAGGAACATGCAGAAAAATACCGCCCTAAGTGGAGAAAGAAACACAACAGAAGCCCAGATCATATTACCGAGTAATCCGAAGAGGAAAGCCATTAAAAGGCCTCTGACTATTCTTCCGCAGTATAAATGCCCAAGGCCGGGGATTATCAGCGAAAGCAAGATAGCCAGCCACGGCCGCCGCGTATTTTTTGGAGATATAGTGACTTCTGACATTCTTAGCTCCTTTTATTCAATATCCAAGAATTACTGCAAACATAAATACGACTCTGGTAAGACCTACTACAGCTCCCACGACTACAAAAGCCGCCTGTGCCGTTAAATTGGCCGATATAAGGTCAACGAATCGTCGATAATCGAAAAAAGTTTTGCTTTTCTTTTGCTCATAAAGAAAAATTTGATTCATCACTTTATCTGTGAAGTCTTCCTTAACATCTATTTGCTCTCTGGCTTTATTCCAGATGTCATAAACCTCTTGACGTCTCATAAGATATCTCCATCAAGCTCACTTAATGTCGCTGCCAATTTCTTCTTCGCTCTGCTAATCCTGGATTTAACAGTTCCGATCCTTACCCCCTCGATTTCTGCAATCTGCGCGTATGGCAATTTTTCAAACTCAGCCAGTACAAATGCTGTCTTCTGTTTGACTGGCAGAGTCCGTAATATTTTTTCCAGTCTGTTGAAAAATTCCTTTGTCATAAGGTTATCAGAAGGATTCTGTGAATCGGGCACTTCAGGTAATTGGTTCGTAAACACCGGCCGCCTCTTTTTTAGTAAGTTGAGAATTTTGTTCCTGGCAATAACGAATAGCCACGTTGAGAAATTACTACGATGTGAATCAAACGAAGATAGTGTCTTGTACGCAGCCATAAAAACATCCTGAGCGATATCTTCAGATGTATGATTATCGTGTATCATATTTTGTATAAACCTGATAACCGGCCCCTGATATCTATCCACAAGCAGTTTAAATAAATCAATATGGCCCCCTAAAACCCGATGTATAACATCCGTATCTTTCACTGCTTAAATAACCTAATTCGTACTGAATTTACATTGTATATCTATAAAAGTTATACAATTACCACCCGAGAAGGTTCCAAATATTACACATACATCAAGACATGTTTTTTTAGGTATAAAAGGTACCTGAGACGTTCTATTCCCGACTTTTTCTACAGGTAAACTACATAGATTTTAATGCCTGCCGGGATGTCATCCTAATCTCTGCCAAAGTTCATGCTTTAAATCAGAATTAGTCTTCCTGTCTTGTCAAAATAAATACACCAAGCAGAAAGAATAATACACCGATTGCCAGTAATACCAGACACGGGCTTATCATTTCCGTAAGACTGAAGTTGCGCCAGATGGCCCCTTCAAGAGTGAATATACCCCACTTCACCGGACTAATATTGCTGAACGGACGTAACCAGCCCGGCATAAAAGCCAGCGGAACCATGCCTCCTCCGACCATTGCCATAATCATCAGTATTGCCCAGCCGGCGCCTCCGGCACTTTGCTCTGTGCGTCCAATTGTACATATAAACATCATAATACCAACAAAACACAGTACCGTACAAAGTGCTGCGGGAATAAACAGCGACAGATTACTTACAGGCATTTTAAAAATTGTCTTGGCACCTGTAAAAAGAACGCACATTATGAAGGCACATGTCATAAAACAAGCCAGGCCTTTACCGCCAAGAATATGAGCACGTCCGATCGGGCCGATGCGCAAACGTGCAAATGTTCCGTTCGCACGTTCTTTCACAATCGAAATGGCAAATGTCGCCGTACAGCCGAGTATTGCCCAGAGCATAGCCTGTGGAAATGTTATTTGAAAAGATGTAGTGGGGCCTTCTTGTTCTCTGTTAACGTCCAATTGGGCGAAATTGAGGATATCTCCACCAAAATCAGCCATATAATTCTCTTCGTTGACATCTTTGAGCAGGGTGTCGAACGAATCGAAGAAATTAAAAAAAAGTTCTTTCTGCTCCGGATCTAAATCATTGTCGCTTCCCATGTCATTTTTCCAGAGACCGAGCTGATCCTTCATCCATTGACGGTCGGTAAATTTCCCGCTTAATGTCGTAAATTGAGCCTTGGCAAGAAATCCCTGCAGGTAACCGCTTTCCATTCTGCGTGAAGGATCCGATGCAATTTCGAGCTTAGGTTCCTCGGAGTTAAATAATGCATCGAATCCGCCTCCAAAACCCTCGTTTATGATAACCGCAGCGGCTACTTTGCCCTTTCTGACCTGTTCAATGGCATCATCCCGGCTCGTGGTGATTATTTTCAATGCCTCGTCAGACTCTAATTCCGAAATGAAATTGCCAGAAAACTCAGACTTATCCGCGTCCACAACGGCGATTTTCATTCCCGATGGTCCCTCGCCCGCACCGGAAAAAATCGCACCAAAAAACAGGGCAAACATAACGGGAAAACCGAAAACAAAGAAAATATTCCCCTTGTCACTTAGCAGCACACGCAGGTCTTTAATAGCAATAAATAATACCATTCTCATTAGTCTCTAAGCCTCCGCCCGGTCAGGTTAAGAAAAACATCCTCAAGATTAGCTGTTTGTATTTTTAGCGAACGAAAACGCAGGCCGCTGCTGTTAAGCTTTGCCAGAGACTCCATCGGCCGGTCCGTTTGGAACCTGACTCTGCTGCCTTCGAACTGTATGTTCTCATCACCGATAAGCGGTTTTATTTTTCCGGGATCGGGCGGTCTTTCCTCGAATTCGGCCTCAATATGGGATGGGCCTCCGTGCTTGGTAATAAGATTCTCAACGGTGTCCATATCTAAAATCCTACCATGATCAAGAATCGCCACCCTCTTGCAAAGCCGCTGAGCCTCCTCCATATAGTGCGTCGTATATATTATTGTCCGGCCCTGTTTTTTTATATCCTCTATCGTATCGAATATCAAATTGCGAGACTGCGGATCTACCCCAACTGTCGGCTCATCAAGCAATAAAATCGGTGGCTCATGTAAAAGAGAACATACCATATTAAGCCGCCGCTTCATTCCGCCGCTATATTTTGAGACTCGCTCTTTGCTGCGCTCTGACAGGCCCGCTATCTCAAGACAATCCCTGACACGCTCTTTCAGCTTTTGCCCGCTGAGTCCGTACATCCTGCCGAAAAAACGTAAATTCTCCTCCGCCGAAAGTTCCTCGTAAATCGCCAGTGTTTGGGGAACTACTCCCAAAGACAAACGAACCTCAATCAGGCCCGGATTGGTCTTTCCGTCAAGTGTCACCGTACCGGCGTCGGGTTTTAAAAGCCCGCACAGCAATTTAATTGCAGTCGTTTTCCCCGCTCCGTTAGGCCCTAACAAACCGAATGTCTCTCCCTTTTGAACTTCAAAGCTGACATCATCCACCGCAACAATATTGCCGTATTGCTTATTTAGACTGTCAGCTTTAATCATATAAACTCACCCGGAAAAACTGTGTCCCTTGTGTTCTTTATTCTGCGAGCACTTTCGCTGTCCCGGATTAACCGGTTTTTTAACCTTGTGAAAGCTCACGGCTTCTCTCGGCCGCCCGTCGCAAAGCCTTTAAGACTATATCTTCGAGACCTCTTTCAATGAATACCTTAAACGCCGCCTCTGTAGTGCCGTTGGGTGTGGCGACCTTCTTTGTTAGCATCTCCGGCGTCTCACCCTGCTCGGCTGCTCTTTCGGCAAGCAGTGCGGCACCCTTGGCTGTTTGGAGGACCAGCTCTTTCGAGACATCCTCAGGCAAACCCAGCTCGATACCCGATTTAATCATTTCCTGCATCATCAGGAAGAAATAAGCAGGCCCGCTGCCGCTGATCGCCGTAACGGCGTCCATCAGGCCTTCGTCCTCAAGAACAACGGCTTTTCCAACGGAAAGCAAAATAAGTCTGGCATACTCGACTTTGGGTTTTGCCTTCTCATTGGCAAACAAAGCACTGGCGCCTTCATCGACCCATGCCGGCATATTCGGCATGACACGAACAACTGCCACATCACCAAGAATATTGGTAATGCTTGATGTCGTGATACCGGCCGCAATGGATATTACAAGAACATCCGGCTTGATTACTCCTTTGATCTCCTCCATGGCTTCCTTCATATTCTGCGGCTTGGCGCTGAAAACCAGATTATCAACATTCGAAGCCAGCTCAGCGTTGCTCTCTGTCGTCCTGACTCCATAGTGCTCCCGAAGATATTCGAGCCGCTCCTTACGAACGTCACTGGTGAAAACCTTGCCCGGCCGGTACACATTGGCCTTTAGTATGCCGTTTATCATGGCTTCCGCCATATTTCCACTGCCGATGAAACCTATCGTGCTCACTTTTTTCTCCTTATTAAAATTAATATTATAATTTCAACACTTTTCGAGAATTCTTTCTGCTAAAATGCGACGCCTTTTGCCGATTTTATCTCTTTTTGTTTGTCTTTTTAACAGCCGCTCGCAGGCCGGTGCAGCATATCGCATTTCTTTCCGGGCGCTGGGAAGCTCTATCTCATTTAGAACAAGCAACGTGTAATAGAACGGGAATCTCTTCCACCGTCCCCTGCCGTCTCGAAAGGATTTCAGTGTTTTTATTCCCGCTGCCAGTATCCGCTCGCCGTTTTTAATCCCCCCCGCCGACAAACGCCGCCAAAGCTCACAACTGCAGCTCGCACAACAATACATTCCTTTATCCGCCATTATATACTGTTTCATACGCTCCATGAATCCAGTAGTGGCTTTTTCCAGGGCCGACTTAACATCTACCGATGTCACGTCCAGAAGCAATAAAATCCGACAGGATTCCTGGCCGAGAATATGGGACAGTCCCGCCCGCGTCGTTATCTTTTCGCCGGTAAAGAGCGTTAAACCATTCCGAAAATCCCTTTTGGTCGGAGCAAACATATTCGCATACGAACCCGGCAGGCCCTGGCGAGAGGCAATCCATTTGGCTGCCTGTACTCTTTCGGATTTTGACAACGGCCGATTATAAAAAAATGCCTCATTGACTGAATCGAGCGTCGAAGCCAGGCTGTTTTGATTAATTAACTTCACGATTTTTTCCTTGTTACCGGTTTATTGATGGTTATAATCCCTTTAGCAATTTCTAAGATGTAAATATTAAAACCAAGTGGGGACAAAAGCAATGCAAAAACAGGTCGAATATTCAGATGCAATTAAAACCAAATACCCCGAACAGGTCGTTATAGCAATAGCCAAAGACAGGAACGGCAAATTTAACCCGATTACGTTGGGCTGGACAATGATTGTCTCGGGGACTCCGCCAATGATGGCAATAGCCGTAGCAAAAACGCACTATTCCGTTGAGGCAATCACGCACACGAGGAGTTTTACCATCGCCTTTCCCTCCTCGGAGATGGCCGAAGCGGCCCTGTTTTTCGGCTCGAAGTCAGGCAGAAATATCGACAAATTCGCCGAATTCGCTTGTGAAACAGCCCCGGCGAAAGAAATTGATTCTCTGCTTTTGGCCGACGCCGTCGCCAATTTCGAATGCGAGTTCGAATCGCAGATTCCCGCCGGCGACCATTTCATCTTTGTCGGCAAAATCGTCTGCTCTCACATCAACACCGAGCCGAAAAAACGCCTGTACACCGTCGCGGCCGGCCACAAACTCGGCCCGGCTTCTTAGACTGGATTTTTCAATTTTAATTGAATGTTAGTGACTTTTTATATTAGGGCAAGAACAAATTTGTCATACCATAATCATCCGAAGCATATAAACTTAAAGCTTGTCTAATTAATACCTTTGTAAACACCTGCTTCCGATAAGATTTCAAATCATAATATCCCACATGGCTGCCGAAGTATAATTTTTGCACCTTACGACTTGATTGATACCTCAATATCTGTTAAAATCAACGTTTTATATACCAGGAGGTTAGGTTAAGCCGTAGAGCAAAATATATGCATCACATAGTCATTATTGCACATGAACGTTTCCCATTCGATAACATGCGATACCTGCTGTGCGAAATCGTCGAAATTTGGCAACAGGATGGCCTGCGCGTAAGCGTATCGAACGGACTTGGTACTCGTGTGGATGCCGATCTGGCCATTCTGCATGTTAATCTGACGGTGGTGCCCGAAGAACATCTGGCATTTGTACGACAGTACCCCGTGACCATTAACGGCTCGGTCGGGGATATCTCCAAACGCCGAATCAGCTCTAATCTCGTTCGTCGCGGCGACGGTTACCAGGGACAAGTCATCGTCAAGACAAACAATAATTGCAGAGGTGGGTGTGAATCAGATATTGCTTCAATGGGACCATTGTTTAAAAAATACGCAAACTCGCTTCGCTGCAGGCTGCCCTGGAGCTGGCGTGCAAAATTACCGGACTACCATATCTTTGAGTCGGCCGGCCAGGTGCCCCGCGCAGTCTGGTACAATCCCGACCTGGTTGTCGAAAAGTTCCTGCCGGAACGCAGCGACGGCCTTTACTGCCTGCGTACCTGGGTTTTTTTGGGCGACAAGGAGTCAAATTCGGTAGCTTATTCGGATCAGCCGATTGTTAAGTCCGACAACATTCTGCGTTTTGAGAAAGTGGCCGAAGTGCCCGATGAACTACGCCAGATGCGGCGGGATATGGCTTTTGACTTCGGCAAATTCGATTATGCCATCGTCAATGGACGGGTAATCCTTTATGATGCGAATCGGACGCCGACAATGGGCAGTCTTTCAAGAGAAAAGCTATTGCCGACAATCCGTTTGCTCGCTGAGGGCATACGGGCATATTTGTAAACGTATATGATTAATATTTTAGGCCTTTATTTGGATTGAACATGGACAGTAAAAATCAAAGTCATAAACAAAATTCCGAGGACATATCTGCTACTTTCGAATACTGGCAGAAGCTCTCGCGTAATTGGAACAAATTCGGCCCCCCGTTGCGTCCGTCGGCTCAGGATGCAGCTTTCATGACCGATGCGATAAATTCCTGGGCGAACAGTAACGGAGCACCTCGCGCTCTGATACTTGGCGTGACCCCGGAACTGTACAACCTGCCGTGGCCGAATGGAACGGACATACTGGCCGTGGACCACAACCCGGCAATGATTGACAACGTCTGGCCGGGGCCGCGAAACGCTGTAATATGCGAAGAGTGGCTCGATATGCCTTTGCAGAAAAGCTCGCGTGACATTGCACTGTGCGACGGTGGAATCAGTGTCTTCGCTTATCCACACGAGCACCAGCAATTCGTTCGGGAACTCCATCGAATCATTGCACCCGATGGCCTGTGCATGTTCCGTTTGTTCGTCCCACAAAATAAACGTCAGGAGCCTGATAAAGTGCTCCAGGACCTGCTTGCGGGAAAAATCCCCGACATGAACAATTTCAAACTAAGAATCTGGGGGTCAATATATAATGATACCACAAAAGACGTCCAGCTAAAGCATGTCTGGGATGCAATCCACAGTGCCGTACCGGATTTGAATAGTCTTGCCGTACAGCTTGGCTGGCCGACCGACACCTTATTTATGATCAATGCTTATCGGAATAACCCGACCAGGTTCGTTTTCCCTAATGTCGATGATGTCCGTTATCTGTTTTGCGAAGACCCGGGCGGCTTTGAATTCGAGTCGGTCCATGTACCGACATACGACCTGGGTGAATGCTGCCCCACCGTTGTGTTCCGCCGGATCGATGCCAACGACGGCTAAGCCATTATCCCCAAGGAATAAAGCAAATCCTTTGGCTACGTTCAGGACATGCATACGCAATTAGCATAACCAGTGAAAAGTCATGGACATTTTTTGCTTAAAAACGAGGAATTCTCCTTACATCCGGCCGGTCGCTGGTATAATAATAAACGGCATACGGCGAGTAGCGTATGGAGGATAGGATTTTTGAACAAATCCTAAGTACTAAATGCGAAATCCTAAACAATTTCAAAATCGCAATTTTCAAAACAAAATGAACACAAACAAAACTATAACTTAACAACCAAAGATTAGCCGTGGCACCTGTCCTGCTCCGGCACGCTCCGCTGTGATGAGTGGCCATAGAGGATTTGACAAATGTAAAGTACTCTCTACAAATCGAAAAAAAATAAAAAACAAAGCCAATGTTAAAATAGGCAATTTCGCATAAGCTCTTTGAAATAAAAAGATTATGAGATAAATGGCAGTTTTCGAGCATTTTGCCGGAAAAAAACAAAGCCAATCCTTCGACAAGCTCCATTCGGCCCGAGCTCATGGCCGAGGGCAGGACAGGTTTATCTCGTATTGAGTATTGCGTTATGCGTATTGCGAAAACGAATCGTTATTTGACTCCCGGCATGGAACCGGAAGCTAAATATTGGGAAAAGCCTTGTTTTTAATACTGAAAACAGGGATTCTTTGAAAAGTAAATAAAAATCACGGTATTTCGGGGCAAAGCCAACTATTAGCTAAAGAAAAAAACTCCCATTGGCCGAAATTATCAGTTGGAATATTAAAGGACTAGAAATGACTCGATGGATAATCGAAATTGCCGGTTGGGTAACCGTGATTGTAGGGGTGTGTATTGCCGTGGCCGCTTAAATGCCGGATGCGTCAAGTATCGATGGCTTTTTGTAATACAATAGGTTATCCGGCTCCGGCTGCTAACTACTCTTTCGAAGCCGCTGGTCAATAGCCGCGGCAGCCTTTCGGCCGGTATCGATCGCAGTGACGACCAGCGAAGGCCCGCGTACGGTATCACCTGCGGCGAAAACCCACGGATTGCTCGTCTGGTAATTATTCACGACGACATTGCCTCTGTCATCGAGTTTCAATTCCATATCCTCGACAAGGCCTTCATGGACTACGTGAACGAAACCGGTCGCCAGAATCACCAGGTCGATATCGAGAACAAAATCTGTACCGGGTATCTCCTTTATTTTCCACCGGCCCTTCTTTTCGAACCACTCGACCTCGCAGGCGTGCAATTTCTCGGCCTTGATTCCCGCTCCGCCGGTAAATTCCTTCGTGGAAACGGACCATCGCCTCTCGCAGCCCTCTTCGTGAGAGGTGGAAGTTCGCATGATCCTCGGCCACATAGGCCAGGGCGTATCGTCCGGCCGAGACTCGGGCGGCTTCGGGAGAATTTCCAGTTGGTAAATCTTTTCGGCCCCCTGCCGGCGAGCCGTTCCCACACAGTCGCTGCCGGTGTCACCACCGCCTATGACGACTACGATCTTATCTTTTGCCGTGACATATTCCCGCTCGTCGAACGGTTCACCGGAAATGATTTTGTTCTGGGCGGTCAAATATTCCATCGCGAAAATGATATTTTCGTATCCCCTTCCTGGAATATTGAGGTCACGGGGATACCCGGCGCCCATCGCCAGGCAGATGCAATCGAACATCTTTTGCAGGTAACGTACTGAAAGATCCTCGCCGACATTAACGCCCGTCTGGAACTGGACACCTTCGGCCCGCAGCTGTTCCAATCTGCGGTCGATGATATGCTTTTCCATTTTGAAATCCGGGACGCCGTAACGCATCAGCCCGCCGATCCGCTCGTCTTTCTCGAAGACAACGACATCGTGTCCCGCACGTGCAAGCTGCTGCGAAGCGGCCAGTCCGGCAGGACCCGAACCTACTACTGCAACGCGTTTGCCGGTTTTCTGAGCGGACGGCATCGGCTTGATCCAGCCCTGCTCAAAACCTTTTTCAACAATCTGGAACTCGATATGTCTGATAAGAACCGGCTCATCACTTATAGCGAGGGTACACGCCGTCTCGCACGGAGCCGGACAAAGACGGCCGGTTATCTCGGGAAAATTATTCGTCCAGTGAAGCAGCCGGCAGGCCTGCTCCCAGCGGCCTTTGTAAACCAGCTCGTTGAAATCGGGAATAGAATTGTTCAACGGACAACCCGCGCCGTGACAGAACGGTATCCCGCAATCCATACATCTTCTCGCCTGTTGAAGGATTTGGTCCGGGGTCAGCGGCAGCTCCAGCTCTCTGAAATCGTGAATCCGTTCCTCAAACGGCCGATGTCCGACAGACCGGCGTTTATTCTTCAGGAATGCTTTAGGCTCAGCCATAAAACACCTCCTCCGTTGCCGGCGTCGTGTCGGTGTCACGCTGTTCGGCCGCTCGCATTTTCTCAAGGGCTTTGCGGTAATCTATCGGAACAACCTTTACAAATTTACCAACCGTATCCGTCCATGTATCCAGGATGTTTTGTGCCCGCAAGCTGCCGGTGAGATTCAAATGCCGTTCTATTAAGCTGTGCAGCAGGTGTTTGTCATCCTCTTTCCAGACGCTTTCCAGTTCCACCATGTCAAGATTACACAGCGTATCGAACAACTGTATTTCATCGAGGACATACGCGATACCGCCGCTCATACCCGCGGCAAAATTACAACCTGTCTGGCCAATCACAACAACCGTTCCGCCGGTCATATACTCGCAGCAATGGTCACCCACACCTTCGACAACGGCCGTCGCCCCGCTGTTGCGAACGGCAAAACGCTCGCCGGCCACACCGTTAATGAAAACTTCGCCGGATGTCGCGCCGTAAAGCAGTGTATTACCGACAATAATATTCTCACGTGCGGCAAAGTGCGAGTTCTCCGGCACCTTTACAATAATCCTGCCGCCGGAAAGTCCTTTACCCAGATAATCGTTGCTTTCGCCGATAAGCCTCAATGTCACGCCGGGAACAAGAAAAGCACCGAAGCTTTGCCCGGCCGAGCCGTGAAAAACAATATCAACAGTATCTTCGGGCAGGCCTTTAAGACCATACTTTTTCACGATACGATTACTGATAATAGCACCCACGGTCCTGTTCGTGTTGCGAATCGGCATTTCGATCGAGACAGGTTCCTTCCGTTCAATCGCCGGTTTCATTTTCTCTAAAATCTTCCAATCAATATGGTCGTCGATTTTAACCGGCTGTTTCGAGCTCAGGCGTATCGCCCTGCCGTCGGAGACGTCCGGTTTACGGAAAATCGCAGAGAAATCCAGCCCCCTTACTTTCCAATGGTCAATCGCTTCGTGAGTACCCAGATGTTCGACTCTACCTATCATATCCTCGAATTTCCTAAAACCGAGCTGCGCCATAATCCGGCGTACCTCCTCGGCGACAAAGTACATAAATCTCTCAATATATTCCGGCCTGCCTTTGAACCGCGCCCTAAGCTCCGGGTCCTGAGTGGCAATTCCAAACGCGCATGCCCCCTCGTGACACTTGCGCAGCAACGTACATCCGAGTGTCACCAGAGCGGCGGTCCCAAAACCGAACTGCTCGGCACCAAGTAAAGCCGCGATAACGACATCCCTGCCGGTCTTTAGCTGGCCGTCCGTCTGAACTCTAATCCGGTCCCGCAGGCCGTTCATCACAAGGACCTGCTGAGTTTCCGCCAGACCAAGCTCCCAGGGGCAGCCGGCGTGTTTAATCGATGAAAGCGGACTCGCCCCCGTCCCGCCGTCATGTCCGCTGATAAGGACTTCATCGGCATTGCCCTTGGCAACACCGGCGGCAATTGTCCCGACACCAACCTCGGCAACAAGCTTTACCGAAACTTTTACACCCGGATTGCTGCATTTGAGATCGTAGATAAGCTGGGCCAAATCCTCTATCGAATATATATCATGGTGAGGAGGCGGTGATATCAGCGTCACGCCGGGCGTCGAGTATCTCAATCCGGCAATTTCCTCGGTTACTTTGTGCCCGGGCAATTGTCCGCCTTCACCGGGCTTGGCGCCCTGTGCAATTTTAATCTGCAATTCTTTCGCGTTGGCAAGGTAATTCGCAGTCACGCCAAATCGGGCGCTGGCAACCTGTTTGATAGCACAGCTCTTAGAATCGCCGTTAGGCTCAGGGACATACCGAGCAGGGTCTTCGCCACCTTCGCCCGTGTTACTCATCGCGCCCAGTCGATTCATTGCAATCGCCATACACTCGTGCGCCTCTTTGCTGATAGAGCCGTGACTCATCGCACCGGTGCAGAATCTTTTAACAATCTCGCTCGCAGACTCAACTTCTTCCAGCGGCACCGCCTTGCCGGGAATAAACTCAAACAATCCGCGTAAAGTACACAATACTCGTGACTGTTCATTCACAGCTTTGGCATAATCGGCATACGCATTCGCATCTTCGAACTTGACGGCATGTTGTAATCGTGAAACCGTCGTCGGATTCCAGAGATGCCGCTCGCCCGTTTGTCTGAAATGATATTCACCGCCAAAATCCAACTCAAGCGCCCCGGCGGGGCGCTGCTCGAATGCAGACTTGTGGCGGACAAGCGCTTCGGCGGAAATTTCTTTCAGACCCATACCGCCGATCCGCGAACTTGTACCCGTAAAATACTCGTCCACAACAGAGTGATTCAATCCGATGGCTTCGAATAACTGTGCACCTGTATAGCTGCGCAGCGTCGAGATGCCCATCTTGCTCATCGTTTTAAGGATACCCTTTTTGATTGCAGCTATATAGTTATCCGCAATCTGGATAGACTCCGTTTTTGTCGGCAGCTCATCCTGACGATGTAACTCATCGAGTGACTCAAAAACCATATAAGGATTAATTGCATTAGCACCATAACCGCATAAAAGACAAAAATGCATAACTTCTCTCGGCTCACCGCTTTCGACGATTAATCCCACCTCACCGCGAAGACCGCGATTGAGCAGGCCGTGATGAACAGCTGCAGTGGCCAACAGAGACGGTATAGGGGCTTTTGTTTCACTCATCCCCCTGTCACTAATCACAATCAGTGAAGCCCCATCTTTAATTGCCTGCTCTGCGGCTTTAACCAGGGAAACCAATCCTTCCCGGAGGCTTTTCGCTACATCAGACGCACCCGCCTCAAAAAGTGCGGTTACCGTCGAAACCTTAAAGTCATCCCGTTTGACGGAACGTAACCGCTCGATATCTTCGTTGGTCAGAATCGGATGCGGCAATTTGAGCTGCCTGCAATGCTCGGGTGTTTCGCTTAACAAATTCCGTTTTTTGCCTGTAAACATCATCAGGCTCATCACCAAACCTTCCCGGAGCGGATCAATCGCAGGATTAGTCACCTGGGCGAAAAGCTGTTTGAAATAATTAAATAAAAGCTTGGGCCTGTCGGACAAAACCGCCAGCGGAGTGTCATTACCCATGGAGCCGACCGGTTCCTGGCCGTGAACAGCCATCGGTATCAGGATCATCTTAAGCTCTTCACTTGTATAACCGAACGCCCGCATTCTCTGAGCTATAGTTCGCGTGTCACTTTCAACAAGCCTGGGCGTATCAAACAAGCCTCGCAGCTCGATTCTGTTTTCATCAAGCCATCTGCGATAGGGCTTTTGCCGTACAATCTTTCCCTTGATTTCATTGTCCGAGATTTCCCGCCCCTGACCTGTGTCAATCAAAAACATATGTCCAGGCCTGAGCCGTCCTTTCTTGCGAATCTTCTCGGGTGGAAATTCCACAACGCCCGCCTCGCTGGCTATCACCGCCAGCCCGTCGGTGGTAACTAAGTAGCGGCAGGGTCTTAAACCATTACGGTCAAGCGTCCCGCCTATCAATCGTCCGTCGGTGAACACCATCGCTGCAGGCCCATCCCAGGGTTCCATCAATGACGCGTGATACTCATAAAAAGCTCGCTTGTCCGTACTGATATGATACTTCGGCCCGAACGCCTCCGGAATCATCATCATCATGGAATGAAGCATACTCCTGCCCGAACGAACCAGAAGCTCCAACATGCTGTCGAAACATGCAGAGTCACTCATCTCAGGCCTGAGTACCGGCAATAAGTCACCGAGGTCATCACCGAAAACTTCGCTGACCATTACCGTCTCGCGTGCCCGCATCCAGTTTCGATTGCCGCTAAGCGTGTTTATCTCGCCGTTATGGGCAATACAGCGAAACGGCTGGGCAAGACACCAGCTCGGAAACGTGTTCGTGCTATAGCGCTGGTGCACAATGGCAAGAGCCGATACGACTCGCTCATCTGCGAGGTCGGGGTAATACTCGAACAACTGCCGGGCCATAAACATACCCTTATAGCAAATTGTCCTGCAGGACAGTGATGTTATATAAAAGTCCTGTCCCTGTTCACCGAGTTTTTCTGTGACCAGTTTCTCAGCCCGCCTTCGAACAAGATACAAACACCTCTCCAATGCCTCATTTTTAAGACCGGCTCCATCAATAAAAATCTGCCTGATTACAGGTTCGGCTTCCAATGCTATCTTACCGAGGCAATCACCCGAAGTCGGCACATCCCGCCAACCCAGAACTTTCATGCCGTAATAGCCCGCCGAAGCTTGAAGTATTTCCTCGCACTGCTCTCTGATTTTTTCGTCTTTAGAACTGAAAACCATACCGACGCCGTAGGTTGAAACATCAGGCATTGAAAATCCCAATTCTCCCGATACAGCATGAAAGAACTCGTGCGGAATCTGAAAGAGAATTCCCGCCCCGTCTCCGGTGGTCTCATCGGCTCCCGCCGCTCCACGGTGATGGAGATTGAGCAGAATTTGTTTGCCGTATTCGATAATCGAATGTTGCCGTTTGCCTGAGATATTCACAACTGCGCCGATACCACAAGCGTCATGTTCACGCCGACTTTCATATAAACCTTGATTTTTGAGTCTTAATTCCATTACTTTCGTTTATTTAACCGCGTCAGTTCCACAAGTTATCTCTGCTGTTCTCGAGCAGTACATCTGCATGATATAACATTTATTATCTAATAAGTCTGAATATAGTATACGTTAATTTTCTATATGTAACAGCCAGATTCTTCTTATATCAACTATAAGCTAATGTCATAGAAGCAACATTAATACTAATAATAGATAGGCTGGCTATCCAACTTAGCTTGTATTTAATATGGATACAAAACATCGACTTTCAGAAGCAACAAATGATGAATGTATAAAGTTCAATTGTAGGAAAAGGCTTGCTATACGGAACCGGCCTTTAAAGGTCAGCCGCAAACAAGCCTAAACCGTTATCCATAACTTATTAAAAAATTTCAGATATTACACTGAACCTTTTAGGATTCATTAAGAATCATAGTACAAATGGAATTCATGTGGATGCGGCCGAAGAGCCATTGGATCAAGCTCTTCCTCACGTTTCCATTTAATCCACATCTGTACTAAGTCATCGGTGAAGACACCACCTTCGATAAGGAAATTGTGATCTTTTTCCAGTGCTTCGATAGCTTCTGCGAGTGAACCCGGCGTCTTTTTGTATTTTGCAAGCTCTTCCGCGCTTAGTTCGTAAATATCCATATCGAGTGGTTTGCCCGGGTCGATTTTGTTATTAATACCATCCAATGCCGCCATTAACATTGCGGTCCATGCCAGGTAACCGTTTGCAGTCGGGTCCGGACATCGGAATTCCAGGCGTTTGGCTTTCGGAGATTCCGAATACATTGGAATACGAACTGCCGCCGAACGGTTTCTGGCGCTCATAACAAGATTCACCGGCGCTTCAAATCCGGGGACAAGTCGCCGATAAGAGTTTGTCGTCGGAGCGGCAAAAGCAAGTATTGCCGGTGTATGTTTAAGGATACCACCAATGCAGTAAAGGCCAAGGTCACTGAAACCGGCATATTTATCGCCGGCCATCAGCGGCTTTCCACCTTTCCATAATGACAGGTGGCTGTGCATACCGCTGCCGTTATCATCGAAGACCGGTTTAGGCATGAAAGTTACAGTTTTGCCGTTTCTTTTTGCGACGTTCTTGATGATGTATTTGTACCACATGAACTGATCTGCCATCTTGAGCAAGTCTGCATACTGCATATCAATCTCTGCTTGTCCGGCCGTTGCAACTTCATGGTGGTGCGCCTCGACGACAATCCCGACCTTCTGCATTTCTGTAACCATTTCGCCTCGCAGGTCATGGTATGTGTCAGTCGGACTTACAGGGAAGTATCCACCCTTGAAACTTGGTTTGTAACCGAGGTTCGGTTCTTCGAAACGTGCAGTATTCCAGGCCCCTTCGACAGAATCAATCTGGTACATGCCCCTGTGCTGATTTTGCTCATATCGCACTTCGTCAAATATGAAAAATTCCGGTTCCGGACCTATATAGCAAGTATCTGCAATTCCTGTTTTTTTCATGTACTCGACACCCTTGCGGGCAACGTGCCGAGGGTCGCGTGTGTAGTCTTCTTTGGTAATTGGATCGACAATATCTGCTATAACACTGACCGTCGGCTCCCTGAAGAACGGGTCGATAACCAACGTGGCGGGATCCGGTATGGCCAACATGTCCGACATGTGAATATCCTGCCAGCCGCGAATCGATGAGCCGTCGAAGCCAAGGCCGTCCTTAAATGTGCTTTCGTCCCATGTGTCGATCGGATATGAACAGTGTTGCCAGGTGCCTAAAAGGTCAACAAACTTGAGATCTACCATTTTCGCATTGTTTTTCTTTGCGAATTCAAAAAAATCTTTCGGTGTCATTATCACTTCCTTTCATAAAGAGACATTAAACTGCTCATTAAAACTCTTTTATTAAATATTGTTTTATTACATTGTTTGGATTCGGTCCAAAATAATTATCCAATGGCTAATTTGCCTTTTTCACCGGTCCTGATACGAATACATTCTTCCAAATCCAGCGTGAAAATCTTCCCGTCGCCGATCTGGCCTGTTTTTGCCCCTTCGATAATTGCATCGATTGTTTTCTGGACGAAGTCCTCATTTACAGCTATCTCAATCCTGACTTTCTTGAGCAGGTCCACTCCGAACTTGATGCCTCTGTAACTTTCTTCGTAACCAAGCTGTTCGCCACAACCAAGAGCATTTGTCACGGACATCTTATGCACTTCGGCCTTATAAAGGGCCTGTTTGACGTCCTTAAGTTTATGCGGCTGAATATATGCTAAAATAAGTTTCACTTTCTTACCTCTCTCGTTTCCAACCTTTAAGTTGTACAGAATATCTGGAAGTCTCCATAAGCTTCCATCCCATGCTCGCCGATGTCAAGACCTCGCAATTCTTCTTCTCTGCTGACCCGCAAACCAACGGTCTTTTCGATTAGCTTGAACACGATCCCCATACTAACAACCACAAACGCGATTGTACACACACTTCCAACCATCTGTGCCCCAAGCTGTTTGGGATTTCCACCATAGATTATCCCGTTACTCGCCAGTCCCAGGCTTGCTTTTCCAAAGATACCCACACTCAGCGTCCCCCAGACTCCGCACATACCGTGGACAGGAAAAGCCCCGACAGGGTCGTCGATCTGGAGTTTATCGAGCAGTTCGACACCTCTTACTACCAGATATCCGGCAATCGCACCGATTAACAATGCCGCCCATGGCTCAACGTATGCACACGGTGCCGTCACAGCCACGAGTCCTGCCAGGGCTCCGTTCATTGCCATTGAGAGGTCCGGTTTGCCGAACCGCTTCCATACTGTTATCATTGCCGCAATCCCCCCCAAGGCCGCCGCAAGATTCGTATTCAGCGCCACAAGACCTATGGTCGATCCGTCACCAACACCAAGTGTCGAACCGGCGTTAAAACCAAACCACCCGAACCATAGTATGAACACACCTAATGAGGCAAGCGGAATACTATGACCCGCCAATACATTCGATTTACCGTCGATGTTATATTTACCTTCACGGGGTTTAAGGATAATAGTCCCAACCAATGCTGCGAATCCACCGACGGTATGAACCACTGTCGAGCCTGCAAAATCGGCAAAACCAAGATTTGTCGAAAGCCAGCCGCCCCCCCAAATCCAGTGGCCGACTATTGGATAAATTAATGCCGATATCAGGAATGAATATATAAGATAGCCGACAAACTTCATTCGCTCGGCCATTCCACCGGCAACGATTGTCGCAGCAGCACCACAAAAAGCTGCCTGGAACAACCAGAAGGCATGTAATGGAATACCGCTTGCCGTCGGTTCAAGCCCGAATAAACACCACCCTTTCATACCAATAAATCCATTTCCATCACCGAACATTAAGCCGTAGCCAATCAGAAAGAAACCCAGGGATGCCATACAAAAATCAAGGAAGTTCTTTGTAAGTATATTACAGGTATTTTTCGCCCTTATAAAGCCGGCCTCAACCATACCAAAACCGGCCTGCATAAAGAACACAAGAAACGCCCCGATAAGAACCCAAACGGTATCCAGGCCTTGCTTAAGCTCGGCAATATTTATGGAATTCTCGCCCGCTCGCACATCAGTACAAAATATCCCAACCAACAGCAAAAAGACACTAAGCTTCCAGAGCTTTTTATTGATACCTTTTCTTTTTTCCATTACTTTCACGTCTCCAATTGGGACCCAAATCTCAATCTGTCTCTTTTAATCCTCTCTTAAAATTTCATTAAACAGCCTTTACACTTATAAAATCTATATCATCCTGTATCTTGCAATCTCTGTGCCATAGTCATTTGGAATCTAAAAGAATTTCGTAACCTCTTCTAAAATAGGAACTTACTAAATATATAATCTCAATACCACAAATGGCAAAGATTACATTTTTGTCGCATTCTAAAAATATACTACATATTTGTGCCGTATTTATATATACAGGGCAGGCTCTTGAGAATTCCTTTGAGCCTGCCCTTCGCCCCAATGGGCACAACGAAGTAATGGCTCTGTATGGCAACCTCAAATTCTATCCTATTGCCTCGGATCCAACCTCACCTGTACGAATCCGTACACATTCGCCCAGATTAATTACAAAAATTTTACCATCACCAATTTCGCCGGTTCTGGCACCGTCAATGATTGCTTTGAGCATCTTGTCAACGAAGTCCTCATTCACAGCTACCTCAAGTCTTACCTTCTTGAGCAGATTCACCTCGAAATCAACGCCGCGGTAGCTCTCGTGATAACCTTTCTGTGCTCCGCATCCAAGTGCATTTGTCACCGAAATTTTATAGATTTCATTTTTGTAGAGCGACTTTTTGACATCCTGAAGTTTATGCGGTTGTATATATGCGATAATTAGTTTCATTTTCTTTTCTCCAGATACAAACTAATACTGAATACTTTATGTTGTCGTAAAGATTTGGAAGCCCGAATATGCCTCCATACCATGCTCACCAATATCGAGGCCTTTGAGTTCCTCTTCTGATGTCACGCGTAGTCCAATAGTTTTCTCGATAGCAAAAAATAATACTAATCCAAGACCAAAGGCCCAAACAAAAGCGCTGCCGGCACCCAAAGCCTGCACACGTAATTGCTTCAAGCCACCTCCGTAGAAAAGCCCTGATTCCATATTAAACAGTCCTGCTGAAAGCGTCCCCCAGACACCATTGACTCCGTGTACACTGACCGCGCCGACGGGATCATCAACTTTCAGCACGTGGTCGATGAACAAGACACTGAGCACGACCAGGATGCCGGCTACAGCGCCAATAATTATAGCTGCGACCGGTGAAACACCATCGCAAGGACAGGTGATAGCGACTAAGCCTGCCAATGCGCCATTCAACGCCATCGAAGCATCCGGTTTTTTCATTATAGCCCATGCAGTAAACATCCCGAAGATTGCACCGGCTGCTGCGGCAAGATTCGTGGTAACCGCAATGTAGCCGATTAATCCCTCGCCGGCAGTAGTGCTTCCAGGGTTGAATCCGAACCAGCCAAACCATAGGATAAATACACCGAGCGCAGCCAAAGGAATATTATGGCCCGTGATTGCGCGTGCCTTGCCGTCGGGACCGTATTTACCGATGCGCGGGCCCAGCACTACCGCCCCAGCTAAAGCCAGCCATCCGCCGATTGAGTGAACAACGGTCGAGCCGGCAAAATCGAGAAAGCCTAACTTCTCAAGCCAGCCGCCGCCGTCCAAAAGACCTCCCCAGGCCCATGAGCCGAACACTGGGTATATGAAAAGTGATATGAAAAAGCTGTATACCAGATACCCGATGAATTTTGTCCGTTCAGCCATGGCCCCGGAGACAATTGTCGCCGCGGTGGCACAGAAAACCGTCTGGAATATCAGAAACGTCCAGTTCCAATGACCACCAGGCTCTGTACCGGATAATAAAAAATGCGTTGTACCAAACAGGCCGTTAGTAGCGCCGAACATAAGCCCAAAACCAACAAGAAAGAATGCTATCGAGCCGATGGAGAAGTCCATCAGGTTTTTCATTAAGATGTTGACGGCATTTTTTGCCCGGGTAAAACCGCACTCGACCATTGCAAAACCTGGTTGCATAAAGAAGACCAGAAATGCCGCAACGCAGGTCCAAACTATATTGATATTCGTTTGTAGTTCCTCTTTGACTGCTTCCACACTGCCTACCGGAGCCGCAGTTTCAGCGGCAAATGTTGACACACTAAAAACCAATTCCGCCAACAGCACAACACAGATCAAAATATACAATTTTTTTCTGTTCATTACTTCAGACCTCTCTAATTAAAAACCTTTCGACAAACCAATACCAACAAAGAACAAGTCATCATCCGTTCCATAACCATTGGTTTTCTTGATAGCACTACTGACTAGCGCTACATAATTAATAGAAGGATTGACCGTCCAACCCCCTATTTCAAACGGGAAGGAAGCCGACAATGTAAGATCGTTGGCTTTACTATCACTTAGTCCCCAATAATATTTGTTGTACGAACTGTCGCCCCATCCATAGCCAGCTCCAAGTTCCATCGCAACCGGAGTTTCGGGACCAAGTTCGAGAATCTTCTCTATGCTGTGCCCTATTCCTGCCGAGATATACAAACCATCCGCCTCATCTATATCATGATAAAAAGTTATAGAAGGGCTTAGAGTAGTATCCAGCCTAAAACCCCAATATAATTCAGTTGTTGACGGAACTGTTGTTCCGGGTAAGTCATAGTATATAGCTCCTATAGAGAAACCAACATCTTCTACGTCTGGAAGCTCACCCGAATAATCTATCGAATAATCAAGCTCAGAAAAATCGCCGCTGTTACCGTTTATATTAGTAAGCTCAAGGTTGCCCCATATCGTTGCCGTCAAGCCTTTATAGCTTGCACTTAAACCCGGCTGAAATACAGGATCATCATCTAGATTCTGCCCTCGCCAGATATATTTTCCGTTGAAATCGCTGGTAAATTCAAATTCCAAATCACCTTCGGCAAAAACTGTGGCTGTTAATACAACAAGAACGAGTACACCATGAATTATTATATTTTGAGATTTCATTCCTTATTTCCTTTCTTTGATAATAGGTTATAAAAATTTTCTTTTTTATATATTCGCAAGATACGTGCCAAACAAATGATATTTTTATATCCTCTTAAAATACAAGAAGTTATGTTTTTTTATGGCAATTTACTCATACTAATTACACTACAATTATGTAGTAATATATGTTATAATGAACATAAATGTATCTATAATGGGGCGTAAAATCATAAAATACTTTGCGTGAAGGCATTATTTTTATATTAAAGAATAAAAGGATTTGGCTGAGGAGAAAATGACATGCCATAAAACTACAAAATAATAGAAATATTAAGCAACGCATTTGTAATTCCTAAATCATTATGGTACATTTATGTTAGAGATTGCCTTAAAATAAAAGGGATTTGATTTTATGACCAAAAAACAACTAAACACAGTTGAAAATGTTTTAGAGCCTTCCCGCCATGTGCTCGAATTAGAGACCCTTTACAGAATCAGCCAGATTCTTGCTACGGGCGGCCAACAGAAACAGACCCTCGCCGAGGTATTAGACGCTCTCGACAGCGAGCTTAGGATGAATCGGGGGACAGTGACGCTTTTATCGCCGGACAGTTCTGAAATCAAAATCGAGGTAGCGCATAATCTTTCGCCCGAACAGAGCAGCAAAGTTCGATACCGAATGGGTGAGGGAATAACAGGCAAAGTGATAGAATCCGGCAAGGCAATGGTCGTGCCGAAAGTCTCGAAAGAGCCTTTATTTCTTGACCGCTTCGAGCGAGCACAATCCGAGAAAGAAGAAATAAGCTTTGTTTGCGTTCCGATCTCAATCGGACGAAAGGTAATCGGAACGATTTCGGTTGACAGGATTTTCAATCCTGCAAGACCTTTGGATGAGGACAAGCGGGTCCTAAGTATTGTCGCGAGCATGATTGCAAACGACGTAAAATCCCGCCAGGAAGCGGTCCTTCGCCGGCAGGAGCTTGAGAACGAGAATTTGCGGCTGCGTCATGAGCTTGAGGACCGATTTCGCCCTGAAAATATCATCGGCAATTCCGGAGCCATGCGCGACGTATATCGCCAGATTCACCAGGTGGCCGGGGGAGATACGACAGTTCTGATCCGCGGCGAATCAGGCACAGGTAAGGAATTAGTCGCTCATGCGATTCATTACTCAAGCCCGAGAGGCGAGGGGCCTTTTGTAAAAGTAAATTGTGCGGCTTTGAACGAGAACCTGCTCGAAAGCGAGCTTTTCGGCCACGAAAAAGGCGCATTTACCGGCGCAATCCAAAGCCGCAAAGGCCGTCTCGAAGAAGCCGACGGGGGAACTTTATTTCTCGATGAAATAGGGGATTTTTCACCTGTCACCCAGGTCAAACTTCTAAGAGTGCTCCAGGAGCGCCAATTCGAGAGAGTGGGCAGTAATCGCACACTAAGAACAAATGCGAGGATTGTCACTGCAACTAATCGCGACCTGGAAAAGGCAGTTCATGCGAGGGCTTTTCGCCAGGATCTTTACTATCGGATAAATGTCTTTCCAATATTTCTGCCGCCCCTGCGCGACCGCAAAGACGACATTCTTTTACTTGCGGATTTTTTCATCGAGCAATACGCAAAGAAGATGAAAAAAGATGTCCGCCGAATATCTACACCGGCGATTAACATGATGGTGGCATATCACTGGCCCGGCAATGTACGCGAGCTGGAAAACTGCATCGAAAGAGCGGTGCTGCTAAGCACGGACAGCGTTATACACGGCCATCATTTACCCCCGACTCTTCAAACTTCCGATGCCTCCGATACTATCGGTACAGGCTCGCTCAAAGAGAGAGTTAATTTATTCGAGCGTGACATCATCGTCGATGCGTTAAAACGCTGCAACGGCAATCTCGCCTCGACCGCCCGCGATTTAAGAACAACCCCCAGAATCATAGGATACAAGGTCAGGGAATTAAGTATCGACTATAAACGTTACAGCAGGAAGTAAACTCTGAAGCACGAATCACGAAATACTAATTCCTAAACAAATCTAAAATCCTAAGGTTCCAAATTCAAAACGTCTTGTTTTTGTCATTTGAATTTCAAATATTCAAGATTGTTTCGAGTTTCGATATTCGAATTTAGAATTTAATTCTTTTTTTATATATAGGCCATCTGTTGCAAGTTAACTTACGTCACTTCCATTTTAATTTTTGTAGTTCTTCTTCTGTTCTAATGAACTTGACAGCTCCATCATTGAATAAGACACAGCCTCCTTTGGGTTCGTGGTTGTCGAAGGTGAAAAGTTCCGGACCGCCATGCTGGTTCCAGCATGGTAAACTTCAATTTGATGGACTTTGATTCATAAGCGAAATATACCATTTGGGACGTTCAGGTTTTTGGGGCGAATTTAACATTTTTAGCCATTGCTCATCTGTGAGTCTATTGTTCATCGGTTGCTTGAACTCGTAATAGCTTAATAAAGGACCTATTGCCAAAAAGATCGATCCATCTGGAGCTGTGCATGCCACCACAATTCTGTTAAGTTTACCAACACCCTCTTCAAGAACAAGGCCCTCTTGCAGATTCGAAAACACGTCAGCTACAACTGTAGTTTTCAGATGTGAAGGTGCTATTCCCGAAGTCATCTTTTTGATACTTGACTTGAAATCCTTGATGAAATCATACTCATCTTCAGATAGTCTTTGATTGTGAAGCTCCTTGCCGGAAATTACAATCAAGCGGTTCAACACGTCTTCAGTTGATCTTAGACGCTGTTCTGTATCTGTTGAAAGGACGTCTAATTCTTTTAGCCCTCCCAACGTCATCCGTGTCAGTGCCAATAACCTCGTATAGAAACTTAACGCCGGCTCGACATATCCGGGCGGCGGAGATTTATCTCCCTCGAATATTTCACCAGCGTAAAACGCCGCTGGTTTATCATAAAGAATAGTATCGTGTCTCAGTTCTGTCCAGGAGGCTAACACTGTATTAAGGTTTCGCTTTTGCCAGGCTGAAGTTCGCATAAAATTTGGATAACCTTCCGGACATTCTTCAAGTAGAGGTTTAAGAGAGAATAACCACAACCAATAAAGATTTCGATTCCAGTCTTCGGGACGTAGTTGATCAAACTCGCTCTTTAGTTCTTCGAATTTCCTTAAGTAATTCGTATAGTTAGTGTCACCGTCTTTTTCCAGTACCTGCAGGGCCTCATCCGAACCCAATATGGCCATAAGATCAAGACCACGAGGATAGCATCGCATCTCTGAAGTCTGGTTGCCATTGAACGGTTGCATATTAAGGGCACCTTCATAACGACCTATCTCTGGATAGATTAGATTCTGGAACATGCGTGAATCCGGTACGCAGCGTTGACCCAATAGGCGCATTCCCTTTGTATTTTCCAGGGCTTTACCAAGTGGTTCTTTCGCAATGCCGCCGATCCCCCCATGTATATGAGGTGGCGGTAATCGCATTAACTCGTTTTTGAAGATATCTAAGTTGCCGGGAACAGTAAGGTCAGAAGGATCGAATTCCTTTCCGAGAACCTTATTCGACACCGATAAATAATCAAACGGTGTAAGGTCGTCCGACAATCCAATAAAGAATGATGTGATTTTATATGCCCGCTCCAGTATCTCAAAGGCCGTGCGTTTGCCTGCTTGTACCTTTTCCAGTGAATTGACAAGCAAGATCGCCTGGAGAGTCTGTATCTTCGCATCATGTTCGCTTATTAGAAAATCCCTGCCGCCATTAAGAAGAAAGCCCATCCGGCCATACCAGATCATTGTCTTAAAGTAGCGAATCAGTGCCTCGCTTCTCATGTAGTGCCCTCTTGGGACATACTGTGAATAATCTTCTTCATAGATGAAAATATCACTTGGCACCAATCCTCGATGTGTGTTGATCTTGGACAACTCTCGGGAAACAACTTCTGAAACAATTTCCAGAACTTCGCAATTCGGATCGAGAATCTTTTGAGCCACAGAAAAATACGCGACATTTCGCTTTGCCGCTTCCTTCAAATCGCCTTCGAACTGATTATACTGTTGCAAGCTGTTATTTTTCAGTGCAATCGTCATATCTAAAATGCTGGATACTAACTGGTGCCTTTCAATCGTCATAAGCGACCAATCAAACTGAATGTGAAAGGCATGAAGGAGTGAATCGGTTGTCACAAAAACCGGAAAACCTGCATCAGATATGGAGACATATTCCTCATAGAGATTATCTCCAAAACCCTCCAATATGGAAAATCCGTTTTGCCTTATCAAATTCGAAACTGAGTTTATGTCTGTTATCGAATTAACATAATCGAAGTTGACAATATCATTAATATCCAGCGGCAGCATATAACCGGGAGCATTAGGCTCGAAATTTAGCACATAAGGCTCATAATATTTATCAAATTCCAGCTTTCCGGTTTGTTCAGTCAGAAAATTCACTTGTTCACTTGTTTGCACTGTTGAGTTTGTGATAAAAAGAAAAACCAATGAAATTATTTTTATACCCGCAATCATTATATATCTCCCTAAGATAAATTCGATTGGATAGTAATTATGCGTTATTTTAGTGTTTTTCAGCTGTTATTGCAACCAAAAAGAGGCAGGAGGAATACTATTCCTCGATATGGAAAAAGATTGAATTAACCACGCACAGAAAGGAGACAACGGTGGCACAGAAGAAATTTTATAATTTTATATACGCTAAAACACGCACTTTAGCAAATAGGGAATTTTATGCAAAGCTGTCTAACTTTATCTTTGATATTGTCTTTGAAAGACTTTTTTATCTCATATTCACGACTTGAGATTACGTTCACGGATTTCAAGACCGAATCTATCAGCACCGCTATTCGGTCCATTTCCTCCGAGCCCATACCATTCCTCGTGATAATGGGTGTGCCCAACCGAATACCGCTGGTGACATTAATACTGTTATCATCGTAAGGCAATCTGTTCATATTAATAATTATGCCGCAATCTTCGAGACACTTCTGTGATATCAAACCCGTCAAGCCCGGACGCAGATGACTGACATTTACCAGAATCATGTGGTTGTCCGTACCACCGGTTAACACATCATAGCCTGCGTCCACGAGGTTATCTGCAAGCCTCCTGGCATTTTCTATAGTCTTAAATTGTCTGTTTTTGTATTCCTCGGAAAGCGTCTCTTTGAAAAAAATCGCCTTGGCCGCAATATTATTTAAATAAGGAGTCCCCTGCACTCCCGGAAATGTTGTCTTTTCAATGAGGCGCCATAAAAGTCTTTCTTTTCCCCCGACATTAATCTTACGATCAAAGTCCTTACCCATCAGTATCAGCCCTCCTCTTGGTCCTCCCGGCTTATAAGTGCTTGTAGTAGTAAAATGTGCATAATTAACAGGAGAAGGATGAGCACCGGCAATCACCAGTCCGGAAATGTGCGAAATATCCGCCAAAAGAAATGCTCCGACACTTTCTGCAATTTCTCTGAATTTTTTAAAGTCAATTGTTCTGGAATATGCCGTGGCGCCGCATATAATCAGCTTCGGCCTGACAGCTTCGGCCTTTCTACCGACAGCATCGTAATCCAAAAGAAAGGTATCCCTGCCAACATAGTAATTCTCCACATCGAAGAATTTGCCGCTAAACGAGACATTCGCACCATGCGAGACATGTCCACCCTGATCCAGGCCAAGGCTCAATATCTTATCGCCTCTTTCGAGTATTGCGGTTAGAACGATTTGATTGGCGCTTGTACCGGAATGCGGCTGGACATTGGCATATTGTGCGCCAAAAGACTCCCTGGCCCTTTCCACGGCCAACGCCTCTATACAATCTACAACTTCACAACCGCCATGATACCTTGCGCCTGGGAAACCTTCGGTCGTTTTGTTCTGAACGATTGAGCCGAGAGCCGCCAATACCGCCTGAGAACATTGATTTTCAGCCGCAATAAGCTGCAGCGTGCTTTGCTGCCTCTCGTATTCCTTTACAATAAATTCATAAACCTGCCGGTCCTGTTCTTTCAGAACATCGAATATACCACCGTGATACTGCTGTGAAGATATTTTTTCAAGCAAATCCAACACGTTCGAATCCTTTCTTCAGTAAGATTAATTCTCCTTCTGATTTCAACTCATGATCCGAGAGCAGGACTAAAAAAACTCCTGACAATATCGTTAAAAGTCACATATAGAAAAAGTGTCAGTATTAACAACCAGCCTGTATATGCTATGATAGTCTGCACCCGCTCACTCAACGCCGAGCCTTTAATTTTTTCGATAAGCAACAGAACAACCAATCCTCCATCAAGAGGTGGTAAAGGCAGGAAATTAAAAACAGCAATAACAGCGCTTATAAGGCCAAGGAAATACACATAGTAAACCATTGGTCGTTCGGATACAATATCATAACTGGCTTTGATTATCCCAACAGGCCCCCATAGGTTTTTGGGACTGACAAGTCCCCGTACCAGACGGTTTAACGTCACGTAAGTCTGGGTAATAAACATGACAGTTCTTCGGTATCCCATGACCACAGCATCAATAGGACCGTCCGCTCTATAGGTAGTTTCCAAAATCTCAAATGGAATAATATCAAAATCAGACATATCAATACGAATGTCGATAAACTTCGCAGCGCTACTTACATCCAACGCCACACTGCCGGCCGTTTCCTCATCCAGACGCCAGTCAAGTGTAATACGCTGGTCAGGATATCGTTTAATTTCACGAATTATATCAAAATAATTCGAGACTGCTTCTCCATCAACGGCCGTGATTTTAGCCCCCGAAGGTATTTTCAGCGCCTCCAATCCGTCTTCGAATGATATAGTATCGGCAACAACAGGATGCTCGATATCGAGCGCAAGATTTATACCGATAATAATCCTGTGGCTATTTGGATCATGCCTGGGTAGTACCGTGACCACACGTGTTACTTCCGTCCCGGTTTGATCGATGCGCAGGATTTTTACGTGTAATTCTTTGTCCTTATACTCAGTCGTAATGTCACGAAGCTCCTTATACGTGGGATTATTTATATCACCTGCCGCAAGAATAATATCGCCGACATGGAGAGTGTCGGCGCCATTGGCAATCATATACACAACTTCAGAAACACCTGTTATCCGCAAACGAGGAACCATAGAACAAATATTGCCCAGATTGTAATCAGAATTCGTTTCATTGTTAACCGGTTGAAAATTCAATGGAATTCGGGTTTCAACCATCTCGGTTTTGCCGTCATTTCCAATTCGCTCAACCGATAATGTCACTTCCGGCTCAAGAGCATTTCCGAGCATCTCTACAAATTCCCAGTGTCCTCGAATATCCCTGCCGTCAACAGATATGATTCGGTCGCCCGGCAGTAAACCCGTTTTGGCAAACAAATTATTGGGGTCTCTATTCGGAAGTTTCGCAACAGTCAGACTCGCTGCAGGCATAACACCGAAAAGCTTCGCTGTCCGATTCGGCAGCAGCTCAGCGACAAGAAAAATCTCTTCCTCCGTACCGTCCGGATGCCTTACTTTCAACGGTACTTTTTCATCTTTGTCGGACAATGCCGCTGCGATACCGATACTCGGAAAATCGAGATCATTTTTTTTGCCCGCAATTTCAATTATTTCATCTCCCGCCTTAAGACCTGCCCGCGCCGCAGGTGAATCGGGTACCACTCTGCCGACCACAGGAGGTTGCAACTTTATCCCGATAAGAAAAGTAATCATAAATATAATAACAGCACTAACAACATTGAAAACAACGCCAGCCGTTATCGTAGCTATACGAACGAGAACCGGTTTATTAGCATACGAGCGGGGATCGTCATTGCTCTTGACCGGGCCAATATCATCCTGGCCGAGCATTTTAACGAAACCTCCGAATGGAATAAGTCCGATACGATATTCCGTTTCGCTCGCATGGCCTTTTTTACCGACAGTGAAATTAATTGCGCCCTCGCCGGATTCGTCTCCTTCTTTTGGAAAAATCTCAGGTAAAATTCGAAACCGAAGACCTTTTTCCGTTCTTTTTATACCACACAGAATGGGAGGCATAAAAATTGAAAAAGCCTCGACTTTAATATTCGATAATTTGGCAACAATGAAATGACCGAACTCATGAATTATTATCACGGTCCCAAATCCGAGCATGACAAGCAGAACATTACCAAACTCGCTGAAATATCGGATAATCAGATATATAATTACAATCAAAAAAACAACAAAGAAAGCTATACGAACATACTTGTCGTTTAAGTTTTTAAGCTTCGACATTGAACAACCTCTCTTGAGAATCAAAAAACTTAATAAATTGAAAAACGTCTAACAAAAAACATCCCTCACGCATTCGAAATACGCCGTTCGGTATTCCCATTTTGCTCCGAGCATATTTCATTTCGCTCCTACGTTCCGGGCTATCCGTCTTATATTCCCGGCAACCTCTCTTCTGGCCCAGGAATCCGCCTCGAAGATATCTTCGAGTGACAGGCTTTTCTTAACAATATGTCTGTTCAGACAATCTTCAATAAGGTCCATTATAGTAACAAAATTAATTTTCCCCGCCAGGAATTCCTCAACCGCGGCTTCGTTTGCAGCGTTGAAAACAACCGCCGCCGTGCCGCCTGTTCGCGCGACCTCGAAGCCCAATGTGAGCGAGCGAAACACCTGCCTGTTCGGTTTCTCGAACGTCAGGTTACCGATTTCATCAAGCCGAAGAGGTTTGGTAATCCCCGCAACCCGTTTTGGGAACGTCAGAGCATATTGAATCGGAAGGCACATATCCGGTTCACCAAGCTGAGCTATCACCGAACCATCTACAAATTCGACAAGTGAATGCACTATCGACTCGGGGTGAATCAAAACGTCAATTTTATCAGCCGGCATATCGAAAAGCCAGCGAGCCTCGATAACCTCGAACGCCTTGTTCATCATAGTGGCCGAGTCAACAGTAATTTTCGGCCCCATATTCCAGACCGGATGCGAAAGGGTTTGTTCCAGCGAGACGTTTTTTATATCATCAATAGTAGCTTCCCTGAAAGGTCCTCCCGAAGAGGTCAGGATGATTTTATTTACTTCCTCACGGCTGCCCGACTGCATTGCCTGGAAAATTGCCGAATGTTCGCTATCTACCGGCAAAATCGTACTATCGTTTTCCTTCACCGCCTTCATAAGCAACTGGCCTGCAATAACAAGCGGCTCTTTATTCGCGATAGCAAGCTGCTTGCCACTGCCGGCAGCGGCAAGAACCGCGGGCAAACCAGCCGAACCGACAACTGCGGTAAGAACGATATCAACCTCTTCGAGTCGTGCAATCTCAACCAGACCGTCGGGGCCGGCCAGTATTTCAATGCCCGAATCTTCAACCGATTCCCTAAGTCCTCTGTAATAGTCAGGATTGGTAACGGCGACAAAGCCCGGCTTATATCGCCTGACCTGTTCGGCTAAGAGCTTCACATTGCTGTGAGCACTGAGCGCGGCGACCTTGTACCGGTCTCCGAGAGCATCAATTACTCTGAGTGCATTTCTACCTATAGAACCCGTCGAACCCAATATGGCAATATTTTTAACCATTAATAATTCCAGCAGTTAAACACCACCGGATAAGTATATCGTATTTCATGCAGATAGCAAGAAAACTGTAGTTCGTACCGGAAGTATTGTCAGTGGATGACCTTATTAAGAGGATATGTTATGATACCCGACGCACCGGCACGTTTGAGAGCCGGAACTAATGAGCGTTCAATCCGGCCTTCGATAATTACCTCTATCGCTATATAATCGGAATCAGCCAAAGAAGAAATTGTCGGGCTTTTTTCAGCGGGTAATATCTTAAGAATCGAATCCAGATCTCGGTTTCGTATGTTCATCTTCAAACCGACTTTACTACGGGCTTCTATCGCGGCATTGAGTAAAATAGAGATATTTTCAATTTTCTCACGCTTAAACTTATCACTCCAGGCCTGCTTATTAGCTATGAATCTCGTTGTAGAGCTAATTACAGTATCTATTATACGCAAATTGTTCGCCTGCAGTGATGACCCTGTCTCGGTAAGCTCCACAATAGCATCCACCAAACGAGCTTTTACCTCAGTAGCACCCCAGCTAAATTCGACTTTTACATTAACATTCTTATCTTCGAAGTACCTTTTTGTTACGTTCACCAGCTCGGTTGCGACGATGCCGTCGTCCAAATCCTCCACATTCTTAATCCTGGATTCATCCGGCACAGCCAACACCCATCTGGCGGGCTTGCTCGTCGCCTTACTGTATGCAAGCTCGCATATCTCGATTACGTCCGAGCCGTTTTCCATAATCCAATCATAACCGGTAATACCGGCATCGAGAACACCATCTTCGACATACCTGCTCATTTCCTGTGCCCGCAGCAAAATCAGCCGGATTTGGTCGTCATCTATGCGAGGTAAATAACTCCTTTCGGAATCGGCGATATTGAAACCTGCCTTACTGAAAAGCTCCACAGTTGACTTCTGCAAACTACCTGTCGGGATACCTAATTTTAATATTTCTTCTGCCATCGTTCTGTATTTTATACCTCACTTTTTTTCTTTGAGGTTTTGTTCAAAGAGCTTATTTTTTTGCTTTCTTTTTAGTCTTCGTCGTTTTCCTGCGCGAAGTTCTCGCCCTTGTTTTCGCAGTGCTTCTTTGTCTTTCGCTTTCATGCCGCAAAAGGGCGTAAAACTCATATCCGTTTTTTGCCGAAATTTGTTTGGACAAAAAGCCCGATATCTGCTGCTCATCGGCGTCACTATCGACGAGATCGTTTGCTTTGAGATATTTGATCATATTCTCCGTAAGCGGTATAGCATGGCCCCGCAGTGATGTTAACATACAGTAATCCACAATAAAATTGCTGGTGCCGTCGATCTTCTCAAGGACCTGGCGAGCCGGACGCTTGCCGAGCTTTTTCAATTGCTCGAGACTGATTTTATGATAGTCATTAAAAATTGCCTGAAGCACCCTGATGATTCTCGAAGCTACTTCCCTCGTGACCGGCGTATTTTCACCCAGCACCTCGACAATTTCTTCCACTCTCGAAACACGCAGGTCATTCAAATCGACAAAATACTCAGTGAACCCTTTGACAGCGGATTCCGCCGCTTTCTCGCTCATATTTTCACTTATAATCGAATAAACAACGGCATCCGTTACTGCCTCATAATTCACTTCCCGTACCTTCGAATGTTTATGTTTGAGTGTACGGTATAAATTCTGTACGTTTTTAGAATACTCCTTACTATTTTTCATATCAGCCTCTACTTGGATCAACAAACACAAAAAATGAGAAATCCAATATATAACCGGTTAATCGACCGAATTTTTTCATTCAGGCACCTCTTCGTTCAGCAGGTTTTTTTTCCGATCGCCCGATGCCCGGTCTATCAGTTTGAGCGTTTCGAGTGTCTTTTTGAATTTATCATCCATGTAAAAACGCAGGACCGGGCAGAATTTACTATCCATCTCATCGGCCAGCATCGCTTGTATTCTACTTTTTGCATGTGTTATCGCAGCAAAAGTTTTTTTTTGACCTGCCTGGTCCCTGCCGAAAATACTAACATAAACATCGGCATTGCGTAAATCAGCCGCCATTTCGACCCTCGTTATACTAACAAATCCTTCGATACGCGGATCACTAAGATGGTGGGAAACAATATCGCTGACTGTTTCTTTAACCACACGTGCTACCTTTTCCTGCCTTCGAGTTGCCATTTTCGTGGAGTGTACAATTTATAAATAATCCCATATAACATTCAATAGCCGGCTCACAAAGTCCTGGCTATTTTCACAACTTCATAAAACTCGAGAACATCATCAATTTTAATATCATTGAATCCCGCCACTTTAATCCCACATTCCAATCCAGCTTTAACCTCACGGGCATCATTCTTGAAATGCTTTAGTGTCTCTATACTGAGATTGTCTTTGAGTACGATATTGTCCCGTATGAGCCGCATTTTCGCACTCTTATTCACGAGACCGCTGCTGACATAGCAGCCGGCTATCGTCCCGACACGTGATATTTTGAACGTAGCCCTGACAACCGCTCTTCCAAGACTATTTTCCCGCTCCTCCGGCTCGAGCAAGCCGACCATCGACTTCTGTAAATCTTCCGTTATACGATAGATCACATTGTATAGTCTTATCTCAACGCCCCTGGCTTCCGCGATCTTAGCGGCATGCTCCTCGCTGACAACATTAAAACCGATGATTATCGCGTTCGATGCTTCGGCCAGCACGACGTCACCCTCGGTAATTCCTCCCGGAGCCGCATGCAATATATTAATTTTCACTTCCGGCATGCTTAAATCAGTAAGGTACTTTCTCAAAACATCTACCGAGCCCTGCACATCGGCCCGGATAATAAGATTCAGCGTTTCAGTTTTGCCAGCCTCGATCTGGCTGAATAAATTATCCAGTGTCACCTGGTTTCTTACGACCAGAGTATGTTCTCTGCTTCGTCTTTGGGTTTCCTCGGCGGCGGCCTTGGCCCTATTGATATCATCCAGACAATAAAATCTGTCGCCGGCCTGAGGTATATCATTTAGCCCGGTTATTTCCACCGGCATCGAACTCGTAGCTGTTTTTATAGATTTACTATAACTGTTTTTCAACATTTTAATTCTGCCATAAGTACATCCGGCCAATACTATATCGCCTTTTTGTAACTGGCCTTCCTTAACCAACAGAGTTGCTGTGGGGCCGCGTTTTGCCGACATACTGGCCTCAATAACCCAGCCCGTCGCGGGGACCGTATTGTCGGCCTTTAGCTCAAGTAACTCGGCGACATAGTCAAGAGATTCAAGCAAATCATCGATACCCTCACCTGTGACGGCACTGGTTTTGACTACTTCAGTCTGACCTCCCCATGCCGAAGGAGCCAAATCCTGCTCCGCTAATTGAGCGTAAATACGATTAATATCACAGCCGGGCAAATCTATTTTATTCAATGCTACGATAATAGGCACCTGCGCCGCTTTGCTGTGGGCAATCGCTTCAATGGTCTGAGGCATCACTCCGTCATCCGCTGCAACAACAAGCACAACAACATCGGTCATATTGGCGCCGCGGGCACGCATCGCAGTAAAAGCTTCATGTCCCGGAGTATCGAGGAATGTTACTTTCTTATCATCCCAGATCACTTCAGATGCTCCGATATGCTGTGTAATGCCCCCGGCTTCACCCGCTGCTACATGTGTTGACCTGATTTTATCAAGCAGACTCGTTTTGCCGTGGTCAACGTGCCCAAGCATTGCGGCAACTACGCCGCGCTTCTCAAGGTTTTTACGCTCCCGCTGCTCAAACTCGTCCTGCATCTCTTCTTCCAGAGTATTTCTATGTTCTACAACCAGCTCAGTATCAAATTCCAGAGCAACAAGCTCCGCAACTTCACTGCTTATGACCTGATTGGCCGTTGCTATAACATCTTGTTGCATAAGCTTTGTTATAATATCTGTTGATTTGACTCCCAGAACCGCAGATAAATCTTTTACCGTAATCGGTTCGCTCACAGCGGCTTTTGAAGGCCTTGCCGGCGCACCAACTTTCAACTTGCTCTTGGCGGCAATTTTACGCATCGGTCGTGATCGCAGCCCCTCGCCGCCTGCGGCATCGAGTCTGGCCCGCCTTTCTTCAATATCTCTTTGCCGCCATTTGCTGCTGAGTTTCGTCTTTCTGAGTAAATTCGGATCCAATTCGTCCCGCTTTCTGCCGTGTGCCCCTTCTCTATGCCGCTTTGGCGATTGTTTCTTTTCTCCCTGAGAAGCCGAAGAAAGGTCTTCCTCTTTTTTCTGGCTGTACATCAAAGGTTCCGTGACTGGTGCATCGTATCTTGGTCTCGAACGAGGCTTGGGTCTTCGACGTACCACCGGCTCAGGAGCTTCGACCCGGACAACCCGAGGTCCGCTTAGTCGAGCAGGTTCCGGTTTTTCAAGAATCGGCCCCGCTGGTACAATCGGTTCCGGCTCAGGCGGCGCAGATTCTTCTTCCTTCTGCTCTTCGGGAGATACCGCCGCAGCTTTTTGCCCCTGTTCGGTTTCGGGCATTACTGCTACAGGGGGCGTTTCATCAACTTGTTCGGTTTCAGGCTCTGTCTCAGGTTCCGCTGTTTCAGTCTCCTGCGCCTTAGTCTTCTTGGCCGGTGTCTTTTTCGCTGTTTTCTTTTTCTTCTTCTTGACCCGGACCTTTTCCAAATCCACCTTACCAGACGTCTCGACGGTGGTTATATTCTCCCCCTCGCTAAACCACTCCCGGATAGTTGCCGCCAAACCGGCCGATATGACCGACATGTGGTTCTTTACCTCAAGATCCTCATCCTGACATTTCTTTACGATAGCAGAGCTTTTAACTCCGAGTTCCTTGGCTAAAATGTAAACTCTTGCAGTAGCCAAACAATTCTCCAATCTAATCCATTTTCGGTACCGAACAATCCAATTCAGATATTACTACTAATATCAATCATGCAATAACAACAATCCAGAAACAAAAATCTTCGAATATTCATAAAAATGCTTATTCATTATCAGTTATTTTTGTTTGTTGAGCCAATTGTTTCTCAGCCTCATTCCGTTTAGATTCGTTAGCGAGGCGTTTTGCCTCCTCAGATGCCGCTTCAATGAGCTTCTCAGCCACATTCGCATCTATCTTTAAATCATTAACTAACGGCTCAACACCTACATCATCCAAATCGGGCACGGATATCACACCAAGTGCGATAAGCTTATCGATAATAGTATCATCAACTTCTTCGATTGTCTTAATATAATTCGTCAGCCGCTCGATGCCCAGATTGTACTCATCAGGCGTGAGTATATCGATATCCCAGCCGGTCAACCTGGCGGCCAATCGGACATTTTGGCCGTGCTTTCCAATTGCCAGACTGAGCTGGTCTTCATCTACGACAACCGTCGCTCGCCCAAGCTCGAAACACAAAGCTATTTCACTTACCTTGGCAGGCATTAACGCATTCGAAACAAGCACCTGAGACGATTCGTTCCAGCGAACAATATCGATTTTCTCTCCGCCGAGTTCATCGACTATATTTTTTATCCTGCTGCCCCGCACACCGACACAGGCGCCGACAGGATCAACTTTATCATCCAAAGAGGCCACTGCAACTTTGGTCCTGTATCCCGCTTCACGCGCCAAAGCTCTGATTTCGATGATCTTCTCGCTAATCTCAGGAACTTCCAGCTCGAATAAGCGGCGAATAAAATCAGGATGTGTGCGGGACAAAATTATTTTCACCTGGTTGGAACTTTCCTTAACATCGAGAATCAGGCACCTGATTCTCTCCCCCGCACGATGTGTCTGGCCCATAATCTGTTCGCCCTTCGGCATAAAACCTTCGGTCCAGCGATCCAGGTTCACTATCACCGTACCACTTTCGTATCGTACGACTGTACCGCTTATAATTTCTCCTTTTCGCTGGACAAACTCGGCATATATACTGTCTCTCTCACCGGCTCGAATTTTCTGGATAATGACCTGTTTGGCGGTTTGAGCGGGAATTCGACCGAGCTGCTTGATATCGATTTGAACATTATCCCTGAATGCAACGATTTGACCGGTACTGCGATCGATATTCACCACAATGTCACTCTCAGGTTCGCCGAAATGCTTCCTTGCCGCCGATACCATAGCTTCTTCCAGATCCAAAAATATGAGTTCCTTGTCTATATTCTTATCGCGGGCAATATTCTCTACGATTCTTAGCAATTCCTGATTCATCGTTCTTATCTCTTTCCGATTGAACCCAAGTAAAATCAAAATCGGTTTCTAATAAAAAAAATGGAAACCTTCAAGGCTTCCACTTCAACAGGGAGCCGATAAAAAACTCCCCGACAGACCGAAACGAATAGAGGTTGTAGTTGTTTATTACACTACATCATCTGCCTCCGATTTAGGAATCCGTTTTACAATCGATTCTGTAATAAGCGGATCCGGTAATAAAACCTCATTCGCTGCCTGCCCTTGAAGCAAAAACACATATCTACAAGCCACCATTCGCGCAAAAGCATAGTCGCAAACATCCGTTGTTCGTTTACTTTGCACGGTTAGTTAATCCTGTAATGAGCATTGCAAACACCTATTCATACAAATTTAATCTGGTAGCTCTTCGTATAAATCCTTACAGACGAACTTATTATAGTAATCGTCAAATTCGTTAAGAGCAATAATTTTTTTATCGATTTTATATAATTTTTAGCCCATAAGGCTCATAATATGAACTCGCATCAACTTAAAAACACAATAGTCCTAATAAAAAAGCCTTTTTCTGAATAAAAATCCTATATTGCAGAGGTGATTACAGATTTAATAATCTCCTAAGCCATTTTATGGGGATTCGACAAATTAGCAGATTTTCCTGCCTTTGGAAGCCTTATTATGTTCCTGTCGGGAATATTCGCAGGCAGATAAGCTTTAATTGGAAATTCATTTAAAACAGCATTTGCCTGTTATGAAAGTCCGACCAATATGAACAACAGGAAAATGGACGATGATATCATAAACCGTGTTTCGAAACAGGGACAAGACGTGCGTTCAATTCACGTTGGCCAACAACCACACTCTCCACTTGTACTTTTTTACCATCTATCGTAAAAACCGGCTCAAACGGCTCGTCATTAAGTAACGACGCAGCAATTTTAGCCTGTAACGCTTTTGCGTCTATATAGAAGGCAGCAAGTCTTTCAACATACATCTTTTTAGCTGCCATCTTGGCGGGAAATGTGACATTCATAACCCCAACTTTTACCTTCGAAACATGTAAATTCATTAAACCATTCTCATCGATCTTCGGCTCCAACTCAATAGTAATCACAAATTCCACCCCTTTTACATCTGCCGTTCCCATCAGAACAACAGTACCGGGGACAAAAAGAGCCGCAGGTGAATAAAGCAAAATACCTTCGGACTGAATCGGCCAATTCATCCGGGAGATTATATCGTTAATTCCATCCTGGGTAACGATAACCTCAAACGGTTCGCCCCGCTGGGCACCATTATAAACCTGAGGGGCTAATTGATGGGTCAGATACGGGCTTACCTGACCAGGTTCGTAATCCTGGGAAAAGGAATCAAGCGGCTTATAACGACCGGGTCTATATATTAGCAGGCCAAAAATGACAGCCGTTACGATAAGATCGATAAAAAGCCAGCGAACCAGTCTTTTAACTCGCGTTTTCCTGCGAATTTTCAAATCTGTCCCGGTAGTTTGTATTTCTTTCTTGCCCGATTTCATATACGAGATTATAGTAGCTTCGTTGTTGAGTAAAAAGTTTTTTTAAAACATTAAGGAATATGAATATGGCAGACCATTTTGCTGATCGTCTTTGTGAAGCAGTAAAAACTAAAAAAACTTCTCTGGTGGTCGGATTAGACCCTGTTTACAGCAGACTGCCCGCTATAATAAGAAGCCATCGTCAAATGAACGACGAGTTTGACGCCGATGCCGCGGTTGATGCAATTTTCGATTTCTGCACACAGGTCATGCGAATTGTCGCCCCGATGGTACCGGCGGTAAAAATAAATATCGCATATTTCGAAAAATACCTCTGGGAAGGTCTGGAAACATATTATGCCCTAATTTCCGAGGCGGAAGAACTGGGGCTGGAGATAATCGGTGACGTTAAGCGCGGTGACATAGGACACACTGCCGAAACTTATGCCGCCGCCCACCTTCAAAATCCGGAATTAGTCGGTCTCGAAGATACACTTGCTCCGGATGCCATAACCATAAACGGCTATACCGGAGCCGACGGCATCGAACCTTTTGCAGATGTAGCCAACCAGCAGGGCAAAGGTGTGTTTGTGCTGATTAGAACCAGCAATCCTTCCGCAGCGGCTATACAAGACATCGTTGATGTTGATGGTAAGAGGGTATATGAAAGAATTGCCGATATTGTCAGCCAAATTGCTAATAAGCCCGAGCGAATCGGAAAGAACGGCTACAGTAATGTCGGTATGGTCGTTGGCGGTACCGCCCCTGAGATAACAAGTGCTCTCCGTCAAAACTACGATAAAATATGGTTCCTTGTGCCCGGTTACGGCTCACAGGGAGCTTCTGCCGCCGACTGCATAAGATTCTGTAAACCGAACGGCACCGGAGCCTTGATCAACGCATCACGTTCGATAATCTATGCATATGAAAAGCCGAAGTATAAAGAGCAATTCGGTGATGACTGGAAAAGATGTATTGAGCAGTCGGTGATAGATGCGAAGATAGATTTGGCAACCGCAATGCAGACCAAACTCTGATATTAATTTATTGGTTGCGCTCTGCAGGCCCCCGACCGGCAATAAAGAATCCTAATTCAACATACACTAATCAAATATGACCGACACAGAATCTGCACCGAAACAACCGGCCGGTTCCGATACAAAATCAATCGGCCGCATGTTCGATCGCATCGCACCTGTTTATGACAGCTTAAATCACATATTGTCATTCGGACAGGATTTTTTCTGGCGGCGGAAACTTGCCGATTGTGTAGATAAACAAAGCAAACTTCGAGTGCTTGACCTGGCCACGGGAACAGGTGATATATTGCTCTTACTGCTCCGCAGAAACTCCAATATCACCGAGGCCGTCGGTTTGGACATTTCTGAAAATATGCTGGCTCTTTGCCGTAAAAAAATTAAAAGGCACAAATTCTCCGACCGGGTCAACCTGGTTCACGCCGATGCTACTATCAATCCTTTTGCCGACGAAACCTTCGATCTTGTCACAATGGGCTTCGGGATAAGAAATACTCCGGATACTTTTAAGACGCTCAAAGAAATTCACCGTCTCCTGCGACCGGGCGGAAAGGTATTGATACTGGAATTTTCCATACCGACCAATCCAATTCTCAAGACCTGCTATTTATTATATTTACGCCGCTTTTTACCGTTTATCGGCCGCCTGCTTTCCGGGGACAAACATGCTTATAAATACCTCAAAACAAGTATTACGAACTTTATTCGCACGGATTTCACATCTGCTATGCACGATGCCGGGTTCCTGAATATTCACTCAAATCCACTGACATTCGGTATTGCATCTCTCTACCAGGGCCTTAAGCCCGTGCATTAACTAAGTCCCAAAATCATATCAACAAATTGCAAATAAACACGAAGTGAGTCTCAAAGACCTTTTTTTATTGGCTTATTTCATTAAACCTTTTATAATATTGTTTTACATACAATAAAAGGCCACAAATGTGTCTTAACAGATTTTCTATAACAGGCTGTTATTTTAATAACCATCGGGAGGTATTGGCAGAATGAACGTAAGGATGATTCTCCTTCTCATCTGTATTTGTGTTATCTCATCAGGTTGCTCACAGGAACCAAAAAGTGCTCCATTAACAGAGGATATTTTCGATTTTCAGATCGATCCCAACAGGATGACGATAGCAACCTATAAACTCGTCGGTGAAACTCTGCCGGGAACACCCAAAGTCGTACCCGCACACAGTGCAGCCCATGCTTTATTTGAAAGAATGGGAATCTCCTACGATATCATGCAAATCGATAAAAATACCTGGAAAGGCCCTCTCCTGCTCGGAGATACCTACGTGATCGGCTGGATTGTCGAGGATAAAAAACTTTTCGGTTATTGTTCGGATCCTTTTACCGCCACAAAAGACATTGAAGTGACATTCTCTCCCGGACTGCCCGCAACAGTCGAATACGTCGTCAGCGAACCCCCGAAAGATGTTAACGTGTTTCCAGCCCGGTTCCTTTTGCCGATCAGAACCATTACCGACGGCAATGAAACTTATCTATCCTGGGGTGTTAACGAAACAATCGAAGAGCCTCGAACGATAAAAGTAGAAGGACTGGCCGCCGGAACTTATCGGCTCTCGGCGTGTACCGTTAATTTCGGACAATTTCTTAATTCGAGAACTCCTTTTCTTTACGACAGACGAGAGATTGAAATAAAATCCGAAACATTTAGCAGGTACGAAATCATCTATCCTGAGGTCGATACTACTGTCGAGGACACTGATGTGACCATTCGGGGCACACTTTATGACTTTGACAAAAAACCGTTGCCTAATCAAATAGTACATCTTATTCCCTACGAAGATAACATACGCGATCCGATGATGAATTTATACTATCCGAGCTGCACGACGGATCCGAACGGAAGGTACGAATTCGCCGGCGTTCGCCCGAACATTTACGCCATATTAAATTACGAATATACCAGCATCCTTCTGCTTAAAGAATCTATGACAGGAGGAGCATCAATCTCAGTAAATCTTAGACTCGGCTTGAACACGTTACCTCTCGTTATCGGAGCGCCCGCTCAAAATCTCGTGATAGACTTCAAAGACGGTGGCGAAGGCAAACTTTCGGAATTAACCGGGAAAACAGTGGTCGTGGATTTCTGGGCGACATGGAGCGCGCCATGCAAAAAAAGAATCCAGGAACTAAACTCACTGGCCGAACAATTCTCCGAACGCAGCGACGTCGTCTTTATCGAACTAAGTATAGATTATGACCGAGCCGTCTGGGAACAGGCTGTTGATAAATCCGACTGGAATCGACTGCGTCACGGATGGCTAGACTTAGATAAAAATATCTATGCTTTGAATCAGAAAATACCATGCTCGATGATCATCGATAAAAAAGGAATCCTTCGCGCTGCAGGCGGAGATCTCGATATCAAACTCGAACTGGAAAAAATACTCAAAGATGCCGACTAATCCGGCATTGAGAAGATGTAATATTTGTTCGAAATTAAATGCCAAATCCGAGATACGATTTTGCCGGTAAGATTGTTTTGGTTATGGGCCTAGGTCGATTTGGCGGCGGCGTTGATGCCGCTGAATTCGCCATAAGCGCCGGAGCAAAAGTCATTATCACAGACCTGGCAACAGAACAACAGCTTCGTGATTCTATAAACAAGCTTGCTAAACTTTCCAACATAGAATTCCATCTCGGCTCACATAACCCTGTCGATTTTGAAAAAGCCGACATCATTATCGCTAATCCCGCCGTGCCCGGAAATAATAAGTTTCTCGAAATCGCACGGCAAGCCGGCCGATTTGTCACATCCCAGATAAATATATTCTTCGAGCTGTGCCCGGCAAAAATCATCGGCATTACCGGGGCCAACGGCAAAAGCACAACCACCGCCCTGACCGCACACTTACTCAGAAACGCAATACGCACAACGCAATACGAGAATGTCTGGTTGGGGGGAAATATCGGTAACCAGCCGCTTCTAACTATATTAGACCAAATCAATCCCAATGATTTGGTTGTGCTGGAGCTGTCGAGTTTCCAGCTTGAGCAATTGGCACAGATCCAAAAAGCCCCGGAGGTTGCACTTTTAACAAATCTGACACCGAACCATCTTGACCGTTACGGCACGTTTGAAAAATATTGTGTCGCGAAGGAAAACATCTTCAGATTCCAAAAACCGGATGAAAATAATCCGGCAATTTCAATCTTCAATGCCGAAGACAAAATCGCCGCCAAATGGTTTGAAAAATATAAAAATGATCCCGGCAGAATCTGCATTAAATTTTCCACCGACGATATCACTGAAAATATTAGCGACTGTTACAAACTGCCCGGCCGGGCCAATCTATCAAATCTCGCCGCCGCGTTGGCCGTCGCTAAATATTTTGGTGTTGACGGTGAAAGCATAAAAAAATCTCTCACCTGTTTCAAGGCGCTACCGCATAGGCTCGAACTGGCACAAGAGATCAACGGCGTCCGCTGGTACAACGATTCGAAAGCAACCACGCCGGACGGCGCCATTACTGCTTTAGATGCTTTTAATCAGCCTATAATTATTATTGCCGGCGGATATGACAAGAATCTTCCCTTCGATGAATTCGGCAAAAAAATCGTTCAAAAGGCAAAAGCCGCTATCCTGATAGGCCAGACTGCCCCAAAAATCGCCGATGCAATCAAAAACGCTATTTTGTCATTATCAGGGGTGGCAGCCACTGAGCTAAGCGAAGTGGATGGACCATCCATTCTCCGTAGTACTACGAAGGATGAATCGACCTCATTACATTCGGTCGCTGCCACCCAGTTAGAGCTTGCCGGTTCCCTACCCGACGCCGTCAAATTGGCAAGCAAACTTGCAAAGCCCGGCGATATCGTCCTGCTCAGTCCCGCCTGTGCCAGCTACGATATGTTCGAGAACTACGAGCAACGCGGCCAACAGTTCACAAGTCTCGTAAAGTCACTCGACAAATAAGTTGTACTGAAAATCCTTTTAAATAATACAAATAGAACAATTATTCTGGTAGAGCTGCTCTTTCAATTTCAAAGGTTATTATTTGTTCACCTCGCTGTATGGTAAGGACTACCTTTTCTCCAATTTTTCCGATTAGCATATTCTGAGCATCGGCTGAAGACTCTATATCTGAGATGATATTTCCGTCAATTTTCAGGACGATATCTCCATTTTTGATTCCCGCTTTATCTGCTGCCGTGCCCGGAATAACCTTAAGCGTCGGCCAATTTTCAAGATTGATCCCTATATAGCCACGCTCTTCGGGTTTTAGGTAATTATCAGGTATCTTCGGCTCAAAAAAATCAGCCTCAAGCTCAACATCCCACTGGGGATCAGACATAACCACATGAGCTTTTATGTTATCAATTAAAGTTGCATTAACCTCAATATGGATTGGTAAATTGGTATTTACATCGATCCAAAGACGTATCGCAATATTCTCGACCTTATCTTTGTCCATGCTTAGCAGGGTTCTTTTGTCGTTAATTTCAAAACCTTCTGAAAGAATTCCGTCTACTATTTTTCTACCCAGTTTTGTATAATTGCCTTCTGACAGAATAAGATTGACAATATTCTCTGGGCTGGTCGCCGAAGTCAGTTTTTCATTCTCAATATCTTCATCTTCCAAATCTTTTTCGTTAAAGAATCTCTGTTTATGATCAATACCAACAAAAATTCCTTTTGAAAATATTACATACGCCTGTTGAGCTATTTTCTCATTAACATAAATATCCTCTCTTATGGCGGCTTTTGTATAATATACTAACGAATCAAATGTATTGGTATTGTTATTTTCAGAGGAAACTATTGTAGTCTTTTTAAATACACAGTTTGTTGTTTGTTCAATTTTTTTAACTACATCTGCTAATGCAACACTTGATCCTCCCAGAAAGTGTGTGCCGATAAAGACAGCAGTAATTATCACTGCTATTGTAACGAATGAAAATTTTCTCCTGCGGTAAGTGTTGTTCTCTGTTTTTATTTCCGTTAATTCTTCCAGAGGTGTTTTTAGTGCAAAGTAAAAACATGATACTACAAATGGCAGGCTCGTAATCGTTATAACAACAATATGAAGCACAGATTCTGATGTTGAGTAGAATATCGAGTATCCATATAGCTTATTATAAAATGCAGAGCCTCCGAGTAGCATAAACAGCCATATTGCTATGGCAAGTAATATAGTATTCAGCCAGTCGATATATCTCTTGCCGTTTTTCTTGCCTACAAGAACGGAACCACTATGTTTGCCATGAACCAAAAAATCAAGCCGTTCAACTTTTGTGACGCCTTGTAAAATCTGCTGTAAATGTTTTGGCCATAAAAGAAAAAGCATTCCATAAGAAAATATAATTAAAATCGGCCATGCGGTAATTAGTGGAATATGAAGCATTGCAAACACCTGCTTAAACTTTAATATTCCATACACAGCCAGGATAAAAATCACAAAGAAGATATCACTTCGCCATGATGAGAGCCGTTTGAGATGTTTTGTTTCTTTATCAAGTATTGCCTTAAGCATTGTGCGTTCGGTATCCGAGATGTTTGCGGGATCTATGCCATCTATTCTTAAGAGTTCTTCAGATAATTTTTTATCATTTTCCATCGTTTCTCTCCATTTCTTTTCGAAGAGATTGTTTTGCGTAAAATATTCTCGACCTGACTGTGCCTATACTGCACCCGATGACCTCAGCAATTTGCTGGTACGACATCTGCTCGATGAAAGATAGTGTCAGGGCTTCCCTGTGATACGGCTGGATTTTATTCAAGGCCTTGTGCAATTGTTCGGCGTCTTCGGGGGAAAAATCGTTCTCTTGTTCATTGTATTGCGGATGATTTTCATCTTCCGGCAGCTTCACAAATTTCTCACTTTGCCTTAACCTGCCGTATACTTTATTTCTCGCGATACGGTACAGCCAGACGGGAAAAGATTGATTTTCTTTGAGCTTACGTATTTTGCGAAAAACCGTTATCCAGATATCCTGCAGAATATCTTCTGTCCCGGTGTTTGTGTTGTCTAATCGTCTTACGTAATATTTCAGCCGCGGCTGATACAGCTCGAAAAGCTTCTCAAAAGATTCTCTGTCGCCGCTTTTACATCGAAGAACGATATTTTCCAGCTCTTTTCCTGAATCCATAATCACCTGAAATCAATCCCGAACACATAAGTATAGATGCAAAATAATTGAAGAAGTTCAAACGAATTCCGGAATTTTCAAGATTTTAATCTTTTTCAACTTAAAGTGCACAAAAAAACCCGGACTGAATTTGTCCGGCCCTTTTTTAATTATATCAACTGCTCTTTTTTGTTTTATAGAAAACGTTTCGCGTACGTCTTATCGGCAAGTTTTATTCTATTATCCCTATAGGTTCGGTCCTGTACTCGTATAAAGCAATCACCCTGTTATCCATGAATGAAAACCTGATTCTCTTTCCATTGCTAATAATCCCGTAGAGGCAGAGCCCTTTGGTTTTCCCAAGATCCTTGTAGAGAACATTATCATCGAAATATACTTTGATTTCATTTCCATTGTCGTCGTATCGAGAGAAGCAAAATCCTTTTCTTTCATTGATATTCATCTCGGCATAGCTGGTATTATCCTCGTACATGATTTTATTGTCATCTGCACCGAATCCCTCAATAACTTTTGCAGGAGAACCCAGCTTTTTGAAAACATCGTCAAGAGCAGTGCCAATTCGTATCGAGTCTGTGATTACATATCCCGAAATTTCGTTCCTGGGAGTTTGTTGACAGCCCCACTGCATCACCTGATCCTTATAAATATTGACTATGAATCCGCCCGGATAACTCATTGTATAGGCTTCTGGGACGTTATCCTTCTTAAAATAATTTTCACCCCGGAATCTGTAAGCCCACGGCTCACCAAGCACATTAATGACATCAGCCACCGTAGATTTGTTTATATCCAGCAAGGCAAGATTGGCATTAATGCTCTTCATAAATGTTTTCGTGATCTCAGGAGTTGCATCCAACATAAAAACTCTCTCGTCGAGAGCTACATTGTAATCTGAAAATTCCAACGAATGCTGATATCCATCTCCGGAATCGTTAATCGGAAGGATAATACGAGTAACCAGTTTCGTACTTTGATCCACGAACACAACCACTTGCCCGGCTTTATCATTCTGCAAATGAAACTCCGCCTTTATAACAATGGGGTCAGATTTAGATAGTGGTTCGCTTGTCGTAATCTGTACTTTTCCCTCAGCTTCGAGTTGACGCAATTCTTTAACCACAGACCTCGGATCGAATTCTTTGATAATTTTCAATATCTCCGGGCCTAAAGAGTCCCTGTGTTCTGTATCAGCTACAATATATTTTTTACTACGTATTTGGAGCTTACCTTCACTCCATACACCAACCATGGGCCCTGCCCGTTCGGCCCAGGCGGGAAGATACACGCGAATCCTTTTCACCTGCTCTTTCTCATCAAGTTCCACCCAGAATTCTCGCGGCTCGCTTTCTACTTCCTTGAAATCTTTGATATGGACATAACGAAGTCCCTTATAAGCTTGGATAGTCTGCTCTAAAGCATAGGCGGAAGTGTCCCAAACAGTTAATGAAAGCACTGTTGCTATAATTATCACCACCGCGGCGGCGAACTTTATTATTTTACTTTTCATGATTATTTTCCATATTTTCATTTCTGCCGGTCGTTTTGTGCTTACTTTCTCGACAAGGTTTTTTCTTGCTTGTTCCAAATCTCGGGCGGTCACTTCGGGACTTATCTCAAATTTTGAAATAGCTTCAAAACGCCGCTTTATTTCTTTTTCATCGATTTCCGACATGGCATCACCTCATAGTTACTCTTTTTTTCTGCGGGATTATTCTTTTTCATTTGTGAGTAATTCTCTTAGCTTGGCCACGGCTTTTGTACACAACGCACGCATATATTGGGGCTTCTTGCCGAGCCGTTGTCCAATCTCTTCGTAGGATTCCTGCTCTATATAATGCATCACAACCACATCACGGGCCAAATCGGTCAACTGCGATGTAGCATCAAGGACTTGCTCCAATTCCTCGTTTTGAATCATTTTAACCAAAGCCGAGGAACTTCCCTCTTTTCGCAGGCAATCCACTTCCGTCAACCGAGATGATTTCTTTCGCCTTCTTCGCCATTCGAATGCAAGGTTAATAGCCGCTCGATAAGCGTATGCAAAAGGATCTTCAGCCTTATCAAACGCGTTTGAATTCCATAGTCTTATAAAAAGTTCCTGGAGCAAATCCCCGACAACGTCTTCGCTTAGCGTCAGTCGTGCCAGCAGTCTGTGCAAACGCGCCCCTGATGTATCGAACAACTGTAGTATCTTTTCTTGCCGGTCTATGAAACTAACCTCGATAATGAACTCCAGTAGCTACTCTGCCATGGCTATGATTATAGATGAAATAAAAAGGCCCTGCGCACCATATTTTCTCGAAAAGGTTATAGGAATATCCTCAATAAAAAGTAAAAAAACAGGAAAATTTTATGAATTTTTTTTCCCCCAAGACAGGCCGTAAACTCAAAAAACGGTCCTATCAATGCCGGACAAGGTGATATTTCCGGTAGCGGTAAATAAAGCAACCCCCCATTTCTGACGATTGGCAAACATGGAAACAAATAGAAACCGGGGGATTCTGAGGAGTTAAAAATGGATAATTGTGAGCGAAGAACAGAGCAAAGATTGCGTTATTATTGGCCTGTCTGGTTTGCTGAAAATCCCGAACACGCCCTATCACAGGGCCAAATGGTCGATATATCCAGCAAAGGAGCGGCCTTTACGTGTTATGCGGACGATGGTTGTCCCTACCCCGGCCAGCATATCACAGCTCGTTTCAGCGTCCCGCAATACGGTCCGGACGACTCGTTCGACATGGCAAATTTCACACGTTCAGGTCATGTCTGCCGGGTTGACCACGTCAATCCATTTTTACGACGTATAGCCGTTCAGTTCGCAGAGCCATTACCTTTTAAGCCCGGCGAACAGGTCGCCAACGAAGTCTTTGTATAGAAAAAACTCTATTCCACAACGCCTTAAATGAAAATCCACCTGGGCCTTTAAGATTTCTGTAATCATGTCGATTTCTATATCGAAAGATAAAACATATCCATTTTAGTGCATACCGCATATAATCAGTAATATTCACAATATCTGAATATTTAGGCATTGTTTTATGTAATTCACAGACAAAATCCAGAGTTGATAGTATAAATTTTGGGGATTTATAGCTCTATTTCTCATCTATGACGGCATAAAGACCAAAAAAAGGTTGCATAATAAACAAGGTTAAGTTAAAATATTCATTGTTAAACGTCTTTTTGTACATGCTAAAAGACCCTGTTAACCAAGTCATTAGTGTATAGGAGAACGGTGAATATGGCCGGTATGTTCTATTCATTAGAAGAGGCCGCTGAGAAGCTCAACAAGACCAAGGAGGAACTAAAGCAGATAGTCAAGGAAGGCAAATTGCGCGAGTTTCGTGACGGCCCGAATTTACTTTTTAAAGTCGAAGAAGTCGAAGCTTTAATGTCGGATATGGGCGATATCGAGCCGGAGGTAATCCCGGAAGTGGAACCTGAAGCACCACCGGCAGAAATTCCTGAACTGGACGTTTCTGAACCTGAGATGCCTGAACCGGAAGCTCCTGAGCCTGAGACGCCTGAACTGGAAGTTCCCGAGCCTGAGACGCCTGAGCTGGAAGCTCCCACGCCTGAAATGCCGGGTTTGGAGGCTACGGATATAGAAGCTCCCGCGCCTTCACCGGAAGAGGAAGATATGGATTTAGATGAAATCCTCCTTGCTCCTGAAACCGGAACTCCTGTTCTATCCGACGACCTGACGGACGCCGATACCGCTTTGACCGGACAGGGAACCAGTGTCCTCGGCCAAACAGATCGGGATTACGAAATAACAGACGATACGATGGCCGATACCGTTATTCCACCCGGAACATCATCCGAAGTCCCGCTGGAAGAAATCGAAGAGGACGTCAATCTCGATAGTTTCGGAAGCGGTTCTGGCCTGCTGGACCTTTCTCTCCAGGCTGACGATACTTCATTGGGCGGCATCCTCGATGAAATCTATACGGCCGAAGGTGAGGGTCCGGAAGCAGGTGAAATCGAGCCTGTAACCGAAGCAGATTCCGCAGCGGCGATTACCGCCGACGCCGATCAGATGATTCCCGACGAAGGGCTTGCCGCTCCAATGCCGGTCCAGGAAGTTCCGGCACTGGCTACACCGCTAATAGAGATGGCGCCGGACAAGCAGAGTAATATTCTTGGAATGATGCTGTTTCTGCCTTTAATTGCTGTTATTTACACCGTGGTGGTTGTTGTAGCAGGCTTCAAAGATATAATGCCATCGATCCTGGAAAGCATTCAGGACTTTATCTGGTACATCGTAGCGGCGGCGATTGTGGCAACTGGACTGATAACCGGACTTAGCTTTATGGTCGGCGGCGAACGTACCAAAAAGGCAAAACCACCGAAGGTAAAGAAGGAAAAAAAGCCGAAGAAGGAAAAAGTCAAAAAAGAGAAACCCAAGAAGGAAAAGAAGCCTAAAAAGTCCAAGAAGTAAAAGTACTACAGGAATCTCAAAAAATATCCTTCAAATCAAACAGGCTTTTTCTCAGTCTTTTGTGGCCAACACATCTGCCATGGAATATAAAGCAGGTTCCTTGCCTATAATCCACTTGGCCGCCCGTAATGCCCCCCGTACGAAGGTGTCTCTGCTACTGGCGGAATGATTAATAGTAACCGTCTCACCGGGTGTTCCGAAAATTATCGAATGAATCCCCGTAATATCACCGGCACGGACGGCATGTATCCCAATGGTACCTTTCTGCCTGAGGGCATCTTTGCCGTATCTGCCGTAAATAACAGATCCGGGAAAATCCCGGCCTGTCTCCCGGCAAATTTTCTCCGCTAACGTCAAAGCCGTACCGCTTGGGGCGTCTTTTTTGAAACGATGATGCTGCTCGACAATCTCTATATCGTATTCGGGACCCAGCATTTCGGCGACTTTTCCGACTAAGGAAAACAATACATTCATTCCCACACTCATATTTGTCGCATACAGCAGGGGAATTTTCCCCGAAGCTGTCTTAATCTTTTCCTGCTGCTTTTCACTTAAACCGGTGGTCCCTAAAACCAGAGGAAAGCTGTTTTCGAGGCAGTAATCGATGGTTTTTGTCGTTGCATCCGGTATCGAAAAGTCCACAACCACATCGGCGGCGGCCGGAAAGGTATCCGTCAATTTCGTATTAATGGGCCCTGCTGCCCCGGTAAGTCCGAGGTTTTTGCCGATATCAGGATGGCCCTGGGTCTCGATAGCAGCGACAATATCGAATCCGCCGTCTTCGAAAGCCAGTTGTAAAATGCGGCCCCCCATTCGTCCGGCGGCACCAATAACAATAAGTTTTATACCCATTTTTTCGAAATCCCTTGTCTTTTATCTATTAACAGATAAAAAAATATAATCAACACAGCACACATTTGCAAAAAAATTCTATTGATATATATCATAATCTTGCTAAAATGCTGAGTTTTAGGTCTTTCGGAGTATTATTATGAAAAAAGATATACACCCAAAATATAATAAAGTCACTGTTCGTTGTGGCTGCGGCAACACATTCGAAACCCGTACTACGGCCAAGGAAATCCATGCGGAAATCTGCTCGATGTGCCACCCTTTCTACACGGGCAAACAGAAATATGTGGATACGGCCGGCCGAATCGAACGATTTAAGAAAAAGTACGGCAAAAGCTATATCAAACAAGACAAAAAAGAACAGCAGCAATAGCGCCCTTTTCAGTTTGAATATTTCGCCCTTTTACCCGGATAAAACCGGGATAAGGGCGTTCGTTTTTTCTCGAAAGAAACCTGTTCCGTGACAGTGCAATTTGCTTAATTATCACCCGAAATCTTGAACAAACTTTCTTTATGGCTGAACAGCAAAACAATTTACTAACAAAGCTTGACGAAATCGAAGCACGTTATAGTGATATCGAAAAGCGGATTTCCGAGCCTGAGATAGCCGGTAACCCGACCAAGTTGATACCCCTGTCCAAAGAACAGGGCAAGCTCAAAGCGATAGTTACAAAATACCGCGATTACAAAAAAATCGCCACAGGTATTGAAGAAGCCCAACAAATATTATCCGATCACAATGCCGAAGAAGATTTCAGAGCTTTAGCGGAAGAAGAAGTAAACCAGCTCACGACAAAAGCCTCTACCCTACTCGATGAAATCGCAAGCAGCCTTGTGATGGCCGATGATATGGATATCGATTCTATTATAATGGAAATCAGGGCCGGCACCGGCGGAGAAGAGGCGGCCTTGTTTGCACGCGATTTGTATGGTATGTACATAAAGTACGCCGAAGCCCGGAAATGGAAGGTCGAATCACTCGATTTCAGCATAACGGAAAAGAACGGTTTTCGCGAAGTAATATTCAGTGTCAAAGGTCCCGGAGTATGGTCCGAAATGGGTTACGAAGGCGGAGGACACCGGGTCCAGAGAGTTCCCGAAACAGAATCGCAGGGCAGAATTCACACATCGGCGGCGACCGTGGCGGTGCTACCGGAGCCGGAAGAGATTGATATTCAAATATCACCGGACGATGTCATTGAGCATGTCAGCCGTTCAAGTGGACCGGGCGGGCAAAACGTCAACAAGGTCAGCAGTGCTATAAAACTCGAACATATCCCTACGGGAATTACCGTCAGTATGCAGGACGAAAAGAGCCAGCATAAAAACCGGGCCAAAGCATGGCGGGTTCTGCGAAGCAGGATTTATGAGCATTTCCAGAGCCGGAATAGGGCCGAACGGGATTCAAAGCGAAAGAGCATGATAGGCTCCGGCGACAGGTCGCAGAAAATACGAACCTATAATTATCCGCAAAACAGAGTGACCGATCATCGAATTAATCTGTCACTTTACAACCTGGATAAAATAATGGCCGGTGATATGAAAGAGCTGATAGCGGCACTCAAAGATTATGACAGGCAGCGAAGACTGGAGAACCTGTAAAGACCGAAGTGTCTAAAGTGCCTAAAGTGAACTAAAGTGTCTAAAGTTAATGATAATAAGGAATACGTCAATGAGCTTGGGCATAGCCAGATCCCTTTAAAAATTTTAGACACTTATAACTTTAGGCACTTTAGCTCACTGGTATGCGAGAGGTAAAATGATAGTAGTCGTTACAGGCATGGTCGGCATCGATAAAAAAAGCTACCTCGAAAATGTTTGCCGATTCGCCGGCAAGCAGGGAAAAGAAATACTTCTTTGTAACGTCGGGGATATGATGTACGCGGAAGCCCCGGACATTCCCACCGGCAGAATTCTGGACATACCGATGAAAAGATTAAGTTCTCTCCGTCGCAGCGTTTTTAAAGATATCATCGCCAAAGCCCGAGAGGCCCCCAACCTGATAGTCAACACGCACGCTACTTTTCGCTGGCGCCACGGTTTGTTCCCGGCTATTGACTTCGACCAGATGCGTCAGCTCAACGCCGATATGTATATCTGCCTGATTGACAGCATAATCGCCCTGCACGTCCGGCTAAATACCGAACATTCCGTCGAACACGGCTTGAAAGATTTGATTGTCTGGAGGGAAGAAGAAATAATAGGCACGGAAATGCTTTACAAGGGCATCGATGAAAAAATCCCCTTTTATTGCCTTGCAAGGGGTAACGAAGATGAAACTACCGAGGCATTCTACAGGTTGCTATTCGATGATAAAAGTAAAAAGGTGTATTTGAGTTTCCCCATGACGGCCGTGGCTGATATGGAAGATGTGAAAAAGCAGATAGACGAATTCCGACGATTAATGAAACAATCATTCCTCTGCTTCGATCCCGCGGATCTGGAAGAATCATTTCTGCTGCAAAAAGCCAGGCAGGCAAAAAACGCCGGTTTGAACTACCTTGAGGTAAAGACATTGGGGCAGCAAATCCGGTTGGACCTGCAGGAAGTTCTGCAAATAGAACGCGATATTAACAGCCAGACATACGCACGGGATTTTATGCTCATCGACCAGTCAGATATGATCATAAGTTTTATTCCGAGTATGGCCGACGGGCGAGCGGCAATTTCCAGCGGAGTCGAAAGAGAGCTGCAACACGCCCATGAAGCCGCCAAAGAAGTTTACGTCATCTGGACAGCAAAACAAAGGCCTTCGGTATTTGTAACACAAACCGCAACAAAAGTCTTTACATACATCGAAGAAGCAACGCATTTTTTTCAGGAAAAAGGATACACGGAAAAGTAGAAGGTGAAAAAAACTAAAAAACAAATAACACGATGGGGAATAGGCCCCCGATTTACAATAGTATCTTTGATTTACGCAATTATTATTTTCGTTTTAGAATATATCGGCCTCCTCAATATGCCTATACCTATTCCACATATTCTATCTCTGGTTTCAGGAATAATACTTATAGTTATAGGCCTGCCCGTCTTTTTGATACCGGCGTTTACAATCGATAAATATTTCAAGAAAAGCGAATTGGCAACAAAGGGAGTTTACGGATATTTTAGACATCCTATATATGCCTCTTGGATATTATTTATTGTTCCCGGTATAATGCTAATTAAAGGCTCATTGTTAGGATTGACCATTCCTGTTTTTATGTATCTTGTATTTAGAGTCATGATAATAGATGAGGAAGAATATCTCGAAAAAAAATTTGGTAAAGAGTATATTGAATACAGGAAGAAAGTTAATGCGGTCTTTCCAAAATTGCTTTGATGCATTATTAACGAGCTTTAGATCACCGTCTTGTTGGCAACTGTGAAATAAAGACAACAAATAATAGGAATATCGAATGTTGGATTACGAGCAAAAAATATCAGAAAAGGAACTGGCCGGTTGTATCGAACATACCCTGCTCTCGGCCACGGCGACAAAAGAGCAGATAAAACAATTATGCCGCCAGGCCAAGGACTACGGATTTCATTCTGTATGCGTAAACGGACGCTGGGTACCCTGGGCCGCGGAAATGCTTCTTGGCTCGAACGTCGCGGTCGGCTCGGTGGTAAGTCTGCCGCTCGGGGCCGATTCGACCAAAGTCAAGGTCGCTCAGGCAAAAGATGCTATTTTCGCCGGTGCCGACGAAATCGATATGGTCGCCGACTTAGCGGCAATTATCGACGATGACGCAAAGTATCTGTCGGACCAGTTATACAGGGTATTGAAAGTTTGCAGGTCCATGAAACCGGCGGTTGTTCTCAAGGTGATTATCGAATCGGCCGCCCTTGATATCGACCAAAAGATATTTGCCTGCCGGATTGCACAGGATGTCGGAGTAGATTTTATTAAAACAAGCACGGGCCTGCATCCGGCCGGAGGCGCAACCATCGAAGACATAAAATTGATGAAAGAATCGGCTCCGAACTGTAAAATAAAGGCGGCCGGCGGAATAAAAAACGCAAAACAGGCCATCGATATGCTCGAGGCCGGAGCGGAACGAATAGGCACTTCCTCGTCGGTGGAAATTATCGAGGAATTTAAGACCTTGCGATGAAAAAAATGGATGAGAAATTTATCAGCGAGCCGATAAAACCCTTAGCTGAAACATTCCAGACGGCTGCGATGACCAGGGGTGAACCGGGTCTGCCGGAGAGATTCGTTTGGAGAGATACGGAATATGCAGTCGCCGAAGTGCTTGAAGCCTGGAAGGAAACAGGCCCCTGCAGGAGCGGCAGTGATGAGAAGTACTTGCGAAAACACTGGTATAAAATCAGGACCGCCGACGGCATGATAATGACACTGTATTTCGAGCGGCAGGCGAGGTCAAAGAGCCGGAACAAAACAAGATGGTGGTTATATACAATTCGAAAAAAGGAGACAAAATGAGTCAGATGACAGCTTTTTGTGGTTTGATTTGCAACGAGTGCGGCGCTTTCATTGCTACACAGAATGATGACGACGAAAAAAGGGCCGAAGTGGCTCGGCTCTGGTCGCAGCAGTATCACATCGATATTAAACCTGCGGATATTAATTGTGACGGCTGCATCTCGGACAGCGACCGTCACATCGGCCACTGCAAGGTCTGTGAGATAAGAAAATGTGGAAAACATAAGGGCGTCTTGAACTGCGCGTACTGCGACGATTATGCATGTGAAAAGCTCGAAGGATTCTTTAAGATGGTTCCGGATGCGCGGAAACACTTAGACGGAATTAGAAGCGGACATTGATATGATACTGCACCCCGCCATTTCTGTGACTATGCGGGAGCAGCGGTGGGATTGAAATGAAAACGACAGTTGCTGTGGATGATAAATGTATCCTTTGCCGATTGCACTACAGGGAGATTCTTGCATCGGCGAATTTGCCCGGTCTAAGTCAGGTATTTTCCCGGCGAAAATCAGCATCGATTCTCGGTGCAAATTCATCCAGGACCGATGCCGGCAGATTCAGCTACTGGGCAGCGGAACCAAAAGAAACATTCGAATTCGGAATGGGACAAAAAAATCCATTCGAAAAACTGCACGAGGTTTTATCGAAATATAAACTTGATAATTCCGCAACAAATATGGGATTGCCGAAAGGTATTTTTTGCGGTGGTTGGATAGGATTTTTCAGCTACGAGCTTGCAAAATTCATCGAGAAACTGCCGGCAACAGCCGTCGATGACCTCGATATGCCTTTAATTAGATTATGCTTTTACGATTGTGTCATTGCCCACGACCATCTCAAAAATATCTTCCGGCTGCTCGCTCTGGAAATACCCGGTGACACAAAAACTCCCGATCAAAAATTAACAGAGCTTAAAAATCTGTTGCTGGAATCACAAAATGTCGAAGTCCACCCCCCTGCTCCCGCCGAATTTGACAACACGAACCTTTCGACAGTACGATGCAATATGAGCAAGGCATATTACCTGCAGTCGATCAAGAAGATAAAACAATATATATACGACGGCGAGGTTTATCAGATAAATTTCTCGCGGCGATTCGAGAGCGAATTCGATGCCGGCGCGATAGAGCTGTTCCACTGGCAAAACCATTACAATCCGAGCCCTTACGCAGCCTATATAGACGGCGGAAACTTCCACATCGTCAGCGCTTCGCCCGAGATGTTCATAACCGTCGCAGACGGGATTATCCAGACCAAGCCCATCAAAGGCACCCGGCAGCGTCTGGATGAAAATATTTATAAACAGCCGCAGGCAGCTCAAATCAATACGAAGAACTTGAATGATCTGCTTTACAGCGAAAAAGAGCAGGCCGAGCTGAATATGATAATCGACCTGGAACGAAACGATATAGCAAAAATCTGCGTGCCGGGAACCAGAAAAGTCGTCCAGTCCAGGGAGATTGAAAGTTATCCGACGGTATTTCATGCCGTGGCAACTGTGGCGGGCAGGCTCAGGGACGATGTCACCTTCTGCGATATCTTAAAGGCGATGTTCCCCGGCGGCTCGATTACCGGGGCACCGAAAATCCGCTCGATGGAGATTATCGACGAGACCGAGCTTACAGCCAGAGGCGTTTATACCGGCGGTATCGGTTTCATCGGCATCGACGGCAGTGTCTGCCTGAACATCGCCATACGAACGATTATTATCAAGGACCAAAAAGCCTATGCCCAAACCGGCGGCGGCATTGTCGCCGATTCCGACCCCGAAGCTGAGTGGCAGGAAACAATCACAAAGGCAAGAGCACTGCTGGCCGGAATAAAAAGCGTAGCGCGTCGTGCGTAACGCGTATTGCGTGAAGTGTTCACTAAATAGTACAATTAATATGAGGGTTATAAAATGGAAAGAAAAATACGAACATATAGAGACCTGGATATCTGGAGTAAAGGAATTGAGATAGTTAAGGGTATATATAAATCGACTGAAAAGCTACCAAAACAAGAAACATACGGTTTAATCAGCCAAATGAGACGAGCTGCGGTATCCATACCATCAAACATTGCGGAAGGATTCAGAAGACATCACAATAAGGAATATAAACAGTTTTTATACGTATCGTTAGGAAGTTGCGCGGAACTTGAAACACAAATAACGATTGCAAAAGAATTGGAATATTTAAAAGCAACTGAAGAGGCAATTTTGCTTGAAAAGTTAGATCATTTATGTCGAATGATTACAAACCTGATTAAAAAACTTTAAAAACGCAATACTCATCACTCACGACGCAATACGAATTATGATTGAAAAAGTTTTTCTTAACGACAAAATCATAGATATCGACAAGGCCTGCATATCCGCAACCGACAGCGGCTTTTTATACGGTGCGGGACTGTTCGAGACGATGCGAAGCTGCAACGGCGTAGTCTTCGCTCTAGCGGACCATTTAGACAGGCTGTTTTCCAGCGCGAATGCTTTATCGATAGACATTCCTTATACCAAAGAATATATCACCGATACCGTCAACAAGGTCCTGCAGGCAAACAAGCTCACCGATGCCCGTCTGCGGCTGACAATAACCGGCGGACCATTGTCCGCATCGGATGAGGACCGAAAACCGACGCTCCTTATCACCGCCACAAAACTGCAGTCTTATCCGCCCGAATACCATAAAAAAGGTGTCCTCGTCATACTCTGTCCGTTCAGGCAAAATCCTAACGACCCGACCTCCGGCCATAAAACAACAAGCTATTACCCTCGGATGATTGCCCTAAAAATAGCCCACCAAAAACGGGCCGCAGAAGCGCTATGGTTCACGACGGACAATCGCCTGGCGGAGGGATGCGTAAGCAATGTATTTTTAGTAAAAGATTCGACACTTTATACTCCGCCGCTCAAAACGCCGGTCCTTGCAGGCGTCGCCAGAAAAACAATCTGCCGGCTCGCAACGGAGAATTCCATCAAACTTATTGAGAAAGACCTTTCCATAGACGATTTACTCGGCGCCGATGAAATTTTCCTGACAAACGTTATAATGCAGGTCATGCCGGTCGTCAGTGTGGAAAAACATATCGTCGGCAACGGCAAACCCGGCCCTGTGGCGCAAGAGCTCAGGGAAAAATTCGAAGAACTGATAGAAAACCAATGCAACCCAACAAAGATACAGGAAAGGACAGAAAAATGAAGATTTCAACAACTACGATTTATCTTGGATTGATTCTGTTCTTACTTATTTCGATAGGAGGTTGTAAAAAACAAAACGGAATCAAACAACGACTGGCAAGGCCGAAAATGGTCCCTATAGAAACTGCAATAGAAAACTACCGTCTTGATTGTGGCCGATATCCGGATTCTCTCGATGAGTTGGAAAAACAGCTTGCAGGGCTTGAGGGTAAATGGGATGGGCCATATTTATTAAAAAAACAATTACTGGATCCCTGGGGGAATGAATACATATACGTCCCCGAAGGAAAAGTCAATCCGGGCAACTACGACATTATAAGTTACGGGGCCGACGGCAAACCGGGAGGCGAAGGTTACGATAAAGATATATACAACGACTAACAGGAACCAACTAAAACATGAAGATACAAGAAATTGCCGAACGAATAGACCGAATAATCCCGCTGAAACTGGCGCAGGATTGGGATAATGTGGGGCTGTTGATAGGCAAGCCGCAGAAAAATGTCAAAAACATCCTGCTGACAATCGACCTCACCAAGGAAGTCCTTGCCGAAGCGAAGAAACTCAAGACTGAGCTGATTATCAGCTATCATCCGGTCATCTGGGATGGACTCAAAAAAATCACAACCGGCGGTCCGGCGGAAGTTGTATATGAATTAATCCGCTCAGGGATTGCCGTCTTTTCGATACATACGGCCCTCGATGTAATCACCGGCGGAGTCAACGATGGATTGGCCGAAATCATCGACATCCGTGATGCGAAACCAATCGGCGATTATGTCGATTACCCGGAAGGCGACAACTATAAGCTTGTAGTATTCGCCCCCGCCGATTCTCTTGCAAGAGTATCGAATGCGGTTTTCGCCGCAGGGGCCGGCGCTATCGGCAACTACAGCAATTGCGGCTTCGGCGCCGAAGGGACGGGGACTTTTCTACCTTTGGAAGGCGCAAAACCTGCGATCGGCAAAAAAAATAAATTTGAAAAAGTGCCGGAAATAAGATTCGAGACTATTGTCCCGGCGCAGAAACTCGAAGCCGTCATAGAAGCGATGATAAAGGCACATCCCTACGAGACGCCGGCCTTCGATATCTTCAAACTTTACAACCAACAGAGCAAATTCGGCCTTGGCAGAATCGGCGAATTAGCCCGGCCTATGAAAATGGCACAAATCATAGAAAAAATAAAAAAAGTAACCGGCGCAAAAGCCGTCGGGCTGGTCGGGGACGAAAAAAAGTTGGTTAAAACAGCGGCCGTTTGTGCCGGCACGTGCGGCAAAATCATAAACTCAGTTATCGCCGCAAAGGCCGATTTATACCTGACCGGCGAGCTAAAACATCATCAGGCCCTCGCCGCCCAGGAAGCCGGCCTGACCTGTATATGCCTGAGCCACACCGTTTCAGAAAGATTCATACTAAAAAAACTCGCAAAACAATTGCAAAAACAGCTAAAAGGAACGATAATCTCCGTCAGTAAAAAGGACAGGGACCCCTTTAAATGGAAGAACGTATGACAGAAGAACTCAGTGAAAACACAGACATCGAAAATGCAATTGACGAATCCCGGGTCTCGGACGCCGAATATCCCGAACTGGAGGACCAAGATTCAGAGTTATCCCAATTGGATACGGAGGATTTTGCCGAATCCGATATCGAGCAAAAGGCTTTGGACGAGGCTGATTCCGAAACGAGCGACGAGGAATTGACGGTCGAATCGGTCGTTGAGGCGGTCCTTTTCGCCAGTGACGAGCCTCTAACGGCGGCACGATTGGCCAATATCGTCGAGGTAACAACCAAGCAAATTCGCGAGCACATCGAAAACCTGAACAATAAATACCAGGCCGGCAACCATGCATTCCGGATAGAACAAATCGCCGGCGGCTATCAAATGCTCACCCTGAGCAGCTTCAATCACTGGCTCAAACAGTTACTGCGGGTCCGCAGTGAGACGAAGCTCAGCCCTGCGGCTCTGGAAACACTCGCCATTGTCGCATACAAACAGCCGGTCATCCGTGCCGATATCGAAGCCATCCGCGGCGTCGCGGTCGGCGAAGTCATCCGTTCGCTCTGCTATAAGGGGCTGGTTAAGATTGTCGGCCGGGCCGAGGTCTTAGGCAGACCGATGCTCTACGGCACAACAAAAAAATTCCTCGAAGTCTTCGGCCTAAACACTCTCAAAGACCTGCCGAAAATCGAAGAGCTAAAAAAACCACCGAACTAATCAATTACAAACAGCAATGTAACTTTACTCTTACCATCAACACCCGATGTCATTGCGAAGGAAGCCTTAGGCTGACTGCGGCAATCTTCTACCAAGATATTTAATGACAAACATGCTTAAATATGATAATCTAAACCTTACGGATATCAAACGAACCTGACTTGATGCATCTGTGGAAAGCATCTTGCGAGACTCGAAACATTTCAAATAAAAGAGGTAAATAATATGATATCCATGGATTTCTATATTGCTTAAAATCATATATGCCTCCTTGAGAAGGAGAAAATCAATGAGAAAGAAACGAGTTGTTATGTGGATTGGAATTATCACAGTAATATTCATTCTTGTATTCATCTGGTTCTGCCCGCTTCACTGGAAGCTAATTGGATTGGCTGCTTGTATTATCATCTTTGGCACGGCTCTCTCACTTTTATTTGAGAATTGGAAAGAATCCAATTGGCGAAAATGGGGTCAAGCTGTGTTCATAGGTATTATTTTAACAGTCGGCGCTCTTATCAGTACTTATGCATGGGACCTTAAATCCGAGGAGGCACAAAAGAAAAACCTTATTAAGTCCCTTGCTCAGGAACTTGCAATAAATCGACGTTGGCTAAATGAAAACCTTCAAGATCAACCATCTGATATTCGTAAGCTTAGCAGGTCTACTATACCTACGTTCAGCCTCCCACGGATTACTGTCTTAAATGCAGTTGTGTCTTCTGGCCTGTTAGATATGGATCGCCCCAAAGAGAAAAGGCTCTTTTGGGCAATTGTTGAATGCGAACGAAGCCTGCGCACAGCATCAGATGTGCTACAAATTATGAACGAGGATATCATAGATGCAGGTCCTATTGAAAGTCGTTTTTCAGTCGCAAAACTAAATCAACAAAAGATGCTAGAGAGCGAATGGTTTATTGATTCAAAGAAATACCTTCGAAATATAGATAAATTACTAGAAGATGAGTATGAATCGATTAAAGACATTCCGGAGGATTCCGTAAAAAACTAACGATGTCACGTTCATTCTGTGCTGCGATGGGTGGCAGCGGCTGCCCTCGGTCATGAGCTACATTCGGCCTGAGCTCATGTCGAAGGCGGGCCGAATGGAGCGAGCGTAGCAAGTGAAGTGGTTGGATTAAATTCCCCCTCCACATAAAGCATCCTCTATGGGAGTCATTTGCATATAGCAAATCTTTTCTGGATTCCGCCGTAAGGTGTCCCCAACGGGACTGTTTTCTCAGGAATAACGAGTATCGAGAATCATAAGGCAAGTAGCAAGATGCTTCGTTCAGAGTGACCAATCATTGCACATGGACAAAAGTGGCACTGTACGACTTATCAAGCTTGTAAAACATGAGAATTACGAAGTTTTACGAGCTTGCTTTGTCTTTTTCCCTGTGCCCTTAGCCGCGGTTTTGATAAGTTCCCTGTTGCTTTCTGTGACCGGCAGTCCGATTGTTCTGTAAAACAAAAAGACAATAATACCAGAAGCAATCAATCCAACAAATCCACTTTCGCCCAAATCGTTAAGTAATTCTGTTAGATTCATAGCAACGTGTCCCAAAAAAGGAACTGCATCACCAAAGAGGATTTCAACCGCAATTCCGAATGCAATCAACAGTAAAGAAATTTCGGTGATCTCGCCAATTGATTTCTCTATTTTTTTCATCAATGACATTTTTTGACTCTCCCAATCTAACTTTAGAAAAGCTCAGAATATTACTCATTACTATGAATGTAATCGGATTATCTTCGAGTACAGTTTAGCATTAACGCTTAGGACCATTAGAAATATTTCCTACCATTACGTTTAACTCGATCAATATTGCGACCAAGTAAAATACCACAAGAAATACACAAAGCATTGTTATTGATTATTCCGGAAGACCATATAATTGATTAAAAAACCGGCATTTATAGTTGGTGGCGTTGCTGGTTTCAAGCTTTGTCTGTACGCTTTCGGCGGCCGTTATTTCCTACCCGTCTTAACCGGCAGCATTAAGTCAAAATAGCAAAAAATACGTAGTTATACGTATTTTTAAAAATAAAAGCAGATTAATCTATATTCTTTAAATTGACTACCGATAAATAATATTGCGGATTCGTTCGATTCCTGCCGGTATGAATATCTATGCCATAACTTATAAAATATATTCGCAACCAAATCTGAAGGAAAAAAATCAGAATAACAAAAGTAATAATAATTTAAAAAACCTGTGTTGGCTTTTTATATCTCATGCCTGAAATTATACATTATTTTTTAAAGAAATAACAGATCAGAATGTACTGGCTAAACCGTCGTTAGGTATAAATTACGGAATTTAAGGAAGTGAGAGATTTTGCACACCAGCTACTCTATCGGAATCAAAACCTCGTTCCGTCGCAAAAACCAAAGCTGAAAAGGCGGGTCATAACGCGCGAAAATTGCTTCACCAATAATCTTAAGTCCTTTATCCAATATAAACTGCTCCAGATTAGACTTTTTTTGCTCGTAGCGTTTTCTGCTCCATGTCCCTGAGTATCGGATGACGGCCATTTTGCGAGGAGGAATTTCCCGTAAAGTAACATTTGAATCCAGAGGTTCGGGAATGGTATCCATCGTATATTTTGACGGCATCAGAAAACTAATCGCCCATTTGTCTTCGGATTTCTGCTGATTTACCGGGGCGGTCATGGAAATTTTTTCGGAATCAGCTTTCTGACTGACCGGAGCCGTCATTGCAATGGACTCTTTCCTGCGGTTGTTACCCGAAATGTAATTGAACAGCCTCCTAAAAGCAATATTGCCGGCATCATCAAAGCCAGAGTCCACGATTGTCTCGGCTATGATTTGGCTTTCATATCGCCTTATCTCGAATTTCCCCGCTCGTTCAATAACAGTATATTTTGCCTTTTCGATACCCACAGATACACATGAGCTTAAAACAACCAATGATAAAAACATTACCGATACGAGTATTATTTTACTTTTTCTCATAATATAAAATCAATATATCCTATAAGTTTTCCAAAAGTTTCAAATTTTAATAATGGTTAACGATATATAATCGGTTCTAATAGCTTATACGTATATATTTTAAAATTGCTCAGTGAATAAAAACTTATAGAATTACTTTATATGATTATCCTAAAAAACCGGCAAAAACTTTTTACTCTACAGTCTATAATCCTTGTAATGATACTGTCCTGGACTGCTCAGGCAGAACCCACCGCGGCGGACCGCCAATCCGATTACGCTCGACCGACGAGCATTTTTTCCGCCGGAGCGGGTGCAATCGTTACCAAAGAGCCCTACAAGGGCATGGACACCGAAAGCCGGGGGATTCCCTTTTTTCTATACAGGACGGAAAGAACTTCACTTTACGGCCCAATGATGAGCTATTTGCTCTTCGCTGAAGAAGATTGGGAAATAGATGCTGTAGCCAGGGTTCGCTTCGAAGGTTACGAGGAAGATGACAGCCGCTTCCTGCAAGGTATGGATGACCGTAAATGGACGCTGGAAATGGGAGGTTCCTTATCGAAAAATTTTCTTTACGGCAAAATAACGGCTGATTTAACCGCCGATATTTTGAACGAACATAAAGGATATGAACTTGGTTGTTATTACAGTTATGATTTTAGAGACTCTCGTAAAAATCCGGCCCTGACATTAAACCCAAACATTGGCTTGAACTACCGCAGCCGTCAACTCAACGATTATTATTACGGTGTACGTGCGTCAGAGGCAACTGCGTCTCGTCCCGAATATAACGCGGGCGATTCAACAGGTCTGACCGCAGGTCTGCGAGTTAATTACATCTATAGCAAGAACCTGAGTTTAATGGCTATGGTTTCCTTCGAATGGTTGGGAAACGAGATTAAAAACAGCCCTATCGTCGACGAGGATCATATCGAATCATATTTGTTCGGAATAATGTACAAGTTTTAAAATGCCGGTTTGTGAGAAAATACCTTGCAATATACGAACCAATATTCACAACTCTTATCTCCGGGATATTTTTCACTTACCCCATTAGATAGGCACAAAGCGCCATCTCACGGGGTAAAAAAACGGGGATTTTGATTGCGAAAAGGCGGAAATTTTATAATATAGTTCTTAGTTTTGAATTATGAGTTTTAAGTTATAAATGGGGGCCGCGGAAACAAATCAAAGCGCAAAAAGCAAATCGCAAAATGACATTTCAAAAATCAAAAATTCCATATTTAGCCCTCAAGCCTGCTTGCGGGGGTTGGCCGGGGCGGCTGTTTGAAACACTCCAAATCAGTGATATCCGTGTAATCCGTGGTTAAAAAATGCAAAACGAACCCAATTGAAACGACAGAATTCAGAATCCAGGAGACAGAAGCCAGAAGGAAAAAATTGAAAACTAACCCAATTGAAAATGGGGAATATAGCGTAAGTTCAATTATGGTAAATAGATACAGCAAATATTGCTTCGCTTGTAGCTTCGCCGGGATAAAAAACAAACCCAATCCTTCGACAAGCTCAGGACGGGTCAAAGCCAATTATTATATTTAACCCTCAGGCCTGCCTAGGGGGAGGGGAAGAAGAAAAACCGGCCAAAGGATTATGGGGCAAATAAAAATGACACAAAGAATCGTTTGGTCTTCTTTAGGCTTTACAAAATCGTTAATTCCTGTTAGAATAAGAAATTATCGTATTATTACCTATCAAAGAGGCTCTTGATACGAAATGCGAAAGAGAGGAGGTTCTAATGTGCAACTTAATAGCTCAATTTCCGCCGGATTCTATCGCATGAGCACCTAAAACGACGAATTTTATAAAAGGAGAGGAAGATGAATCGTAAAAAAACATTCATATTGGTAATAATGCTCTTCACCGCAATTACTTTCTTTACCTGCGAGTCGGCTTTTGCCGAATATCTTGAAGTGTGGGGTAGAAATAACTACGGACAGCGAAATACTCCCGATGGTAATGACTTTGTTGCAATAGCATCCGGAGCATATCACAATCTCGCCCTGAGGTCCGATGGTTCACTTGTGGTATGGCATTATAACGACTACGGCCTTTGCAATGCACCTTCAGGCAACGATTTTATCAGCATTGCATCGGGCAATCTTCACTGCCTCGCACTTAAATCCAATGGCTCACTCGTAGCCTGGGGCTATAACTACTACGGCCAATGCGATGTACCGACCGGAAACGACTTTGTTTACATTGCAGCCGGTGCATACCACAATATTGCCATAAGATCCGACGGCTCGCTTGCTGGATGGGGCCGGAATAACTACGGTCAATGCGATGTACCAACAGGTAACGACTTTATTAAAGCCGCAGCAGGTACGCACCACAGCCTTGCTCTCAAATCCGATGACTCGATAGTCGCATGGGGAGATAATAGCTATAGTCAACTGGAAGTTCCTTCGGGAACTTTTATTGCTATCGCAGCAGGAGTATGGCACAGCCTTGCTATCAGGTCGGATGGCTCACTCGTAGAGTGGGGCAAAAACTCCTATAAAGACATATTCGGAAGCGGGTATTATAAAATCTCTGCGAGAAATGCATCTGAAACATTTCTTTTCAGGGAACCTTTCAGCTCTTTTGAATTGCCCGAAGGTAACGACTTTATTGCAATAGCGGCCGGTCCGAACCACAATCTTGCTTTAAGGTCCGATGGTTCACTTGCGGCATGGGGCTATAACTCGGACGGTCAATGCGATGTGCCTGCCGGTGACGGCTTTGTCGCTATTTCGGCCGGTGAATACCACAACCTCGCTCTGCGATCCAAAACCTGCACCAAATCCATTATCGGGGACTTAAACGGCGATTGTAAAGTTGATTGTGAGGATGTTTGTTTGTTGCTTGAAAACTGGCTGCAATGCAATCTTGAACCGCCGGAATCCTGCTTCCAATAGAATTTGACATTATTCGACGATTAAATTCGCTCAATCTCGGAGCGAATTTAAAACAAAACACTGAACTACAATGTACAAACTAATTCCAGGGCAGATTATCGACTTCGTCTTTTACGGCGTGGGCCGATCTTGGATGTTCGGTGGTAAAAACGAGCATATCATCCTGTTTTTCGATGACAACGGCATCCTCATCGATTGAGCCGTCCGGCTTTGTGACATTATCGAGTGAAAGGCCCAGATGTTTGACAAGAAATTTATATGCACTGATTCGCTTGGAAAAGCCGTAATCATGCCCTTCGTCTGGAAGGTGAATATTTTCCACATTGGCCTCGGCGCCGTAAAGGCGATAAATATTTTGAATATAAGGGAATTCGACCTCGGGAGTGTTTTTTGTCCAGTCTTTGCCGTCGGAAATTATAAGCATCGGCCTCGGGGCGGCCAGCGCGGCAATTTCCGCGTTATTGGTCTCGTGAGTGCTGCTTTTATGGACGGGCATGCCGCTTTCGCAGTTGCAGCCGCCGAAAAAGTAGGCCGAGACCATCACCACCGGAATCGAAACCGCGATTCTGTCATCTACTGCGGTCAGAAGGAAGGTTTGGGTTCCACCGCTGGATGCACCGGTAACCGCGATTCGCTTCGGATCTACATTATCGAGCGAAAGGAGAAAATCCACGGTGCGGATACTGTTCCAGAGCTGCAATTTGAGGGCTTTCGGGATGTTATGCTCCCATCCGGCATTTTTCCAGTCGCCGTAACCTACCATATCATAGGAAAAAACAATCGCCCCCATGCGGGCCAGTGTCGCACACCGCTTCTGCATATCGGGTCGAAAGCGTCCGTAGTCGCCGGGCCTGTTGAAATGGCCGTGCGGGCAAAGCAAAGCGGCAAACGCCCCCTTGCCCTCTCGCGGACGATACAGGTTACCGGTGACAAAAACGCCGGGCAGGCTCTCAAACGCTGCATTTTCCACCGTGTAGCCGTCATATTGCCGCTTGCTGTGAATAATGGGATTGAGCGGGCATTTCTTGGGCAGTGGCATAAGTTCCGCCCCGCGAAGGATTCCCTGGCGAATGCCCGCAGCCCGGATTTTCCACTGTTCAAGATTGGAATAGCTTTGGGCAAATCGGGCAAGCTCTTCTTTCGCCTGCTCTTCGGTGTGAAAATTTCCCTGGCGAAGCTCGATCTTTTCACTGTTATCGCCGAAAAGAGGTATCGCACAGAACAAAATTATTGCCGTACTAATAACATATGTTACCGAACGATTATTTATTCGAGAGTATAGAATCGACATAATTATATCCTTCATTAAAATTGAAAGTGTTTCGTGCCACCTTTTGAATAATGTAACAATAATATTTGAAGTCCGGAAAGTCAAAGGTCTTTACCACACAGGGCCGGCGATAATTTTTCCCGCCATCAAGAGCAGCATTGGCAATGACTTACAAAGTAATTGTCCCGGAGAAAAAAGCTTTTACCTTTACAGGCACAATCAAAGTTATTAGAATTCCTTCTTTATAATTAAAAATCCCCGGAATGGGGGATTGAAAAGAGACACGAAAGAATGGCTGGTAAGATTATTATCGATGCCGAACGTTGTAAGGGTTGCGGATTATGCGTCGCCGTATGCCCGAAAAACGGCATCATCATCTCCAAAACATCCAACAAGAACGGCTACTTCCCCGCCGAACATGTCCCGAGCGGAGTCGAGGGATCAGACAATTCCGAATGTACGGGCTGCGCTATGTGCGCCATAGTATGTCCCGAGGCCATAATCAAAGTGCTTCAGGAAGACTCCGGCAAAGTAGAGATAATTATCGAACCGGGTGAAGGGAGTAAACCAAAACAGATCGAGGAGAAAAAGTAAGCCCGTGGGTCTATCACAGCAGGAGGAAAAAAGAAATGATTAAAATAATAACTTCGCCGCCCAAACTGATGAAAAAAGGTTTATTGAAAAGATTTTTTAATAGAAGATATAAAAAAGCAAATGATAGGAATTTATGAAAAAAGATAAGTCGTACCTGCAAGACATGCTGGTCACAATTTCCGATATAGTTATCAGGAGAACAAAAAAGTTTTTATGAAAATGTATCAAACCAGCAAGAGCTTTTATAATCTAGAATAGTGGAATCCATTAGATGCTTGACAACTAAAAAGAGAAACGAATGAGTTTGATTATTTTGAGTCATTTGTCATTTTTGGAAGGGAAGGAAAAGACTACTTCGAAGACAATGTTTATCGTTCGCTTGATAAGCATCGTGTGCACTTTAGTTCTGCCTCTCAGTTGTAGAGATCAAGAGCAGCAGTTGATGCAAGTCCCCGGTGCATTTGAAGAACAACACATCGAGATGCCCATAACCAATCTGGAGCTTTTGGACGAAGGTTTCTTCGTCCAAAAGTCGTTTGAACAACTATGTTCAAACCCCCGTGTATTAGTCTCGCCAGATGGCAAGAAAGTCGCTTTTGTTAAAACGACATACAAAACTACACCACCTTGGCACGCTCCAGATGCTCGTTCGGTACGTGATACTCATGGTGGAGGACATTCTGAGGGATTCTATTATGGCAAAACAGATCAGGCTTCACTAAAAATTTATATTGTGGACTCCTCTGAGAGATCTTCCTATATAAAAGATTTCAGTGAATATCCATATGACAAATCTTTTAGTATAGAAAATTTTGATGAATATCCATTCGGAACAATATATGAGCTGTTTTTTTCAACAGATGGGACAAAATTGGCTTTTACATATTCCTCTGATGAGTCTGAACAAGTTTATGTCGCGGACCTAACATTAAAAAAACTTGTCTCTATATCATCTGGCTCCTGCGCTGGGATTTCCAGTGACGGCATAAAGGTTTTATTCTACAAAGATAATGATATCTTTGTAGCGAATCTGGAGAATAAAACGGTTATGAACATTTCGACCAATTACGATGAAATGCACGCAACAATTTCAGAGGACGGCAAATCCGTGACATATGACGTGTTGCACAATGGAAAGATAAGAAGATGTATCGTAAATCTTTATGAAAAGACCTTAACATGGTGAATTGTTTTTCACGAACAAGATAGAAAAATGGATGAAAAAATTAAGCAGTTGATAGATCGAATAAAAGCACATTTGCGGAAGGTGTACGGCGAAAAAATCAAAAAGGTTATATTATACGGCTCTTACGTAAGGGGCGAGGCAACAAGTGAATCTGATATTGATATTCTTTTATTAGTTGATCAATCCCTGAATTCATTTGAGGTCAGAGAAAGTCTTAGCGATCTCCTGTTTGACATACTTCTTGAAGAAGGGGAGCTTATTTCAGTTATAGCGATTCCTGAAAACTTGTATGAAAATTACAATTCTCCTTTTATGTTGAACGCCAAAAAGGAGGGATTGGTAGCATGAAGGAAATAAGGGATCTCATAGATAAAACCGAAATAACCATCGAACCCGGCAAAGGTCGTACCCCAAAACAGATCGAGGAGAAAACGTGAGCACTGCGGTAAATACCATGAAGAAGAAAAATGCGGCTCAGAAACAGCAAGCTCCCAAAAAGGCCGACACGAGAATTCTGATGTGCGGCAATGAAGCCTTGGCTGAAGCGGCGATTATCGCCGAATGCGATGCCTATTTCGGATACCCCATCACTCCACAAAACGAAGTGACTGCATATATGTCCAGAAGAATGCCGGAGGAAGGCCGGGTCTTCGTACAGAGCGAAAGCGAGCTGGCAGCAATCAATATGGTATTCGGCGCCTCGGCAACCGGAAAAAGAACGATGACAAGCTCCTCGAGCCCGGGCGTCAGCCTTATGCAGGAAGGAATCAGCTATCTTGCAGGCGCAGAGCTTCCGGCGGTAATTGTGAATGTAATGCGAGGCGGACCGGGCCTGGGCAATATCGCCCCGTCGCAAGGTGATTACTTTCAGGCCACTCGCGGCGGCGGACACGGTGACTATCGAACCATCGTGTTAGGACCATCGAGCGTACAAGAGCTTGTCGATTGCATGCAATTGGCCTTCGACCTGGCCGACCTGTATCGAATGCCGGTTATCGTTCTGGCAGACGGAATCTTAGGTCAGATGATGGAGCCGATAGTCCTCGAAAAAAGACCGGGTCGAAAACTGCCGTCGAAGGACTGGGCGCTAACAGGCGCAAAAGGCAGGCAACAAAATATTGTCCGTTCGCTATGGCTCAAAGAAGGAGCGCTGGAACAGCACAACTACAAACTGCAGGCCAGATACGAACAGATACAGAAAAACGAGGTGCTTTGCGAACAGTTCGAAGTTGAGGACGCCGATATTGTCGTAGTTGCATACGGCGTCGCGGCGAGAATTGTCCGGGGTGCCGTCACCAAAGCAAGAGAAGAAGGAATTAAGGCTGGATGGATACGCCCAATTACTTTATGGCCGTTCCCGACCGAGCAAATCAGCAAGGCCGCCGATGAGCTGCGTATCTTTCTGACCGTCGAATTGAGTATGGGCCAGATGGTCGAAGACGTCAAGCTGGCGATCGCCGGTAAATCGCCGGTAGTATTCTACGGCCGACCGGGAGGCGGTGTCCCAACAGTCGATGAAATCCTCGATAAAATTAAGCAGCTTACATTAAGACACGACATTAAAGATTGAATTATGAAAACAGTATTTAAGCGAACACCTACTTATAAAGATGTTCCGACGCATTATTGTCCCGGATGCGGGCATGGTATCGCCCATCGCCTGATTGCCGAGACCATCGACGAATTGGACATCCGCGACCGTACTATCGGGATAGCGCCGGTGGGATGTGCCGTTTTGGAATACGATTATATCGACGTCGATATGATTGAGGTCGCGCACGGCAGAGCACCGGCTGTTGCGACAGGGATGAAAAGAACCAACCCTGATAAAATTATTTTCTCGTATCAGGGCGACGGCGACCTGGCAAGCATAGGCGCCGGTGAAATATTACACGCCGGACACCGGGGCGAGCAGATAACCGTCATCTTTATCAATAACGCCGTTTACGGAATGACCGGCGGACAAATGGCCCCGACAACAATGCTTAACCAGGTGACGGCAACCACACCCAGCGGCCGTACTTCCACCGAGCAGGGATACCCGCTGCAGGTTTCGGAGCTATTGGCGGTACTGCCTGGCACAATCTACATCGAACGCTGCGCACTGAGCGGCCCGGCGGGTGTGAGAAAAACAAAAAAAGCAATCAAGCACGCTTTCGAGCTGCAGCTCAACGGAGCCGAAGGCATGTCACTGGTCGAAGTCCTTTCGCCGTGTCCGACTTACTGGCGAATGAGTCCGGCCAACGCAATGAAGTGGATCGAAGAGGAAATGATAAAGACCTTCCCTGTGGGACAATTAAAGGGCTGAATATGACCGCTAACGGTTTTTACGAAGAGATTGTGATTGCCGGTTTCGGAGGACAGGGAATCATGTTAGCCGGCAAGCTGCTGGCACAAACGGCGATGAATGCCGGCAAAGAAGTCACTTATATGCCCTCCTACGGCGCCGAAGTCCGGGGCGGAACCGCCAACTGCATGGTGGTTATCTCAGAGCGAGAAATCGCCTGTCCCGTCGTGGGTAATCCCGATTCGCTGATTGTAATGAACAAGGCGTCGCTGCACAAGTTCGGCCCGCGTCTGAAAAAAGGCGGATTGCTCATTATGAACAGCTCTTTGATCGATGAAACACCGGAACTTGACGATTCTACAGAAATAATTGCAATCCCCGCCGACGAGTTGGCTGTCGAATTGGGAAACAAGAAATCCACCAATATGGTGGTACTCGGAGCGTACATTCGAAAGCGCGGCCGCCTGAGCATAGAAACCGCAGCTCAGGCCCTGCCTAAGACGATTGCCGAAAGATATCATAATACATTACCGGTAAACACTGCGGCCCTGAGGCGCGGCGCGGAATTTGCATCAGGAGAACCACAGGCACATAAAATATCTTCGTAAGGTCACTTCAAGTCCTTTTCCTTATGTGCCACAAAAAACATGTCACGTGTCAGAAGCTCGACCTTGAACAATCTGTCGAGGCGTAACAGATAAAACACCGAGGCAAAGAACTTGAACATCGAGACATATCCGAGATTAAGCTTTCGTACCTTTACTATACGGAAGCCTTTCTTTGAGAATAAATCTCTTATCCTGTTTTCATCGAAAACCTGACAGTGCCCGGTCCTGTGAAACGTGCATCCGCATTCGGGGCAGGTTACCAGAGCCTTACGAAAATTTTCATTATTGATTGTGTTGAAAATGCCGTAGCCGTTAATTTTCAATATCCTGTTAATCTCATTAAGGCACTTATCCAGGTCGGCGTCGCTGAGATGCTCAATCAAATCGGTGGCAAAGCACGTATCGAACGAGCCGTCCTCGAACTGAAGATTCGTGCAGTCACCCTGCTGGATTTCCTCGGCCTTCGGGGAAATATCCACTCCGACGATGCTTTTGCCGTCCTTGAACTTTCGCCTGAAGCTTCTCATCAGAGCGCCGCTTCCGGCACCGATATCAACGGCGTTTTTCCCTATATAACGTCTGCCAAGTGACAAAATCACTTCCGATACGAGATCCCCTTTGTATGGAGGTTTCTGTGTAGCCCAAAATTTATCCTGTTGGGTACTGTCAAACTGTTTCATTCGAACGTACTCCCGTCGTAAATCCACAAAAGTTCAAAACGGCACCGATAACCGCCATAAAAACCAATGCGGAAAATAATATCATGGACATCATAATCGCTCTTGAAGCCGCCACTCCATATATCGGTAACACACTTGACAAAATAGCCTCTCTCACACCGAGGTTAGCAATCGATATGGGCACTCTTTGCAAAATAAATATCACTGCCCATAACCACGCGTAAGCTGAAAGAGGAACGGCTACATCGGCAGCTTTGGCGGCAAATATATACATAATTACACCACCGAGTGAAGTTCCGCCGATCGTAATCAGGAACATAACAAGATGAAACCGCCAACCGGCAAATTGGAATAGAGTTATTTGTTGAAGTATTTCCTGTACCTTATGTCGGACTCCGACCGGAAAGGGTTTTAATAAAATATTGATTGCTTTGATAATTGTACCACCTGTCTTTTTCCTTAATAACAGCAGGCAAAAAAGGACAAGAATAACCAGCAATATTGAACAAAATACCGGTAGAAGGTGACTAACTTCCGTCTCCGGCCATATAATGGAAGACGGATTAACCAGAATAAGCACGCTAAGTCCAAATATCATCATAAACACCAAATTCGACAATTGGTTATATACCATACTGCTGAAGACATTGATTCCTTTGCCGGTACCTTTTCTCAGGATATACCATTTCATTCCCATACTCAACATCCCGGGCATCACCATACTGTAGAGCGCCGTAACAGCACTGACTCCGAATATCCTTGCAGTATCCAGATTGCAGCCCTGCTCTTTCAATATCAGCCGCATTTTGATAGAATTGACCCAGTAAATCGTGACAACCGAAGCCCATACAGCGATGAGGAATTGCCACCTCGCTGCTTTGAATGCTTCACCCAACTGGTGAATGTCGATGCGCTGGAATACCCACACAAGAAGTCCGGACGTTATTGCGATCCGAATCGAAAGCTTCAATATTTTTCTGCTTTTATCAGTCATATCTCTAAGTTGGAAGTGACATAGTTTACAGATATAAAATTGTTGACTTGTTCATAAGCTTTTTATTTGTGAATTGTCACCTGACTTTACATAAAGTATATACGAACTTGCCGCTTGCAGACCTGCTGATTTCCTCGACAAAATCAAAATCAACCTGACAGCTTTCACCCATCAGTATTTTTGTTTTTTTCGTGATATCCTCGATATCCGAATTGTCGGCTTCGGCATCTTCATTAAGCTGTACTTTTATAAGAACGTGATCGATTTCGTCCTGAATTATCAGAAACCTTTTTATCCAGCCTCTAAAAAAAAGGGCCTGTACGAGAAAATGTGAATGAGCCAGAGAGCCATCCGCTTTTTTGAAATAACCGAGTGTCCTGCCAACGACTTTTTTCAGGAGCATGCTGTTTCTCCCACAATCACATCCCCACCCGCCGGCGACGGCCACATCACCTATATCATAACGTATCAAAGGCATGGAATAATTGTGAAAGGTCGTGACTATTACCCGGCCTTCCTGATTTTGAACCGCCTTTCCACGTTCGTCCAGTATTTCGACATAATTCCACCAGGGAAAAGTGTGCATCGACCTTTGCTTTTTACACTGGCAGGATATGGCGCCGACCTCCCTCGAGCCATACTGGTTATATACTTTGCAGCTCATGTTCGATTCGATTTTCCCTTTAACCTCATCCGTCAACGGCCCAATCGTTGATATGACAATTTCCGGCGGATGAAAATAAAGCTCGTGACGCGAGAGGTAATTCGATAATTCAAAGGCGGATTCCATATAGGCCCAGTAAGCTTTCGGCTTGAACCTGTTATTCAGTCCGATTAAACTTTTGATTTCCTTTTCGCCCAACCTGTATGAGTTAAAAAACTTCCTGTTATAAAGCACATTAATCAGCCTGTCTTTGACGGTCAGATTACCGGCGAGAATATCCCTGTCGGAACCCCAAAACTTAATTTCGGGCTGACCCAATTCTTTTCCGAGAACCTCATTGAAATACAATTTGGTTGCGATGTTCCAATCATCGTACTCTTTATCCTGTATGAACCTGACCGGCTCACCTGTGCTGCCGCCGGAAGTATTTTCATAAGGCCTTCTGCTCTGATAATCTCTCGAATATAAGTTTTTTCCTTCTCTGCGTATGATTTCTTTTGTTAGAATCGGAATTTCAGAAAATCTCTCGAGATTCACTTTGCCGTGAATCATTGCGCCGCTTTGCTCCAACACTTCATGATAGTAGGGAACATTCTTGTAAGCATGAATCAGTAATCTCTCAAGCTTGCGTCGCATCATTTCATCAAGCTCTTCGCGTCCGGCATACTCGTATTTCCTGATTTGTTTGAGATTATCAGGAATTTTGCTGCCGCTCGCATATAGCAGAGAGTGAATTAAAGGTCTTCTCCAATTCATGACTTACTCCCTATGGGGGTATCCAGAATCTTCCGGTAACATTCCAGGTACTCATCCGCAACTTTCTTCCATGTAAACCGCTCAGCCTGTTTTCTTGCCCCGACGGACATTTGCTCGTACTTGTTAAATTCATTAGCAAGCTGCTGAATTGCCTCGGCCATCGATTTCGCATCAGCCTGCTCAACAATAATTCCATTGTCTATGATTAATTCTTCCACTCCCTCACAGCGTGTCGTGATTATAGGCAAACCCGAAGCCATTGCCTCAAGCATGGCGTTGCTCATACCTTCCTGCATAGTAGCACTGATATATATGTCACTGTCACGGTATAAACCAGGCATCTGTTCCGACTCCATTCTGCCTGTAAGTTCAACAAAAGGAGTAAGATTTTTTCCCATTATTAACCGTCTTAGCGATTCCTCTCCAGCGCCGCCGCCGATAATTAAAAACCGAACCTTATATCCCTGCTTAATTAAAAGATATACTGCATCAATCAATATCTCAATCCTTTTTGTCACACTTAATCGACCAACTGTGATGAGCTTCAATTCATCTGAGGGCTGTTTCGTCCCGGAAGGTGAAAAAAAACCTAAATCCACACCGTTCGGAATAACATCAATCGCAACAGACGGCAAAAAACGCAGCGCCCTCGATTTCAAACCTTCACTGCAAGCTACTAATGCAGAAGCCTTTTTCCAAATCGCCTTGAAAAGCGGTCCAAAAATCTTATAATCCACGGCCAGTCGTGCATTTTGACCCGGCACATCGGAACCTCGCAGCGAAATAATGTAGGGCAACCTATTTGCTGTTTTATAACAAAGCCAGCCTGTGGGAAAACCAAAAAAAGCGTGAACCAAATCATAGCTGTTTCGACGTAACATTTTACGGTAATGAAATCCGGCCTTTAACAACCACTCAACAACTTCGATCTTTCGCCAGTAATGCAGTTGTTTCTTATGCACACCAACTTTATAAATGGTAATATTTTCAGATAAGCTTTCATGGGAAAAACCGGGCTGCGCTGCTGATGTTAGTACATCAATCTTAAGCTCATCGTTGTGTATATACTGTTTCAAAAGACAAAGATGGGCACTGGCAGCTCCGCCACCTATCGGTGGAAATTCATAGTTGAGCATAAGCAGGTTTAGTCTCGACACAACTATTGCAACTCCTAACCGGCTGGAGAACTCTTCAATTTGAACAGAATATGCGGGTCGAACGCCTGGACAACGTCATAATTCTTCATAACAAATTCCCGGAACGGCTTCATCGCCATAAAACGCCCAGCCTCATCCGAGTCATAGGTATTAGAAAGCCACCCTGCATAGACCTCGTCTGGATTCAAGGTTTGGGGGTCTAACTGTTTCACTATTTGTTGCTGAGTGATAGGCCAAAGTTCCAAAGGCGGCCTGTTACCGGGGAAGTGACGTTTTCTGCTGTCAACTATGTATTTCGGCTTGTCTGCTTCTAATTCCGCCAGTAAACCTTTAATATCACTGGCGAACCTCTCCGGCGTTTTGGTATGCATTTCACTTGTAAAAGGCCAGGAAGTTGGTGCCAGTCGCCGGGCGGCAACGTATATCCCCGGATACCAGCCCCATACAAAAATTTTGTCACTCGTATCGGAATTGTCCCGGATATATTCGCCGACAGCCTCCCATGAATACTTGCCACCTAAATGACGGCGTATAGCAAGCCGACGCGAAGAAATTTCACGGAATCTCTGTAAATACCCGTTTCGCTTTTCCGGAACATTTGTTGTTGGATTCCGATAGAAATCGCCGAAATGCGGACTCTTGCTGATTCCGAAAAATACATGCCATGACAGAACTATCATTAAAACCAGGCCCGCAAAACCAACAACAGCCCACTTCATTTTATATGCGGCACTATTAAATTTATCAGAATAAATCACAATCACATATCCGCCCAACATCGCCGCCGAAGCATTCAAAGGCAGATAATATTGCTCGTATGAGCGCGGACTTATCCAAATAAAAGATATATCGAGCAGCCACCAAATAGCAAACAGCAGAACAAAACGGTCGTATGGACTTGAAGTTACTTTCTCCTTAGATGTCCTGTTTAAAATCAACCGTACAATCCTTGCAATAATCGAACCGCCAGCCAAGGTAATCGGCAAAATCAGCAGCCAGTAATATCGCAACACAATCGGCCATTGCTGGGAAAAAGGACGAAGCTGCCGAGCGCCCGAGATATACGAACCTCCAAGAGAGCCGGAGCCTGCTTTTGCCGGAATGAAAAGCTGCCAAAAGAATTGATAAGGCAAGGCCGCCTGAACATTCCAGCCAATAATCCATATATAGAACGGCCCGATAGCCACTACTACTCCAGCCAATAGAAGGAGAATATCGGTACCGGTCTGTCTCCAGGTTCGATGTTTCAAAATCGGCTGGGCAATCACAAATAGACCGATTGCTCCAATCACAGAAGTGCCTGTCTCTTTAAACATTGGTGCCCAACTGACAAATCCCCCCGCCAACAACGCCCACCACCATTTACCACCCAACTGCCGTATCACAAAACAGCTCATCCCTATCACCATAAAAGCAATCATATATTGCTCTTTGACATTCCCGAATTTGGCGATGAAGGGAGCGGAAAGATACGCCGAAGCAATAATTACACCCACACCGGCGGAAAGTACCCCAAAAAGTTTTTTTATCGCAACAAACATCATCACTAAAGCAGCTAACTGGAGCACCAACTGAACGATTTTTGGGCCGATGTCACTGAATCCGAAGAGCTTCACGCCGAGGATATTCAAAGTCAGTGTCCCCAGCTTAGCACTCGGTTTTTCCTCCACACCGATTTCGGCGCCTTCGAGGATATGCTTGGCCGAATAAACATAAGCACCGCTGTCGAAGGCACCGGGAGAATTGAATTCGAAATATTTTCCCAATGAAAAAGGAATAGCCGCCAGGACCGCTATCATAATGTATGCAATAAGGTGGCTGTAATTCTTTCGTTCGGGGGATGATACAGGTCTTTCCGTTTGTGGTTTATGATGTTTATCTACGACTCCTCTTTTTCGCCGGATACCTGCAGGATGTCTGTCTTTGCGAGGATCTTTGCTCATGTATTATCCCCCGCTATGTCGGATGGCTCAAGTTTTTCCCGAATAACGTAAGTTGGGCGGTTCTGCGATTCGTGATAGGTCCGGACCAAAAGCTCGGCTATCAATCCCATAAGAATAAACTGGGCACTTATCACCATAAACAGGATTGTTAAATATAACAATGGATTTCCGGTCATATCCGTTTTCTTGATAAGCTTCATAAGAATAACGCCCAGACCGGAAAGAAATCCCAGGAAAAATGAAATCAATCCCCAGCCGCCGAACAACTGTATCGGCTTGGTTGAAAAGCTCAGCAGAAACTTGACTGTAATAAGATCCAGTATGACTTTCCACGTTCTATCCAGGCCGTATTTCGTAGTGCCCGCCGTTCTGGGTCTGTGGTTGACGACCATTTCTGCGATAGTGGCCCCACTCCAGCTTGCCAGGGCCGGGATAAATCGGTGCATCTCGCCATACAATTTTATCTCATCCAATATTTCCCTGCGATACGCCTTGAGTGTACAGCCATAATCATGCAGTTTAACACCTGTAATGGTTGAAATCATCCAGTTGGCAATTTTCGAAGGCAGCAGTCTCGTGACGGCATTATCATATCGTTTTTTTCTCCATCCGCTTACGACATCACAACCTTCATTAAGCTTTTCAATCATCTTCGGTATATCGGCGGGGTCGTTCTGTAAGTCGGCATCGATAGCAACGATTATCTTACCTCGTGCATGGGCAAAACCTGCACTTAACGCAGCAGTCTGGCCAAAGTTCTTCCTCAGGCAAATAATCCTGACACTGGTGTCTTCCTTTTGTAACCGGATTAAAACAGACAGACTGTCATCACTGCTGCCGTCATTGATGAATATTATTTCATAGTCATATCTGTCGGTCAAAGCTTCGGTTATTTGTCGATGAAGGGGACCGATATTATCCTGCTCATTCAACAGCGGCACTACAACCGAAATTTCGGGTTGAACTTCTTTTGCCGTTTTTTGCTCAACACCCTGTCCCTGACTTTTTTCGGTCATATTATATTTCCTGCCAAAACTCTTATTCCCGTATTAATAACTATCATAATAATAGTAAAGATATCGGTTGTAAAGTCGAACCAGAGTAGAGAAAAAACGTAATCAATAGTCCCAAGGTAGGTAAATTACGTAAAATAACAACAAATAAAGGGAAAATGAACTGGTACTATCGCCCTTTAAGGTCGATATACAACCGTTAAACAGGCCCCTGGAAACATAAAGACGCCGGCGAAAATATTATTGATTAGACCTTTTATTAGTGTTAAAATATGGTTTTTTAACAACTTAGAGTTATGGCATATTCTAACGTGGAGACGGGAATATGAGACGAAACAATGTAATTTTATTTCTTCTGACCATACTGGCTTTAATAATGCTCAACAGCGGCTGCCAGGAACAAGCTAAAGTCGAAGAAAAGCTTAAGCCCACCCCCACCGGTGACGAGGAGCTGGCAACCGTTGTGTATGACCCCAATCAGCCATCACCGAAAATGAAATTCGAAAAGGTAACTCTCGATTTCGGCAAAGTAGGCCCGGCGACGAAATCGAACGGTGAATTCAAGTTCACAAACACGGGAGATGAAATATTGAAAATCACTAAAGTCAGCCAATGCTGCGGCGTTGTCACTAAAATGGAAAAAGACGAATACGCTCCCGGTGAAAGCGGGACATTGAAAGTTACATATAACGCACCGGCCGTGACAGGTCGTCAGATGCGACAACTGGTTGTCCATAGTAACGATAAAATAAATCCGGGCGTCAGACTGACTATCAGAGCCGAGATTGTGGCCAAAATCGCCTGCGATCCTAATAAGCTGAAGCTTTCTCTTGATGAAGAAAATGCCGGATGCGGCAAGCTGACGATTAAAAGTCTCGACAACCAGCCTTTTGCAATAAAGGGAATCAGATCGACCGGCAATTGTATAACCGCCGATTTCGACCCGACGGTCAAAGCAACGAAATTCGTCCTTGATCTTAAAGTGGATATGGAAGCCCTCGAAAAGAACCAGAAAGGAAGTATCGATTTTAATCTGACTCACCCCGAAGGGAAAATTGCCTACGTACGCTATGATGTAGTGCCTGAATACACGACAATACCACAGATGCTCATCGTATTTAACGCCGTGCCACACAAAACGGTTTTACGAAAAGTACTGATTCTTAATAACTACAAAGAAGATTTCGAAATCGAGTCAACTTCATCGAAAAACAATGCAATCAAAGTTATTAATAAAAGCAAAGTCAACAACGGCTATCAGTTCGAAGTCGAGATAACACCTCCGGAGCAGGATAAACAATTGAGATTTACGGATGTGTTGAATATCGATATCAAAGGGGGCGAGAAAAAATCAATAATCTGCAACGGGTACTATCTAAGAAGTAAAAAAGACAGTCCCGAAGCGAAATGAACGTTTTTTAGGTAACAGACAAAACTTCATATTCTATGGGTACCTTCGGAACTTGAATAATGAAACTCAAATACTTTATTTTATATCTTATAATCACTGTTTTTTTACTATTACATAACTGCGGCTGCCGGGAAGAAGCGAAAGTCGAGAAAGAGTATATTTCCGTCCCGAAAGGGACCGCTCAAGCAACTGTAGTCGATCCCAATAAACCGGGGCCGAGAATCAAATTCGACAAGACAGTTATAGATTTCGGTAAAGTCGGTCCGGAGACAAAATCAAACGGCGAAATCAAAATTACAAATACCGGGGAGGGCACGCTAAAAATCGCCAAAGTCGAACAGTGCTGCGGTGTTGTCACCAGACTCGACAGGTACGAATACGCCCCCGGCGAAATCGGGATATTAAAGGTCATATATAACGCAACTGCGGAGATCGGCGAGTTTAAAAAAACCCTGTACGTTCAAAGCAATGACAACAAAAACCCGAACGCCAAATTGACTGTTAAGGCCAAGATAGTACCCAAAATCGCCTGCAAACCGGACAGGTTAAAGCTGTTTCTTAACGAAGAAAACGCCGGTTGCGAAAAGGTCACAATAAGCAGTCTCGACGATAAATCCTTTGAAATATCAGGAATTACTTCGACCGCCGATTGTATCACCGCTGATTTCGATCCTGCGGCCAAGGCAAAAGAATTCGTGCTCGAGTTCAAAGTAGATAGTGAAAAGCTTGAAAAGGATCCTAAAGGACGCATAAAGATTTCCCTGACGCATCCAGAAAATAAATCCGTGAGTATCCCCTATAATGTGGTGCCGAAATACAGTGTCGATCCCCAGGCACTCATCTTGTTTAACGCCGAACCTCTACAAACTATTAAAAGAAAAATCAAAGTTATCAATAATTACACAGATGATTTCGAGATTGCCTCAACCGAATCGAAAGATAACATAATTAAAACTATCGATATCAACAAAATCGAGAACGGATATAATCTCGATATTGAGATAACACCGCAGGCTAAAGAGGGAAACATGAGATTTTCAGACGTATTTTATATCAACATCAAAGGAGGTGAGAAGCTGGCAGTATCCTGTACAGGATACTATTCAAGAGGATAACATGGGATAAAATAATGTCACATGCACGTGAATGTCCCATAATGAAACCATCGCCTCTTCGGATATTAACTTAAATTTAATCTCAGCAGATTCTCTGTAATATAATACCGAACAGAGTGAATATCAGAAAATTCTATTTTACGGATTAAGCTCTACTAGGAATGATTAAGCGAATAGCTATCGGAATATTTTGTGTTGTATTAATAAACCTGTGCTGCGTCCCACAGCCACCAACAGGATCCTCAAGACATGAAACAGGGCATTCGGGAAATGATGATATGTCCGAGACAATCACTGTCTTTTTTACCGGGTACGAACTCGGAGAATTGAAACCCTGTGGCTGCTCGGGCGGTCAGCTTGGAGGACTTGACAGAAGAACTACTGTTTTCAACAGTGTTCCCGAAGTACAAAGACTCATTATAGATACAGGCTCTTTGGTTAAGAGCGAGGGCGAGCAGGACATGATAAAATTCAATATAATTATCCAGGCTTTCGATTTGTTAGGCTATGATTTGATACATTTTAACCGGCACGATCTCGAAATTATCGACAATAACTTCGGTTCGCCGGACGGTTATGAATCAATATTGAATATCATAGCCCCGTCCGGTCCGTTAAGCTCCGGTACACCCGCAAAATTCACACAGAAGTTCCAATTGCACGACAAGTTCGTGGATATTACGGTAGCAACTATTGACGTTAACTCGACTCCTATAGAGTTCATAGGTGAGCTCTACTTTCCCGCTTCCGGCTCAGGAGACGAACCTCCCGGTTACCCTGTTAATATCCTTATCCTGGACCGTTGTGATCCGGAAATTATCAAATCTATCGCCGAGAAAGCACCCTCCGTTGATTGTCTGATCTGCCCTTCCGAATCAGATGAGCCTCATATCGTCGGTGACCCGAACAACAGGCCGCTGGCCTTCACCGTCGGGCGGAAAGGCAGACATATAGCGAAATTGCTGATAGATACATCCCAAATAGAAAACATGACGAAACTGAGCTTTCAAGCTCAAAAGGTCACAGAAGATTTGAAACAGGACGAAGCCCTGATTAATTTATACAAAGATTACCAGAAGTTTGTCAAAGACAGGAATCTCCTTGAAAACTACCCTCGGTTTACCCTGCCCGAGGGATTGCATTATGCAGGCTCGGAATCCTGTGCTACATGCCACCAGTACTCGTATATAGAATGGATGGGCAAGCCCCATGCAAGCGCTTTCGCAACGCTCGAAAAAGCAGGCTCACAATACGACCCGGAGTGTGTCAAATGCCACGTTGTCGGGATGGATTATGAAAGCGGATTCATTTCCGAGTCAAAAACACCCCTTATGAAGGATGTGGGCTGTGAAGTCTGTCATGGCCCGGGTTCGAAACATAACGCATACCCCGAGGAAATCAAGATGCCGATTGCCGACGCCAATTCGGTATGTATCGAATGCCACACGCCCGAACACAGCGACGATTACGCAGGACACGAGGAGGAAAAATTATTATTAATTCAACATTGGCCGGAACCAAACGACCTCAGCGATGTCAAATAATACAGAGCATAAGAACACAATACAGGTGATTTTACACTGTTAAGTTCAGTATGATAAAGACATTGCGAATAACCAGTATATTAGCAGCGGTTTTGGCGGTCGTTCTGGTCGGTTTTTTCGTATTTCGTATCGTCCGGGGTATCCGCGGTAATGAAAACGTCAAGGAATTCCTTAGATCACCGGACGTGATTGAGAAATTCAAGACGGCCGAGGGCACCAGGACGAAAACCTTCGTCGGCCAGACATCACCGCTTGTAAAGCAGGCCCAGGCCTTCGCGCTGTATTTAAACCCGCCCGCCCATAAATCGGAAATTTCCAAACAAGGCACCGGTGTAGCCAAGATGAATGTTACACCGAAATTTAAGGTTGTCGGTATCAGTTTCTGCGAGAAGCGTCCGGAAATGTCTATGGCACTGATTGACGAGCCAGGCAAAGGAATTCATTGGGTCAAACAGTCAACTTCGGTAGGGCATTTGTATATTGAACAGGTACAAAATGATCTTGTAATTGTCAAAAGCGGCACGGAAACCTTCAATCTTGTGCCCGAGCGGGAAAAGCCGGAGTCCAAAAGTCCCGTCACCGGCTCATCAAGCGCTTCTAAAAAGCCGGGAATCTCAGTCGGCAGCCCCGCATCCAAAGCACAATCTTCCGTTAGAAATCGCAGCTTAATTAAAAGAGTGCCACAAAAACCTCTGCCGTCCAAGCAACCCGAAGAGAGAACAGAGGAACTCGAGAAACTATACGAAGACCTGAAAGAGTTAAAAGATAAATCCGATATGAACGACTCCGAACTCAGTGAAGAGGAAAGAGCCAGACAAATTGAGAAAATTATTTCAAGTTTCAAGGCATCTTACGTCAGCCCGGAAGAAGCGAAAAAACTCGATGACCTGGCTGAACAATTGAAAGACGACGAAAGCGAGCCGAATATAACCGATACCGAAGAAGAACTTCCTATAGAGTAATCTTTTACAGGTTTTATAAAGGGAAAGATAATTTACCTGCCCCCCATATTGTTGTGAGGTTCCCCAAAGGCGCACAAAAGCCTTTGGGGACCCCAACAAACTTCGAGAAGCTGTTGATCTGCCGTGTGTTATACATATTGTTTTATCGACCCATAATATTATATTCATCATTTGTCATCGAATAACAAAGCATTACAGAATTTATCAGCAAATTAGTCTTTTTTTACCCGAAAAATCAGGAACTTTTACCCATTTTATATGTCTGAATATATAGCTGTTTCCCGAATGTCAGGGTGGTGGGAATTAGTGAATATATATGAAAGAACTTCCGATAAAAAACGTAATATCAGTCAATTGTAACCGGCAAAACCGGGGAAGTTCGAATGCGTATAAATCAGATTTATGATTCTTCTAACGAAATTGTACATTGAACGGCAAAAAAACTTATTGACGTCCTGCAAAGTTGCAACCGGTTTATGTTATTGGAGCAAAACCATATACGTACTTCCCCGGATAACGGGGCAAAACTCCGTTTGATTTTGCGCAGTAACATAATTTATTTTAAACCGGCCGAGCCCGGTCAGGACTGAGGGGCGAATGTGATGGCAAAAAAGCATTTTTTTCAAAAACGGAATATCGTGACAATTGCTTTATCGGTAACATTCCTGCTGTGCGGCGGTTATCTCTTCGCAAATGAGCAGGAGGCTTATGAACTTGTACCGTACAGGATTATTACCCTGAAAGATATAGCTCCCGAGGTGGGCAAAAAGTTCCTCGATGATATGGGGATAGGCACAGTTTCGCATTTTCCCAATTCGTCCGCACTTTTAGTGACGGCCCAGCCCAGGGAGTTAGCCAAAGCAAAAGCGATTCTCGATCTTATCGATCAGCGGGAAAAATATACCGTACAGGAGATAATTCCCGCATCGACAGCCGGGAACATTCCCTCCAGCGAGCGAATCGCGGCAAAAATCGGCAATATATCGATCGGCAGCTTCACAACCCCTCCCGCCTCTCAGAACGGCATAAAAGCTATCATCGATTTTCACAATAATGCCATTGTTGTTATTGCACCTGTGGGCGTAACGGATAAAATTGTCACTACGATAAGACAATTGCAGAACACAGAACAACCTGACAAACAAGGAGCAAGCTCCATAACAAATACAACTGAGCCAAATCCCGTTGCCGCCCTGCTCGGACAAAACATATCCGAACAAAAAATACCACAGATAAAAGTGACCGAACAAAAAATCGCTGAAGGAAATATACAGGAACAACCATTAACAAAGCAAATACCTCCTGTACAGACAACCGCACAGGAAGAACAACAAGGGCGGGCGGCATCCGGTCTTTTTGCCGCCACTGAGCCTGCCGGCTCGACTAACATTCCCAATGCAGATGACATTATCAAGCTGACTTTACCCGAGAAACAGACAATGGTGGCATTTCTGGGTATGGTGGGGCCGTACCTGCAGATGGATTTCATGTATAACGAATCGGATTTGGCCGACCAGGAAGTTACATTCAATCCCAACGGCAAGCTCCAGGGGCCTATAACGGTAAGAGATTTATATCATTTGCTCGAATCCGTGCTGAAATTTAAAGGTTTTGTTATGACCCGCGGCATGGGCAATCTCGTTACTATCGTTCCGAAAGACAGTGCGTTAGATATCGATCCGGCCCTGGTCGAAGCTGAAAGGCCGCAAATCGGGACCGGTGATATAGTTGTCATGAGTGTTTTCGAGCTAAAACATATAGATACGACAAGTGCCAAGGAATTTTTGGAAGGTATGAAGCTTACGACGGACATAACCACGATTGCCGAAACGAAGACACTTATCGTAACCGCCTACGCACATCGTATGCCGCGTATAAAGGCCCTGCTGGACATCGTTGACAGACCCGGAGAACCCAGGAAGTTCCGGTACAGGCAGTTACGATACACAATGGCACAGACACTGGCACCGAAACTCAAGTCGCTCGCGGAAGAACTTGGGACTGTCTCTATTACTATCGCCGCGGAAGAAGGACAAATCCCGAGCAATCCTCCGCCTCCGGTGAAAAGAGCTACTGAAACGACAACCGCATTTAATGCACGGCGTCGCGCATGGCAAACTCAGGTAAATCAGCTAAACAGGCAAAGACAGCAGGCAGCCGGCAGAGGAACTAGAGGAGCCGCAACACAGCAAACCGAAGCGCTCACCCCGACCGTATATGTGGACGCAGACGAAAGAACCAATCGCATCCTGATGATAGGCCTGAAAGATCAATTGGATGATATCGAAGATTTGGTTGATACTCTCGATGTGGCGCAGCAGGATTTGCGGACCATGATACCTTACAAAATCGAATACCTCGATGCCGAAGAAGTCAGAAAAAAGCTGGAGGAGCTGGGCGTCATTGGAGCCAGGCAGGACTCTTCGACATCTTCGAGAACTTCCGATGATATAAAATCCCCGGCCGCTACGACTCCCGCTGCCAGGGCACAGTTACAAAGAATCACGGCAACCGAAACCCAACCGGAAAGCTCAGCGACCGAACCTCTCTCGGGAGAGCCGCAGGTAATCGTTCTCGAATCGACAAATTCGCTCTTAGTTAACGCCACCGCCGAGCAGCACGAACGTATCGCTTCAATTATAAGTCATATAGATCAGCAAAGAGCCGAGGATGAAATTCCCTTCAAAATATATCCGCTTGAAAACTCCTCTCCTGCGCATCTGAGAGATCTCCTGACGCAGCTTATTGAGGAAACCATCGAAAATAAACAAGCCGGAGACGACAGGATTGAAATAGTAAAAAGACCACGGCTGGAAGATAAAATCACCATCGTTGACGATCCCAATACCTTCTCTCTGATCGTGTACGCCAATAAGAAAAACCAGGATTGGATAAGTAATCTAATAAAGACCCTCGATAAAAGACGGCCGCAGGTCTTGATAGACGTAACACTCGTCGAAGTCAGCAGAACCGATCTTTTCGATCTCGATCTGGATATGGTCAGCAAATTTCCCAGAATGGTTGCCGGCGGAGAAATGCAAGCACTCGATGCCCTCCTGGAACCTTTCGCCGATGGTCATATCACCGAAGTAACATCCTACTCAGGAAAAGGAACCGGATTTTACAGTGACCGGCACATCCAGGCCCTGTTCAGCGCCATGCGAACGAAAAGCTATGGACGAGTTCTGGCAAAACCAAAAATCTTAGTAAACGATGGACAAGCCGGCAGAATCAGTACGACTGATAAAACAAATGTTAGCATAGAGAGTATCATCGTCCCGGATCAAGGTAGTGCGCAAACAACTACAGCATATGAGGAGTATTCAGCAGGAATAGAGCTAACCATAACACCGAATATCAGTGAGGGTGATTTGCTGTTGCTTAAGGTAAACATGACACGTTCCGACTTTGATGAAAAAACTAAGGGTTTAGGAACTCCGCCTGATACTACTGAAAGTGTGGTTGATACGACGGTGACCGTCCCGGATGGTCAAACAATTATTCTCGGTGGTCTGATAAAATTAAACCAAACCAAAGGCGGCTCAAAAGTCCCGATCCTCGGTGATATACCTTTGTTGGGCGGGCTGTTCAGAAGCACGAGCAATACGGACCGCTCATCCAACGTCTATGTCTTTGTTAAAGCCAACATCCTCAGGCCCGACGACACCGTTGCGGGATTGCCTGATTTGGAGAGAATGTCGGACAGAAACAGAATATCGTTCGAGAGACTCGAAGACGAATTCCAGAGATACGAAGACTGGCCGGGATTCAAACCCAAACCGATGGAGCCTTTCAAAGTTCTCAGTACAGAGTAGTAATGAAAGATTTACTTATAAAAACAGCCAAGCGCACAGGTCTGATGGACCATGAGCAATTGGCAAAATTTCTTGAAGAAAGCACCGGGCAGGGGCGAATCGATGAGACTCTGCTTAACTGCCCTTACTTCACGGAAGATGTCGTATTGAAGCTTTTTGCCGAAGCTCTCGGCTGGGAATATTTGCCGGACATATCCGCTAAAAATGTTCCCCTGGATTTCATCGAATCCGTGCCTGCAAACTATGCACAGCATCATTTTCTTATAGGTATAAGGCCGGGATCCGATAACGGCGAGAATTCCCAGACACAAGAGGGCCAAAATGACTCCGATGAATTGACCGTTGTGTTGTCAAAACCGCTGGATGTCAACGCACTCGATAACATTTCCAAGATGACCGGCCTGCCCGTCAAAGCGGCGGTATCCACACGTGCCGCTATTACATCAGCTATCGACGTGGCATACGAACAGAGATCTACCGTCATCGAAGAAGTGGCCGAAGAGCTCGATTCTCAGAATCTTGACAGGCTCGTTGACGAAGTATCAACTTCCGACGACCTGCTCGATGTCGTGAATCGGCCGCCGGTTATCAGGCTGGTCAACGACATCCTGTTTCGAGCCCTGCAGCTACGGGCCAGTGATATTCACGTTCATCCGTACGAATCGAAGATTCAGATTCGTTATCGTATTGACGGTATATTATACGACACTCTCAGTTTGAACAAAAACGTACTGCCGCTCATTATCTCCCGTATCAAGGTCATGGCCGGTATGGATATTGCCGAGCGACGGCTCCCCCAGGACGGCAGGTGCTCCGTCAGGCTGGGCCAGCGAGAAGTCGATTTGCGTATCAGTACCGTCCCGACCAGTTTCGGCGAACGCAGCGTTATGCGACTGCTCGATAAAAGCACGGGCCTGTTCACTTTAGACGAGCTGGGATTGAGCGGGGAAGATTTGAATAAATTCGACTCTCTGTTAAACCGCTCTCACGGCGTAATTTTCGTGACCGGCCCGACCGGCAGCGGAAAAAGCACCACGCTGTACGCCTGTCTGAACAGAATCAACTCGGCGGAGAAAAATGTAATAACGATTGAGGACCCTATCGAATACCAGCTCGAAGGCATAAGCCAGATTCAGGTCGCCTCCAAAAAGGGTATGACTTTTGCCACTTCGCTTCGGCACGTGCTTCGTCAGGACCCGGATGTCATCATGGTCGGCGAAGTTCGGGACATCGAAACTGCTCGCATGGCAATACAATCGTCGCTTACGGGCCATCTGGTTTTCAGCACACTGCACACGAACGATTCGGCCGGTGCGGTCAGCCGGCTTCTGGATTTGGGAGTAGAGCAGTACCTGGTCAGCTCCTCGCTGATAGCTATCATAGCACAGCGGCTGGTTCGAAAGGTCTGCCCGGACTGCAAAGGGCCTGTAAAACCGACAGGCCACGAATTAAGAGAGCTGGGACTGGGCGAAACGGAACTGGCCGACAAGGGTGAATTCTTCGTTGGAACAGGTTGTGAAAAATGTTTCCAGACGGGTTATCGAGGCCGGACAGGTATCTATGAAATGATGATGATTAACGAAGAAATTCAGAACTTGATATACAAAAGAGAATCCGCCGGTACAATTAAAAGATATGCCCTTGACGCAGGGCTTCAGACCTTGAGAATGGACGGCGCCAGAAAGGCTCTGGCGGGAATAACAACTATCTCCGAGGTTTTGCGAGTAACTCAGACGGACATAATGTAAAATAAAGTTTAGTTTATCGACTTTACACTTTATGTTTTAATTTTTAGATTTAATTATGCCAAGATACCATTACACAGCAATAGCAGCGAACGGTAAAAAAGTCAAGGGATCGATTGCCGCGGAAAGTCCCTATGTCGCTCGAAAACAGCTCCGGGCCAGGAGCATTCATCCTTCGTCAATTAACCAGGTCAGCTCCGGATCGGAAAGCAAAATTTCATTGTCATCTTTCTTTGCCAAACGCCGTAAAATCCAGATAATCGATTTTACCAAACAAATGTCCACACTGCTCAATTCGGGCATTAAGCTGACTGAGGCTATTTCCGTCCTTACTCTTCAGACATCCGATGTACGATTTAAGAATGCTCTTGTCGATATTCGCGACCGCGTCGTCACGGGCGAATCGTTTACGGATGCTTTAAGTGACTACGGCGATTATTTCGACGTCGTTTATGTAAGTATGGTCCGTGTAGGTGAAGTCACCGGCACCCTGGGCCAGAGTCTCGCGACGATTGCCGGCTTTATGGAAAAACGCCAACGCGTCGAGTCGAAAGTTATAACAGCAATGATATATCCGATTGTCCTGATTATATTCTGCATCTTCGCGATTTTGGTTCTAACAATAAAGGTCATTCCAAAAATAGCAGAGCAAATCGCCCAGACAGGCCAAGAACTGCCATGGATTACAAAGCGGCTGGTTGATGTTGGTTATATCATGACAAGCTGGGGGCTGTTTGTGGTTATTGCAGTCATCCTCGGGATAGTCTGGACACTGAAGAAATTTCTTAAGACGGAACGAGGAGCGTACCTGCGTGATAAATTTATACTGTCTCTGCCGTTATTCGGTCGTCTGATAAAACAGCGTGTAGCCGCGCGTTTTGCATCGACTCTTTCGACACTTCTTAGTTCGGGACTTGCCATGGCCGAGTCCCTGAGGGTCGTTTCCGAAGTGACCGGAAATACCCTCATGAAAAGGGCCGTACATCAGTCACGAGAGAGGATTCTTGCCGGGGCCGATATTGCAACACCGCTGAGGGACAGCGGCGTTATCGACCCGGCAATCGCTCACATGGTCGCCGTCGGAGAAAAAAGCGGAGAGCTCGAAAAAATGCTTAAAAGTATCAGTGACAATCTCGAGTCTTCAACAGATATAGTGATTGAAAGACTCAGTGCGGCAGTTGAGCCGCTTATTATTATCGTTATGGCTTTAATAATCGGCGTCATCGCGTATGCAACGATCTTGCCGATTTTGGAAGTTTCAGCAGGGAATTTTTAATCAGTACCCCCGGGAGGCAAAAAAATGACAAGGAAAAAAAGTAAAAAACAAAACAGATATGGTTTTACGATGATTGAGCTTATGGCTATGCTCATTATTATCGGCCTGCTTATGACTGTAGTGGCAACCAAAGTATTAAGCAAGATAGAAAAGGCCAGGGAAACAACTACCAAGGCCAATCTCAAGATTCTTCATTCCGCCGTCAACATGTTTAAGATGGATACCGCTCGATACCCGACTGAGGATGAAGGATTAACGGCCTTAATAATACAGCCCAGCGATGTGACGACATGGGAACCGGGTGGGTATCTCGAAACAACAGAAATAACGAAGGACGGCTGGGGAAATGATTATGTTTACGAGGCCTATCCGGAAAACGATCTGCCGTTTGCAATCAGAAGCTGGGGGCCCGATAAAGAACCGGATACCGACGATGACCTGCTCAGCACGGATGCGAACTGACAGTATCATCCTGAGACATTTTGCGTAATATGAGAAAATTCCTTTTATGTGCAATACGAAATACGCAAATCCGGTATCGAGCAAAGCAGATGCAAGCCGTACGAAAAACGGTTTCACACTGGCGGAATTGCTCGTCGTTGTTGTAGTGATTTCGCTGTTTGCGCTTTTGGCCCAGATACATCTTTTCAAGCTGCTTAGAAAAAATACTTTCAAGGCACAAATACAGCAGCTTGTCTCGACAATGCAAATGGCCGCAACAGCAGCGGCAGAAAGTGACAGAAGATATGAAGTGATTATCGACCTGGACGAACAGAGTTTCCTGCTTCGGGAGATAACTACGCCCGATTTGACCGAGGTCCTGGAGGAGGAAATTATTTTGCAGGACAGGCTAAGTAATAACTGCCGGCTTGTTTACGTGGAGTTCGACGACGGATTATTCACCCATGAAGGGCGGGCAAAGTTCAGGGCCGGGCACTCAGGCTGGGCCTTCGGCGGTAAAATCGTCCTGCTCGACGAGAAGGAAAATCCGTATTCGGTCGTGGTGAACCGGCTGAACAGAATTATCACGTTAGAGGAAGGTGACGTAAGGCTTTTGGAGCCGAAATATAAAGATGATCTCGTATTCTAAAAAAAATAAAGTATCCGGCGTGATTTTTTGCTTATCACGCAATTCCGCCAGGAAAGCCTTCAGCCTTACCGAGGTTTTAACGGCCCTAATGATCCTTGCGCTGATGAGTTCGAGCGTATTAGTTGTCATCGACCGCTGTATTACTTCCTCGACAAATTCGGTTTTGCAGATGCAGGCCTTTGAGGTGGCAAGAGAAAATATGGAAACTCTTTTGTCCGGGGATTCCGTCCAGGAAAGCGTCGAGTACGGCACCAGTGACAAATATCCTCAGATTAACTGGCAGACTGTAGTCGAGACCTTTTACGAACCGATAACATCCAGTATGTGGCTCAGGGGTGTCTGTACGGCAGAATACATAGACGCATCGGGAAAAAGACAGACCGTTGAGCTGATGCACTGGCTGACAGGTTTGACCAAGGAGCAATTGCTTCAAGTTATGAATCAACAGGATGAAGAACTGCTGGCCGCTCAGCTCCTCGAAACTATAGAGGAAGCCGCCGAGTATGCAAACGTCGATACCCAAACCATAGAAAAGTGGATCGACAACGGTATGCTGACTACCGAGGACGGCTTTTTCATTAAAAGTAATCTTGACCTTTATATGCATACCGACGGAAACCCGAGTCCCGAGGACAAAAACAGGCAAATAACTTCCAGGGCCGAACTGAAAGGGCAAAACGCCGGACAAAGCGAGGGCGATATAGACCCTAAGACAGGCTTGCCGTACGAAGAACTTGAAAAAATGGATATATCACAAATTTGGGACTTATTGAAGGATAGACAGCAATAAAAACATTTGGTTTGATTATGACAACCGGCTTTAAAGACAAAATACAAAGGTCTTCGAATATACGCGAGACGCGAGCAGGATTTTCTCTGGCCGAGGTTCTGGCGGCCGTAACAATAGGTTCCATGATCCTGGTTGCCGCCCTGAGCATATATAACAGAGCGGATAAATCGGCCGCTAAAGTTACGCAAAAGCTCCAAAGCACCCAACTGTCGTCGGAAGTTCTTCAGCGCATAGCAGAAGATCTCGACAGGATAATTTCATCAAACTCGGATACGACTATAAACATCCAGAATAAATTTAAAAACGGCTTTCCCGCAGCCAAGCTTACTATCACGAAAACCATCAAAGACAGCGCAAATAAAGAACAGAAATTCGAGGAAATCGTCTGGCAAAGTCTCTACGACTACGAGAGTCCGGCTACCGGTCTTGTTTTGTACCGCGGTTATAGCGGGATTGCACTCGAAGATAAACTGCTCGATAAAAACAAAGAGAACCTTGAGCTGGACCGTTCGGCGCCTATCTGCAGCGGCGTGACTTTCTTCGAAATAAATGCGATCCGGAATGGAAAACCCGTGGATAAATGGGACGGTCCGTCACCTTCCGGTATTACGGTGACATTGTCTTTTGCCGAACCATATAAAAGAGTTAACGGCACGTTGGATGTGCCGGACACCGAAAAAGATACGCGAACCATAGCCATCGACAGGACCAGAAAAATCCGGTTTGCATTGGAAACTACAAAATCTCCCGAGGACGTGAATACTCCGAAACCGACAGATACATCCAGAGAGGAAAAATCATCTTTAAGGGACCGGACAACAAGAACAGGCAGATAATGAATAAAGGCATAACAAAAAGGGACATTTCACATAAGCGTCACGGCATCGTATTGCTGGTGACATTGGTGCTGCTGGTCGTGCTCGCGACTCTGGGTTACACGCTGACCAGCAGAGTATCCGCCGACCGTCACCGCAAGCAGTATATCATAGACTACAGCAAGGCCAGGTATGGCTGCGACTCGGCGGTCAAATACACCCTTGCCACCCTGGAAGAAATCGATACGCAGCTTATCAGCCGGCCGAATGAGCCGGATTTTTCCGATTTGTTCGCTCTCGACGAAATCGGATATCAGGCACTTGTGGAACAATGGCAGAACCAATCCGACCAAACAAAAAATAACCGAAGGATTAGTGAAGCCGATAAAACCGACGATATAAATAATCCGGACGATACCTATAGTTACTACAGTCTCGATTCTATGGTGATTCGAGGACCTTACGGCCCCCCCTGGCCCCTCGCGACGGAACCGGCTGAATTCGAGATCGGCTCGGTTAAAGTCCGAATCGAAATCGAAGATGAAAATGCAAAATACCCCCTCGGCTGGGCCTTGTTAAATTATCCCGAGCTGATTCCCGAAACCGAAGCGGGATTAGTGACTTTCTGTGAAATGGCAGGACTCGACGCTGAACGGATCGAATCACTCAGAGTCGAATTAAACACGATAGCCGAAATAAAACCGTTCAAGCTCGACTTCAAACCGATAACAACGGTCACAAGAACACCGGTAATACAGACAAGAACCAGAGGTACCGTCAGAAAAAGCTCTACCGGCAGAGCAACCGCCAGACCGCGGGTATCGAGAAAGGTCATAACTGTCCCCGTACAGATTTCCGAGCAGACCACACATTTCTCCCGGCTTTTTCACAGCTCGCTGATTGACACCGAAGCTCTCGCCAGGCCGAACGAAATGACCGGGACCAGAAAAGAATCCGCTCTGAAATATATGGGAACCTGGGGCTCGCGACAAGTTAATATCAATACTGCCCCCCGTCACGTTCTGGAGGCCGCTTTTATCTTCGGCGGCGACGAAGTAAAAATCGCCGAGGAGATAATACAGAGAAGGCGAATAGAGCCTTTTACGGACATTGCGGATCTGAAAAATGCGCTCGGCAGTTATTCCGATCAAATAACCAAATGCGAGCCGTATATAACAATGAGAAGCTCTCTTTTTACGATAAAAATTACCGCAATCAGCGGTGTAGCAAAGGCCTCATCGGTCATAGCCATTAGAAAAGAAGGTGCTAACGTGACACGAATTGCTTTAATCAACAGTTGAATATCGACTATGTAGGAGTTAATTAACAGTGCCATCTCAAAACTACCTGGGAATTTATATTAACAAGGACACTGCAACGGTGGTCTGTGTCGATCCTCACGGCCGCGGCGAAAAAATTGTCGGCGGTTTCAGCGTTTCGGCCCACCAGCAGGAGCAGTCGAACATGCAGACCCTGGCAAACCTCATCGCCCAGGGCTGTGCCGAAAGAAAGCTGGCATTCTCCGATGTGGCCGTGGCCCTGGATTGTGCGATGTTCATGCAGCATACGGTCAAAAGCCAGTTCATCGATCTAAAGCAAATCGCCGCAACAATCAGGTTCGATACCGAAGAAGCTCTTGCCACGGACATCTCGGATATTGCACTGGCTTTCCAGATTACTTCGATTGACGAGAGCGGCTCAACACTGACCGTTTTCACCGCTCAGAAAAAATTATTATCAGAAGTCATCCTATCCCTGCAGCAGCACGATCTCGATCCCGTAACCCTCGAGCCGGACATACACTGTCTTTCAAGATTCATCGACAATAAAACACCATCCGACCGGATCGGGCAGGGAACCTTGTTCGCTATGATCTCCGGCCGCAGCGGCTATCTTATAGCCCCCCCGCCGCCGGCCGGAAGCTCGCGTAAAGCAGCCATGGTTCGAACTTTTTTGATAGGACCGAAGCAAAACAGGACCGAGCTGCTTACCAGAGAAGTGCTCATGACTTCGGCGCTGGCCCAAAGCGACGAGCCGATAAAGAGTCTGAGAGTTTCCGACTCGACAACGGACCCCGACATCGAGTCACTCAGTGACAGAGTCGGTATTGAAACCGCCGCTTCGGACATGTTCCAGGGGCCCCCCGGCGAAATACAAAATATCGGCGAGTGTCCGGACCGGATTCATTGTGCAATTGCCTGCGGCGCCGCAATGTCTCTTTTCGAAAAAGAGCACAATGTGAATTTTCGGGACGATTTCAGCCCGTTCCAGGGCAAAACATTGAAACTGCGGAACGCCCTGAAATTCGCCGTTATATCCGTCTCCGTTCTTTTTATCGCGATCGGCCTGTACTTCCAGATACAACTGTTCAATGTCAACAGGGACAGGAAAAATCTCAGAAACAGGTTTTCACGTGACTACGCCGCCGTTGCACTGGAAAAGTTCCCGGAGGAAACCACATTCAAACAAGCCCTTCGGGACCTTGGTTCACTGCAAAGGAAAATCGAAGCACAAAAAAAGGGCCTCGGAGATACGGATCAGGCTTCTATATTGTCAAAGCTGACCCTGATACTCACGGCGTTTAACGAATGTGCCGACAAAACAAACCTTAACATAAAACGGCTCTCAATTAACGCCCAGAGCCAGAATATTACCATTACAGGTGACACATCCGGACGGCCGCAAACGATATTGTTTTTCAACACCCTTCGTAAGAACAACCTGACTGTTAATACTCCGGGTTACAATACGGTAGGTAACCGCGACGGCTTTAGCATTACGGTGACGCCGAAATAATAAAAAATCGAGGACAGATTTTATGAATAACATTCACAAAAATCCGATTCTGTATTATATAGCCATCCCTGTCTTAATAGGAATTTGGCCCCTGTTGGTATGGGCTTTATACCTGCCGGACGCACAGGAAGACCTGGATCAGAACCTGGCAATATATAAGAACCAGGCCGAATCTCTCATGACCGAGATACTAAATCTCGATCCGGGCCGGCTTGATTCCGCCGATCCCAACGAAAATACCGCCGATTTCAATTACGACACCGTAGTTGACAGAATCGCCTCTTTGTGCGGCATACCGCCGAGCAAATGCAAGCTTGACCCTCGTCAGATTCAGGAGACCTCGGACCAGAAAAGCCAAAGCGCAAACGTGTCATTATCACAGGTTGACATTACGACATTCGCAAGATTCCTCACGACCATCCAGATGCGCTGGCCGAATCTGCAATGTACGAATATTACACTTTCTCAGAAAGCCGGCCTGCCGGATATGTGGGACATCAGCCTGGATTTCAAATATTACTATTAAGCCCCCCACCAATCTGTCATGAGCTTGACGAATGGATTTATTCGAGTAGTTTTGCCCGCCATTAAGTAAACGTCCCGAATATTCCGATTTGTATTAATTTGATACTGCCCATTCGCCAAAGAGCACAATCGAATGAGCAATACAATCTATGCAATTATAATAGGTTTCTTTATAGTTCATCTAATTGAATCTATTAATATCACGACTAATATCCGGCAGCTTTGATTGTTACGGTAGCATCAGGTAATCCAGGAGACTTTACCGTAAGTATGATGTCCCCGGCGGTTTGCGTACTTTTGATTACAACCAGCGCGCGTCCATGCCAGGCTTTACGTGTATTTCCTACATACGGATCAAGGTCTTTTAAATTGGCATTATCTACACCGGCAATAACTCCCGAACCTTTAATGCTAAACAGGAGTCGGTTCTCTGCATTGGGCTGAATATTGCCGTCCTTATCGGTTATTTCAACAGTAACAAATGATAAATCCTGTCCGTTCGCTATAATTTTTGAGCGATCAGCAATTAATTTTATTTTAGCAGATTCACCTGCCGTTTTTAAGATGGATGATTCCAATTCGTTGTTTTCTTTTACACCAACAGCCCTTAAAACACCAGGAGCGTAAGGCAGTGTAAACGTAGCTTTATATTTCTGTTCTCTGGTTGTTGGTTGTTCCCCTATGAGTTTGTCATTAAGGTAAAGTCGGACTTTCGGATATTTCGAATACACTTCAACCTGTATGTCTTTCCCTTCGTATCCCGGCAATGTCCAGCTTTCCCATGTCGGCCAAACAGACCATCCGGTTTCCTTAATTTCGCCTTTGTCAGGGTTAGGTTCCCGTACCGCCATATAGAGCTTTTCGGTGTTGTTATATAGTAAATTTCGATAGTGCGATATTGGTTTTCTCCAACCTATCAGGTCAATATCGCCACAGTAGGCCCCGTGCCATGGAAAAAAGTCACCTTGCCAATGTTCGCCTTCCGGTTCTCCCGGATAGTAGTAACGGCCAATACCTGATTCCCCCAAATAATCCATTGCAGTCCAAACAAAATCACCGATGATGTAACTATTACTCTGCACTATGTCCCAAATATAGAATGCATTCCTGGGATAGGATTCGGTGTTAACAATGATCCGGGATGGAACCCGTTCATGGTCGGAGGCAGCACGTTGCAATTGATAATTATATCCACAGATATCATGTGCTGCCATTAGCGGGTCAAATATGTCCCAACCCTGGTTCCAGGTTGTCATGGCAGAAGACACAGGCCGTGTCGGGTCGATTTGACGTATACAATTGGCAAGCTTTTTGGCGGTTTCAACAGCTTCGGGCTTCGTTCTTTCAATTATCTCGTTACCTGTGCTCCAAATAATAACAGAAGGATGATTTCGGTCCCGCAATACCATGGATTCCAAATCTCGTTTCCACCATTCGTCAAAAAACCTTGCATAATCGTAGGGAGTTTTGCTTTCTCTCCAGCAATCAAACGACTCGTCCATAACTAAAAGACCTAACCTGTCACAAGCATCCAGAAAAGCTTCCGAAGGAGGATTGTGAGAAGTTCGCACGGCATTGAATCCGGCTGATTTTAGCAGCTCCACTCTTCGCTCTTCAGCCCGGTCGTAAGCAGCAGCGCCTAAACAACCATTATCGTGATGCACACAACCACCGTTTAAAATCACTGTTTCCCCGTTGAGTTGAAATCCGCTATCAGTGCTGAATTTTATGGAACGTATTCCAAAGGTGGTATCGGTCATGTCAATTGTTTTGCTTCCCTGCGTTACTTTTATTAGTGCCTGATACAAGTTGGGAGTTTGTGGTGACCACAGCAACGGATTATCAACCGTTATGGTTTGTACTACTTCCTTTTCATTATTTGCCTGAAGTTCAACTTTAACCTGACTATTACCTGCACTCTTAGAATTCTTATCTGTAAGCTGCGATGACAAAACAACGCTTTGTTGCGAATCTGTTTCGTTCTTTACAAGTGTTTTTACCTGAACGGTAGCTTTTTCCGAGCTTATCTCGGGAGTTGTAATTGCTACGCCCCAATGTCCGATGTGAATCGGATAGGTTACAAGAAGCCACACATGTCGGTAAATTCCGGAACCACTGTACCAGCGGCAATTCGTTTGCTGGGAATTATCTACGCGTACAGAGATAATATTTTCCTTATCGAAGTTTAAATAAGGAGTAAGATCATAGTAAAAAGATGTATATCCGTATGGATGTACTCCCAGGGATTTTCCATTGATATACACTTCGGAATTCATATAAACGCCTTCGAAGTAAATAGAAACGCTTTTACCCGCCCATGCAGAAGGAACATAGAGCTTTTTGCGATACCATCCTATACCTGCAGGGAAGTAACCTCCGCCGCCACCTGTCGAATTATTTGGATCTAATTTACCTTCTATGCTCCAATCGTGTGGTAAATCTATATTTCGCCAGTTGTTATCGTTATAATCGTTGGTACTTGCGGCTAGGTAATCTCCCGATATGAATTTCCAATTATGATCGAAAAGTAGTTTTCGACCAATATTTTCCTGCTTTTGGTCGATTCCCAGAATACAACCTGCTATCAGCAATATTGCTATTGTTAGAAAATTAATGTGTTTGGTCATAAACAATATCCAAGCATTTTTTTCATAATTCATCAATAACACTTACATCTACCCAACTAATATCTCCATTTTTTTGATATCCTTCAAGCTTTATACTAAAAAGAAAATATATTTTCTGTCAGGGTGATAAAGGGTGTCCGCTTGCCCCACAGGGGGTACATTTTTCGTTCTTCGCACGCCAGCCCTTGAGTTAAGCGAAGGACCGCAATACACCCCGGCAGTTTTGCATTGCAAAACTATACAGATGGGGAAAAGTCATTGTCATTTTTCCTGGAAAATCGCGGTTTTTCCTTTCATAAAGGGGAACATTTTGTAAAATGATTAATAGCGTATAGCGGGTAGCGTATCGCAGATAGGGATATCGAGCATTGAATTATGAATAACGAATGGGGGAATATAAGTTCAAATATAACATAAACATTCCATATTTAGCCCGTCAATTTATTGGCGGGTTCAAAAAGAAAGGATTCGACAAATGTAGAGAATTCTCGACAAATTGACCTTTTTTGAAAAAACAAAGCCAATTCCTAACGGCAGAAAACAGAATACAGGAGACAGAAGCCAGAAGGAAAAAATGCAAAACAAAGCCAATTTGGGAAGGGCCCAAATTGGAGTAAACTTTTTTGTGACAAGTAAATATGAGGAAATAAGCGGTTTTGGTTATAAAAAAAACAAACCCAATTCGCCGGCCGGTGGCCGGAAACTCGAAATTCTAAATCCGAAATCCGAAAGTTGTGCAGGTAGGGTTGGAAAGTCAAAGGGGGTTGAAAAAAATCAGAAAAATGGCTTTTTTTATATTCTTCAGTATTTTGAAATCCGCAGGTATTACTACATATAGTATATTGTGTAATTACCCCGAACAGACCCGGCCGGCTTGCCGTCGTGTTAATCTGGGTTTGGGTAAATCATTATTTTTAGTATTATTATGCCGGATTTTGCTTAAAATCAGCGTAAATTCATACTTTATCGGTGGTTATTGAAATATGGAACTTTTCTAAAGTTTTACGAGCACAGTGGTCGATACCAATATTAGAAGTTAATATCGAGCCTCGAAAGGGATTTAGGGGACACACAATATATAGTGGTTATTGCTTTCAACGCGAAAAAGGGACATTTTCGTCTTGAAGCTCGACATACAAGGTAAATTTAATGCCAGATTTTGATTCGAACAGCAGCTTTGAACGTCAGAATCGTCGTTTGAATCATTTCGGAGTGGAATTAGCCCCGAAAAAAGATTTGATGATGGAACAGATACTTGAAAATCTTAACAATACCCCCATAGGGCAGGTGTTACAGAAGATCGCTTCCCTGCCTGAAGTCCGCAAAGATAAGATTCTTAACGTCCGCCAGCAACTCACTGATGGTAAATATGATCTCAATGAGCGTCTGGATATTGCTATGGATAAGGTCCTCGAAGACCTTACCGCGCAATAGGAAAATTCCTTTCACTACGAGACTATTTCAGGAACATCGTCGTCCGGCTCATCCATTTCTACCGGTTTGTAGCCCGGTTTCTGTGATTTTTCCATCTCTTCTTTGAAAGCAGCTATGACTCTTTCCTGAATTCTTTTTCTGCAATCGGCATTAATCGGATGGGCAATATCGGCATGCAGTTTCATTCTGCCCTTGAAGTCCTTTCGTGCCCGATTGTTTTGAAGGTTTGCTCCGCAATTGTTGCAGTATTTGGCTCTAAGATGGTTTTTACCTCCACATTTGTCGCAATGGTCGCTCATTTTCCTCGACGGCATAGCAACGAAATAACCATTTGCACCCTCGATGACCTTGATATCTCGAACCACAAATTCACCGTCCATTGTGACCGAGCAAAAAGCTTTGAGCCTGTCATCCTTGTTGCTTACCAATTTTACTCTGACCTCACTGATCTTCATTTTTCGCCTCGCTTAAAAGTTTACCATCCATTGTTCCTAACGATCATGCTTGTGCAGTTAACTTTTCCCTCGACTTTGCGCTTACATTCTATAGCTTTTTCTTCATCTCCGCTCTCGATCAAACAAAACATCGCTGAACCACTTCCGCTCAGGCAGCAAGATCCGATTTTCAAGGACTCTATTATATCCCTAAGTTCGGCAAGATTTCCAGCTAATCTAAAACAACTTTCTTCCAACATATTTACGCACTCTTTTGCCAGTAAATCAATCCTGTTTTTCCGGATATGACTGTTAATTCGTTCACTTAGCTTTCGATAGAGGGCGGAATCGTGGTGATAATTAGCGTAAACCTTTTTTGTTGATACATTTACATCAGGAATAACCAACAAGGCAAGAAAATCAAAATTTTCATTTAATGCATGAATTTTTTCCCCTTTTCCCGTGCAAAGTGCCAAAGGGCCGCCGAGAAAAAATGCCACATCGCTTCCCAGCACCGCCGCCAGCTTAGCCAGTTCTCCCCCGTCGATTTTTAAGTTAAGAAATTGATTCAATCCTATAAGAGTAGCCGCCGCATCGCTGCTGGCCGAGCCTAATCCGGATCCCGCCGGGATATTTTTGGCCAGAGTTATTTTTACGTCAGCCGATGAGTCACAATTTTCCAGCAACATTTCAGCAGCATGATAAACAAGATTTTCCCGCCCTTTCGGAGCCCAGCACGGCCCAGTGCAGATAAGCTCAATACCGGGATTTTGGCCGGGCTGAATGAGAATTTCATCGTACCAGTTGATTTTAGCCATAACCGTTTCGATTTCGTGAAGACCGTCGGGCCGCTTACCGGCGATAAGCAGGGACAGATTGATTTTCGCCGGTGCCAGTATTGATAATCCATTTTCAACGCTATTAAACTGTTCTCTGACAACCATCATTTAAAAATCGTATCTTGTACACTCCGGCTATATGAATATAAAAGCTATCTTACCTGTTTTATCTTTAATTTTCGTGAGTTGAGAGTGTTTCTTTCCCAGAATACGCCATCCTGGTAACCCTGGACTGTCGTATCTAATTCGGCCAGGTAAAGCCGTTTTGCGGCAAGCAAACAGTATTGACGGTCGATTTCAACACCAAGAAATCTCCGCTTTAGTTTCTTAGCTGCAATTATGCTGCTTCCAACACCCATAAACGGGTCGAAAACAAAACCGCCTTCGCTCGTACTCGCAAGAAGTAATTTGGCTAAAAGTTTTTCCGGCTTTTGTGTGGGGTGGTCGGTGTTCTCCGGCATGGACCAAAAAGGCACCGTTATATCGTTCCACAAATTCGAAGGATGTGTCAGACGAAACTGGCCGGCGGAAGTATCATCCCAATCTTTCGGTCGGCCGGCCGAATCGGTATATGGCGCGAGCACTCTGCGTTTTGATTTTACCTGCTCAACATTAAAAATATAATTATCGGAAACGGTTGCAAACCAAATATCCTCCGAAGCGTTTTTCCAGTTTCTTTTCGAGCCTCTGCCTTTTTCCCTCTCCCAGGTAATCCGGTTCCTCACTTTCAGGAATTTTTCCAGAACGAGATGGATCGCAGTCGAGGAATACCATTCCGAACAGACATAGACAGAAGCAGTATCTTTTAACACCGGCAGCAGTTTTACAAGCACCTCTTCGAACCACTGTGCATATTTCGTAATGCTCTTTTTTCTGAAGGTTATCGAAGTGAAAGTCTTGTTAAGATTATAAGGAGGATCCAGAATAAGCAGGTCAACAAAACCGTTCGGTAGAAATTCAAGGGCTTCTAAAATATCCCCATTAACAATCTTGTCAACAAGGTCACTCTTATCCACAGGTCCGGAAACGACAGTCAGGATTTTTTCGTAGCGTTCTTTTTCCGTCCGACTAAGTGTCACCGTCCGATTTCTTTGAGCACGAACCTTATTCACAAGGTTGACCTCGGTGGTTTCATCTAATTGTATCTATGCCGACTCTTTTTTAGCTTTTTGCCTTGCCGTAAATAATTCGGCTTTGCCTTCGACTATATCTCGTGTAATTACATATTTAGCAGGCTTCTGCTCCTCCGGCAATTGATACATCAAATCGACCATTAATTCCTCTGTAATGGCACGTAAGGCCCTGGCCCCTGTGTCGCGTTTCAGGGCTTTTTGTGCCAATGCATGTAAAGCACCGTCCGAAAAATTAAGCTCGGCATCTTCCATCTCAAAAAATCTCTGGTACTGTTTGATAAGGGCGTTCTTCGGTCTGGTTAGTATCTCGATAAGTGCTTCTTCGTCGAGAGCCGAGAGTGTGGTTATAACAGGAAGTCTGCCGACCATTTCAGGAATCATTCCGTATTCGATAATATCTTCTGGTATAACCTGCCCCAAAGTATCACTGTATTCGGTTTTTTCATCAACTGCACGTGATAATTCCGAATCGAACCCGATCATTTTTTTGCCAAGTCGCTTTTTTATTATGTTTTCCAGACCGACAAAAGTACCGCCGCAAATAAAGAGAATCTGTTCCGTGTTAATTTGTATGTAGGACTGCTCCGGATGTTTCCTTCCACCCTGCGGCGGAATGTTCGCGGTCGTTCCTTCGAGCATCTTAAGCAGAGCCTGCTGGACACCCTCACCGGAGACATCACGGGTAATTGAAACATTTTGAGAGGTTTTTCCGACTTTATCTATTTCATCGATATAAACAATTCCTCTCTGAGCCTCCTCGATATCATAGTCGGCGGCCTGAAGCAGTCGCAGCAGGAAATTTTCCACGTCTTCGCCGACATAACCGGCCTCTGTGACAGTTGTAGCATCGCATATCGCGAAAGGTACTTCCAGTTTTTGGGCCAGAGTTCTTGCAAGTAGTGTTTTACCGGAACCGGTCGGGCCGATTAACAGAACGTTGGACTTGTCTATCTCAATATCGCTGTCGTCACTATCGCTGTGCAGCAGCCGTTTATAATGATTATGTACTGCGACAGAAAGATACTTTTTTGCGTGCTCCTGCCCAATTACATACTGATCAAGGTATTCCTTTATCTCCTTGGGTTTGGGCATTTCTTTAATACTAAAGCCCCTGCTGACTCGCTTCTTGTTTTGCCGGATTATATTATGGCACAATTCCACGCACTCCGGACAAATAAAAACATTATTAGGCCCTTCGATAAGCGTGTCGGCCTGAGTTGACGACTTGCCGCAGAAGCTGCAAATCACCTTGGGTGTTCTATTATTAGGTCGTTTACCCATGATTATCGTCCTGTCCTGGTCAAATTTTACTCTTTTAGGCTATATATTATACCAAACCGCAGATATCTTTGTAGTTTGATAGCCCGGCCGTAGCCGCATCTTTTTCTTATGTCTTACCGTAAGTTTAATTACATAATCATATATTATAGTCATATATAACTCAGTTATAAAGTATCAAATCTGGAACAAAGATAAAGAATACCCGGAAAAATCAAACAACTAAGCTAACTAAAATCGGTCGAAAAGTTTCACACAACCGACTTCCGAGAAAAATTGATTTCTATTGTAGTTGTTTCATAAGTATCTGCGAATAAATAACTAATCAATAATAAAATGAACTCACCGTATTAGTGTTAAGCACAAACAGAAACAAAAAGCAGTCCGAAAAACATCTCTATTGTGCAACTGATAACTGAATTGCCCTGATAATCCGGACAGAATGTGTTTCTACTACCTCAATGTCATAATAAATTGGACTCTCAGTAGCCAATAATATATATTATACCCGCTTTTTCAGTGATAAATATGCTGTTTCAAATATAAAAGGCTGCTATTTAAACCTATGGGGCTGGGAGCCTGGATTGAGATATATCGTGATGTGTATTAAGCAACTTTTACAGTACGAGTGTTTTTCTTGATAGCCGCAACAGGAGAAAAATAATCACATGGCGAGTATGAAAAACGATATTTCAAACAGCCGAACAATCCCAGTCAATCCCGGAGAGCAGAATTATAACCGCGAAGATGAAATAAATCTGGCCGATTATCTCGACATTATCCACAAACGCAAATATTTCATCTTTTTATGTTCCGTATTACCCGCCCTGCTTTTCGGCATAATCCTGTTCATCTCGCCAAAAAACTGCAAAATTACTTACACTTATGATGTCGGGCAGAATAAAAAAGACCTTAATATGACGCTCGATAAATCCGGCAATATCGAGAATCCGAATAAACTCACAGCCGAATTAGAAAAGGACGAAATTCCTGCAAGAGACCGAAAAATACTGCTTGAGAGTTTCTTTGACTCAGAGAACCTGAACAAACTCGCCGCGAAACTGAAAGAAAACGGATTCGAAGAATATGCACGGGAATTATCCGGCGAAAAGATTCAAACCGGCATTTCGGGAACTTTGTTGACAATGACAGTAAACGGCGACTCGGGGCAGGATATGAGAAAAATATCTTCGATTGTCAGGGACAACTTTGAAACAAACCTGTTAACGTACGCCGCGAAACAGGAATCAAGCAACAATATCTCTATGCTAAAGAGCCGGATAGCTGAAATAGAAGAAAACAATTATAATACCGAACTGGAGCTGGACGGACAAAAGACGATATTAACGAAACTGAAAAATATGGCTTCAGCGGATCCAAATAACATTCGGGACGGCCTGGTTCCACATTCAGATAATGCAGGTGCAAACAAGGCATATCAACCCAGGGTATATCAGGTAAGAGCCGCAGAAGCAAACATAATTTCTATCGAAGAGACCGTCAGAACAAACCAGAAAAAATACTGTCACTATAAGGCCTTGATAGAGCTGAATGAGAAATTATTGAACGATATAAGGAACAATACATTCGACAACGCTCGGGAATTCCATTCTTTTTTGATTAATACAACAGGCAACTATCAAAGCACGGAATTTGAAAACTATTTAAACTCATATATCAATAAAATGGAAAATGCGATCTCTGCTAATACTGCCTTAATTGAAAATCCAAAGATTGATTTTGCTTCGAAAGACATTTTCAAAAAAAGCTCTATCGTATTTTTATTATTACTAATTATGACAATGTTTTTAGCTTTCTTGTTGGAAGCCGCCCAAAAGAATCGAGGTCCGGTTTCCTGAACGCTCCTATTTAACGAAAAAACGAAATTGCCGTCTCTTCTTTTGTTAAAACAGGGATGAGACGCTTGAAGGTTGCAGCCTTTTCTGTCTTGTTTATTTTTTAAAAAATTATCTGGTGCAACCCACGGGGACGAAGTCTAAATATTTTAATAGTACTGGAAAGCAGAGCTAATAAATGCAAAAGAGAAAAAGTGTGAAAAAAATATGTATCGTTATAACATCCCGTGCAAGTTACGCCCGGGTGAAAAGCATGTTGAAGGCGATTCAGAAAAATGAAAATCTGGAGCTTTTTCTGGTCGGTGCGGCTTCGCTGCTTCTCTATAAGTACGGCAACGCCGTGGAAATCCTCGAAAAAGACGGCTTCAAAATAAATGAAAAAGTATATATGGTCGTAGAAGGCGAAAATCCCACCACAATGGCCAAGACCGTAGGAATAGGAATAATAGAGCTTGCAACCGTTTTCGACAATTACAAACCCGATATAGTCGTGAGTATCGCCGACAGATTCGAGACAATCTGTACGGCAATAACCGCCTCATATCTGAATATTCCCGTAGCTCACATTCAGGGCGGCGAAATTACCGGTTCCATCGACGAAAAAGTTCGACACGCAGTGACAAAATTCTCTTCCCTGCATTTTGTCGCGAACGAGTTCGCCGCAAAAAGGGTAAGGGCCATGGGAGAAGCCAAAGAGAGCATCTTCGTCACGGGCTGTCCCTCGATCGATTTAGCCAAGGAAATACAGGGCAACTACCAGTTTATGACTACCGATTACCTGTATTCAAAATATGGAGGTGTCGGGGGTCTTGTTGATATAGACAGGGATTTCATCGTTGTTTTGCAACATCCTGTGACAACGGAATTCGGTAACGCATATCTTCAAATGAAGGAAACCCTGACGGCGGTTTACGAGTCGAAAATTCCGGCACTTGTTTTTTGGCCCAATGTCGATGCCGGCTCCGACTCGACTTCCAAAGCAATTCGGGAATTCAGAGAAAACTATAGTCCTGAAAAGGTGCACTTTTTCAGAAATTTCACACCTCATGATTTCCTGTCGCTTCTTTTGAAATCCAAATGTATTGTCGGGAATTCGTCTGTGGGCATAAGAGAATGCTCCTTCTTAGGCGTCCCGGCGATAAATATCGGCACACGTCAGAACGGCAGAGAACATGGCGAAAACGTCATTAATGTTTCCCACTCAAAGCAGGAAATATTAAAGGCACTGAAAAAACACGCCCGAAACGGCAACAGGTATCCTTCGACGACCTTATACGGCGACGGGACCGCAGGCAAAAAAATTGCAAAACTTCTGGAAAAGACAACTCCGAATATCGAGAAGAGATTTGTCGTATGAAAAAGATATTAATAGGCTACCCTCTCAACAGATATAAGGTGTTTGAGGAATTATTGCGTCCCTTGTCGAACGATTATTCTTTGGTTTTCAAAGACTACGATTATGACTGGCTTAAACATCATATCCATGAATTTGAGATAGTAGTTCCGAGCCTGAAAGTAATCGTCGATGATGCAATTATCGACAAAGCTCAAAAACTTCGGCTGATTTTTACGCCGACAACCGGCCGCGATCATATAAGGATCGAGAAAAAACCCAAGAAGCTCAAGGTGCTGACTCTCCACGATTACAGAAAAGAAATAGATTCCATCAGCTCAACGGCGGAACTGGGATTCTCCTTCATTTTATCCCTGTCACGAAAAATGCTGCACGCCCACAAGGACGTGGCGGAGTCGGCCCGATGGGAAAGGAACGATTTTCTCGGAACAGAGCTGAACAACAAGGTGTTGGGAATAATCGGGATGGGCAGAATCGGCCGGAAAATAGCGGGATATGGACAGGCGTTCGGAATGGAGGTAGTCTATTGGGATAAAATTAAACGCACCGAAGGAAAAAAGATATCCGGTCTGAACAGATTGCTCTCTGTTGCCGATTTCATATTCGTATCCGTCACTCTAACAGACAAAACCCGCCGTTTAATTAATATGAATAATATAGGTGACATCAAAAAAGGAGCAATCTTAGTGAATATATCACGAGGCGAGGTCATCGAAGAAAAATCGCTATGTTTCGCCTTGAAAAAAGGAATTCTTTCCGGCGTTGGTGTCGATGTCCTTGAGAAAGAGCTTCTCGATTATAAAAAGTCACCTCTTCTAATGTATGCCCGCAAGAATCCCGGCGCGAATATAATTATCACCCCCCACATCGGCGGAGCGACATTCGAGGCATGGAAGAAGGTTTTTAAGCTGGTTTGTGATAAAATTTCCGAGGAGATAATTCCAAATGACGACTAAAATCATAATAGAGGCGGCTTCCAATCATCAGGGTAACATTTTTCTTGCCAGAGAATTTATCAGAATAGCTGCGAAAACCGGCGCCGATTGTGTGAAGTTCCAATCCTCGCGATACGAAGATCTGACCGACAAGTCAGAGGCCCAGGCCGAATGGGTAAGGCAAACTTCCCTTTCAGATGACGACCATTTAGAGCTAATGGCGGAATGCTCGAAAAACAAGATAGATTTTTTAACCACCTGTTTCAGTATCAGCAGAGTTGACTTCCTCTCTTCACTGGGCCTGAAGGAAATCAAGATTGCAAGCCCTGATTTGGTGAGTTTTTCCATGATCGAAAAATTGGCCGATAAATTCGACCATCTAATTATTTCCACAGGAATGCACTCGGTCAGTGACATCAAAAGAGCAATCGACTTTTTAATTAAGAACAAAATAAATGCCACATTGCTGCACTCGGTTTCGATGTATCCGACACCATTAAACAAGGCGTTTATGCATAAGTTCCTGTGGCTCAAAGACAACTTCCCCAAAGTCGGATACAGCAACCATGTGCCGGACACCGAGCCGGTGAAATTTGCAATGGCTCACGGGGCACAGATAGTGGAAGTCCACATGAAATTAGGTAAGTACGGCCCAGGGCGAGCAGCAGACTGGGACCTTTCAGTTGAACAGGTGGAGGAATTACTCGGGTATCGAAATATCCTCGAAGAGATGTTGGGAAATGAGAAAGATTTAGACAACGAAGATTTCCTATATGAAGAAGAGGTGAAGGCGGCGAAAAGATTCGTGGGCAGATGGGGGCTCAATGCATGAATGTAGTCTTCGTCACACAGGGTGATTATGCTATTTTTTACCTGGATTTACTCCCTCTACTCAACCAGAAAACCACCCTGGATCGTATAGGTTTCTATGTCACCGACAAATTCAATTTCCCGCGTTATCAAAAAATGGCGGAAAGTTCGGGGCTGAAAATTGAATTTTTGAAAGGATGGGAAATAGTTTCCGCCGACGGGGAAAAGGCGGACATGGATTACCTCAAAGCGATTGAGAGCGAATTCGGAGAGCCGTTTTTATGGAACGCTCCGGTAATGGACAGGAGAGTATATAACGGCGTACTTACAAAATTTAAACAGGACTACAAGCCGAGATTCACTCACGAACAAATGCTGGCCATTCTGCAAAAAGGCTTTAAGGCCGTTTTGGAATTTATAGAAAAAATCCACCCGGACATTATTATAGGTGGATTCACGCCGGTTACATTAACCGAGTATATTTTCTATCGCTGTGCGAAAGTCAAAGGGATAAAATATATCAATCTGAATCCGACAAAAGTCCTCAACTGCGTCACCTTCTCGGAGGAAATTTACAGGGAGTTTCCTCACATCCGGAAAGATTATGAAAAATATTCGAACCAGACAAAAGAGGACGCCTTCATTGCAAAAGCCGGAGATTATATACAAAACAGAGACAGGAAATACGAAGGAGTAATAGTCTCTTGTCCCAAATTTCAATACAGGAATTTTTTTATTAGTGTGCTGAAGTGCCCTTTCGTTATGGCTAAATACTATTTAAAGAAAGCCTATTTAGACAACGAAATAAAAGGATACCACCGGGGTTATTATTACAGAAACATCCATAATCCGCTCAAAGACAAGTTTCTTCGAACAACTTTACCCTACTTTCCTGCGGAGAAACTGAATGAGCTGGAATATGCATATTATCCGCTGCATGTTGAACCGGAGATAGCCCTTTCTCTTTTCGGAAGGGAATATCTAAACCAGATAGAGCTTGTCAGAAACATCGCCAAATCACTTCCGGTCACATGGAAACTGGTCATCAAGGACCATCCCGCCGGAGTCGGCAGGAGAAATATCGGATATTATAAAAAACTTCTGGAAATCCCGAATGTGGTTCTGGTGAGTCACTATGTAGATTCAACGGCAGTAATTGAAAATGCGAAGATGGTTTTTACAGTATCCGGCTTTTCCGGTTTCGAGGCAATTCTCGAAAAGAAGCCGGTTATCACATTCGGTAAAACTTTTTACGATATTCTGCCAGACAGCATTGTCAGTCACGTAAAATCCCTGCAGGACCTCCCTAATACAGTATCGGAACTTTTGGAAAATTACAAATACTCCGAAAAAGACGTTGTTTGTCTTACCGCAGCGGTTATGAAGAACTCGATTCCTCTGAACCTGTATGAAAAAGTGCTGAACAAAAAAGAAAGAATCACCGTCGAAAACAAAACATTTGACGACCAAAAAAGGGATTTTGTGGATTTCATGCTCAGATGCATAAGCTAAATCCACAAAATAAATATGCCTCAAAGAAAAAAGTTATTTTTAAGATAGAAGATCAATGGTAGCAACAGATAAAAATCCGAAAATAGTGGCAATCATCCCCGCACGAGGCGGCTCCAAGGGCATTCCGCACAAAAATATAAAACTACTCGACGGCAAACCCTTGATTCATTACGCGATTGAATTAGCCAAAGAGGCTCAGAGAAAAGGAGTGATTTTCGACCATATCGTATCCACAGACAGCGAGGATATTGCTTCGATAGCCAAAGAACTGGAAGGAAATGTCCCCTTTCTCAGACCGGCGGAATTAGCTACCGACGGCTCGGCGGTTGTGGATACCGCAATACACGCCGTCAACTGGTGGGAGAAAAATCAAGGAGATATAATTCACGGCATTTTGATTCTGCAACCTACAAATCCCCTGACCGCCGGAGAAGATATCGAAAACTCGGTGAAGCATTATTTAGACAATCAGCCCGAGGCGAAATGTTTGATTTCCGTATGCGATGCCCAGCATATCAGGTTATCGAGCCTTTACCATGAGAAAGGCGGATATCTGGAGCAAGTATTTAAAGATGTTGACCCTGCAGAAAGAAGGCAGGCCTTAAAAAAATTATATTGGCGCAACGGAGCCGTATATATTACACGTCGCGACCTGCTGTTGGGAGAACGAAGAATAATAAACGAAAATCCTCTTTTTTACACAATGCCGAGGGAACGCTCCGTTGCTATCGACGATATTTACGACTGGAATATCGCGGAATT
>CAYSKI010000001.1:0-153665 GCA_964431695.1 uncultured Pirellulales bacterium | reverse complement strand
AGCAACGGATTTCTAATCCGTAGGTCGCAGGTTCGAATCCTGCCGGGCGTGTTCTTTTCAGCAGGTATCGATTGGTGATATCTGTTTTTTTGCCCGACGGTTTTATTACTTGTTGAAATTTATTATTGTTTACCAGTTCGGCCAGAACAATTCACCGAGCCACGTGTCGGCCAAAAGAGCAAAGTCTTTGAAGTCGATCACATCGTCCTGTTGCAGCTCGCCGGCGGAAAATGCACACGCCCGGTCGAATGTCACCGTACTCAAATCGCCGTCGGAGTGCGACGTCACCGCCAGGCCGATATAAACCGGATCGGTCATTGTCACCGTCGCTTGACCCTGCTGTTGCCACATACCTTCAAGGAAAACATAACCGGTAAACGTATTTTCCTGCCGGACCAGGCGAATACACACAGGCTCTGTTATCGTGTAGCTGTTTTCAAGGAGGTGTTGTGATGTCGAATCGCCGTTTGCCGCAGAACGCCATTGGAAGGTCGAGCCGCCCGCGGCCGTATCGGTGACGGCCATAAACGCGTTGGCCGAGTCTGCATCCAGTGACTTTCGGACCATAATACCGGCCTTGGTCCATCCGTCATTACCCGGGAATGCTGTTACGTCGATGGCGCGTACCGTCATTTGGAAATTGCCGCTTATTTGCCGATATGCGTAATGGAAGGCATCGGTCGTGCTCCAGATGTCCGCGCCGCTGCCCTGGATGGTATAAATATCGCCGTTAAGATTGAAGCTTCCGGCGGCGGCTGGTGTGCCGATATCCCCGCCAGTGAAAACGCCGCTCCACGCGTCTTCCGGCACGGCAGCAGTCAGCCAGTTGTCCGCCATCAACGAGAGATCGGAATAATCCACGACGCAATCGTCGTTCAAATCACCGGCAGGTTTTTGAACCGAAGGAAGGCATCTGGCACCATACAACCGGATATCATCGATTAATACCGTCCCGGAGCCGCCGGCGCCTGTTGTTCTCTCGAGACCGATGGTCAACTCCGTGACATTGTTCAAATTAATGCCGAAAGATGCAAGGTCGATGTCCCATTGTATCCATTGCGGATCGGCTATGTCCGACGGATCGCCGTTATAGATTATCTTGACGCCGTTTAATTTCACATACATTTGTTCCGTGGTCGCATTGTTCGGGTCGCCGTAGAACCACAGCGATAAAGCTCTTGCTGAACCAATGGTCCAGTTTCTGCCGATATCGAGTTTGGCTGTATCTACCGTTACTTCCGATAAGGTTGCGGTACTGTTGTCATACAGCAGCGGCACCGAATTTTTGCCCTCGTGAACGATGCTGTTCTCGAGAGAATTGCCCATCGGGTAACCTATAGTCGAACCATTTATTGACTGGTCATCGTAACCATCCGTCCATGTTGCATAAACCAGATTGCTGCCGGGTGTGCCAGCTGCGGTATCGTTATAGGATTCGAAATCGTCCACTACAATGTATTCACTCGTTGTGAAGCTCCAGATGTCACTTTGCCATGTTGCAGGCGTCTGCATGTTGTTGACCTCATCGACCCGCCAGTAGTAAGTTTTGCCGATATCGAGTGTCGGAGGTGTATAACTGGTTTCGTTAACAGTTATAACAGGGACAATGCCGCCGGTTACTTCCTGCCGGTCGGCGCTCAGGTACAGATTGTGTTCGGCCGCTTCTCTTCCTGGTTTCCAGCTAAGGATTGTATCGATGGGAACATCCGTGGCCGTATCGTCCGGGCTCGGCTGCCTTGCACTGACTGGTATATAAATGAATTGTACTTCGCTGAGGCCGAATTGTGCAAATGCTCCGTTACTCCAGTTGCTTGTGGCGGTAATCCTGACATGTTTTGCCACAACATCGCCGAAAGCAACGATTGTATTCGCGGCGTAATCAATCGCCCCGGGTGCCTTGTTCAGTTCGGTAACGTCCTCTATTTGTATCCAGTTTGTTCCATCGGTCGAATACTCGATAACAACATCTTTTAAGCCAAAGAAGGTAAGAAGACTGTCCCCGTTATAATTCCAGACCAGCATTTCACGAAGTTTATAGGGTTTGTTGAATTCATACATTATCCAGACCGGCACGGTTTGTCCGGTGGGGGTCAGCCACATCATCGATGTATCTTTCGAATGCAGGCCGTTGGGGTCCAGACCGGAACCGTTTATGGTTTCCTCGGGTTCCTGTCCTGTCAAATAATTGGAGGCAGTAGCCGTGATTTTTTCTCCCGGAATCGGGTAGGTTAGAGATTCCGTGGTAAAATTCCAGACGGGACCTTTGAATACGGTAGTATCCGGAGGAGCGTTAATTTCATCAATCCGCCAGTAGTAAGTCTTTTCGAATTCCAGACGGCCGATATTGAAACTGCTGGCGTCCTGTGCAGGTCCGACCAATAGCGGACTTGTTGTATCGGCTGTATTAACATCATCGAAATTCGTGCCGAAATATACGTTGTGCTTATCTGCGTACTCTCCGGGTGTCCAGCTAAGGATGGCGTCACGAAGTACATTAATCTCACCCTCGGAAGGCTTCGGATCAGTGGCGTTTCCCAACTGGAGACTCAGGCCGAGCATATAATGAACTGCATTAATAAATATCTTTTGACCGTTTTCAGTGAGATTAAGTGTACCGGCTGTCTGTGATCCTCCTCCGCCGGCGGTAAACAACATTCTCTTTTCTGCAGGAACCTGAGTATTTCCACTGTAAAAGGGAACGCCTGCCTGCCATTCGGCGATCCAGACACTGCTGTCGTCCACCCTCTGGGCAATGAGTGTTCCGTTACCGACATCGGAAGCATTAAGAAACGTGTTCTGGCCGGAATCCACTGAGCCGTCGATCATATCAATTTGACCATTGACTGGTGTCACTCCGGTAAATATCTGATGCCCTGCATCTACAACGCGCATCATTGCCTCTGCCTGAAATTCGTTTATAGCAGTGCTGTTAATCCACTGCCATCGACTACTCCTTGTGAGGTAGCCACTCATGAGTATCAGCGGCGTTTCAATGGAATTCCACTGTGTTTCCTCATCATCTTCAACATAATTTCCACTGTTGGTGGAACGACTTACGATGATAAGATCGGCGTTTTCGAGAGTGGCTAATTTACCCGCATCGAGGGTCATATAGTTGGTTGTCATGTCGGCGAGAACCGTATGCCCGTCGGCCTCGAGCAGCTCTATCCAGCCATGATCATACGATAATCCTTGGGGATTTATCATCCACTCCGAGACCCATACAATTGTTGCGGCATGAACAGGTATTGTAACCAGGACAGACAACACAAAGACCGTGATTATTGATTTTTTAAGCATCATTACCTTCCTTCGAATTAGAATTAATCAATAAAAAACGATAGAATTTATAATTGCATATTACAAAGTAATAGACTGTCCGTGATAAAGATATTACTTAATTTTTCAATTTCCCCTGTTGCTTGATGTTTATTAAGATTCAAAGCTATATAAACAGTAAATGCACTCCTCCAATGGGTGGATATTCCTATGTTTACTCTCTTAAACTTATACTTTTATAGCAGATTTAAGGCCTTTTAGTCAAGGATAATTTTTTATCGGAATAAGCATTAATTTAATTTTTTGTACTGTTTTATATCCTTATTTTTAAAAATATACGGTTTTTGCTCAATATCTGCCGGGATTGGGAAAAGCCGGCCGCCAGCTTGTTTGTTCATCCCATGTTGTCGGATGTGCGGTCGGGTCGATAATCTCCAGCGATTGGCCTTCGCCGTCGGTCTCAGGGTACCATTGGTCGCTATAGTGAAACCTCAAAACGGCCGCATCCAGAGGCCGTGCAAGCCGGACAATAATATTATCTCCTTTATTGCTTAACGTTCCTTCGAACTGGCCTGCAATATTTAAATCCGTGCCGTCAAAGGCGGTTAAATCACCAACGACCAGAACACATTCGCCGGATTCGAGCTGCATATCGGGGAAGGTGAACGTGATGCCGCCGTCGAGCCGTACGCCGTTAAGATTAATAGGTATGTCGTTGATATTTTGCAGTTCGATATAATCGAACCTGTCTGCCCCGGGGTCGTGGTACATCAATTCGGTGACGCGCAGCCCGGCCAGAACGTCCAGACTGTCAAAGATAGAAAATTCCTGATCAATCAGCATTGCTGTGACGTCGAGCTGAGCTGAAATGAGCAAATCGGAGCTTGTTGTGTTGACGTTGAGTCCGTGAATCGCCAGGATATTATCACCTGTTCTTAGAAGGTCAATAAAGTCTGAAATATCGATCTCGGCGTCGAAGTTGGCGCCGTCGGCCTCGTGATTGTCACTCGCATTTGAGTCCCAGGCAGGTGTGCCGGTGAAATTGGATCTTGCGACTTCAGTACCGTTGATGTAGGCGACAAATCCGTCGTCGTAGCGCATTTTAAGTGACATTCTTTTGAAATTGTGGATATCAGAGTCAATGGTAAAGGGTATCCGTAGATAAAAAGATGTGTAGTTGTTATACATCGGCTCTTCGAGGTTAAGGCTGATAAGATTCTCATAACCGGAATTTCTTTCATAGCCGATGCCGCCGGGTTCTCCGGTGCTTGTCATCCAGGCGGAATCATCGAAGGTTTCGCCGCCTTTCCAGTTGTCATCGACGGGTTCGGTCGGAACAAGCACTCGCTTTTCAGCATCTTCTGGGACAAGTATAATATTGACCTCCGTTGGGCTGACGGATATGTTGGCAAGACCGGGAGTGGGCAGCACGAAGAATTCATAGCTGCTCGAACCGTCGGGGACACGACCCTGAGAGACATCGGTTGTCTGGGGGCCGTAAAACACCTGGTCAATCAGATCAAGCTGTTCATCGAACAGGCCGATTATTTCACCGTCGGCCGAGAGCTTGAAATTAACATCCGAGCTTTCTGTACCTTCGTTGGCCTTGAAAACTGCATAACCTTTTGCACCGATAAAACTCAAAGATGCAAACCTGTGTTTATCCGGTTGTGTTACCGGATTGTCCGTAAGATACAGGCCGCTTAGCTCCACCGGCAGCAGATTAGGATTGTATAACTCGATGAAATCATAGTCAAACAGGACCTCGCCGTCGGCAAACCACTCGTTGATTTTGAGTTTATCCGGGTTGCCAAGTGAGGCGACGATATTAGGCAGGCCGAAAGTTGGCTTATTTAGTTTCCATGTCCTGTCATAGTTGTCCCGGCCGATGGAGAAATCCTGTATCTGAGGGCCGAACTCTATCACGTCGATAAGATTAATTCCATTAGCAGGTTTGTCGTACAGGTATAATCCTTCACCTTTGGCTTTTAGAGCAAAACCAACATGATTTTTAGTATCGGTCGCTTCATCGCCGTAAAGAATCATATAATCGCCCGGCTGCATCGTAGTGGTTGTCAGAGACAGCGAGTTGAAAATGAATTTACGCGGCTCTGCCGGGTCGTCCGTCAGGCTCATGCCGGTCAAATCGAGCGGCTCCGGTCCGTCATAATACAACTCTATCAGATCGGATTTAGTTTCGATTGTATTAGCCAATATCTCATTTATGACAAATTCGGAATAAGAAGTATTAATTGTCCATCTCTTCGATGCTCTCGGACTGTCCATGCTCTGCCAGAGGCCCGCGAAATTTTTACCGATTGCATAAACCGTATAAGAACTGTTGTTCAGAAGGTCGTTCAATTCGATTGGTACATCCACAGACAGCTCCTCACTCCAGGGGCCTGTCGGATTATTTAAAGAGTATTTATAATTTGTTATCCCGGGTCCGCCGACTGTCAGTACGGCGTTTGTGTGATAGGTTATTGGATTAGGTTCTCCGCTTATTGCAGCTCCGGCAGGGACCAGTGCTCCCATATCAAGTCCCCAGGGACCTGCTCCGATAGCTCTGGAATCGGGTTTCAGGCGGAAATCTCCCTGCTCATCGACAAAAAGAGGGTCGGCGTCGATATTGCCAGGGCCGAGATTGAGCCATTCGGAGGCAATTATAGATTGTGTAACCTCCAGTTGGGTCGAGGGAGTTAAATAATCAAAAATAATTCCGGCATTATTCCAGAATATACTACCGCTGACGAATGCACCGAGACCCGGTCCGCCGGTCTGGCCGGGCAAGTCGAAATAGAGGGCTGATTTATCGACATCTACAACAGTGTTATTAATGAAAGTCACAAAAGAATCTTCCTTGACGAGAATGACGTGGTCAACATCGTAAAAGATGTTTCGGACGACCATTATGTTTTTCTCCCTGCCGAGAGAAAAGACGTTGCTCTCGCCGGGATCTGTGTTATAGATGTCTTCGTGATAGAGCATGAAAATATTGCCTTCGATGTAAGCGTCTGCTTCGAGGTCCAGGGCTTCGTCTCCGCCGCCCGTGAACAGGTTGTTAAGTATCTGCGGAATTGGGCCGGGTAACGTCGCTCTGTCAAAATCAATTGCGTCATTATGTCCCGGTGTTCTGCCGAAGATGTTATTTTCGATAATAAGCTCTCCGTTCGGCATAATCCCGCTGCCCAATATGTGTTCGCTGCGGTTGTTGGTAGGAGTTTGCCCCGGAGCCATAACATCGGTGAAGACCGAGTTGCGAACCACCAGTGACGAGTCCGTGGTGCGGATACGCCACAGAGCGCTGTTGTCGAAAGTCACGGAGTCAACCAATAATCTGGAATTAACCAGGCCTATCATGCCGTTGTTCGTTTGGCCGTATTCGAGCACGGCATAAGTAATCCTGTTGTCACCGGCTGAGTCGGCGAACTGAAGACCGTTCCATGTCCCGAAAAGGCCCGGTGTACGGGTGAAACGGATTAGATTATTCTGTGCGCCCTCTGCGACGAGTGTGCCGTTGATAGTTATCCCGGCATTTTGCTCGAAGAATATGGTAGTTCCAGGCAGTATTGCCAAGGTGACTCCGGATGGAACCGTCAACTCACCGCTAATGCGATAGGGACCTTCCTGCGGTGTCCAGATTGTATCTTCGGTTATCGAATATTCCGAGAATTCCTGTGAGCCGCCTTCGAACCGGTAATATCCCTGCTCGGTTATCGTTTGGTTCGTATCGTGGTTGGCGAAAGGGTCACCTGCATTGATGCACGGGGAAATCGACCGGAGCCGATAGTCATGATTGACACGGTCAACGAACAACGGGTCGGTGTTGATATTACCGTTGCCCGGCCAGGTTTCGCCGAAAGTATCGCAGTAAGTAATATGAATGTCCGATTCGAGGTAGGGAGCCTGGACATCTACGGGATCGGTTGCGTTGATAATAGAATTAGTTACGTTGTAAGTGATAGTGCCGCTCTGAACATCATACTTGTTGTGGGATTGTATGCCGATATCTATAAAACCTGCGATTTTTGAGGTGACAATCGTCGTATGGTCGATGTTCACGATGGCCGTATCCGCCTCGAGTGCTTTAGCAGCTATGCTCGCCACGGTCGGATCTTCGGGGGCCTTGTTGTTTTCCACAACTAAACAACGGTTAATATTTGTTTGCCCACCATATACGCTGATTCCCTTGTCCTTGCAGTCACGGACGATAAAATCCTCGATAGTGACATCGGCTCCTAACAAATCGATGCCGTCGTCGTCCATATATGCTGAGACTCCGCCCCGCATGATACAGGTCTGACCGGCTTCCTGAGAATGGATATAAATTCCGTCACCGTCGTCGTTCGCCCGCATATTTGTAATCCAGCTGTTTTCGAATAGTATCGACGAGCCTGATATCTCCGGCCCCATTACCGACCGCGCGAACAGGCAGTTGTGAAAAGTCAGTTCGCAACCCGAGCCGGTATGCATTAGTTTGCCGGCGTTGTCTGTGAGATTGGAACGGTTGAAAATAAATGTTGAGTTCGAGGCGTGAATGGTGGGGCCGGAATTTGAGTGTCCCATCCGCGGCGAATTCCCGGCGCTGTTAATATTCGTGTACAGGAAAACTGACGGCTCGGCGTTGTTGTAGTACAATTTGCCCCAATTTTGGCCGGTTGTGTATGCTGTAAAAGATATCGGGGAATCCGCCGTTCCGAGAGACTGAATCGAGCCTTCCACGTTGATGTCCGTGCCGTTATCGCCGGACGTGACTCCGTCGATTAAGACAATCGTGCCCGGATTTAATGTCAGTGTCACTCCGTCCGGGATTGAGAAATCGCCGCCGGTAATATGATATATCCCGTTCCATATTGCCGAATTAGTGAGAGTTCCCCAAACGGTGTTGACCGGCCGGCTGCTCCAGTCCACCAGTGTCTTGCTGACCTGCATACCCATGACCTCGGCAGTCAGGGTGAAGTTTCCATTTCCTGTGAAATTCACCAAAGAGCTGCCTAAGCCGTTATACAGGATGATCTGGTCGCTGGACAAATTTACCTCGGGATTATCCACCGAAAGGCTCGCCGTGGCATCCCATATATCTCGCTCGACGTTGCCGTCGTCCGCAAGTATCTCAAGGCGGACCAGAACGGGAACACCCGGCAGATAGCTGTCACGGGTTATGAGATTTAAGGTCAGTTCAGGCTCCGTTCCGGGCGGGTATGTTACATCCGGATTTTCAACCGGCGAACCATTCGAATAGTCATGAGTTGAGCCGGTGTCGTACCAGATATCGACATATCCGTGCTCCAGTTCTTCGCCGGTGCCGTTCGAACCATCGAAAGTCTTTACGATAATGCGATTAATCCCCGGATTGAGTGTGATTTTTCCGCTGTTCGACCATGTGCCTGACTTCTGAGACCAGTTGGCGGGACTGCCGTTCACCGTAACCGACCAGGTTTCGATAGCGTTGGCCGTGCCGTATATACTGCGGCTCTCGACGAGATTACTGTCGGTCCGGTACAAACCGCCGAATGGTGCTAAGTCACAATCTATTGTAAATTGCTGATTGATTTGCGGTGTAATATTGGGATTTTGGGTTCCATCGGAAATTATGTTACTGATGCGTTCGACAATAAATTCTCGGATGCCGTGATTGCCGCTTATTTCGGAAGCCGGCACCCAGTCACCGAATAATTGATCGATTACAGGATATACATTTTCCGGCTTGAAAACCGTCTCTATCAGGTTTTGATACTGGTTGTAGTATCGTTTAATAATTTCCGGGTGTCTTAGAAAGCGATTCAGGCCCGGCATTTCCACGTGGTCGTAGATGAAAATATCATTGTCCGGATCGTATGAACTACCTAATATCGTATCCAGGTCGTGAGGCAGAAGCATAAATCTCGGATCTAAAATTCCGCGATACATCGCATAGTCGTCCCCGTCACCCGTTGATAAACCGCCTTCCTTGTTACCTATCAAAGAATCGGTAGCGATGTATCTGAGCCATTGCTCGATATTAGCGGCCGTTCCAAGTTCTGATACGAATTCATCATCCGGGATGTTGGGATTATTGAGTTTGTCTATCAGGTTGAACAAATCCGAATAATCGTCCGCGGAGACATTCGTGTGCTTGGGGTAAGTGCCATGATAATCATCGGGATTTTCAATACTCCTGTATGAGAGGTCTGCGAAAATTCTACTGCCGTTCGGGAACCTCACGTACGTGCAACGATAAAGATTGCCTTTATCGTCGTCGGGAAGATGATTGGCGGCCCAGTCGCTGTCATAAACTTCCAAATGAACATACGAGCCGTATGTATGACTATAATCACTAAGAGCGAGATTTGCACCGTTCACCCTCACCTGAACGGCGGTGGCGTTTGCCGCGGGTATTCCCGCAAGCTGGAACAACACGCTGCCGGCAAGCTGAAGGTGTGGGTACTTGGTATTGAGATTGATTGCCGTAACGCCTTTCCATGTGCGGTCGCTCCGGAAGTTTACGCGGTAGTTCATCGGTGGTTGTACGCGGGTTTGATTTCCCCTGTTACGGATACCGACGCCGTATCGCACCTTAATGTCAATCCCATCGACGCTGATAAAAGTTGCGTTCATCTGGGCGAAGGTTGCGCCCTCGCCGGTGAAAGCATTCCCGTCGTTCCCGATATCTTCCAGCCTGCCTCGCTCGGCTTCGGTCAGAATAATAAAGTAAATTGGCTGACTGCCGGGCGTCCATGTACTTTCGTCGAATCCGCCGTTGACCTGATAAAGTGCGTTTGTGACCTGGTCCGGTATCCCGTCCATCATGCTCGCGGCGGGCCATGTTCGATAATTGCCGGAAATATCCCCGGTTTCGACGAAAAATTCGACGATTGTGCCGTCCGCCTGTGGGGGAATCTGTGCGCCGTATATACCGTCACCCGGATCGCCGTCGCCGTGAAAACCGTCGTCGAACATCGGCAGTATATTATAATCTGCAGGATTGTACTGCGGATATATATACTGGTCTTCATACACCGACGTGTCGATTCGGTAATATAATGTCACCGAAACGCCGCTGCTCAGCTCGTCGATTATTTTAGCCGTGACAGTCACTTCGTCTTCGGGATCGGGAATAATCGGATAATGCTCCATATCCAAAATCAGCGGAGCAATATCGATGTTGGTTACCGAGTTGACCGTGCCCGGTGTACCGCCGTTGGTTTCACTTGCGGCCCAGTTCTGGCCGTACTCGTTCGGCATGAAAGCATTGATAAGCTCGAGCGACCCGCCGTCGCCGTCGTGGGAGTTCGACCATTGCCAGCCGCGATGCTCATGGTCCATCGGCCCAAGCTCACGTACCGACCAGTCACCCTCGTCGGCGTATTCGACCGAATCGATTATATTGCCGGAATTATCAATTAATAGAATCTCCTCACCCGAATTGCTCAATATTCCGTCCCATCCGCCGATGATGTTATAAACTTGCGGATATTTGGCCATAAAGGTTTCGATATCGGCGGCCACTATCATGTATTCACCCGCACCGATTGTAGTGTTATCCGGGAAGAGGAAATTTATGCCGCTGCCGAACCACCAGCCGGACAGATTGACGGGATAAATCCCGCGGTTATAAAGCTCGATATATTCCTCTGCTGTATTTTCGGGAGTATTGATTTCGTGCCCGGGATGGTACATTATCTCGTTTATTGTCACGTCGGAGGGCATGTCCTGAGCTAAGTCGAAGGAAGCGGCCTTGACAGAAACGGCGTAAAACAGGATTAATATAAGTATTAACAGAATTCTTTTCATATCAACGATTGTCCTGCTCCGGTAACGGCCTATGCCGTGACGAGTCTTCAATCCATCCCCATCATCTCGGGACACCAACCCTTATACCGGCCGATATCAGGCTGGCTGAGGTTGAAACACAGGTTTTTCCTATTTTAGCATAATAACGGCGTTAAAGTCAATTATTTACTACATTAAAACAGTGTTAAATCATTTATATAAATCGACTTAATGATGGAATTCACCGGTAAAATTCACTCCTTCAAATGCTGCTTATTTTGATTGAACCGATAACGAAAATTGTACCAATCATGGAAATTCACCTATTTCGTTTACTTTTTTTCATCTTTTTGATATATTATTGAATAGAGAATAGTGAGAAGGTTTTTTCATTCTTTAAGCGAGCTTTACCGCACCGAAGCTGAATGGTTGAAGTGCATGATGAGCAAGCATGTCGAAGTATTATTTTGCAGCGGTAAAAGAATCACAAAAGGAGAATACAGAATGAGAAAGAGCATATCTTTTTTAATAATATTTATCGCAGTTTTTTCGTCCACTCTACATGCTGACCAGGCTAATTTCGAGCAACTGCATATTATTTATGTAGATGATGATGCAATTGGTGCCAATAACGGCTCATCGTGGGAAAATGCATACAAATATCTTCAGAAAGCCCTGATCAGAGTTGAGATTGCGAAAATATCGGCTGAAATCCGTGTTGCCCAGGGCATATACAAACCCAACCAGTATGAAGGCCAGCCGCTCAGCGACAGAAATTCTACATTCTATCTTACAAACGATGTTACCATCAAAGGCGGCTACGCCGGTGTGAATCAGCCTGATCCAAATGCACGTGATTTTACACTATATCAGACCATTCTATCCGGTGACCTTAACGGCGATGACGCCGAGGTGCCGGATGCTCAAAGCCTGCTGGATCATAGAAGAAGAATAGACAATAGTTTCCATGTCTGTACTGCATATTCTACTGAACCCACCTCAGTTATAGACGGTTTGTATATAACAGGAGGAAATGCCGATGATGAAACAATTATCAATAGTGGTGGCGGAATATTTTGTCCGACTTATCTTGAAATATCAAATTGTACTTTCAAGAATAACACCTGCACCGATCTCGGAGGAGCAATATATAACAGCTGCTGTGGTATGTTGACTATAACGAATTGCAAATTCCTGGATAACGCCTCAATTTCCGGTGGAGCAATTGCAACTTTATCAAGCGATCCTATTATTAAAAACTGTCTCTTTCAAAAAAACTACTGTTTAGGCTCAGGAGGAGCCATCCTTAATTCGACAGGCAATCCTTTACTATTAAATTGTCGATTTATTGAAAATATAGCTGACTCAGGTGGCGGTATTTATTCTTTTTGTCATAGTGATCCGACATTATTAAATTGTACTTTTATTGGCAACTATGCAACATATCACGGTGGAGGAATGACTAATAAAAGTAATAATAATGCACATATGATCGAAGGCTGTATATTCAAAGATAATTTCGCCTCATCTTATGGTGGGAGTCTTTATAACACCCATAATAGTAAGCCAATAATAAAAAACTGTTTATTTGACGGCAACAGAACAAATAAATGGGGAGGAGGATTACACTTTTACGATTGTGATGCGGAAGCAATTAATTGCACTTTAGTTAATAATACTGCTGCTGACGGAGGAGCTATCGGTTGTGGATTCGAGAACGAGGTTTTGCCCAGTACCGTAAGAATCAAAAATTGCATATTATGGAATAATAGTGAAATAATATACAATGACGATAATTCAGAAATCACTATTTCTTACAGTTGTATAGAAGGTATGAATATCGGGAGAGCCGGGCAAACAGACGGCATAATTAACCAAGACCCATGTTTTGTAAACATGGGATGTTGGGCGGATGTTAATGACCCGAACATTGTTGTCGATCCGGCCGATCCGAACGCCGTATGGATAGAGGGAGATTATCATTTAAAATCACAGGCGGGAAGATATGATCCGAACAGCAGAAGCTGGGTGATGGATGATGAGACAAGTCCGTGTATCGACGCAGGAGATCCTAATAGCTCTATCGGCGATGAGCCGTTCCCGAACGGCGGAGTTATTAACATGGGCGCCTATGGCGGAACCGCCGAAGCCAGTAAGTCATATTTGGATGAATCTCTTTAAAAAAATAATACCACTCTCAGGGTGAATAGTCTCTGACATTTTTCACTGAAAAATGGGGAATTCTCCTTACATTCGGCCGGTCGCTGGTATAATAATAAACAGCATACGGCGAGTAACGTATGGCGGATAGGGATTTACAACAAATCCGAAGCGCTAAATCCTAAATTCGAAACAATATCGAATGTTTAAAACTTCAAAATCGTTAAAACAAATCTTTGGAATCAGTATCATCCGTGCAATCTGCGGTTAAAAAATTGAAAACAAACCCAATTTGGATTTACCTCAAATTGGCATAAGCTCTTTGATAACAATATAATACGGCAAATCCGGCTTCGTCTGCGACTTCGCCGGGACGGGAAAACGAAGCCAATTTACTCGTATTGAGTGATGCGTAGTGCGTTCTGCGAAAAAAATGAAAAACGAACCCAATCCTCCGGCCTTTGGCCGGAAACCCGAAGCACTAAGCACGAAATCCGAAGATTATTGATTCAAATGAAAAAATATAAAACGAACCCAATTTGGATTAGCCCAAAAATGGCGTAAGCTCTTTGATAACAATATAATACGGCAAATCCGGCTTCGTCTGCGACTTCGCCGGGACGGGAAAACGAAGCCAATTTACTCGTATTGAGTGATGCGTAGTGCGTTCTGCGAAAAAAATGCAAAATGAACCCAATTTTGTAACAGTTTTTGAACTGGCGGCTTGAATACTGAAAATTTCATGGTATCCTGCTGCGTAATATGAAGCTAAGAGTAGAAAAATCACGATTGAAAGGCACAGTAGCGATTCCCGGCTCGAAATCACATACGATTCGTGCCGTTGCGATTGCCTCATTGGCTGAAGGTCAAAGTCTCATCCAGAGGCCGTTAAGCTCGAGCGATACACTTTCGGCAGTGGCCTGTTACAGGGCTCTGGGGGCTGATATCGATACATCCGAGCCGCAGCTCTGGAAAGTGACCGGAACGGGGGGCGAAACAAAAGTCCCGAATGATATTATCGATGTCGGCAATTCCGGCACAACTTTACGGATAGCAATAGGTTCGGCCGCCTTGGCCCCGCCCGGCCGGGGTACCATGTTTACCGGTGACGAGCAGATTCAGGCCCGCCTTATTGAGCCGCTTATGAATTCTCTAAATGAGCTTGGAGCAAAATGCAGGAGTCTGAAAAATAACGGCAAAGCACCCGTGGAAATCACCGGCAGGCTAAAGGGCGGAAAGACATCCATCGCCGCGGTGACGAGTCAGTATCTCTCAAGCCTGCTTTTATGCACGCCTTTAGCTCCGGCGGATACGGAAATTGACGTTACCTTGCTCAACGAGCCGGGGTACGTACAGATGACCTTAGACTGGCTCGATAAGCAGCAAATCGAATACGAAAATCATCAGATGAAAAAATTCAACGTCAAGGGCAACCAAAAATATAAGGCCTTCGATTTGCCGGTCGCCGCCGATTTTTCCAGCGCGACGTTTTTTCTTTGTGCGGCGGCTTTGTTGGCCGATGAGGTGACCTTGCTCGGTCTGGATTTCTCGGATTCTCAGCCGGACAAAGCCGTAGTTGACTATCTTAAAGCGATGGGGGCGGATATTGAAATTGGGCCTGATTCTGTAAAAATCCGGGCTTCGCAGCTAAAAGGCACAGAAATCGATATGAACGCTACGCCGGACGCCTTGCCGGCGATGTCGGCAACGGCGGCCTTTGCCGAAGGCGAGACGCGACTGGTAAATGTGCCGCAGGCCAGAAATAAAGAGACCGACCGAATCGCGTGCATGGCGACGGAGCTTCAAAAAATGAATGTAGATGTTGAAGAACTTCCCGATGGCATTATAATACGGCACAGTCGGCCCGTACCGGCTGATTTGCACGGCTGGGCCGACCATAGAATTGTAATGGCTTTGTCTTTGGTGGCAATGGCTTTGGATGGTAAATGTGTTATCGATACCGCTGAAGCCATGGACGTGACGTTCCCGAGTTTTGTGGAGCTGATGACAAGTCTCGGTGCCAGGATGAAATGTGAATGATGTTACTCAATAACAGGAGTAAAAAATGTTAGGATGTCATATTGGACGTTGTTTTCAGGTCACTGTTGCCGGCGGCTCTTACCAGGAGGGCCTGACCTCTGTTCTGCACGGAGTTCCGCCGGGACTATTATTAACCGAGCAGGAAATATACGGCGATTTGCTGCTTCGCAAGCCCGGTGCCGATGAGTTATCCAGTCCCCGCAAGGAACCGGACCTGCCGATTATCTATTCCGGCCTGAATTCAGCCGATACGGTAGAAAACGCCGGGAATAAAAATCATACCAACGGCACACCTCTGGCGATTCTGATTCCGAACCTTGACCGGCATTTCATTCATATCAAGCAGTATCAGGATACCAATCGCACGCCGCGTCCGGGACATGCTTCTTACGCTTCGTTTATGAAGTATGGTCCGGATGATGACGCGATCGGCGCCGGTATTTTCAGCGGGCGCTATACGTCAACCATTGTGGCGGCCGGTTATGTCGCCAAGAAAGTGCTGAAAAAATGCGGTATAAAAGTTTTCTCCTATGCCAAAGAAATCGCCGGTGTTCGTTGTCCGGAAGTTGAGGCCGATAAAGCTTTTAAATCTACCGAAGACTACAAGCAAATGCGACGGGATACGGATCCGTTTTATCAGGAAGTTTACGCCAGGGGCCGTATCAATATGGATATGAGGTTTCTTGAAAAGACGGCGATTCTGGCCGAAATCGAACAGGAAATAGACGCCATCCGGGATAAAGCACCGAAAATTAAACCAAATGAGATCCGGGAAAAATATGGCGTGCACGCGATTGTTAATTGCCCCGATGTCGATGCCGCCCAGGCCATGGTCGATGCGTGTAATAAAATATCGGCTACCGGCGATTCGGTCGGCGGTGTTGTTGAAGTTGTTGTAACCGGTGTCCCGACAGGGCTTGGCGAGCCGGTCTTTTATAAGCTCGACGGTGAATTGGGCAAGATGCTCGGGATCGGTGCCGTTAAGGGTGTCGAGGTCGGTGCCGGATTCGGCGTCAAGGATATGACCGGCTACGAAAATAACGACCAGATGCACGCCGAAAACGGCAAAATCGTATTCGACTCGAATAACGCCGGCGGAATTACAGGCGGTCTTTCTACCGGCCAGCCTATAGTCGTCAGACTCACGGTTAAGCCGACGCCCACAATCGACAGGGAACAGCATACGATTGATAAATACACGCTTGAGAACAAGCAGCTTGCGGCAATTACCCGGCGCGACCCGACGATTGTTGCCCGGATATGGCCGGTCGCCGAGAATTATACGGCGATGGTGATACTCGACCACCTGATTGCACACTACGGCTATCAAACACTCAAGGCCAAATAGGAAAAATTCTTTTTGGATCCGTGGAGTCTTAAAAAACAACGGCGGCGTTTATAATTATCAACGAACGTTTAACTTGGTTAAAATTCAGCCGTTATAAAAAGGCAAAAATAATCACAATATGCGGTGTGTTGATGCTTTTCAACACAAAGTCTCAAACCATATAACAGTTTGTCTCCGAACAGTTATAACAGAACTCAGGAGCGATAAAACAAACTTCATTTTTTGCCGTTTTTTGAGGGTAATCGGCGAAATTTGCATGTAAACGGCATTTTTTTTGTTCAGGTATAGCTTTTGCACATTATAACCGTGTGGCTTTGGGGGAAAATCCACAGATCAGGGTGACGAAAAGATGACGCTAACGTGAGGAGAGTGATTTAATGGATGAGGCAAACCTGGAAGACAAACTTAACGAACTGGTCAAGGAATTCGGTGAAAACGTAGATCCGCAACATAGAAAGCTGGCACAACTCGCCCAACAGGCTAAAGACAATCGAAAGAAGCTTGAGAAGAGCATTAACAGCCTGCAGGAGTCACTGGACTACCTGCGGGTCTGCATCAAATATCAGGTCTTCGATCTTGAAGCGACACGCCGGGAAAATCAGTATCTGAGAAAATTGCTTGAGGACAACAGCCAGCAGTAATCCGGCAAAACCCGCAGGTAAATTAATTTATTCTGAAATGTCTGCGGATTGATTAAAATTTGTTATATGAATCTCAGTTCGATGGGGGGAATTGCTGCTTTGTGTGGCAGCTTAGCCATCCATTACATCGTTTCTTTTTGTTTATCTGCAATTTAGATTATCAATATTACATGCCTTTTTTCTATCTGCTGCTTTTTATGCTGTCTTTATTCTTTTCCCACCATTCGTTCCACTGTTGTTGGATAGACTTAAGATTCTCTAAAGAATCATCATATTTGCGAGGGATATGAGAGCGGGCCGGACAATTGACTTTGCCGTATTAATGTGTACGATAGAGCCGGTGTTTGTAACGATGCTGAAGAAGTACTCTTAACTATACGGATGGAGTTGGGCACATGGCAAACCATGTAAGACGCATCAGTATTGTAATTGTTTTCGTTATTTTGACAGTAAATATGTCATCTGCGGTGAATTTAGTACCGCCCGACTGGGAGAACGAGCAGGTCATAGGGCGAAATCGACAACCTGCACACGCTACGCTTATGCCGTTTCCTGATGTCGCATCTGCTCTGAAGAGTTCACATGAGGCGTCGCCATTTATGCTCTCGCTCAACGGTCCCTGGCGTTTCCACTGGTCGGCCAATCCTCAGGAGCGACCGGCGGATTTCTACAACGAGTCATACGATGTCAGTCAGTGGGACACCATCCCGGTGCCCTCGAACTGGCAGATGCACGGCTACGGCGTACCGATTTATACCAGTGCGGAATATCCGTTCAGGGTCGATCCACCGCGTGTCACCGGCGAGCCGCGGCGTGATTGGACGACAAACAAACTGCGCAATCCTGTCGGTTCCTATAGGCGGACGTTCACTATTCCGGCGGAATGGGCCGGGCGACGAGTTTTCCTGCACTTTGCCGGTGTAAAAAGCGCGTTCTACGTCTGGCTCAACGGCCAAAAGGTCGGATACAGCCAGGGGAGCATGACACCGGCGGAATTCGATATGTCCCCTTACCTGCGGGGCGGAGAGAATGTGCTTGCCGTCGAGGTTTACCGCTTCTCGGACGGCAGCTATCTGGAAGACCAGGACATGTGGCGTTTCAGCGGGATATACCGCGACGTGCTCCTTTATTCTACCTCCGATGTGTGTATTTGCGATTTTGCCGTGCGCACAAATTTAGACGCTGATTACCGTGACGCCGAATTATTAATCAAGCCGGAGCTGGTACGTTATTCAGACCGTGACATTAACGGCTGGACCGTTCATGCACAGCTTTATAATCCTGCGGGTGAGCCGGTCTTTAAAGAACCGTTGGCCGCCGACGCCGAGGCTATTCTAAATCCGGACTTCCGTTCGGACGTTTTGAATTCACGCACGCCTCAGCGGGGGCCTGCACGATTCGATTGGCTGCGTGCAACGGTGAGCAATCCGAAGAAATGGACAGCCGAGACGCCGGTGCTTTATACACTTGTGCTTACATTGAATGATAGCAGTGAGAAATTGATTGAGGCGCTCAGTTGCCGCGTCGGTTTCCGAGAGGTCGAGGTCAGGGACGGCAGACTCTTGGTCAACGGCCGGGCTGTGCGTTTATACGGAGTCAATCGTCACGAACATGACCCCGACCACGGGCGGGCGGTTCCGTTCGAACGAATGGTCGAGGACATTATCCTGATGAAGCGTTTCAACATCAACGCCGTACGAACGTCGCACTATCCCAATAATCCTCGCTGGTACGACCTTTGCGACCGTTATGGAATATACGTGATAGACGAGGCAAACGTTGAGACACACGGTCTGCGCGGATTGCTGGCCAATGACCCTGCATGGCAGTCGGCGTTTCTGGATCGCGGAATTCGTATGGTCGAGCGTGACAAGAACCACCCGTCGATTATCATCTGGTCTATGGGTAATGAGGCAGGTTACGGGCCGAACTTCGCCGCGATGTCCGCGTGGATTCGCGATTTCGATCCCACACGCCCCATCCATTATGAAGGTGCGCAAGCCTCGATTGAAGACCGCAATGACCCGCGCGATCCTTACACAGTGGATTTCATCAGCCGAATGTATCCTAGAGCCGAGGGATTGTATGAATCGCAGCGGGATTCCCGCTGGCCCAAAGGTTTGCTGCTGGCGAAGGACACCCGTGACAATCGGCCGGTGTTGTATTGTGAATATGCCCATGCTATGGGAAATGCCATCGGCAATTTAAAGGAATACTGGGAGGAGATTTATTCCAATCCGAGAATGGTCGGTGGTTTTATCTGGGACTGGGTGGATCAGGGACTGCATTGCAAGACCGACAGCGGCGTCACATATATTGCTTATGGCGGAGATTTCGGAGACAGGCCGAATTCGGATGATTTTTGCCTGAACGGCGTAGTTTTTGCCGACCGTTCACTTCCACCCAAAATCCGGGAAGTCAAAAAAATCTATCAACCGATACACATAGAAATGGCCGATGGGAGCGGTTCAGGGGTGCGGCTGACCAATCGCTATGGTTTTACCAACCTGAACACGCTTCAAGGACGATGGTTGCTTGTCTGCGACGGGCAGATTCTTCAATCCGGCACGCTGGAGCCTGTTGACTTAGCGGCGGGGGAGCAGATGGAAGTGACAATCCCGCTGGCTCCGGTTACCGAATATGAGCCGGGGGCGTCGTATTGGCTGCGTGTAAGTTTCCACCTGTCGGAGGATACACTTTGGGCAAAAGCAGGGCACGAAGTGGCGTGGCAGCAGATGCTTTATCCAGTTAAGACGCTACAAGTACCGCCGATTAAAACATCAAGCCTGCCGGAATTAAAAGTCACCGACACCGACGAAACGATACGAATCGCGGGACAAACGTTTACTGCTGTATTCGGTCGAAAAGCGGGCACACTGATCTCTTTAGTTTATAACGGCAAGGAAATACTTGATCAGAAAGATAAAGATTTCGCCGGTCCGATGTTGCAGGCCTATCGCGCTGTGACCTGTAACGATAAGGCATTCGGCAACGGACGGGCCCGCGACTGGCAGCAAGCCGGTTTAAACCGTTTAACGCGTAAGGTGAAGAATGTCACGATAGAACGGCATAGCACTCGGCTCGTGCGCATCGAAGCTCTGGCCGTAAGCAATACGCCGACCGGGGCCGGATTCAATCACCATGCCGTCTGGACTGTACGCGGCGACGGCTCGATCGATATGGACAACCGATTCGAGCCATTCGGCCAATTGCCGCCGTTGCCGAGAATCGGTGTAGTCATGCGTTTGGTGGCCGGCCTTGAAAACCTTCGCTGGTACGGGCGCGGGCCGCATGAAAATTACATCGACCGAAAAGAATCCGCCGATATGGGCATCTGGTCCGGCACGGTGGATGAGCAATACATACCCTATCCCTTTCCGCAGGAGACCGGTACGAAGGTGGACATCGAATGGCTGAGCCTGACGGACGATGGCGATAACGGCCTTTTGGTAGTAGCAGAGCCTGCCATGGCCGCCTCGGCTCTGCACTATACCGCCGGTGACCTGGACGCGGCGGAGCATACATACGAGCTGAGGAGGCGTGACGAGGTGATTCTCTCACTGGATGCCAGACATAGCGGCTTAGGCAACGGCAGTTGTGGCCCCGGCGTTCTGCCGTGTTATGAAGTTCCGCCTGAACCGTATAACCTGCACCTGAGCCTGCGACCGATTCGGGGGCTGTCGGATCAGGATGTCGCTCGTTTGTCACGCAGAACCTATGCGGACTGAAAGTTAAACCGCCGACATGATTTGTTAAAATTGTTAACATATAAATTTCGGAGCAAAAAATGATAAAACATATGAAGATACTTATCCTTGGAGTAGCTCTGATGATTATATCTTCGATATCGGCTTCGCAGGAATCCGAGACGGCCGAAGACCCCGAGGCGGCCTATACCCGGGTTATCAACCAAAGGGCACAAAAGATTGTTGATACACTCGGAATTACCGATTCGGCCAAGGCCAAACGTGTGCGTGACATCATCGCCGAGCAATATCGCTCTCTCAGGGATATTCACGATGGTCGTGACGCCCAAATAAAAACCGCCAAAGAAAAGGCCGGTGACGACAAATCCGCTGTAGAAGCCGCTGAAAAAGATATCCGGGATAAAGCCAAGGCCAAACAGGATAGGTTCCATAAAGAATATCTCCAAAAACTGTCGGTCGAACTTACGCCGGAGCAGGTGGACAAAGTCAAAGACGGCATGACGTACGGCGTACTTCAGGCCACTTACAATCAATATCTGGCGATGTTGCCGGGCCTTACCGACCAGCAAAAAGCGAAAATCATGGCGTTTCTGGTTGAGGCTCGCGAGAATGCCATGGACGGCGGCTCGTCGGAAGAAAAACACAATTGGTTCCGCAAGTATAAGGGCAAAATCAATAACTATCTTTCCGCCGCCGGTTACGATTTGAAAAAGGCCGAGCAGGATTTGAGAAAGCGGCTCGCATCCGCCCAAACACAACCGAAGCAGCGTTATAAAATCGGCGTCTGCGACTGGATGATAGGCAAGCGACAAAAACTCGGTGCCTTCGAACGGACAAAAGAAGTCGGTGCCGATGGTGTCGAAGTGGATATGGGCAGCCTTGGCGACCGCGAGACGTTCGATAACGCCCTTGCCGATCCGGCGGTACGCAAGCAGTTCCTTGACAAGGCGAAAGACCTCGACCTCGAAATTTGCTCGCTGGCGATGTCCGGATTTTATGCCCAATCATTCGCCGAACGTCCCACAGTCTATCGTATGATGCAGGATTGTATCGACACCATGAAGCTGATGGACGTCAAAGTCGCGTTCCTGCCTCTGGGTGTGAAAAGTGATCCGGCGAAGCATCCCGAACTGCGCTCGGCAGTCGTCGAACGTTTGAGGGCCGCCGGTGTCCAGGCTCAGAAGGCTGGTGTCATTATCGGCGTGGAAACAGAACTTCCGGCGGAGGACCAGGTAAAGTTGCTGGACGATATTGGCTCGCCTGCTATCCGGATATATTTCAACTTCTCCAACGCCCTGCAAAACGGACGCGACCTATATAAAGAGCTGCAAATACTCGGCAAAGGCCGTATCTGCCAGATTCACTGCACGGATCAGGACGGAGTCTGGCTTCAGGACGATCCTAAAATAGACGTGCCTAAGGTCAAGCAGACGCTCGATGAGATGGGCTGGAGCGGCTGGCTCGTCATCGAACGCTCACGCAGCGCCAAGAACTCCCGAGACGTTGTGTGGAATTTCGGTGCCAATACGAAATACCTCAAGTCTATTTTCCAGGCCGATTAGCAAGAATCCGATATGCCGGATTGGCTTTGTTTTTTCGACTGCAAAATACCCTAAAACCGCCATTTTTCTCATAATCTTCTTATATCAAAGAGCTTACGCCAAATTACCCATTTTAACATTGGCTTTGTTTTTTCAAAAAAGGTCGATTTGTAGAGAGCATTCTATATTTGTCGAGTTCCCCGTGGCCATAGGTGCCACGGCTAATTTTTGATTTTTGAAATTTCTTTTTGCTTTTTTCTCATTTTGTTTTGAAAATTCGTGATTTTGAAAATTTGATATTGTTTAGAATTTATTATTTAGTGCTTAGGATCTGTTATAAATACCTTATTCGCCATACGCTACTCGCCGTATGCTGTTTATTATTATACCAGCGACCGGCCGAATGTAAGGAGAATTCCCCATTTTTAGGCGAAAAATGTCCATGACTTACCACTCGTCGTGCGTACAGCGTATGTCGTATGTCGAGAAGTAAAAAACCTCAGTTAAACTGCTGGTTAAATATTAAGTATTCACTTCCTTATTCATTAGCTCAGCAAATCACTAATAAATTAATCCTTCTTTTTTGTACGTAGTTCTACGTATTTTCTTAAAACATAAAGCCTTACTTCACATTGAGCAAAAGGCTCGTTATATAGCGCAAACTAATTACCGATAAATGAATAAATCAAATAGAAACTCTCTCATCAAAATGGAGGAAGAAATAAAATGCTTGATTTTGATGATGACATTATCAGAGAAATGTATCGATACTACAATATTCCTTGTGATACTCTCATCAGCGATCAACAACAATTTCTCCCATTTGCTGAAGATTATAATCACAGAACAGGCCAAGAAGTCGAACTTGCACAATTAGCTCGACATCTGCTTACACTGCGTAAGCGTGGTGAAGCCAAGGGAGGATTACCCAGATTGAGAAGGACATATAATAGTAGAAACTGAAACTGAGAAATGGAGAAGTAAAATGGCAAAATACAAAAGAAAATCAAATAATGATTTTCCCGATGAAGTAGTCAAATTGGCTTTTATTATTGCTGATGAAAAATGTGAAAACTGTGGCCAAGAACTTAGGAAAGAAAATCGCGGCAACGAAGATTCTTATGGATGGGAAGCTCATCACATAAATCCAGATGATCCGGGGACATTAGAGAATTGTAGAATTCTTTGTCAAGACTGTCACAAGGATACAATGAGTTATGGTCGTAAAAAACTAAAACGCCAGAGGAAACTGTAATTTCGATAATAAAATGAAAGATGAAATGATTATGCAGATTGCCCTTTTAATTGTTTGGATTATTTTCTTTTTAATTTTTTTGGGAATGGGATTTTGGCATTTTAACCAAGCAAATCGAAATATACCCAAAGTTAAAATCAAAAAAAGATCGATGCAACAAGATAATTCAAAAGTCAAGGTAGAAATATCATTTGCCGGTAGTGATATCGACCAACCTTTAAGTGATTTTATTAATGATTTCAACAAATATCTTGATATACAAAATGTCAGTTCATATAAAGCACATCTCCTCACAGCATTTGGATACTGGATAGCAGCTGCTACATCAGCTTTCTCCGGTATTATACAGATATGGAGATAAAAAATATAATCAGAGCGATTTTATTGCATCATACCTCCGGATTCCCGCTTTGCTTTAAGGTATGGCCTAGCCATCGTGGGAATGACTTAAAAAAGATTACCACAACTATCTCCAATAGCCCTGCAATGACAGATAGTAGATTTCTGTTTTCACAGGAATGACAATTTTTATAGTGGGGCAGAGCCGCCACCCTACGTTAATCTTGTACAATTTCGATGTTTTCCATGGAGCCGAGGAGGCCGTGGGCGAGGGTGAGATATTCCAATTTTTTGGGATTGTGGCCGAGCAGCTCGCTGCCGATAGTGTCAACGGCGACGGGATCGAAGCTGGCTAATATAAGACCGAGCTTTTTGTGTGTGCCGGACAGGTGCATTCCGGCCAGAGCGACCGAAGCATCGACAACAGAAAGGTCCGGCTTTTTGTACAGGCAGATATCAACAACGGATTTATTGGTGGAGGGACTATGCAATTTCGATTTGTTCCAGCCGCCGGCGTAGAATTTACCCGGTGCAATGCCGAACATATTTTTCATGGCGATTGTTGTTTCGGTAAAGCTGTGGTCCTTGAGCACAGGCAGAGAAATTATAAAGGCGTCCAATACAATTTTGGGAATATGAAAACTTTTTAGCTGGAAGGCGTTTTTATTTTCGAGGATGACGGTTTCGGCCTCGTTGAAATCGAGAAGCTCTATGCCGTACTTTTTGGCCAGATTTGTATATCCCAAAGTCTTGTAAACATCGGGAGTTTTCCCTGAGCCGCAGCCGTCGCCGATAGCTATTTTTGCCTTCGTATGTGCTTTGCAGTATTTGTAAACCGCCTCGGCAGCATGAACACTTGTTGTTACCGGCGGGGGCGAAGAATTAGTCAGGTTGGGCTTGATAATAATCAGCCCTTTTTGCGGCAGTTTTTCGCCCGCTCCAATTAAATCCAATGCCCGGGCTATGCTGGCCTGATAATCGACAAATTTTACCTTCGCAACCTTACTCATTGTGACTGATACGCATAATAAACGGCAAATGTTTTATTTCCAGTATTTTATGTATTGTTTATGTATCTGGGAAAAACTTTCTTGTCAAAAAAAATGAGAAGTTTATAATACGCGACTTTGAACAAAATAATTGGAATTGGAGTATTGACTGTCAAGAAATTTTGTGTACATTTATACAAAAATTAAATAAAACACTAAGCTCGAAATCCTAAGTACTAAACAAATTCAAATTTCGAATTTCGTAATGACTAAAATGTTTTAATATTTTGAATTTTAGTTATTTGTGCTTGTTTAGAGTTTAGAAATTAGAATTTAGGATTTATTCTTTTTATTGGAGATTGACATGATAGAAGTCAAAGAGCTTCGGCGTAGTTTTGGCCCGGTAGTGGCTGTTGACGGAATATCGTTCAATGTGGCAAAAGGGGAGGTCCTGGGTCTGCTTGGGCCGAACGGGGCCGGCAAGACGACTGCGATGCGGATTTTAGCATGTTTCCTGCGGCCCGATTCCGGAACTGCGACCGTCTGCGGATACGATATTTTGAAAAATCCCATCGGGGTCAGAAGCGTTCTCGGATATTTAGCGGAAAATGTGCCGGCGTATAACGAGATGACCGTGGGCGGATTTTTGAATTTTATCTGCGATGTCAGGGAAATTACAGGCAAAGACCGAAAGCAGACGCTTGATAAGATAGTCCCGATGTGTTCGATTGAATCCGTATATCATCAGACGATTGAGACACTGTCAAAGGGATATAAAAGGCGAGTGGGGCTGGCCCAGGCATTAATTCACGATCCGGAAGTTTTGATTTTAGATGAGCCGACCGATGGTCTCGATCCCAACCAAAAGCATGGAGTCAGAAAACTTATCAATAATATGGCCAGGGAAAAGTGTATTATTATTTCGACGCATATTCTCGAAGAAGTCGAAGCTATATGCTCGAGGACAATAATCATTGCCAGAGGCCGCATCCTTGCCGATTCGACACCGGCCGAATTAAAAGAGCAGCATAAGTGCAGTCTTGATGCTGTCTTTCGTAAGATAACAATGGCGAAAAGTGCATAGTTTTTTTCGTGATACGTTTAAGGGTGACGCTGCTCGTTACGTCATACGTCGAACGTGAAACGTAACGCAATGCGTCAACGCGAATGTTTAACGAGTTTTACATCTCGTTTTTTAAGGGGTAAGAAATGAATAGTTTTTGGGCGGTATTCAAGAGGGAATTAAATAGTTATTTTACCACACCTCTTGCATACGTATTTCTCGTGATTTTTTTGTTTTTCTCGGGGTACCTGACATTTAAAGAGGGCTTTTTCGAAATGCGGCAGGCCGACATGAGGACGTTTTTTATGAACCTGCCGTTGTTGTTTATATTCATGGTGCCCTCGGTGGCAATGCGTCTGTGGGCCGAGGAACGCAAGGTCGGGACAATCGAGCTGCTGTTTACTTTGCCGGTGACTATTACACAGGCTGTCCTGGGTAAATTTTTCGCTGCCTGGATTTTTCTGGCAATCGCATTGACACTGACTTTTCCGATGGTAATTACGGTCGGTTACCTCGGCGATCCGGATATCGGCTTGATTATTACCGGGTACTTAGGCAGCTTTTTAATGGCCGGTGGTTTTCTTGCCATCGGATGTTTCTTTTCGGCGATAAGTAAAAACCAGGTCATCAGCTTTGTGCTTTCGGTGGTGGCCTGTGCGATTCTTGTTTTTGCGGGTATGCCGACGACGCTGAATTATGTCTCGACTTTTTTACCCGCCGGTCTGGTTTCGGCGATCGAAGGGATGAGCTTTCAATCACACTTCGAATCGATCCAGCGGGGCGTGCTGAACTTTACCGACATTTCGTATTTTATATTGTTGATAATAGGGTGGATTGCCGCCTGCAGTATTGTTTTGGATGAAAGGAAGGCCGCATAATGAACCGAACAATACGAGCGATTATCGGAGCCGGTTTTATTTTTATCATTATATTTTCCGCGATAAGTATATCTCAGAATATAGGAAAGTCCTGGAAAGTGGATATCACCGAGCAGAAGCTTTACACACTTTCGGACGGGACAAAGGCGATTTTAGCCAAGCTGAATCAGCCGATTAAAGCCAAGCTCTATTATGCGAAAACCGCCGCGCTTAAAGGGCCGGACCAGATTAAGTACTTCAACAACTATTACGAATTCGTTAAAGCCCTGCTGGAAGAATATGTCGCGCAGTCCAAAGGAATGGTCGAGCTGCAGGTAATCGACCCGCGGCCTTTTTCGGACGATGAAGTGGCGGCGATGCGGTACGGTCTGCAGCAATATCGCATTACAGAGGAAGAGAACTTTTTCTTCGGCCTGGTTGTGCAAACCCAGTTCGGAGTTGAAAAGGTTATCTCGTTCTTTTCACCGGACCGGCAGAATTTCATCGAGTACGATATCAGCTATCTGATTGATACGGCAATCACCCGGCAGAAAACCAAAATCGGCGTCATAAGCTCACTGCCGATTATGGGTGACGATATGAGCGGGTATATGGCCCAGATGATGCTGAGCCAGGGCCAGCGTCCGAAATCGCCATGGGTCATTGTCGAGCATTTGAGAAAGAAGTACGAGGTTACGGAAATACCAACGGATGTTAATGACATTAACGACGTAGATATCCTGCTGGTTGTTCATCCGAAGGAGCTTCCGGAAAAAACTTTGTTTGCCATAGACCAATATGTTCTAAAGGGCGGCAGGACGATTGTTTGTGTCGATCCTTATTGCTTTGTGGACGCTCAAAACCAGATGGCCATGCGGATGGGAATGCAGCAGCAATCCCACAGCTCTGATTTGAATATTCTTCTTCGGAACTGGGGACTCGAGATGCCGGCGGATACTTTCGCCGGTGACAAAAAGCTGGCGGAAACGCGGGCTATCAGCAGAGCCAGCAGGCCGGAGCCGATTATCGGTTTGCTGAAATTTGTAAAGGGATGTTTCAATCCGGATACGGTTGCAACGGCGGAGTTGAACGAAGTCATAGTTCTGTTCGCAGGCGTTCTCAACGAGGTTGTGGATGATTCGAACCAGCCTGAAGAAAATAAATCCGGAATACAAAAGACACCGCTGATTATGACTACGAACGAGGGAAATACTTTTACAATAAGCAATCCGTACGAGCTTATTGCGCTCAATCCGTCGGCTCTGATGAGCAAATTCGTCAGCGGGACTAAACCGGTGACTATGGGCTATCTTTTGACGGGGAGTTTTAAGAGCAGCTATCCCGAAGGTATCGAGATTGAGATCGAATCGACAGACCCGAACGATCCGAACGAGACCATAAAGAGCGCAAAGCGGATCAAAGGTCTTGCCGAGGCCCGGACAGATTGTGCAGTAGCGGTTTTTGCAGATGTCGATTTTATCAGCGATATCCTGGCCTATAGTAATTCGTTCTTCGGCCCGGTGGTTGTCGGTGACAACAGCGCTTTGTTGTTCAATGTAATCGATGATTTGAGCGGTTCGAGCGATTTGATTTCAATCAGGTCTCGCGGGAACTTCAAGCGGCCGTTTATTAAGATTGATGAAATTGAAAAACAGGCGGAGGAAGAAACGGCCCAGGAAGTGACACGATTGAATGCACAAATTGCCGGATTCCAAAGCGAGCTGCAGTCTATCCTCGCTCAGGCAAAGGAGGGTCAGGAAGTGGTCATCGGCAGCTCGTTGCTGGCCAAGCAGCGAGATATCGAATTGAAAAAACGCCAGGCCCAGCAGCAACTGAACGAAGTTAAGCTGAACAAGCGCAAGCGTATCGAGCATTTGGGCAATATATTTAAAGGTTTGAATATGTTAACTGCCCCGGCAGTTATATTGATAATCGCCGTAGTTTTGGGTATCTATCGAAGTGCGAAGAAAAGGCATTATATAAGTCATGCCAGCGATGCCTGACCGCTTGATGGCGTAAATCCTAAATTCTAAATCCGAAGCACGAAACAAATTTAAAATGATTAAAGTTCAAAATTCGAAAACAATATGATTTGGATTTCATATTACATAAATAAAAGCAGGAGTATTCCAGATGAGTAATAAAAAACTCGTGATATTGGGTGTTGTTGCGGTTTTTATGCTGATATGGGCGGTCGTCCAGTCCCGGATATCGAACAGACCTGTTAATCCATCCGGTGAGCCGACGTATCTTGTGCAGGGACTTGATACCGCGGACATTTACAGCATAATTATCGGAAAAGGCGACGACACCGTGACACTGATGCGCCGGGGTGCCGGTTTTGTAGTTGTAAACAAGCAGAATTATCCGGCAAAAATAAGCCAGATTAACGATATAATCTCAAAGTGCCTGGAAATCGAAAGAACTCAGTTTGTTACCGATAAAACTGAAAATCACGAGGACCTTGAGGTGACGGAGGAAAAGGCCCAAACCGTTGTGAAATTCCTCAAACCGGATTCGACACTGCTGACGGGCATCATTATAGGAAAAACAAAAGATGTTGGTCAGGGTAGTTATGTAAGACTGGCTTCGGATGACAAGGTTTATGTAGCGCAAAATGTTCCCTGGTTCGGGAGCGAGGCGATGAGTCTTATCGATCAGCAGCTCCTTTCGGTAAAACGCGACGATATAGCGTCGGTTACGGTCGGTTCCCCCGATGGTAATTATGTCCTGAGGGCGAAGGAAAACGTCGGCGGCATCGAGATGGAAAACATCCCCGCCGGTAAGAAATTTAAAAGTACCGAGGGGCAAAGTGTGTTCAATGTCCTGACGAATTTAAGCTTTAGCGATGTTAAGAGAGAGCCGAACGATATCTCTTTTGACAGGCAATACGTTGGCAGATTAAAAGATTCCACCGAATATACTATTAATGTTGCAACTCAAGATGATAAGACGTTCGTAGCCTGCAGCGCCAGGTTTACGGGCAAAAGACCCACGGCGGAGGATATAAAGAAAGACGATTCCGAAGAGGAGTTAAAGGCGAAAGAAGCGAAGCTGCTTGCCGATGATAATTCAAAGAAATTTGCCGCAAAGCATAAGGGATGGATTTACGAAGTTCCGGACTATAAAGCCAAGAACCTGAAAATCAAACTCTCGGATTTGCTCGAAGAACGAAAGGAACCCGAAAAAGATATGTCCTCTGATCCCAATGAAGTGACGTCCGGAGAATCTGTAGTTCCATAAACTCTCTCGTCGATACAGAAATAATACCTGCTTTATATAATTTTTCGTCATACTATCGAGAGTCGTTCGGAGCGGGCCGTTATACTTCTGTCGAACTAACTCATACCTTCTCGTAAAAACTATTGAAATCCGATAAAAAGCGAGTATAATATTTTTACAATCGCACTACTGCTTCGAAGAAAGGTGGAAGCCATGTACCAGCGAAGAGGATTCACTTTGATTGAATTGCTGGTAGTTATTGCCATTATTGCGCTGTTGATGGGGATACTAATGCCGGCGCTACAACGAGTAAAAAAACAAGCCAAGGGGGTTGTTTGTTTTAATAATTTGCGCCAAATCGGCATGGGAGCTAATTTATACTGCGAGGCTTACGAACAATTCATTCCCCGCGGTCTTGGCGGCGGCTCGGGGAGGGCATGGTTCCAGCTTTTTATGCCTTTTCTTTCACAGAAGCCGATCGACGATGATTATCGAAACGTGGAAATCTATCGCTGTCCCAGCTACCCGGATAAAGAGCAGACAGTTTGTTACGTTGTCAACGGCTGGGAATTCGAGAACAAAAACGACGAGCATGGAAGGGAGATTCAAAGACCGAGCAAGCTGACTAACGTGACTCAGCGGGCATCTACGATTTATCTTGTCGACAACGAGGACGGTCACTGGCGATATATAATAAGAAATGCCGATGATCCCGGTGAGAATCGATGCGATGTGTGGACTCGCTCGCATCTGCCGGATTCCGAAAGCACGGATATAACCACCGGCAGGCGTGTTGCCCGTGCCCGGCACAGAGAGGGCAGTTATTGTCTGTTTCTTGACTGGCATGTCGATTATATCGCCGTAGAAGATATGACTGTGGATATGTGGCGATTTGAAAAGTGACACACGATATGTAAAAACAACCGAATTGTTGTGGGTATTTTAATATTTAGGGTTCCCATTTTGTGAATCTCAGCAAAATGGGAACCCTCCTTTATATGCTACATTAATTTCACGAGCTCTGTTGTATTTTCCGTCGGTTGCTCTAACCGTGTGATAGTCTCGTGAACCTGAATGATGCTGGGATGATTGAGGTCAAAAATATTCTCGAGTGTGCTTAACGCGCTATTCGCAAGCTGCCGGGCTTCGGAGTATCTTTCCTGGTGAATATACAATATCGCCAGATTATTACGTGCCATTGCCGTATAGTCATTTTCGGAGCCGAGGGTATTTTCCAGCATGAGGACCGCCCGTTCACATGTACTTTCGGCCTGAGTATATTGGCGCTCTTCGATATATAATCGACCGAGATGACTTGTAATCTTCCCTGTCAGTGGATGCTCTGTGCCGCGCTGTTTCTCGACAATCACCAAGGTTTTTTTCAACAGTTTTTCTGCCGCGGTATATTCTTTTTTTGCCCGGCAGATTTCGGCCTGCGTCAGCCATGCCGGGACCATAAGATGATGCTCGGAGCCATAAACTCTTTGTTGTATTGCCAGTGTTCGATTAATCAAATCTTCGGCCTCGTCATATTTTTCCTGCTTAGCATATAATTCGGCGAGACTGCCGAGCACTCCCGCCGTATAGAGGTGGTCGGAGCCGTAACTTTTATTGATTAATTCCAGCGCACCGAGGAAATTGGTTTCTGCTTTTTCGAATTTTCCCTGTGCCGTCAGAATTCTGGCCAGGTCCACCTTGAACGGTGCCAAAGTGGGATCGTCAGGCAGGTGACTTTTTTCCATAATGGTAATTGCCTGTTCCAGGGTGTGTTCGGCCTGTTTATATTTTGCCTGTTCCCGGTAGATCGAGCTTAAGATTCTCAATGTGCCTGCAATATAGGGGTGGTTTTCATAGTAGAGTTTTTTCTGCATATCGAGTCCCGCTTCGCACATTCTTTCGGCATCGGTAAATCTGCCCTGATTTTTATACAGGAATGCCAGGTCGATAAAGCACAACGAAAGTTCCGACTCGGAACCGTTTTTTGTCTTTGCGAGAGTCAGGGCATTTTCAGCAAGCGGCTGTGCTTTTGAATAATCTCCACCGGCCATATATACCCTTGCCATTGCCCGGAAAATTTTGCAGGAGTCGGCATTTTGCGCCGGTTTCAATTCTATTGCGGCTGTGTTGGCATTTGAAAGGACTAAAATAAATAGTATAATCAGTGTCAGATTTCTCAAAAGGTATCGTTTATGTGCTGATGTTTTGGATATCATTAAATCTCAATCTCCGCCCCCGCCGTTTTTTAACCGGATTCTTTTCGCTGTTTTCCCCATGTTGCTGTAATTGCTTACTACCCAAAATATATGAAATATAGATTTTAGAGCAAAATTTTCGTACATGTTTGTCTTGTCTGGATGGTTAATGGTGGTTGGTTTTAACATTTGCGAAGCTGACGTGTTTCTGTCCGGAGTTTCTCTATATGTTTTTTGATACAATCATCCATGAAATATATAAATCCATTCTGTTATTAGATATTATCGGACGTATCGCATGAGAAACTTTAGATTTCGGGCAGAATAAATTAAAATTTCCGGATAAAAAGTAGATGAAAGAGTTATGGTGCTTTTTAGTTTAAAGAGAATTTGTTGAGTTAAGGCTGTTCGGTGATTTTTTCTTTGCCGTTCATGTATTTTCGTAAGACTTCCGGGATAGTTACAGAGCCGTCGGGATTTTGGTAAAGCTCAAGGATAGGAATCAAGATTCTCGGAGATGCGATGACGGTGTTGTTTAGTGTGTGGCAGAATATATTTTTCTTTGATATCGGATCTTTGTAGCGGAGATTCATCCGCCTTGCCTGGAATTCATAGAATTTACTAGCGCTGTGAGTCTCGCAGTAGTTCCCGCGTGAGGGCATCCATGCTTCTATGTCGAATTTTTTCGCCTGACCTCTGCCAAGGTCGCCCGTACAGACGTTCACAACACGGTAGGGAAGCTCCAGTGCCTGCATTACAGTCTCGGCGTTGGCTAAAATCTCATCGTGGTATTTGTTGCTTTCTTCAATGCTGTTTTTGCAGATAACGACCTGTTCGACCTTGTCGAACTGGTGGATTCTGTATAAGCCGTACGTGTCTTTGCCTGCGGCACCTGCTTCGCGTCTGAAACAGCTCGAAAGGGCGACGTATTTCAGGGGCAATTCCTCGTCATTCAATATCTCGCCAATGCGATAGGCGGTCAGCGGCACTTCGGCGGTTCCGACCAGATTGAGCTGGTCTTTTTCCATTCGGTAAGTCTGCTCCTCCGAGCCGGGGTAATAACCGGTTCCCTGCATGGCTTCGTCTTTCATTAAAAGCGGAACAGATAAAGGAACATATCCTTTGGAGACCATAACATCCATTGCAAGTCGTAGAACGGCCCAGTGCAATAAAGCACCGTCGCCTTTCAAAAAGTAGTTCCTTGTGCCTGCCAATTTGACCCCTCGCTCGATATCTATGATACCCAAATCAATACCTAACTTGACATGGTCTTTTAACTCGAAATCGAATTGGGGTATTTTTCCTTCTTTACGAATTTCAGTATTTTCAGTATCGTCCTTGCCTAACGGCACATCATCATCGGCCGGTTGCGGCACCTGCTGCATAAGTTCATCGAATTGAGGCTGAAGTTTCCTGAGGTTTTCATCGTATTTGGATTCTCTATCCTTAAGCTCTGTGAGCTGTGACAGTGCGGCTTGCTTTTGGTCCGGCGGAAGTTTGGGAATTGATTTGCCGATGCGATTCTTATCCGTGGAAATATCCTGCAGTTGTTGCTTGATAGTTTTTAATTTGGTATCAGCTTCGAGCAGCTTGTCGATATCTACCTCGAATTTCTTGGCCCGGCATGCAGCCTTGAACTTTTCAGGATTTTCTCGTATTTCCCTAATATCAATCATGTTTCGTATCTCAATTTATGAATAACGTTTGATGATAACCACATTATTTTGTCCGCCGAATCCGAAAGACTCGTTTATAACGATATTAACCGGGATTTTTCTCGGCTTATTTGGTATATAATCCAGGTCAAGCTCGGGGGCACGATCCACCAGGTTCATCGTCGGCGGAAGGGTGTTGTCTCGAATTGCACATACGCACGTTATCAATTCGGCTGCACCGGCAGCACCTATAAGGTGGCCTAACATGCTTTTAATACTACTGACGGGAATATTTTTCGCCCTGTCTTTGAATACGGTTTTAATCGCTTTGGTCTCGATGGAATCGTTCTCGGCAGTGCTTGTGCCGTGTGCGTTAATGTAGTCCACATCCTTGTAGCTGATACCGGCGTCGGCAAGTGCCGCATTTATTGCCTGTGCGGCGCCTCTGCCTTCTTCGTGCATGTCTGTTACGCGAAAGGCGTCGGAGCTGCTTCCATAACCGATGATTTCGGCTAATATTTTCACGCCACGTTTTTTTGCAGAGCTTAGGGATTCGAGGATGACAGTTGCTGCTCCTTCACCGAGTATAAAGCCGTCACGAGTGGCGGAGAACGGTCGCGATGCCGTCTGTGGGCTGTCATTTCGGGTCGATAGGGCGGTCAAACGATTAAATCCCGTCAGGCCCAGCGGATGTATCATCGAATGGGCACCGCCTGCAATAATGGCATCGGCATCGCCTCTGCGAATCATCATCATTGCTTCGCCGACCGACTGGGTACTGGCGGCACATGCAGTCAGGCAGCTTCTTGTCGGCCCGCGGGCGCCTGTGAGCATTGCGATATGAGCGGCCGGCATATTCGGTTCCTGCTCAAGCTCACGCATCGGGTCCATCTTCCCAAAGGCAATCTGTGCCCAACGGTCCCAGTCCATTTCGTTTTTCTCTATGTCCCATCCGTTTATAATAGCGGCAAAAAAAGCGTCGTTATCAACAGAGCCTTCGCCCGCCCCTAAGTAAATTCCCAGCCGTGTTCGGTCTATACCGTCGGCCGGTTCGGCGGTTTCGACATCGATTCCCGCCTGTTTACAGGCCTGAACGGTCGCGCCGACAACGAATCCGGAGCCGCGGTTGCTGTGTTTATGCAGGTGTGGATTTTTTGTGTATTTGGTAAGGTCGTAATCCTTGACCTCGGCATCGAATGTTGTGGGAAAAGTCGAGGCATTGAAGATGGTTGTTTTCGCTATTCCGCTTTTACCGGAGAGCAGCGCCTGCCAGAGGGTCTCCACGTCGTGCCCCAACGGGCTGACAATCCCCATTCCGGTTATTACCACTCGTTCAGCCATTTCCTTTTTCGTTCCTAATTTTTGCTGATATTTAGTCCGGTTGTTTCAGTACAATGGCGGCGGTTTGACCGCCGTATGAATAACTGCAGCAAAGTGCATGTCGAATATCTTTTTCTTTCATCCGGTTGGAAATGTTCAGGTTGCAGCCTTCGGCTTTTATGTCGCAGTTTACCGCAGCGGGTATCTTGCCTTCATTCATCGTGCTAACGGCGGCAATTACATCTATCACACCGCTGGCCGCACCGGTGTTACTTAACATACTTTTTGTCGGCCAGAGGGGAATTTCGGTTATTGCCTCGCCGATTGCATTTTCGATAGCTTTTGCTTCCGCCAGATCATCGGCCGGAATACCTGTTCCGTGTGGTATAATCAAATCCAGTTGTTCCGGTTTGATATTAGCATCGGCCAAGGCTTTTTCTATTGCTATTTGCAATCCGTAACCATCCGGCTCTAAATGTTCGTATTGAGGATTGAGACTGTTGCTTTGCCCTGTTCCGACAATTTCGGCGTAGATTTTTGCACTTCGCTTCTTGGCATTTTCGAAATTCTCGAGTACAACGATTCCGGCGGCTTCGCCGAACACGGAACCTTTCGCATCGGCGTCGAAGGGCCTGCAAGCAGTTTTGGGATCATTGTTATTTTGACTGGTGGCCCTGCCGAGCAGGCACTGGCGAATCATTACTATAGGATTTACCTTCGCCTCGGCGCCGCCGGCAAGGGCATAGTCGCTGTTGCCGCGGGCAATGACCTGAAAGGCTTCTGCTATCGCCAGATGTGCCGCCGCTTCGGCACAGGTAATCGTATTACTCGGCCCCTGGATATCGTGAATAATTCCAACGTGGCAGGCTAACATGTTCGGCAGATATTTCAACAACCAAAGCGGCGTTACCATCTCGAGGCCCTCTTTGCCCCACTTGTGAAGGTCGAATTTGCCGTCTGTAATACTTGCCGCAACGGCAGGGGCCAGCTCTACCAGATCGCAGCTTATCAAGCCGGCACCGAGATTGATTGCAGTTCGTTCCGGATTTATATTGATTTTATCCGGGTCTATGCCTTTCGTGACAAGACCGCTGTGAAAGAGGGCTTCATGTGCCGCTATTACCGACAGCTCGATGTCCCTCGACATTAGTTTGATGGATTTACGAAGATTTTTCGGCACATATTTCCGTATGTCGTATTCGGGGGCCTGGCCGGCGATTTTACAGGTAAAACCGACCGGATCGAATGCAGTAATTGTGTCGATTGCGACTTTGCCGGCACACAGTCCGGACCACATATCGTTAACAGTCACTCCGAGCGGGGAAATCGCGCCGAGGCCGGTTATGACAACGCGGTTCGAACTCACTTTTTCACCTCCGTTTTTTGCCTGGAATCCGAAAGGACATCCCGAAGGAGCGGTTCGAATACGGATGTGCCGGTACCGAAGACAAAATTTTCCTCCGGAAATTCTTTTCCCGCCAGGTTCCGGTCGATATGGCTGAACATCAAGTCTATCTCGGCAATTAATTTTTCCGAGCGTGTGATTTTGCCGTTCGTACTTGCCGCTTCCTGAGTGATTGATTCAATATTCGCTTCTAATTCTATTGTGTCACCCGGTCTGACGTAGTCGAAGAAAACGGCCTTTTTTATCTTTGCCAAAATGACTTTTTCCTGGAATTTTTTGGCTTCACCGACGAGAATTCCCGCCGTTTGGGCCATAGCTTCAATCATTAAGCATTCCGGCATGACTGGAAAGCCGGGAAAATGGTCGTGCAGGTGTTCTTCGGCGAGTGTCACGTTTTTCAGTGCCACGGCACGCCGGCCGCTTTCAAATTCAACGAACTTATCTATCCAAATCCAACGCATTAATATTCCCATTAACAACACTGCTTTATAAGCGAAACGGAGTGGAGTCGAATAATCTCCTTTTCAATGACCAGATCCTTCGGTTGCGCCCCAGGATGACACATGTGTGTCGTATTAGCTCACTTTAGGCACTTTACATTAATCAGGCGGCGTCCAGTTTGCCTTCGACATAGTTAATAATGGCATTGACGGTGAATAAATCGCCTAACTTGTTTATATCGGGATCGTTCTCAAAAGAGCTCAGGTCGGTATGCGGCATTTTATCTCGCAGCTCGGCCAGACCTTTTTCCGTCAATTTGCCGTTGTGGACATATTCGGAATTATTCATCAGGCTTTCTGCGGGAAACAATTCCTCTCGTGGAATTTTTATCCTGAACGCCTTTTCCAGGCGAAAGACTATATCAAGGAAATCAATGCTTTCGGCACCAAGATCTCCCATTAAAGTCGCCTCGGTTGTTACCTCGTCGTCATCAATCCCCAACGCATCGACCAGAACTTCCTGAACTTTCGTAAAGATTTCGTCCCTGCTCATTGCCATACTTTGTTACCTCAGTAGTTTCCATATTTTTTTCATATTTTCAATTATCTGCGCGTCCACCGCAGCCATCGCAGAATCTTCGTCTGCCAGATTGAAATGCTTCAATCCGAATCGCGCTTCAACAATTTTCTGGCCTTCTGATAAACCGAATCCGGTGAAGCTGCTTATATTTTCTTCGATTGCTTTTGCTTCAACGGTATATTCTATCCGGGCGCCGGGCGCCAGAAAACTCTTATATTTTACATTTCTTGCCTGTTCAAGCAATATCATACTATGGGCGAAGTTTTCGCCCTCGCGGACAAGCCAGGATGCCGACTCGATAAGTCCTTCCAGCAACAGCACGCCGGGCAGCACCGGGAAAGTCGGGAAATGGTCGGCTAAATATTCCTCGGCCAGGGAAAGGTTCTTAACGGCTTTGATTTGGCTGCCGAGTTCCAGCGAAACAATTTTATCGATAAGTATAAATCGCATTATTTAACAATCAGGCAACAATATTCAGTATTTAACAGGTCATTCATAGCCGTTGCCGGAAAAAGCTTACCGCCTGTTTTAACAAAACGCAATACAATATACCAGAGGCGGCTCTTTTTCCAGAGTTTTTTGGCTTTTTTATACTTTCTATTTTTGCTGAGGCGGAATTTGTTTTGATGGTGAAATATATCAGGTGATTTGTTATACTTGCGGCTTATGAATATACGCAGTGCAAAAATTTCAGATGCCAAGGCTATTCATACTCTGATCGGTTCTTATGCCGAGCGGGACAGGATGCTGTTTCGCTCATTGGCCGATATTTACGAGAACCTTCAGACCTTCACTGTAGCAGAACTCGACGGTAATGTGATTGGCTGTTGTGCGCTGGAGATTGTCTGGGCTGATTTGGCGGAAATCAAATCTCTTGCAGTCGATGGAGCAAACAAACAAACGGGCATCGGTAGGGCATTGGTTACCTCCGCCCTCGAACAGGCGACAAAGCTTGGTGTTCCGAAAGTTTTTGCCCTGACGCTGGAGCCGGAATTTTTTATTAAATCAGGCTTTAATGTAGTAGAAAAAGATACTCTTCCGATGAAGGTCTGGAGTGATTGCGCCCGGTGTCCGAAGCAGCAGAATTGCGATGAAACGGCGGTCATCAAAGAAATTCTAAATCCTGATATCTAAATTCTAAACAAATTCAAATCACGAAAGTTTAAAGTCCCAAACGTTTGAAACATTTGAAATTGGAATTTAGATATTGTTTGGCATTTAGGATTTAGATATTTGAAATTATAAATAGTGTAATGTTTTGATTTTATGTAGTTGGTTATATGGCTCATAGAGTATGTCCGGTATGGATTGGCTATCTGCTTTCCAGCCCGATGAGGAAATGGTTCCAGAATCCTGAAAAGATACTATCGCCTTATATCGGAGAGGGTATGAAGGTTCTGGATGTTGGTTGTGCGATGGGATTTTTTAGCCTGCCTCTTGCGCAGATGGTCGGTAAGAGTGGTAAGGTTATATGCGTGGATGTGCAGGAGAAAATGATTCAGTCTCTCGAAAAGCGGGCACGGAAGGCAGGTCTGTCGGATAGGATTGAGACACGTATTTGTAAGGGCGATTCTGTTGGTCTGGGAGATTTTAAGGAAGAGATTGATTTTGTTCTCGCCTCTGCGGTCGTGCATGAAGTTCCAGATGTTTTTCATTTTTACTCGGAGATTTACAAAACAATGAAACCTTCGGGAAGATTTTTGGTTTTAGAACCGAAAATGCATGTTTCGGAAGCAGATTTTAAAATGATCGTTTCCATCGCCCAGAGCAATGGATTTATGGTAATCGGCCGACCTGAAATAAAAAGTAGTCGTGCTGTCCTGTTGCAAAAAGGAAGCACCAGGGAAAAATGATATTCGAATGAGTGATATGCGATATCCCGGAAATTCAGAGTCTCGTTATGATGGGTATATTTGAGGATTAGCCTATCTGACGACGCTGGAAAAGGGCGATGGCTAATGACAGGATAGCTATGGTATAACACACGGCATAAGAGGCGCTTATCAGGATGTATTTCAGGGGAACTTCGCTGCCTTCGTAGATGGCATCACTTATCCAGAAAATCTGCAAATTAGGCACCAGAAATCTGCCTATTTTGGCCCACAAATGCGTTTCTGCGAATCTGCCGAACGCATAATCACTGACAAGGCCTAAGAAAAAGATTCCTATACAGGCCGAGAGTGTTACCACAATATTAAACCTGGCGGATAATGCCACCGCCAGGGCCACAATTATTATTGCAGCCAACAGCAATAATACTGAGCCGTATATATCGACTGTGTTGATACCGTTTTTGGCGGGATTAAACTGCCAGTTACGATCTATAACGGATAAAAACACTATGCCCAATGTGGCGAGAATACCGGTCAATATTATTGCCGTTGAGGCGAATTTCCAGTCATAAGCATAGTTAAAAAAAGCGCTTAGCAAAATTGTAGCTATAAGTATGAAGCCTGCAGCACCCAGAACCGTCCAGTCATGGGTATCGTTGACTGTCTCAAGTACGCCGTGCCTGATAGACATCAGTAGTGCGATAGTGCAAATATAATGAGCCAGTACTACCGCTGCGGCAACACCAATGAACTTTGCAATAATAAATATCGGACGTTGTATCGGCTTACTAAGAACTGTCGTTATGGTCTTATTCTCTATTTCCTCATTCACTGCGCTGGAAGCGGAAAATATTGCAATGAACAAGCTTGCGAGAAATAACGTAGATAAGCCTATCTCGCGTAAGAGCTTATTGTCGTCGCTCATTGTGTACATCGTAAGAGACGGACTTATGAAGAATAAAAGCAGGGCAGCAACAATAATAACGGCATAAATCGGTTGTCTTAAGATTTCTATGAAAGTATTTTTTGCTATTGTAAATAACTTATTCATCTTTCGCTGCCGGTACGCAAAATTGTTGTTCTGTGTCTCGACGTTAATATTCTTTTTTGGTCAGAGGGCTGAATTTTTTTCACATTTGTCCCTATACCAAAATATCATTTGACGTTATATTACGCAACTTATAATCGAGCTTTTTGTAGAGTACAGGATATTCATGCTTTGTACAAATACTTTGTTTAGGGTATTTTTGTTCTAAAAAATAAGGTTGGAATAAAAATGACAGAATCTTCCAAACGCCCGGAACATATAGCTTTGGTATCTTTGATTTTGAATGTTCTCTTTTTTGGAATTGCCTTTTTCTTGGGTCGATGGAGCGGCATCTTCGCAATCTCTGCGGTTGGCTGGCTTATTCTTTCAGTGGCCTTGATTTGGTTCGTTCTGTGCATACAGTTTCATCAGCGTTTTTTGGCCGAGCAGGAAAAGCTCGATATGAACCTGTTGGCAAGAGACGAAAAGGCGTCCACTATCTTTCAGGCTAAAACCGAGCAGGCGGCACTTTTTTCCGTTGCTCAGCGAAGACTCGAAATCATTGAGAAGTGGTTTATTCCCATATTCTCGGCACTTATTGCTATTTACCAGATTGCTGTCGGATTGTATTTACTCAGCGATCTTAATTCCGGCACAAAGGAAGATATAAAACAACCATTGCTTTGCGCAATTTTTTTAGCGGCAATGGCATTTATCAGCTTTTTGCTCTCCCGCTACGCCACCGGCATGTCGGCTCAGCCGCAATGGAAACCTTTAAGGGCCGGCGGAAGCTCAATGCTTGGGGCGACCCTTTTATCTTTTATACTGGCTATAATATTAGCGCTTGTTCATCTATTCGACTTCGGCTTCCTTTTAGATATCATATCGATGGTGATTCTGGGGATACTTATTCTTCTCGGGGCCGAAACCGCGGTTAATCTTGTCCTGGACATCTATCGACCGAGGCTCAAAGGCCAGTACAGCAGAAGTGCTTTTGACAGCAGACTGCTCGGTGTGATAAATGAGCCGGGTGGAATATTGCGCAGCGCCGCAGATGCTATTGATTATCAGTTTGGTTTTAAAGTTTCTCAGACATGGTTTTACAAACTTCTCGAACAGGCGATTGTACCTTTGATCCTGTTCGGGGCGGTAACGTTATATTTATTAAGCAGCATTGTTGTTGTCGGGCCTGATGAAGAGGCGATTATAGAGCATTTCGGCAATCCCGTAAAAGATGCGAATAATATAAGACATATCGGTCCGGGTTTGACTTTCAAATTACCCTGGCCGATTGAAATTGCCTATAAGTATCCGACAAAAAGGATTTCAGAAATCGGAATCGGTTATGTTGTAAAGTATGAAGCCGGGAAAAAAGAGCAGCCGCGACCAAAGTTATGGGGACTTCAGCATTACGACGAAGAATATCATTTACTCGTCGCCAGCGAACAGGGTGACATGGATTCATCGGCTGAGACCGTACCCGTAAGTCTCGTTATTGCCGCTGTTCCCGTCCAATACAGAATTAAAAATTTATACGATTTCATATATAACCACAACGAACCGGAGAAACTTCTTGAATCCATTTGTTATCGCGAACTCACGAAATTTGCCGCCAGCGCAAAAATAGAAGTAGAACAGGAAAGTGATACTGAGCAAAGCCTGTTAGGGACCGGCAGAGCAGAAGCGGCGAAGATTCTGACCGAAAGGATTCAGGCCGCAACCGATGAGGAGGGGCTTGGTGTTGAAATTGTATTCCTCGGTTTAGAAGGCATTCATCCTCCACCGGAACTCGCACCCGATTACCAGAATGTGATCGGTGCCATTCAAAAGAAGCAGAAGCGTATTCTTGATGCCCAGGCCGAGAGCATAAAAACCTTAAGTACGAAAGTGGGTTCGGTGGAAAAGGCGAATGAGCTTTACGATCTGGCAGAGAGATATGACGAGGCCGAAACGGCAAATAATTCAGAAGAAATTGATGAAATTGGTAAGGAGCTGGATGATTCTTTTGAACAGACCAGGGGAGATATTTTTAAGACCCTCAGAGAAGCCAAAACTTATGCCTTCGAAAAAGAAACACTTGCAGAGGCGACAGGACAGCGTTTTGCCGACCAGCTTAAGGCCTTCAGGGCCGCTCCTGAAATTTATTTGCGCGAACAATGGCTGGCCATGTATGAGAAATCGCTGGAAAATGTCCGCAAATATGTAGTTGTCGCCGACCAGAATGATACACAGGTAACTATTATCAATCTTGAAGAAAGTCAAACGCCTAATATATACAGCGGTTTGGGCGAGGAGAGCAGCGAAAAATGAAAAACATAGCCATTACTATATTTGTGGTACTGATTGTTGTAATTTTGGGGCTCTATCTGATATCGTTTCAGGTCAGGGAGACGGAATCCTGCATGGTGACAACATTTGGCAAACCGACGAGACAAATCATCGAGCCCGGCTGGTATTTTAAGTGGCCGTTTCCGATTGAGCAGGTTCATAAGTTCGATTCCCGTATGAGGGTTTTTACCGTAGAGGTCGAAGAGACGCGGACGGCTTCGGGGGACCCGATCATTGTCAATACTTATGTTGTCTGGCGGATATCCGAGCCTCTGAAGTTTTTCAATACCATCAAAACAGTCAAAAATGCCGAAGATGAATTATTGCGCAGCCGCATACGGAACACGCAGAACAATGTCATTGGGCGATACAGCTTTTCCGAATTCGTAAACAGCGACCCGACGAAGGTTAAATTTAATGACATCCAGAAGAATATGCTCTCCGCTCTTCAGGAAGCTGTTGCGAGTGCGGATTACGGCATCGAAATCAAAACAATGGGTATCAAACAGCTCAAAGTAAGCGGGGATGTCACTAAGGAAGTCTTCGAACGCATGAGGGCCGAAAGAGGCCGCAGGGCCGCCGATATCATAGCCGAGGGAGATTCGGAAGCGGTCAGGATTGAGACCGAGGCAAGAACTATAAGTGATGAGTTGGTTGCCGTTGCCGATGCCAGGGCGAAAAAAATACGAGGAGAGGGCGATGCCAAGGCGGCACAATATTACAAAATGCTTGATGAAGATCCCGAGCTTGCGGGATTTTTACGTAATCTGGAAGCAATTCAGATAATATTAGGGAAAAATACGACATTTGTCGTTCCTACGGACAGAGAGCCTTTTTCATTGTTAAAGGGAATGCCCGATCTGGAACCTTCCAATATGAATGGACCGATTAAAAAATAATTTGTGTTATTATGGCAGAAGAAGATAAAGAAATGAATAAGGATATGCACTCCCACGTGCCCGAGAAGTCTGTGGCAGACGAGCTTGACACCGCCGACAGGAGTTTGTCCGAGGCATTGAGGCTCAGCTTTATCATCCTGAAAATTATAATGATTGTGCTGGTCATTGCCTTTTTAGCCTCCGGATTCAAAACAGTCGGTTCGGACGAACAGGCCCTTGTTCTGCGTTTCGGCAAGATTCGAGGTGCGGGTGAAGAAAGGCTTCTCGGCCCGGGTCTGCATTGGATATGGCCGTACCCGATAGATGAAATTGTTAAAATTCCCGTGGAAAGGGCTATTCATCTGCCTATCGATTCATTTTGGTACCATGAGTCGGCAGGCGAAAAACTATCCGGGCAAACCAGGATTCGTCCGTCCGATCCGTTAAAGCCGCTCGAAGATGGTTACTGTCTAACCAGGGGCGAGCAGGGGGTCAACGCGGCCTCGCTCTCTGAAATTCCGAATCAAGGTGCTGAACGTACACAAGCAGGTGATAGCGGCCAGCAATTGTCTGAGCAGGGCAATGAGGGAACCGATTACAACATTGTTCATACGAGATGGCAGCTCACATATAAAATTGATAATCCGGAACGCTTCTTTAAAAATGTACAGATCAGAGATATTAAGTCGGGCGAGATTTATTATAACGTAGTAACGGTGGAATTGACGCCGTTTCTTACGAGCCTTTTTGAAGATGCCGTCGTTCAAACAATGGTTAATTATACGATTGACCAGGCGATTTCCAGCCGGGATCGAATTCCACGGGATGTGGCGGATTTCCTGCAGAACAAGCTGGATGCTATAGAAAGCGGGATAAGAGTCGTATCGGTACAACTGACCAATAGTGTCTATCCCCCGCAGGTCAAAGCTGCTTTCGAGAAATCCACTTTGGCCAGTCAACAGAGGGATAGGGTCAGAAGTAAAGCCCAGGAAGATGCTTATAATATTTTAAGTCAAGCTGCCGGTCCGGTTGCCAGAGAACTTTATGCCGCTCTGCATGATGAAACCATCAGTGAAGGAAGAAAAGAGTATTTATGGACACAGATATCCGGTACTGCTAAAGAGAAGCTTTCGGATGCTCGAATCTATGCCACGAAGGTGGTCAAAGACGCCGAAGCCAGTGCCAATTATCTTAAAAGTCTGCTTCCCGAATACAGGCAGCGCCCCGAGCTTGTTGTTCAAAGATTGTACCTCGATGCCATCGAGAAAGTACTTAATGGTGCGGATGAAAAGTTTTTCGTTCAATCCACACAGGGAGCAAAGGGCAAGGAAATTTGGATCCAGTTAAACAAAGATCCGTTGATAAAGTCAAAAAAGATCGGGGTGCAAGCGGCTCAGGAAGGCCAATAATTGATTAACAGTATCTGAAAGGAAAGGCGGCGATAAAGAGACTAAATTATGGCACATGAACACCTGCATTTTAAGGATGACATTGCCGTCGAGCACACGCACGGCAAACAGATTCGCGTTAGTATGGCTCTGCTTGGCACGTTGGCAGGCGGCATGCTGCTGATAAACAGCGGCATAGCCAGGTTTATTTACACTAAGGGCAGTTTCAATGCGGAGATTCTGGCGATGGCCGGCGCAATATTGCTTGGTGCTCCCATTGTCTGGCACGCTATCAAGAGCCTGATAAGCAGACATGCTCATATGGATGAGCTGGTAGCTTTAGCGATTGTTGCGGCGTTTGTTAACGGCGATTACGTCACCTCGGGTGTTGTTGCCTTTTTTATGCTGTTGAGCGAGCTTATCGAAACACGTACAGCCCTCGGCGCCCGTGCGTCAATCGAGTCGCTGATAAAACTCACACCTACCAAAGCGAATCTCCTCGAAGGTAATAGTGAAAGAGAAGTAAAAGTCAGCAGTCTCAAAACCGGCGACCGTGTCCGTGTCCGCCCGGGTGATAATATACCTGCGGACGGCGAAGTCGTCGAAGGTTTAAGCTCCGTCAATGAAGCGACAATTACCGGAGAATCCCTGCCTGTGGACAAAGTTCCGGGGATGCAGGTCTTTGCCGGTACGAGCAACCTTACCGGCGTGCTGGATGTTACTGTTACCAAGGCCGGCAAGGATACAACGCTCGGCAAGGTTCAGTCGTTGATTATCCAGGCCGAACAGACAAAAATACCGATTATGCGGATAATCGACAGGTATGCAAGATGGTACACACCGACAATCCTGATGATTGCCGGAATCGTATGGTTTTTCACCCGTGATATCGACAGGGCGATTACGATACTTGTTGTTTCGTGCCCCTGTGCGTTAATCCTTGCGACACCCACGGCGATGGTGGCCGCGATATCAGCCTCCGCCCGTCTTGGAATACTTATAAAAAATGTTGCCGACCTGGAGATTGCCGGAAAAATAACGGCTATGGTCTTCGATAAAACGGGAACTGTAACGACCGGCAGGCTGTACGTGACAAAACTTACACCGGCAAAAGGCATTGAACCTGCCGAATTGCTTTCCGACGCCGCCTCAGCCGAGCAGATGAGTAAGCATCCGGCTGCGAGGGCGCTGCTGGAAGTTACAAGAGAGGCAAATCTTTCTTTGTCGGTACCGAATAATTTCCAGGAAACTCCGGGCAAAGGTGTGACTGCAGAAGTTGGTTCGGCAAAAATTATGGTCGGAAGAGACACGTTTCTCAAAGAGAACAATATAGATGTCGGCAATGTCTCCGATCCCGCTTTACATGAAGAGCAGGGCTTTAGCACCCTTTATGTAGCCAAAGATTCGAAATGCATCGGCTGGATCGGTATGCAGGATAAAACCAGGCCCGAGGCGGAACAAGCGGTTAAAGATCTGAAGGATATCGGTGTCAAAAGAGTCACTATGCTCACTGGAGACCGTGACGAAGTGGCCCGCCGGGTGGCTGCCGAGCTGGCCTGCACGGATTTCAAGGCCCACTGTTTGCCTCAGGATAAGTTGGCGATTGTCGAGCAGATAAAAAAGGATGGTCATACTGTTGTAGTTGTCGGTGATGGTATCAATGATGCACCTGCCCTGGCGGCGGGTGATTTGGGAATTGCCATGGGCGCCGCCGGCAGCGATGTGGCCATTAACTCCGCTTCGATTGCGCTGATGAACGATGATTTGAAGCGGCTTCCTTTTCTTATTCGGCTGTCGCAAAAGACCGGAAAAGTCATTTATCAAAATCTCGGCTTTGGGATTTTCTTTATTTTTCTCGGGATTGCCGCCAGTGCCGCAGGGTGGCTGCCGACGATTTACGCTGCGGTTTTGCATTTCGTCGGTTCATTAGTCGTCGTCTTTAATAGTGCCCGGCTTGTCCGTTACGGCGAAGAGCTCGAACATTAACGACGTGCGTTATATTTAAAAAGTAGGCCGAATACGGGTAAAAGAACGATGGAATATGCTGTTGAGACATTTTCTCTGACTAAAATATTTTCCGACTGGTGGGGGCGGGCCAAAGTCTATGCCGTCGATGACCTGAATTTGCAGGTTCGGCAAAATGAAGTGTTCGGACTTTTAGGCCCCAACGGTTCGGGTAAAACTACAACGATAAAAATGCTGCTGGGTTTGCTTCATCCGACGAAGGGCAAATCGCTGGTTCTTAGAGGTGACGGAAAGGACCCCAGGATTAATTCCAGGATTGGTTTTTTGCCGGAGGAATCTTATCTTTACAGGTATTTGAATGCCCGTGAGACGTTGGATTTTTATGGCAGGTTATTCGGCTTACCGGCGGAACTGCGGAAAATACGCGTTGAGGCACTTCTTGATATGGTCGGGCTAAAAGCAGTTGCGAACAGGTCTGTCGGAACATTTTCCAAGGGGATGGCACGCAGAATCGGCCTGGCTCAGGCGCTGATAAACGATCCCGAGCTGCTGATATTGGACGAGCCTACGACCGGACTCGACCCGATCGGGACCAGGCAGATTAAGGACTTAATTCTGAAACTTGCCCAGAGAGGCAAAACAATTCTGCTTTGCAGTCACCTGCTTGCAGATGTCGAAGACGTATGCGATAGAATTGCCATACTTTACGGCGGCAAAATTCAGACCCAGGGACAGGTCAGAGAGCTTTTACAGCAGACTAATAAAATACAAATCACCACTGATGCTATAAGCGATGCGACAGTAAAAAAGATTGAACAGCTTATTAAGGACGAAGAAGCCGAGTGTGAAATTGCTTCTCCTTTAGACAAGCTCGAAACATTTTTCATTAAGACTATCGCCGCGGCGCAGCAGCAGGCACACCCTACGAGTGGTGCGGTCAGCACGACAAAGATCGGAGCTTTTCTCGCGGAAGAAACGCCGGTTGAAAAAATTCTTGATAAGCTCGTATCCGCGCCGGTAGCAGAAGAAAGTGAGCGGGAAGTGTCAATAACCGAGCAGGTCGTTTACAACGATAAAGCCACCCCTGTTCACAATGAGCAATTGCTTACGGAATTAACCGGCTCAACCGAGACATCCGAATCTCAACCTGCAGTAGAAGGTCAGAAGGTTGAAGAAAAACAAATCGAATCTCAGCAGTCCCATCGAGAGGGGCAGGTCAAAAAGGATATTTTAGACCGTCTTACAGATCCGTCAAATCCTACAGAACAAGACAAACAGACTGAAAATTCATAAGCAGGAGATACAGGCGATGCGTGGCATCTGGGCTGTCGCCAAAAATACTGTCAAACAGGCATTAAGGATGAAAATAGCAGTTGTCTTTATTATACTGCTGCTTGTCCTGCTTCCTGTTTTGGGTATTACAACGACCGGCGACGAGACATTGAAGGGACGGTTACAGACATTTGTCAGCTATGGTCTTTCGCTGACCAGCCTGTTGCTCTGTTTGCTTACTATCATAGTATCGATTTATACGGTAACAAGTGACATTAAATACAGGCAGATATATACCGTTATTACCAAGCCGATTCGCCGTTTCCAGTTTTTATTGGGCAAGCTGTTTGGTATCATGCTTCTTGATATAGTCCTGCTCATGCTCTTTTCGTCCGTCATTTATATTTTTGCCATATACATGCCGAAGTTTTTTAAGGCAACCGAGGATGAGATAGTTCAGGTTAATAACGAGTTCTATACAGCACGGGCCGCTTTGACCTTTCCTGAAGTGGATGTATCGCAGGAAGTCGAAGAAAGATATAAGGCACTCGAGAAAACAGGCAGGTTACCCTCTGAATCTGATTACACTCGTGAGCAGGTTATTGCCGAGCTTACCGCCCAGGCGAAGTTAAAGCAACGTGCCGCGGATGTCGGCCAGGCATTAATCTGGGAATTCGATAATGTCAGACCTTTGACCAGAAGTATGTTCATCAGGTTCAAATATGATGTCGCTGTTACTCCGCCTGATATGCAGGTCTATGGCAGGTGGTATGCGGGTGATCCGAGATATGTAAAAACCGGCGAGCAGCCCAGGACCGAGCCCTTCGAGAAGATTCTGAAACGTTCTGTTCAAACATTCCACGAAATAGAATTTCCCGCCGATGTCGTGCCCGAGGATGGACATATGGCCGTAGCTTTTATGAATCTCCCTCTGAACAGAACGAGTATTACCTTTCCTCGTGACGGCCTGGTGGTTCTTTACAAGGCAGATACCTTTACAGCGAATTTCATAAGGGCGGTTCTTTTAATTCTTTTTCGCTTGATTTTCCTGGCCTGTTTGGGGGTATTGACTTCGACATTTGTTTCTTTTCCCGTGGCAATACTGGTTTGTCTGGTACTTTTTTCCACCGCCGCCGTCAGTAATTTTGTTATCGAATCTTTCGACTCATTAGGCTCGAACATGAGTGTGATATATTCTTATAGTATTAAGTGGATGATTCGACTTTTGCCACAGTTCGATAAATTCAATCCGACGAGTTTCATAGTCCCTGCAAGACTTTTGAGCTGGCCTATAATAGCACAATGCGCGGTATTCATGGTCTTTATTAAATCTTCCATACTTTTAATTCTTGCTTTTATTATCTTCGGCTGTCGAGAGATTGCAAAAATTATAGTTTAACTTATTGGTAACAATATGTGATTGTTTGTTCGTGTTTTATATGAATATGCGTGATGTAATAATTTGTTTTGCCTGTGTTATCCTTGCGGTTATTTTTCTTGTCGCCGCCGGTCTCCAGCTCGATTCCATCAACCGCCAGCGCCAGGACATGGACCTGATAATCGACAAGCCTGAAAATATCCCCCCTTCGCTGGCATTTGCGACTATTGCGACGGGAGCTTTTCGCGGCCTGGTCGTGGATGTTTTATGGATGCGGGCCGACAAGCTTAAAGAGGAAAAACAATTTTACGATGCCAGACAGCTCGCGGAATGGATTACTATTTTACAGCCTCGTTTCGCATCTGTTTGGGAATTTCACGCCTGGAATATGGCATATAATATTTCAGTGACCATACCTGCAACACAACCTGAGCAGCGCTGGCGCTGGGTAAAAAACGGCTATGAGCTGCTTCGTGACCAGGCCATCGGCAAGTATAAACTTAAAAACATCTCACTTTACCGTGAGCTTGGAAGAATATTCCAGCATAAGATCGGCGCTGTTTCCGACGACGCAAATAAATATTACAAACTGCAATTGGCTTTGGCCATGCAGCCTCTTCTTGGTCCGGCTGATGATCAGTATTTCGACGCCCTTGCCAAGGCACCGACAACATGGCGGGAAATTGATGGCGATCCGAATTTCGCAGGTCTTATCAATGCTTTGAAATCGGCGGATGAGAATTTTACCGAGGGTAAATATTTTATAAATAATTATTTGTCCATGAGGCAGGACCCAAACGGATATAGTCCCGCTGCCGGTAGAGTTATAGAAGATCCCAAGTATGCGGTGGCACTCAGTCAATTCGATATTTTTGCACATGCCTACCAGCTACGTAACACGTGGAAACTCGATCCTGTTTTTATGCGAGAGCTTAATAAAACCTACGGCCCTATCGACTGGAACGATCCTAATATACATTTGCCGCTGGATTGGCGACATCCTGATACCCATGCGATTTTCTGGGCTGTCGAAGGTTTGCGGGTAAATGCCCGGGAAGAGTCTCGTGAAATCAAAATGAATGAAACCAATACGGACCGCATTGTGGCTCACAGTCTGCAAAATCTTTTTCGTTACGGCAAATTATTCATTAATGACTATGTTGTTCAAATAACTTCGTCGGATCCTTCGCAGGAACCTCAAACGCAAAGGAAACAGGATGTTTTTTTGAGTCCGGATTTGAGAATGTTCGAGCCTTATAATAAATCTGCGCTGGCAATGATCGAAAAATACAATACGGAGGAAGAAAAAGATACCCGTAAATCTCTTCAAAACGGCCACCGTAATATGTTAATAAATGCCGTTTTTTCCTTTTATCAGGCGGGACATGAGCGCCGGGCGCAAAAAATTTATAACCAGTTAAGGACATTATATCCGCGTGATGATTTTAGGGTTCCAATAGATGTTTTTGCACGAAAGCGTTTGCTTGAGGAGCTTGATGGCATTGGTATCAATGACGTAAGAGAGCAAATCATGTTCATTCTGAGTCAGGGATACAATTATTATGCGATGCGCGATGATGATGCGGCGTTTGACATGGAAAATATGGCGACGAATCTTTATAACTATTATCAAAAGGGACATGATGACTATAGGGTTGACCTGCCCGAGCTTGGTGTGTTAAAATACTGGGCATTGGTAAATTTCATTAATGACCAGTTGTATCCTCCTTACTTTAGACGAGCATTACTTGAACGAATAAAAATCGAAAGACCCGATCTTTGGAAGCAATTGATAGCCGAAGACGAGACACAGAGAAAGAAATTAGAACAATCGCAGTGACCCGGCACTCATTGAGCATAATTTATGCCCGACCGGTGCGGGACGGTCGGTATATTTTATGGACGAGCCTCTGAAACAATTAACGCCTTCTCAAAAAAAAGCCGTCTATCATAAAGAAGGACCTCTGCTTGTAATCGCCGGGCCGGGCAGCGGCAAAACACGCGTTATTACATATCGAATTGCAGCCCTGATAGACTCAGGAATACGGCCGTATAATATCTGTGCGATAACCTTCACTAATAAAGCCGCCGAGGAAATGCGCCAGAGGGCTTTTACGCTCGGAACATCCGGGGGCGCTCATATCAGTACTTTTCACTCGTTGTGTGTCAGGATTCTTCGACAATATGCGGATAGAGCCGGTATTGCCCCCAACTTCAGTGTGTATGATGATGCTGACCAATCAAGGTGTATGAAACAGGCGGTAAAAGATTGTCGGCTTGATGCGACGAATTTTTCTCCGGCTCGTATGCTCGATGCAGTTTCCACTCTGAAGAACAAATTAATAGATGCAGAGTCTTTCAGGGCCGAAGCGGAGGACTTCTTCTCCGTTAAATTGGCAGAAATATATCTGACATATCAGAATATTCTGAGCGCCAGAAACGGCCTGGATTTCGATGACCTGCTTATGAAAACAGCATTTTTACTTCGGGACTATCCTGGTGTTTGTGACGAGCTTGGTGAACGTTTCAAATTTCTGCTTATTGACGAGTATCAGGACACAAATCACGCCCAGTACAGGATTGCTAAGACTCTTGTTTCACGACATAATAATATTTGTGCCACAGGCGACCCGGATCAGTCTATCTATCGCTGGCGCGGGGCCGATATCCGGAATATTTTGGCATTCGAGCACGATTGGCCTGATGCGACTGTTGTAAAGCTCGAGGAGAATTTTCGCAGTGCTGCAAATATCCTCGTAGTGGCCGATGCCTTGATTGCATATAACCGCAACCGAAAGGAAAAAAAACTTGTTCCCGTCAAGCCTGAATCCAGAGAGGTTGTTTTTTCCTCCTATGAGGACGAAGAACATGAGGCTCAGGCGGTTGCTCAGCAGATTAAAGAGCTGGCAGAGCAGGGTACCTCGCTCAGGGACATCGCTATTTTCTATCGTGTCAATTCGATGAGCCGTGTGCTCGAAGAGGCTTTTATAGATAATAAGATTCCTTATCAAATTGTTCGGGGAGTGGAATTCTACCGGAGAAAAGAAATCCGCGACCTGCTTGCCTATTTGAAAATTCTTGTCAATCCTGATGATGAAATAGCCCTGATGCGTATCATAAATACACCCGCTCGCGGCATAGGAAAGGTAACGATAGATAAAGTAAAAAATTATGCCGCCCAAAACAGGATATCTTTTTTCGAAGCCCTGAAGAAAGCAGAAAATATTGAAATCCTTTCCAAAGCGATGAAGGCAAAAATCGCTGTTTTTGTCAATATGCTCGAACAGTTTCAAAAAGATATTTCAGGCCCGGTTGCGTCACTTATCGAAAGAGTATTTACCGAATCCGGATTAGCGGATTCTCTTCGGGCCACCGGCTCAGAAGGCCAGAACGGTCTGGAAAATGTGGGTGAATTGATAAATGCCGCCGCACAATATGACCACAATACCGAAAAACCTTCGCTTCTCGATTATCTGCAGCAAATATCGCTGTTCAGTGACACCGATGCTTACGATGCCTCAGGCGAATCTGTTGCTTTGATGACGCTTCATGCTGCAAAAGGTCTCGAATTTGAAAATGTTTTTATTGTCGGCGTCGAAGAAGGCTTACTGCCGCATGAAAGGACCAATACCGACGAAGACGAGGAGGAACTGGAAGAGGAACGCAGGCTTTTATTTGTCGGGATAACCCGGGCCAAGTCCGGCTTATATATCAGTTATGCTCGATACCGAACTGTACGGGGGCAGATGTTGCGAACAATCCCATCGCGGTTTCTGTTAGAGCTTGGCCGGGACATTAAAGAACAATCGGATGATAATGAGTATTATGACGAGGACGACAATTGTTACGAGAGTGAAAGTTATTTTGAGCCGAATCAGTTAGTACGGCATGAAATCTTCGGGCTTGGCAGGATTAAAAAGTATATTGATATGGGCAAAAACAGCGTGGTTGTCGTGAAATTTAATTCTGGGCAGACCAAGTCGCTGATGGTACAATACGCCAACCTTTCGAAGATCGATATATAACAGATAGTATTAGGTAACGTTGTATAAATAATAAGGATTTTGATGTGGGCGATTCGGAGATACGATTTTATTACAAGAATGTAACAGCAGGAGTAATTGGCGATGAAAACGGCATATCATCCGAGCAATTCAGGAAACTTGCCGAAAAGACTTCACCTCTAATTTTGAAACTAAACGAAGAACGAAAAAGAGGTAAAATTCCATACCGAGACCTACCTTTTAATACCAAAATATCCCAACAGGTAAAAGAATTAATCACCCGGATAGGGAGCGGATGTGAAAATCTCGTTATATTAGGCATTGGCGGTTCGGCTCTTGGTAATATTGCTTTGCAAACAGCCCTAAGTCCTTATATGTACAATACTAATGATAACCAAAGGACCGGGCCGCGTCTTTTTGTTTTTGATAATGTCGATCCTCCGCAATTTGTCTCGTTTTTGGAGTGGCTCGGTGACGGACTTGAAAAAACCATTTTTAATGTCATCAGTAAGTCCGGCAGGACCTCGGAAACTGCAGCTCAGTTTATGATTATCTGTCAACTGTTGTTAGATAAGCTTGGTCCCGAAAGTCTGCGTGAGCATATAATTGCAACTACTGATGCAAAGCAAGGAACACTTCGTAAGATAGCGGATGATTCAAATTTACGATGCCTCGAAGTTCCGGATGGAGTCGGGGGAAGATTCAGTGTATTGAGTGCGGTCGGTTTGTTTAGTGCCGCAATGTGCGGAATAGATATAGATTCCCTTTTGGCAGGTGCCCGAGATATGGATGAAAGGGTAAGCTGCGAAGATTTCTATAAGAATCCCGCCACTATTAATGCGGCAATTAATTATTACTTTTATAACGAGGGCAAGAGAATTTCCGTAATGATGCCTTATAATTATGCCCTGAAAGATTTGGCTGACTGGTATAGGCAATTGTGGGCCGAAAGTCTCGGCAAAAAAGAAGATTTGGCAGGGCGTGAAGTATATATTGGCCCGACACCGGTCAAAGCACTTGGAACAACGGATCAACATAGTCAGGTACAATTATATCTTGAAGGTCCTAATGATAAATTATTTACATTTTTGCGGGTCGAAAACTTTGACAGGGACATGAGGATAGGTCCAGCGCCGGATTGTGCTCCCGAGCTTGCTTTTCTTGCCGGTAAGAATTTGAGTGTACTACTGAATAGCGAAAAGACGGCTACCGAATATGCACTGATTGAGAGCGAACGTCCGTGTCTTACAGTTATTTTTCCCAAAGTCGATGCTTATACAGTAGGACAGTTTATCTATTTATTTGAAGTGACAACCTCTATTACCGGTGCGCTGTTTAATATTAATCCCTACGATCAGCCTGCGGTTGAATTAGGTAAGGAAGCCACATTCGCTTTGATGGGACGGCCTGATTATGAAGATTTGGTCCGGCATATTCAACCTCTCTGTGAAGTTGATGAAAATTTTCTGGTTTAATGTATGTCGAGTTTTAATTGTGGTTTAATAGGGTACGGAAATGGATTATGCAGTGATAATGGCGGGAGGCACGGGGAAAAGATTGTGGCCATTGAGCCGGGAAAAACGCCCCAAACAGGTCCTGAAGTTGCTTGACGGCGAAACCCTCCTCTATCGGTGTTTCGAGCGGTTAAGGCCGATTTTCGATGCAAGGAACATCATTGTCCTGACAAACGCCGGGTATGTGGATGTCGTTCGGGAAAATCTCACTGAACTGCCCTATGATAATGTGATTGCCGAGCCTGCTGTACGTGATACTGCCGGTGCTATTGGTCTGGTTTCGACAATTCTTGTCAAATATGATCCCGATGCGACAATTGCAGTTGTTAGTGCCGATCAAATAATTAAACCAGCAGAGGTACTGCAACGGGCGATTCAGGATGCCTTTGTTTTTGTCAAAAAAAATCCTGATAGTATGATAACCTTCGGAGTCCAGCCGGCTTTTGCCAGTACTTTACTTGGCTACATAAATTGTGTGAATGCTAAGGAATATCCTGGTTGTGACAGTAAAATCTATTCTGTGAAAGCATTCAAAGAAAAGCCGGACGAAGAAACGGCAACAAAATATGTCGATACCGGCCAATATTTTTGGAACTCCGGTATGTTTGTCTGGAAGGCCGGGACAATTTTAGATAACCTGGGTAAATTTCTGCCCGAAGCAACTGAGCCGCTTTCTAAAATCCAGGCCGCCTGGGATACTCCGAATCAGCAGCAGGTGCTTAAGGACTGGTTCGTAAAATTGCCTAAAATCAGCATTGATTATGCTGTTATGGAAAAAGCGGAAAAGGTCTTTGCTATAAAGCTGGATTGTCAATGGCTCGATATGGGCTCTTTTGCCGCTCTTGCCGATGTAATTAGCTCTGATAAAGATCATAATATTGTTGTTGCCGGCACCAGTGAGCTGCTTGATTGCAGGAACAGCATTATAATCACCGAAGACCAGGGGCATCTCATTGCTGCTATTGGGCTGGAGGATATTATTGTGGCTCACTGTCCGGATGCCACGCTTGTTTGCCCCGTGAGCCAGGCACAAAGACTTAAGGAATTACTTGATCTGATAAAGCAGCGTACCGGCGAAAAATTCTTATAAAATCAGTCATAAATGGAACTGTAACGATTTAATAAATGAGATATCTGGCAATAGACTATGGCACGAAACGCACCGGATTGGCGATATGTGATCCTACCGAGACTATAGTCTCACCCCTGGCTGTGATCCGGTCGGAGAAAGGATTACTCGGAAAAATCTTGGAAGTGGTTAGTTCTGAGAATGTGGGGGCTATTGTACTTGGTTTGCCTTTGAATATGGACGATTCTCAAGGGCCTCAGGCCAAATTAACATTGAAATTCGCCGAAAAATTGAGAAAAAGCCTGCAGATACCTGTTCATCTCCAGGATGAGCGTCTCAGCAGTTTCGAGGCAGAAGAGAAGCTTTTTTCTGCCGATCTGAAGAGATCAGAGGTGGAGGAACGCCTTGATGCCGTCTCTGCAGCGGAAATTCTCGAGGCCTTCCTTGAGCAAAAAAGACCCGGTAGGACCGCCGAAAAATAAAAAATCTTCCTTTTTAGTCCTTTTACAGAAAAGGCTTGCATATAGATAGATGGAAGATTATCATACGGGTTTTATAATTTATGATATTTAAGAAGATTATGTAAAATACATGTTTGAAAGGAATTGGAAGTAAAATGCTGACGAAGCAGGAAAAAGAGAAAGTTGTTGATGATTTTGAGACGCATGAAGGTGACACAGGCTCGCCCGAGGTGCAGATCGCGTTGTTGACAAAAAGAATTAACGATCTTACCGAGCATCTCAAAATCCATCGCAAAGACCACTCCTCAAGACGCGGTTTATTGAAAATGGTCGGGAACAGATCGGCATTGCTGAAATATGTGAGCAAAAAAGATGTCAAACGCTATAAGGAAATAATTTCCCGGCTTGGTTTGAGAAAATGACAGGAAATCAGAGCACAAATATACCGCGAGTGTACGAATTGTGCGTAAGTGGCAGGAATACACTTGCCAATGAGGTAATATATGACTGAAGTATCCAGAGTAGAAAGACAAATTGGGGGAAGAACTTTATCAATCGAAACCGGCAAAATCGCCAAGCAGGCAGACGGGGCGGTCGTAGTACAATACGGTGATACCGTTGTTCTCGTTGCTGCGGTTACGGCGCCGCCCAGATTCGAGGATATAGATTTTTTCCCGTTAAGCGTTGATTATCGGGAAAAGCAAAGCGCGGCAGGTAAATTCCCCGGCGGCTTTATTAAACGCGAGGGAAGACCCAGCACAAAGGAAATCCTCACAGCCAGACAGATCGACAGGCCAATTCGCCCGTTATTTCCGATTGGTTATTTTCAGGAAGTGCAGATTATGGCGAATGTCTTGAGTGCCGACCGTGAAAATGATCCTGATATTCTGGCTATGATAGGTGCCAGTGCCGCACTGACAATAAGTAAAATTCCTTTTATAGGCCCTATTGGGGCCTGCCGTTTGGGCAGAGTCAACGGTGAATTTATAGTCAATCCCACCCATAAACAGCTCACAGAAGGTGATTTGAGCCTGCTTCTTGGCGGTCGGAAGGAAGCGATGAATATGATTGAGGTCGGGGCTAAAGAATTGCCGGAGAAAGTTATTGCCGATGCTATTTTTACTGCGCAAAAAGTGGCCGTTCAGGTTTGCGAAATGATCGAGGAGCTTCGCGATAAAGTCGGCGTTGAGAAAGAAATCCCTCTGGTTGAGACCGATGAACAGCTCTATTCGAAAATTCAATCCCAGATCGAAGATGAGCTTTATAAACTTAAACAAATACCTGACAAGCTGGAGCGAAAAGTCTCTGTACAAAGACTTTTTGAGCAGATTTGTTCCGAATATTGTCCTGAAGAAAGTCGTCCCGTTTTAGAGGATGACGATGATGGAAAGGAAGAAGACAAGGAAAACAGGGTTGATAAGGCAATTGTCAAAAAAATTCTTGATGATATTGAGAGCCATGTAGTTAAAAAATTGCTATTGGAAGGTAAAAGACCCGATGGTCGAGGTTATAACGATATACGTGCGATATCCTGTGAGGTCGGTATTTTACCGAGAACTCACGGCTCTGCGTTGTTTACCCGCGGTGAAACGCAAGCGATCGTTAGTGTTACTCTTGGTACTATCAGGGATGCGCAGATAATCGATGGTTTATTGGACGAATACGCCCAAAGTTTTACTCTCCATTATAATTTTCCGCCGTTTTCTGTTGGCGAGGTTCGACCCATTCGCGGGCCCGGCAGAAGAGAAATCGGTCATGGGGCGCTTGCGGAAAAGGCGCTGGAGATGGTAAGACCACCGGATGATGAATTTGCTTACACTATAAGAATCGTCTCGGATATTACGGAGTCGAACGGTTCCAGTTCAATGGCTTCGGTTTGTGGCGGAACACTGGCTCTTATGGATGCCGGTGTTCCAATTGTCAGGCCGGTTGCAGGTATTTCAATCGGTTTGATCGGCGACCAAAAAGGTCGATACGAGCTATTGACGGATATTATCGGTGAGGAAGACCATTTCGGTCTGATGGATTTCAAGGTTGCAGGCACTTCCGAGGGTATTACGGCGATTCAGCTCGATATAAAGGCCGAGGGGCTGGAGCATAACATTATGGTCGAGGCTTTAGAGCGGGCAAAAACCGCCCGTCTCGATATTCTGAATAATATGGCCAAGACCATTAGCAAGCCTCGTTCCGAGTTGAGTGTTTATGCACCGAAGCTGGTAAGCATCGAGATTGATCCCGAATTTATCGGTAAAGTAATCGGCCCGGGCGGCAAAATGATCAAAAGCATTCAGGAACAGACGGATACAACGATTGAAGTAGAAGAAGACGGGACCATTTATATAAGCTGTCTCGGCGGTGACGGCCACTTAAAAGCCAGGGATATTATCGAAACTATCACACAACCCCCCCAGGTCGGGCGGATATATCATGATTCGAAAGTGGTCTCTTTAAAAGATTTCGGGGCGTTTGTTGAAATCATACCCGGTGTCGAAGGTCTATGCCATATCAGCGAGATAAGCGATAGTTATGTTAAAAACATAGAGGATGTTTGTAAAGTTGGTGACTTAGTGCCGGTAAAACTATTATTGATAGATGACCAGGGCAGATTAAAGCTTTCTCGTAAGGCCGCACTTGCCGAGATGGGTAAAAAAGAAAAAGCAGAGAAAAAATAAGTTGGGCATTTCGCAGCCGGTTTTATTGTTGCATTACTGATCATCGCGCCGCTTGTTGTGTTATTGTTGCTTAAATATTCCCGCTATGCAAATCAAAGCCGGTATAGTGAGGTTCCGATGCCGGATAAAATTAAAAAAAGCGAAAACGAAAGTCTTGAGCAGCTTGAGATGTTAAGCAAGCTGACCGGCCAGCTTGCTCACGAGATCAAAAATCCCCTTTCTACTATTAAAGTTAATTTAAAGCTCATTAGCGAAGAATTGAATGAATTGAATTCTGTTGAATCCGTCTCTCTCGGCCAGGGCACGACAGGCCAGAAGTTGACAAGGGCGCTTCGAAAAATCGCGGTTATCCAAAAAGAAACGGACAGGCTGGAACAAATACTCGACAGTTTCCTGCGGTATCTCGACAGGGACGAATTGCGATTAGCAAGTGTCGATGTTAATGAGCTTATCAGTGATATGATTGATTTCTATACGCCACAGGCATATAGTTCTTCTGTTACTATTCGCCAGAGCTTATGTGATAAGTCCCTTATTTGCAGGCTCGATGCGGACATGTTAAAGCAGGTCATATTAAACCTCTTTATTAATGCTCAGGAGGCTATGACCAAAGGGGGAGATCTAATGGTAAGAACTACTCAGCAGGGAAAGGATGCGGTTATTCAGATCAGTGATACCGGCAGTGGTATCGCGCCCGAGGAATTGCCGCATATTTTTGATGCTTATTATTCATCTCGGTCTCAGGGCAGGGGGCTTGGTTTACCTACAGCCAAGAAAATTGTTGAGTCGCACGGCGGAACGATCAGTGTTGATAGTGTTCCGGGAAAAGGAACATCTTTTACTGTTAGATTACCTATTCAGGTATAGTGAGGTGCCGTTTTGAGTCATAAGTCGGGTATAGTTCTTGTAGTGGATGACGAACGTGACCATGCTGATGGGATTGCCGAGGCGCTTGAAAAATTGTCCACCAAAGCGATAGCCGTTTATAGTGGCAAAGACGCCCTTGAAATAATCCATAGTGAAGATGTCGATGTTGTTGTGACCGACTTGAAATTGGGTGGTGATATTGACGGTTTGAAGATTCTCACGGAGACGAAAAAGCATAACAACAAAACCGAAGTTATTTTAATTACAGCTTATGCAACCATCGATACCTGTAAGGAAGCTATAAAGCTGGGAGCGTATGATTATCTCGTCAAGCCGATAGATATCGGTCAGCTTCGCTCGCTTGTAACCCAGGCCGGACAAAAAGCGGCGGCTCAGGCCGGCAGGTCACAAAAACAACGTGCCGATAAAGAAGATTTCAAGTTCGAGGGTGTACGAGGCAGTAATCCGGCTATGGAGGGTATTTTCGAGGTTCTTCGACGTGTCGCTCCTACCAATATATCCGTGCTTATCGAAGGCGAATCCGGGACAGGTAAAGAGCTGCTTGCTAAAGCGATTCATCATAATTCACAGCGATGGAACAAACCGTTCAGACCCGTAAATTGTGCCGGCTTAACCGAAACTTTATTGGAAAGTGAATTGTTCGGTCACGCCAAAGGTGCCTTTACCGGTGCGGCTAACGACAGAAAGGGTTTATTTGAGGTAGCTGATAAGGGGACATTATTTTTAGATGAAATCGGTGATATGGCACAAAGTTCCCAGGCGAAGCTGCTAAGGGTTATAGAGGACGGCGTTGTTATACCGGTCGGCTCGAATAAGCCAACCCTGGTGGATGTTCGAATCGTTAGCGCAACCAATCAGAATTTACCGAAGCTCATAGAAGAGAGAAAATTCAGGCAGGATTTATATTTTAGAATCAAGGGTGTCAATATTTCCCTGCCGAGTCTCAGGGACAGGGTGGAAGATATACCTCCGTTGATTGATTATTTTCTTAAGGAAGCGGTTTCCGAGGTCGGCTCTAAAGTGACAGGTATAACAGATGCCGCTCTGGCGATATTGTCAAAGTATGAATGGCCCGGAAATATACGTCAACTGCGACATTGTATCAGAACGATGGTTGTAATGTGTGACCGTGACATACTCGATGTCTCAGATATACCGCCAGAGATAGCGCAGAGACCGCAGTTGTCCGCCGGAAGCAGCTCGACGACTGTTCTGGCAGGTGTTTCGCTGGATGAGCTGGAAAAAAGGGCTATAGCGGAAACTCTGGCTAAAACCAAAGGAAACCGTGAGCAGGCGGCAAAAATTCTGGGAATCGGCGAAAGAACACTCTATCGAAAAATCAAGGAATACAACCTGTAATGGTTCGTATTTTACGGTTTTATGCTTTATGTCCACATAGCTTTTTTGGCGGAAGAAAGAATTATTTTCCATTCGGACTCAAGCCAGAAGATAGGCCAATGCTAACAAGATATCGGTTCCCAATACAGTTATTATATTTGCCTTCATAGCGAGAATAAGTTTTTCACAATTATCGTAATATCTTAATAAAGTTGTAATCGCTTTCAATGCAGGGGGTATTGAGGCGAGTGCGATCAAACTCATAACCGGTAGAAGTTTCGATATTACCCCTAAAATTATACATAGATAAGTCGTTAACATTATGCCGGTGTATAATTGACCGGCTTTTTTTCTGCCAAGGGCGATAACCAGGTTATAGCGACCTCCTTTTTTATCGGCTTCATAATCGGGAAATTCATTTAAAAGCAGTAGGTTTGCGGTCAGCAGTCCCGGAACGAGGGAAGCTATAAATACTTCGATACTGTATCTGCCGGTTTGAATAAAATATGTTCCCACAACGGGCAATGTTCCTAAGCCAAGACCGGCAAAGAATTCTCCGATAAGCCACTTTGTCAAATGTGAAGTGTAGAAGTAAATAACCGCTCCTCCGAGAAAAATCAGGGGCAGGAGTTGCCAGCCGGAAACATAACTCAGGTAGATGCCGACCGGAAAAGCTACCACCAGACAACCAACTCCGAATCTGTATGCGCTTTTCGGTTTTATCATACCTTGAGTGAGAATCCCGCTTCCTCCGGAAAATGCTGTTTTTTTTGTATCAAAATCTATGCCGCTTTTGAAATCGTAATAATCATTGAGGACATTGACGCTTGTGTGAGCCAGAAGCAGGCCAAGAGTTGTTAAAAGAAATTTAAACCAGTTAAAGTGCCCCTCGTGCCAGGACATTGACGATCCGAGAAGAACCAGAGCAATCGAAAGCAAGAGAAACTCAGGTCGTATTTCCAGGAACCATGTTTTAAGCTTCATAAATGTATCTTCTTTAATCTTTTTGTTTAGCTTACCGGATAACTCTGATATTGGGACGTACTTTTTTTATGGAATATTTAGTCCGGAAACTAATATGTTAAATGAAAATCTGACTTATTAAACAATAAAACACTTTTTGCAATAGGCAAACTTCACAAGAGACATTTTTAGTCATCTGTTTTTTTCTATGCTGTTTTTGTACCGGTAATTTTGAGTATATCACTGTCATTTTATTTGAAAAATGACGTATTTTTTGTATCCGAAAAGCTATAATACATAAATTTTTCGATTTTTGGCAATAAGGTTCTTTTTAATCCACAAGGAAAATATTGCCTGATTATCTCTTAAAGTCACTTGAGAAATATTTTTCCTAACCTTCATACCATTACATGCCGATAGTGTTTTCACGCAGTTGTTTTGAAATAAACATGTTATCGGAAGTGAGCTTGAATAAACAATGATGTTTTAGGTGATATCGGAAAAAAGCTCCTTTTTGGGATTGATAACCTACGTGATAACGCCCGAAGATAGATAATCTCTAAGGGTGAAGAGACTGACAGACAAGGTAAGGGGTAATAATAAGGAGGAAGTATGATGGCGGGAGTAAGAGACATCCTAAATATATGGATTAGGATTTAAAGTTATTACAAATATAAAATAATGATATTTAGGTTTTATATTTTATTTATTTTGTTTATGGCTCAGCAGGTGGTGCCTGTACTGGCACAGAGCGGGGATGATTCTGATCTGAAACGGGAATATAAAATCAAAGCCGCATTTTTGTATAATTTTATTCAGTTTGTAGACTGGCCCAAAGAAAAGACTCCGAATCAAGACGATCCAATTATATTAGGTATTATTGGTGAAGATCCGTTTGGAAATTCTTTTGGACCGATTGAAGATAAACAGATTAAAGGAAGAAAGAGTTTAATAAATAGATTTGAAGGCATAGAAAAACTGAAAAAATCGAGTGACAAAGGCAAATCTAAAATCGATTCAATAAGGCAGTGTCACCTTCTTTTTATTTGCTCCTCGGAAGAAGACCATCTTAAAGAAATTATAAATCTGGTCAATGGATATGGCGTTTTAACGGTAGGTGAGACTTCAAATATGCTTGAATCCGGAGGAGTAGTCAATTTCCTTGTAGAGGAAAACAAAGTGCGTTTTGAGATTAATCTTACTGCCGCCAGGGATGAAAAACTCACGATAAGGTCGCAATTACTGCGGCTTGCAACAAAAGTTATTGACGAAAAGAATCAAACAAAGAAATGAGCAGATAGATGGCATTGATGCGTCAATTAACAATTAAATATAAGCTGATAGCAATTACAATGCTGACATGTTTGGCGGCGCTGCTTTTGGCGGGAAGTGGATATGTCTTGTGGGAATGGGCTAACCTGCGCCGCATTATGGCACGTAATCTGCTGACTCAGGCAGAGATGATAGCAGAGAATTGTAAAGCAGCTTTGGCATTCGAGGATGCTCAGGATTCATTGGAAGTACTTCAGGCTCTTCAGGTAGAATCATCTATTGTATTTGGTTGCCTTTATAACAGAAAAAATGAGGTTTTTGTAAGCTATCATAATCAGCAGACCGGACAAAATATTCAACCGCCTGTCTTTGTAGTGGATGGTTACGAATTCGAAGATGGGTATTTAACCGTCTTTAAAAGTATAGTCCTTGAAGATGAAATTATCGGGGCAGTTTGTCTGCGGTCGGATTTGCAGCCGATGTATGCGATGCTTGGTCGTGGAATATGTATTATCGTCGGTGTTATGTTGCTCGCATTTTTGGCGGCTTATCTGGTTTCATCCCGGCTGCAAAGAATTATTTCAAAGCCGATTCTTGATCTCGCTGATATTGCGAAAGATGTCTCCGAAAAAAAGGACTACTCTACTCGGGCTACCAGCCGCACAAAGGATGAGGTAGGTATGCTTATCAATACCTTCAACGAGATGCTGGAGCAGATTCAACAGCGAGATTCCGCTTTAGTCAAGGCGAGAGACGATCTGGAAGAAAGAGTGAATCTGCGAACGGTAGATCTTACTGCCGCTAATGAACAGCTAACTATGGAGATTGCCGAGCGTGAAAAATCCGAAGCGAGACAGGCGGAGCTTCTCAATACAATAGCAAAGACCAATGAGGAACTAAAGGATTTTGCATATATCGTATCGCACGATTTGAAAGCTCCTCTTAGGGGAATCAGCACTTTAACGGAATGGATCGTAAACGATTATGCGGATAAGTTTGATGACGATGGTAAAGAGCAAATGAAATTGCTCTCGGCGCGCGTAAGCCGAATGCACAACCTGATTGAGGGAGTTCTTCAGTATTCAAGAGTTGGGCGTGTCAATGAGGAACATGTTCAGATCAATCTTAATGAGGTCGTTCCTGATGTTATCGATATGGTTAGCCCGTCGGAAAATATTGCCGTAACGATCGAAAATGAGCTGCCTGTAATTATAGGCGAGCAGACCCGGATTATGCAGGTGTTCCAGAATCTGATTAGTAACGCCATTAAATATATGGACAAACCGGAGGGGTGGGTAAAAATCGGATGCGTCGAAGAAGAAAAATACTGGGTATTCAGTGTTTCCGACAATGGCCCCGGTATCGAAGGGAAGTATTTCGAGAAGATTTTCCAGATTTTTCAAACTTTGTCGTCGCGTGACGAGTTTGAAAGCACTGGTGTCGGTCTTACAGTGACCAAAAAAATAGTAGAATTATACGGTGGCAAAATTTGGGTGGAATCAAAACTTGGGCAGGGATGCACATTCTTTTTCTCATTTCTAAAACAAGAAAGCGAGGTGTACGATGCGAAGTATGAAGCCAATCATGTTAGTTGAGGATGACCACGTAGATGCCATGACACTTAAGCGTGCACTTAAGGATCTTAAAGTGGCAAATCAACTGGTGCACAGAATTAACGGCGAAGAAGCCCTGGAATATCTAAGTGACGGATCAAATCCGAGGCCCTGTGTTATTTTTCTGGATTTGAATATGCCGAAAATGAACGGTATTGAATTCCTGCAGATTGTTAAGGCCGACAACGATTTCAGAAGAATTCCGATTATAGTATTCACCACATCCAAGAATGAATGGGACAGATTTGAAACGTTCAATCTCAGTGCCGCCGGATATATTGTTAAGCCGGCGGATTACAAAAGCTTTGTCGAGGCGATTAGAACAGTTGAGCTTTACTGGACTTTGAGTGAATTTCCGGATGAAGCTCCTGCATGCGCCGAAGAAAAGGTGGAAAGTCAGGCCGAATGAATATCTATTAATTTTTGATGTGACACTGCATTTTTGTCTTTAACAAATAAAGGCACTCCGCACTTCCGTAACAGATGCATGTCACCAATGTTTTAGTATATTGGATTTTGTGTTAAAAGGCATAGAAATTTGCCGTTTTTTATAGAAAATCACTTTTTAATCGGGGTAATCTTGGCCCTCTAAGTATCCACCTTCAAGCAGATAGTCTTGGATATATTGTTTTGTGGCGTCTTCGAGTGGTATAGTTGTCTTTTCGTAGCCGGCTTTGCGAAGTTTGGCTGTCTCGGCACATGTATAATATTGATATTGATTGCGGATCGAATCGGGCATTTCAATATATTCGATGTTCGGTTTTCTTCCCATTCCGGTAAAAACTGCCATGACTAAATCATTCCATGTACGTGGCCGGCCTGTTCCGATGTTATAAATCCCGTTTCGCTTTGGATTATCCAGAAAGAACAGGGTCATGTCCACAGCATCTTTAATGTAAATAAAATCCCGAACCTGCTGGCCGTCCCCGAATTCATGTTTGTATGATTTGAACAGGCTGACTTTCCCGGTGGCGTTAATCTGCTCGAAGGCTTTTAAACAGAAGCTTCTCATGTTAGCTTTATGATACTCGTTAGGCCCGAACACATTGAAGTACTTCAGCCCTACAATTTTCTTTAACAGTCCGGTTCTTCTCGCCCACAGGTCGAAGATGTGCTTTGAATAGCCGTACATGTTCAAAGGTCTGAGTTTTTCTATTTCATTTTCGTCGTCACTAAATCCGGCTGAACCGTCTCCGTATGTAGCTGCACTTGATGCATATATGAAACGAATATCGGCATTGGTTGTCCATTGAGCTAAGAGTTTGGTGTATTCATAGTTGTTTTTTAACAGGTAGGAGGCATTAGTTTCTGTAGTGTCCGAACATGCACCAAGGTGTAAAACAGCTTCTACAGAGCCGTCGAGCTTGTCATCTATAACCATTTCCAGAAAGTCGTCCTTTTCGACATAATCGGCGAAAGAGAGATTCCGCAGGTTTTTCCACTTTTGATCACAGCCTAACTGGTCAACGACGAGGATATCCGTGACCTTCCTTTTATTTAATGCGGCAATTATTGCCGAGCCGATAAAGCCGGCCCCGCCGGTAACTATTATCATTTTCAGTACTCCTATGCTTTTCAGGTTGTCATAAGTTAGTGTGCTCGGTTCGGTGTGTCAATTAATTAAGCTCTTGGAGTGCATAAAAAAAGCTGCCCGAGATTGGGCAGCGGGGGAAGAAATCAAGGTTTAAGTTGCTTAACAAAGAGCGATATAGCTTGCAATAGCAAGAATCAGAATCCGCCTTTTGTTAAATACAAATGGAAGCCATGTTTCGTAGTAAAATTGCCTCATCATATCTCTCGATAAAAAGCTATAAATACCGCTTGATTTTATGTCATTATAATAACCGATATGGGTATTAAAAGCAAGGATAATCGCCTGTCTGCATATATAATTGCTTGTATATAAAGCAGTTATATGTTTGAAATACCCGATTTTTTTGCATATCGACAGAACAGTAAATCACCCGCAATGGCGCACTTTTACAGGTTAAGGCATGACCGAATTTTTTTCCGAGTATTTGATGGCTCTGAAGCTGCATATATTTGAGCATCTGTGCATACTTAGGAGCTTCTATTCTGAATAGGGAATATGTTTATTGGTCGATTATATGCAAATCAATTTGCTTGACCTTAAACATTGACCGAATATAATCATGAATATATGCGTTTTTACTATCGTTTCATAATCTGCATGACGAGAGTGCATACCTAAACGGGATGCCATTGAACTTGACGGAGTCATACAAGTCGTAATATAATAGTACGTTAGAAAGACAAGGAGATCAAAATGATTGAATATATTCAACATATTCTTGGTATAGGTTGGCCCCAGGGACTTGACTGGCTATGGATATTTTTATTTGCCTTGCTGATATTCGGAGGCAGGCGGCTGCCCGAGATTGCACGAAGTATAGGTAAGAGTCTGAACGAATTCAAAAAGGGTATTCGGGAAGTTGAAGATACTACGAATGAAGTTGTGGATGATGTCAAAAAGGTCCAGGATGATTTAGTAAACCAGACTAAGGATGCCGCCGGTCTGAACGAAAAAGACCATTAAGTACGTAATCACAAAGTATCTGCATTTTCAGCCTTACCAAAAAAATGGGCATCAGCAGGAAGAAAAATAATAAAAAGACGAAGACCTCCCTCGATACCACCATGAGCCTTGGCGACCATCTTGAAGAATTGCGTAAGAGGCTCATTTCCGCCATAGTCGGTCTCGTTATAGCTGTCGTGATATGTTTATGCTTCGGCAAATATATCGTTGCGTTCATTGAAAAACCTTTCGTTGACAAATTGGGAGAAGAAGCGAGATTGCAAAGTATTGCGCCGGCTGAGGGTATTATCAGTTATATGAAAATAGGGTTGATTGCCGGAGTTATACTGGCGTCGCCGTGGATTTTTTATCAGTTGTGGCAGTTTGTCGCCGCAGGACTTTATCCGAATGAAAAGCGATATGTTTATAAATCCATACCTTTTTCGGCGGGGCTGTTTATTACCGGGGCCTTATTTTTTATCTTCATAATAGCACCGGAGACACTGGGATTTTTTGTATTATTCAACGAACGCTTTCTTGGAATCAGCTCTAACTTTACCTTCGCCAACTACATCTCTTTTATAGGGATGCTGACACTGATTTTTGGTATTGCCTTTCAAACCCCTATAGCAATTTTCGTTCTGTACAAAACCGGACTGGTTTCAATCGCGGATTTTCGTAAATTCAGGAAATATGTGTTCTTCGGTATCGTTGTTGTTGCTTCCGCGGTGATTCCCGGCAGCGAACCCATTTCTCTTTTCGCCATGGTGATTCCGATGTCACTGTTATATGAGTTAGGGATATTACTGAGCTGGTTTTCTGAACGGAAGAAGAAATCGAAAGATACGGCCGAATAGTTCAGTTCGGTGTGAGCGTTTATATTTTTTGAACCGGTATTTTCGAATATGATTGCATAAAAAGAGCCTATGCCGAATTAACCGGCATAGGCCCTTGTATGATCTGATATATTTATCCTTAATTGCCGGATGACGGCCGATATAACCTTATATCATCAATGAATATGTTGCCTGAGCCGCTTGGCTCCGTAGCATTCCTGTTACCAACGCCGATTCCAAGGGAGTTGACATTGGTAAGGTTTACACCCCGGTCTGTAAAATCCTGAAGTTTGATATTCCACTGAGTCCATTCCTTTATCAAAGATGCATTCGGGTCATCATGATAGATAACAGCATTGCCGTTGACAGCCAGATATATCGGCGCAGGATCATTGCTGCCGATTCCGATATCCTGGGATTGCCAGGGCTGATTACTGCCGGTACTGGTTATCGTAACATTCGATAGTACCGCTTCACAGACTTCATCAGCGTTATGGCTTGTTACCGCCAATCCAACGTATATGGGATAAGTCATGGATATCACCTGTAAGCTGAAACTATCCCAGTCTGACCCATTCTCACTATAATATGCTCTGACTAATCCGCCTGATGAGCGCTCTAATTTTACCCAGTTAGGTGCCCAGTTGGGGTCGTTGGCATCATTTATGAATAAAGTAGTCTCATAGGTGCCATCAGCGGTGAGACGGCGCTGGAATCTGGTCCCGTTTTCAGGAGTGACAAATACACCCGCATTCCTGGCGCCGGGTTCCAGCGTATCACGAATCATCACGCCGGCCTTGGCAAAGGGATCTGTGTTTTCCAGGCTGTCAATTCTTGCAATAATTGTGGCGGTACCGCTTGTAATTTCCTTGTAGGCGAAGAGGAATTCATCGACGGCACCCCAGATATCTGCACCTGAAGCGTTAATTGTGTAAGTTCCCGCCGGGTCTTCCACAAAGCTGCTGACCTTTGCTGCGTTGCCTTTGAACCACACTGATAAGGATTCGATGCCGTCCATTGTCCAGTTCTGTGCGGAAGTCCATTGACGTGTAGCTTCTGAATAGAGTAGCGTTCCTGCTGTCTCGAAAGTAGTACCCTCGTTGACGGTACCATCATTGTCGTATCGCAGAGGCATGGACTGCTTGCCGCTATGAATTATTTCCTGTTCGATAGACGGGGGAGTGAAATATCCGACAGTCATACCTGTGTTATTCACAAAATAGTCTCCCCATATATCGTAAATCACTTTATTAGTGTCATCGTAGTCTTCGAAATTATCTACAACAATGAAGTTGACCACGGTGAAGCTCCAGACGTTGCCTTTTTGTATGGTCGTGCCGTCTGCTTCGACCTCGTCAACTCTCCAATAATAAGTTTGGTCATAGTCCAAAAGGTCGGGCGGATCGATACTTAGTGTATCCAGGTTTTCACTTAGCAGGATATTTCGCTTATCGGAAAGGCTGGCCTCATTGACATCGTCAAAGCTTGTTCCGAAGTACACGTTATGCTTGGCGGCGGTGTCTCCCTCGGTCCAGCTTAGAACCGCATCTCGCGGCACTTCTTTTCCGTTATTGGCGGGCAGTGGTAAAGATGCCTGAAGTGTCAAAGCAGCCCCTCCGGCCATAACATCCTGTGCCTCTTGTTCGGTTAAGGCACGTCCATATATCTGCACATCATCGAGATAACCATAGAATGTACGGCCGCCACCTCCCATCCGGCCGAGAAACATTCGATTAAATGGATAACTGATTTTTGTCCAGTCATAGGCAATTGAATGTAGCAGACGACCGTTGTAATATAGCTTCGCATCACCATCTGCGTTACCCCATGTCCCTACAATATGATGCCATTGGCCGTCATCTACCAGATTCGGGCTATTAGGTTCATTTGCTGGGGTATCGCCCTTGTTCGGGTCGGAATGAAGATGAACATTGTTGGGATCTCCTTGCAGGTAGAATCCGAATTCACCTCCTACCCAAATATCTGTTACAGGAATTTCGATATGGATGTGCATTTCATTTTCCGGGCCAAAACCACTTCCGCTTGTATCGCCGCCCCACCATAACGTATTTATAGTACCTGTTGATGCTACATCCAGAATGTTTACCCATAATGCTACCGTGCCTGAGTCGGAACGCAATCCCATGTTCTCTGCCGGCAGATTAACATCCATGTTCCCGTCGAATCCGAGTGCTCCGTCTATCCAGCCGGGAACCCAGTTAGGATCGCCGCCTGCTTCGTCTTCGTCGTTTTGTTCGATTATCGCATCGTTGCCTTTGATGCTGGAATCAACAGCAATGTTTCCGGATGTCTCATCGAATTTGTATCGAGCCAAAAGCTGAGCCGAGGAATTGTTGGCTATGCTAAAGAATAGAACAAGAGATATCAAAAAGCACAACCTTCTACACATAATGCACCTCCTTCAAAAAATGTTGGAATGGTAAAATACCTATGATTTTTGACCTAACTTATAACATATGCCTACGTAGCAAAGTGTCGTAAAAACTTATGCCCTCTCCTTTCTTCAAGGACGAACCTGCAATTATAGAGTTGAAAAACGCTACAACGAGTCAATTGGTTCTTGTAGCCTGATTATTTTTTCTGCCTCTATGGGTGCTTTCATTAAGCTTTTTCCCCTTTTATAAAGGGGAAAAAGGTTATTTTGGCCTATATAAGTGTAAGCTCCATATACATATATTCATACCAAATAAGCTCCTTTAACACAAGGAAAAAATCCAGATTACAACCGATGAAGCCTGTTTTATACATCAAGGGAGGTTTTATATGGGACTTTTATGCTGATAATCGAGTATGTTACTCGAGAATAGCTTCTTCCTTGTACGCTGGAACTGAGACGGCCCAGCCGGTTTTTTCTTTTATATAGTCGGCAAATTGTTGTGCACTTTTGGCCTCACCATGTACAACAAACAATTTTTTCGGCTGTTTTTTTAGAGCACTCAACCATTCCAGGAGTTCTTCCTTATCTGCATGGGCCGAGAAACCGTGTATTTGGGTTACTTTGGCTTTCACCGGGTACTGTTGTCCGAGTATTCGAACTTCTTTTTCGCCGTCAACGATTCTCCTGCCAAGTGTGCCGATTGCCTGATAGCCAACGAACATTATCGTATTTTCCTCTCTGGCAATGTTGTTAACCAGATGGTGTTTTACTCTTCCGCCGGTGCACATTCCTGAACCGGCAATGACCATAATTGTCCCTTTGATGTGATTAATAGCTTTGGATTCCTGGGTTGTGCCGATAATTTTGAGCCCCGGAAAATTAAAGGGTGACTCATTATTATTAATTAGCTCCGTCATTTCCTTATCGTATAATTCGCGGTGTTTTTTAAAAACTTTGGTAATCTCAGCGGCCATCGGACTGTCTAAAAAGACCATTATGTGAGGTATTTCGTCGGCTATAAGTAATTCATTAATGTAATATAAGACTTCCTGAGAGCGCTCCAGGGCGAAACTTGGCACAATAATATTTCCACCGGCTTTTTTCGTTGAGTTGATGACCTCTGCAATTTTCTTTTTTATATCTTCGGTTTCTTCGTGTACCCGGTCGCCGTAAGTTGACTCGATAAGTATATAATCCGCTTCCTGGATTAATACCGGATCATGGAGTATGGGTCTGTTTGGTCTGCCAACGTCTCCTGAGAACAAGATAGATCTTTGTTGCCCGTTTTGCGTGATTTTAACCTTAATGACCGAAGAGCCAAGGACATGACCGGCATCACAGAAAATAGCTTCGACACCGGAGCCGATTTCTGTAGGCTGTTTATACTTGACGGATTTAAATAAAGGAAAACAGGCCTCTGCATCTGCTGTATTATAAAGTGGCTCTTCCGGATGAGGACCTTTTCGGCCTTCTCGTTCGTGCCTTTTACGTTTGAACTCAGCGTCTTCCTGTTGTATCTTGGCTGAATCCAATAATATGATTTTTGCAATTTCAGCCGTGGCATCAGTACAGTATATTTTTCCTTTAAATCCTTCCTTTGCCAGTCGCGGTAAAAGACCGCAATGATCCAGATGTGCATGTGTCAGCAGGACCGCATCTATACTTTCCGGCGGCACAGAAAATGCTTCCCAGTTTCTTTCACGAAACTGTCTTTCCTGGTAAAGTCCACAATCTACGAGTAACCTGGTTCCGTTCACTTCTAATAAGTGACGTGAGCCTGTCACATTCTGAGCTGCCCCGAGAAACTGTAGTTTTATCGACATTTCTTACCTCAATATGTGTAATAACAAATTTCCAAAACCTTATTTTACAAGAATTTGCCGTCGGTGTCAAACGTAGAACGACGTATGGTGTATGTAAAAGGCCGTCGAGGGACTTAACGGACAAAACATGTATTGATTTATCGGAAGTTTATGTTATAATTCTATCACGAATATCACAGATCACTTAAGTTTTGTTTCTGATTTGAGTTGCTTATCATGGAAGGACGGCAGTTGCAGGGATGGCAGTTTTAGTGGGTATAGACGAGGCAGGTTTTGGGCCGATTTTGGGGCCTTTGGTAGTTTCTTCCAGCACATTTTCACTGCCTGATAATCTTTTGGCGTCCGATTTGTGGCGGATTTTAACAAAAAGTGTAGCGAACATGCGGAAATATCTTGCCGGAAGATTGCTTATTACCGACAGTAAAAAGGCTTACAGCAGATCCCTTGGAATTAAACATCTGGAACGAACGGTTTTGACTGTCCTGAGATGTCAGGGTAAAGAGCCGGCTACTGTCGGTGAGCTTGTAGAAGCACTCTGTCCGGATTGTCTTGGAAGACTGAGCGGCTATCCCTGGTATAAAGATACGCGAAGTTATTTATTTTCGCCTGATACTGCGGACAGGACTATCGCCGCGGCTGTTCTGGCCGATGATTTAGCTTCGAACGGTATCGAGCTGAAAGATATTAAAAGTTGTTGCCTGGATGTGGCTTACTATAATAAAATGGTGGAGGCGGTTAAAAACAAAGCGAGTGTTCTTTTCACTGCTACCTCGCAGCTTATACAAAACGCTCATAATAATTTTTCCGGTGAAAGTCTGCACATAGTGATAGACAGGCAGGGTGGTCGAATGCATTATCGCCAAAACCTTCAAAGGATGTTTCCGGATATGGATTTGGCTATAATACGCGAAAGTCCGGTGGTCAGCAGTTATGAGTTGAAAGCTGGTGAAGAAACTATGCGTGTGCATTTTGTAGTTAGTGCCGATCAGCAATATTTGCCGGTGTCCCTGGCTTCAATGGTTAGCAAATATCTCCGTGAAGTTTTGATCGGCTGTATGAATCGTTATTTTACCGGTTTCAATCCGAATATAAAACCAACGGCCGGGTACTGGGAGGACGGCTTGCGATTCATAGAGGATTTAAAAACAAATCTGCCGCATATCCGGTTCAGTAAAAATCAGTTAATACGTTGTCGTTAGCAGGTTGGAACTTAAAAAATTCGGATACCAATAACGATGGCAGTGTTAGGCTTCGACAAGCATGTTTTGATTTGGAGAACTGTTATTTTTCCAACTGTTCGGTCAGCAGGCGGATGTGGCGATGTTCTTCTTTAATAATTTGATCTATCGTGTCCTCGGTGGCTGGGTCCCGGGCAAAACCTTTTAAGCCGTTATAAAATACTATAGCTTCCTTTGCCTTGTTAATTGCATCTTTGAATATATCTTTTATGTTTTCCTTTCCAAGAGGACCCTTGAGAGAGCCTGCTTTGGTGGCGAAGACGGCAAGGCCCGCCATCACATGCGGATTGGAAAGGACATAGTTGTTCGGATCGAAGGTCCCGAATTCGCCTGTTTTTTCCGAGAACCTTTTCCTCCTCTGGGCGAGGATTTTTTCATGTCTGGCTTTCCAGCTCGCCAGTTTGTAGCAGATGTCGCGAAATTCCGGGTCATCAAACAATTCCGCAGTCTTAAGATAAAACTTGGCCCCGTTATGTTCGATTTTCCCGGCTATTTGGAGAATTTCAAAAACGTTGAATCTCGTCTCCATTATGTCGCCTTTTAATAAGGTTCTTCACTTTTTCCCTTGGATCTAATGTTCTTAATATTGTAAATATACTCGATTCACACGATAATTTCAATTGTATTAAATATTTATCAGAAGTTTACTTTTTTTCATTTTCTTTGAATCGATACTTTTTTCAAATTAAGCTATCTGTAGAAAGTTTTTAGATAATGAAATAAACAAAAAGCTCAATATTAAGCCAATAAGCCGGCTATATAGGTTCTACTTGTCTAAAAATATACTCAAGTTAGCTTAATCCCTATCTTCAGCCGTATTGTTTAAAGGAACAATTCGTTGTCAGAGACTCTCGGTATATCAGTGATGTGTATTTCGAGAAGTTAAAGAGTCTTGCTGTCTTTGTTCCGAATTATCCGTTTGAGTCGTTCTTCAAAGACTTTATAGTTATTCTGCCCAAAAAGGCAAAAAACAACCTTTTCCAGACTGGTAAATCCCTTTATATATTCAATGGTTGTATCGAGCATTACTTCAGCACACTTGTCAATCGGATAACCGAAGATGCCTGTGCTGATCGCCGGAAAGGAAATACTTTTGATGTTATTTTGGTCTGCGAGTTTCAGTGAGTTTAGTGTGGCGTTTTTCAGCTTTTGTTCTTCATTACCCTCGCCCATACGAGGCCCGACTGCATGAATTACGTGTTTTGCCTTTAAATTACCCGCATCTGTTATCACCGCTCCACCGACGAATGTCCCGCCGATTTTATTACACTGTTCCTGGATTTTGGGTCCTCCTTTTCTGCGAATAGCTCCGGCCACGCCACCTCCCAGAATCAGTTGTGCATTAGCAGCATTTACAATGGCGTCGGTTTCCATCTCGGTAATATCGCCTTCAACAACTTCCAGAACGGTATTTTGTAATTCCGCTTTCATATAGAGCGTATTTATAAAAAATACCCGCTTGTAATATTAGAGAAAGTAATTCTGCCCGTAAATGTCGTTGGTTAAAAGATTTTGCTTCGGTCTTTTACAAATTTATCGACTTTTTCAAGTACTGCGTCCTTTATCGGCTGTTTGTCTGTAATTTTGATTTTGTCGATTCCCATCGATCTCAGTTTTTCCTCTATTTTTGCAATGGTCTCCGCCGTCTCAGCCTTGACCTGCGCTATTGCCCGGTCTTTTTCGTCTTTGATCCGGGCTATTTCCTCGGCATGTAATTTGTCCTTCTTTTGTATTTGTGCCTCGATCTTTGCTCTTCTTTCAGCTTCGGTCTTCGCCTGCTTTTCCGCTTTTGCTCTCAATTTTGCTTCGCTTTTGGCTCTCGCTTCGGCTTTTACTCTGGCTTGTGTCTCTGATTTTGCAAAAGCCTGCGCTTTGACATTTGTTTCGGCGTAGAACCTGATTTGTTCTTCCGCTCGTGTCAGTGCCTCATCATACACTTTGACTTTTTCTTCGGTTTTTACAATTGAAAGTGCTTTGGCTTCGAGCCTGTTTTGTAAATCGGATTCGCTTATCTCCTGTTCGCCGGGTTTAAAAAAAAGAGGCTCTGTAAACCGTACCACAACGCGATGTATCCGACTGCTTAACGCATCCAGTCGGTGAACGTATCCTGTACGTTTGAAAAGTACGGTGTCGAAGGGATTACCACTGTCAAAATGTGGTACGGCAAAGTTAGCCGTCAGATATTGGCCCGGATATGGGCAGTTTTCATCGGCGTGACAAAGAAACGCTATCCCCTGACTCGAAACATCTACAATCTGACCGGGAAAAACTTTTTCTTTGTTGTCTTGAGTGAATTTAACAGGCCAACGATAACTTAATCTTTGCTCTGCCCTTTGTTCGTTGATATTTTCCATCCTTAATTACCCAAAATCCTTCTTATATCACTTTTAGGCAGTAAAAAAAAGCAAATGCTTTCCAGTTTGGAACCTGGAGAAAGACAGGCGGCGGCCGGATTCGAACCGGCGTATAACGGTTTTGCAAACCGTCGCCTTAGGCCTCTTGGCTACGCCGCCGATGGTTATATGTAAATTAACGCAATTGAGGTATTTTTGTCAATGTTGTATGAACCTTATTTTTAATAATATGTATTAAATATTATTTTATGAATATTTGCAGGAACCTGTGTGCAGTCCTTGATAATAAGGGCCTGGAAAATGAAAGTTGTGTGATTCGAACTTGATTTGTACGTCATGGCTGTTTTTTACAATGAAATTGGGAGCAAATTTAAGTTAATTTAGAATATTTTTTTGTTTGATGTCTGTTTATGGACGTCTTGTTATAATGTCAACACTGTTAATAAAATGCCAATAAAATTGCTGCAATATCGGTTTTTTGGCAATATTCGGGCCTGATGAAGCGTCTAAATACTACTAATGGGTACTAAGTTTAGGTATTCACCTTTTATTTTATGCCTTTTTGCCGTACAATACAGGTTTATTGAGATTTAATGGCAATATAGGCGTGAATAGGAATTATCTTATTCATTCGGATATCAGGGCAGAAATACATGAAATGGAAAAATGAATCTATAATTACATTATATTTGATACTGTGTTGTGCAATAATTCTTGGTTTTACCGGTGCGTGCAGCAGCCCGAAGCAGCTTGTCGCCGAGGCGGATCAGGAAGCGTATCAAATAATCGGAAACAAATGGCAAGATGACTTTGGGCAAATGGCTAATTATAAGATCCGCGATTCGGTACCGGCGGAAGAGGAAATTGCTGCATTAGTCCCTCCTTCGCGGGTTATTACCTTGAACCAGGCGGTTGCTATTGCCACTCAATTCAACCGGGATTATCAATCCCGAAGGGAATCCCTCTATCTTTCCGCTCTTGATTTAACACTGACCCGACATGACTATGCGAGGCAGTGGTTTGGTACTTTTGACGGCCAGTACCTGAATTCCGGCGGTATTGAAAATAATACACTTTCATCGGAAGCCGGTGTCGATCAGGCGTTCATTAGAGCCGGCGGCATTATTGCAAATGCAGGTCTTAGCATCGATTGGACACGTTTTCTTAGCGGCGATCCTTATACGACATTAGGTTCCGTACTCACTGCCAATATTACGGCACCCTTACTTGGACGTGGAGGTGGAAAAACCGCATGGGAGAATCTGACCCAGGCTGAGCGAAACGTATTGTATCAAATACGCTCATACAACCGATATCGCAAGACTTTTGTGGTTGATATTATCCGTAGTTATTACAATGTTTTGGAGCAGATGAAGAGCCTGGATGTTATCAGAGCCAGCTATGAAAGACAGGTTGATACGACAAATCAACTGAAAATGCAGGTTGAGGTCGGCCAGCTTGCTCCCTCAGAAGTGTTCGAAGCCCAACAGCAATTACTAAGTGCCGAAAATAGTGTTGTTTCAGCCCGGCAACGTTATGCTCAAACTCTCGATAGTTTTAAAGTCAGGTTATCTTTACCAACCGATGCCGATATAACGTTGGATCCTAATGAGCTTAAAGCACTTGAAGATATGGATATAAATCTGCCGGAATATACCGTGGAAGATGCGATTGTAATGGCATTGGAGCGTCGGTTGGATTTAGCTAACACAAGAGAAAGACTTGAGGATACGGAGCGAAAACTTGTCCTGGCGGCTGAAGGGCTTGGTGTACAACTGAACCTGATAGGTAGTGCCGGCGTAGAATCAACTGAAAAAACTGATTTTACCAGATTGCGGTTTCATGAAGGTACTTACTCTTTGGGATTTGAAGCAGACCTGCCTTTTGACCAAAAAGCCGAACGTAATGCTTATAGAGAGGCATTAATATCTTTAGTGCAGCAGCAGCGAGGATTTGATGAAGAAGTAGAAAATATCAAATTAGCTGTTCGCCAGGCATATCGTGATATGGAAGAGAAAACTAAAAGTTACCAAATTCAAAAACTTAGTGTGGCACTCGCTGAAAGACGTGTCGAGGAGCAAAAGCTGCGGCTGGAAACCGGAACAGGTATCATAAGACTGTTAGTGAATTCAGAAAACGCTTTGGTATCGGCTGAAAATGAACTGACAAGTGCTTTAGTTGCCTATATGAATGCTAAAATGAGCTTTTTTAGGGATATAGGTATTCTTGAAGTCAGGCCGGATGGTATGTGGGAGCAAAGAACGCAATGACAAAAATTCAAAGTAAATCCAAACAGCAGAAGTCGGGAAATAAGGTTCAGGGAAAAAACAGGAACAGCAAAAAACGATTGTGGGTGATGCTGGTTCTTATAGTATTAGCTCTTGCAGTTACAGTGCTGTATGCAGCCACGAGGAGTATCAGCCAGACATCTTCTGGTGGCGGCAGCACATTTACTGTGCGGCGTGATAATTTAACGGTCACCGTCCAGGTCGGTGGAAGTATCAGAGCACACAAATCTATTCAATATAAATGCCAGGTCGAAAGAGGCAGGGATATCGGGGAGGTCTCTATACTCAATATTGTCCAGCCAGGCACTTATGTCACTCAGGAAGATGTGGATAATGGCATGGTCCTGGTGCAGTTGGATTCTTCTGCTTTGGCAGACCGATTGGTACAGGAGAAAATAGAGCTTGCCAGCGACCAGGAAAATGCTGTTGCGGCAAAAGAGGCTTATGATATTCAGTTAATTGAAAATGAAAGTAGCATTGCTCGAAGCGAATTGGATGTGAGATTTGCCTTGTTAGACCTTCAGAAGTATCTGGGAGCCAAACTCGCGGAAGAGCTGACTAAGGATGTCAATGAGTCGGTGGTAAACCTCTCTGCGTTTATCGCGCCCTTTGTCGGGGAAGTGAAGGAAGATCCGAATATTTTGGCTGGAACTAAATCATGGCAGGAAATGAAAGATTTACAGGACCAGATTGTCCTGGCTGAGGGTGATTTAAAGCAGGCTCAGGATACCTATGCAGGCACCGTAAAGCTTCATGATGCAAATTATGTCTCCGATCTCGAATTGGAAGGAGACAGGCTCGGTGTGGTCAATCGTCAGTTTCGAGCTCAGAATTCCGGAGTGAATCTGGATTTATTTATGCGCTATGATTTCCCGAAAAACGCGGAACAATATCTTAGTAACTATATTGAGGCCCAGCGCAATTTACAACGGACTTATGCCCAGTGCCGTTCAAGGGAGGCGCAAGCCAAGGTCAGGTTGAATTTCGCCGAGCAGAGGTTACAGGAGCAGATGGATCAGGTTAAAAATTTGGAGCAGCAGATCACATACTGCACTATCAGGGCAAAAGCACCGGGTCTGGTAGTATATGGTACTGGTGGTGAAGAGGATATATTCAGGTCCATGCGAGGCAGGGGCAGTGGAATGAGCAGCGGAATTATCGCCGAAGGCGAAACAGTAAGCGAGGGGCAGACTCTCATATCCATGCCGGATACCGCGGCCATGGTCGCTGAAATCAGCGTCCACGAAACCGAAGTCGATAAGGTTCGTCCCGGCCAGCCTGCGGTAATAGTGATGGATGCTTTTCCCGACAGTCAATTAACGGGGAAAGTGCTTGAGGTCGCACCCCTGCCGGATCAGCAGCGGGGCTGGATGAATCCCGATCTGAAAGTATATAAGACACTGGTAAGTATAGACGGCACTCACGATTTTCTCAGAAGTCGAATGTCATGTAATGTCGAAATTCTTGTTCAGCGGCTGGACGATGTCAATGTTGTGCCTATTACAGTCGTTGCAAATCGCGGGGGCAGAAAGGTCTGTTATGTTGTGAATTCAAAGGGAACTTCGGAAGAACGTGCCGTGCATACAGGAGTATTTAACGATACGTTTGTACAGATTATTGATGGTTTGGAAGTAAGCGAGAAGGTTCTGCTTAATCCGCCGCTTATTACTGAGACAGCTTCGACAGTCGATGTTTTCGAGGGTATGCAGCCGCTCTCTCAGGAGCTGGGAGCACCGGGTAATATTAATGCAGACGGCATGGGTTCTCAATTCCCTTCAGATGGTCAGTCAAGAAGAGGCGCTGGACGTTCGGGTGGTAACAGGCGTGGTGGGGGACAGTTTGGATTTGGTACAGAAGGACTGACTGAGGAACAGATAAAGCAAATGAAGGAATTTGGTGAAAAGATGCGTAGTGGGGGGGGATTGACCGAGGAGCAGATGAAAAAGTTAAAGGAGCAGTTCGGAAACCTGGGGGCAGGTGGCATGCGTGGCGGAGAAGGTTTCACTGAGGAGCAGAAAAAACAGTTCATGGAACGGTCAGGAGGCCGCAGAGGCAGGCGGGATACGGCAGAGGATAGTAGTGATAAGTAACCAATTAAGATTATAACGATAAGAAATAAAAGGAAACAGGCGAGGTGGCCATGCAGCGATTTCGAGAAGCCATGGAATTCGATAGTGATACACCTATTTTAAAGATGGAAAAATTATGTAAGAATTACCAGCTTGGAACGGTGGAATTGCGGGTCTTGCGGGAAATTGACCTGACCATCACAAGTGGTCAATATGTAGCCATTATGGGTCCCAGCGGCTCGGGGAAATCCACATTATTGAATATGATAGGATGCCTTGATCGTCCCACAAGTGGAGATTACCAGCTCGGGGGCCAGAGTGTTTCTGATCTAAACGACGACCAGCTTTCCATGATACGCGGAATGCGAATAGGATTTATATTTCAGTCGTTTAACTTGATTAACCAGCTAAATATTGTGGAAAATATACAGGTTCCGATGTATTACCAGGGATTCACCGAGCAGGAAAGCGCTGAACGGGCAAGAGAATTGGCTGAAATGGTAGGTCTTGGTCATCGAGTGGATCATAGACCTTCGGAGCTTAGTGGTGGACAGCAGCAGAGGGTTGCAATAGCCAGATCACTGGCAAACGATCCTTTAATAATTTTGGCCGATGAGCCGACGGGTAATCTCGATTCTACAAGTGGAGCCGAGATACTTGATATACTTAACCGTTTACATGAGCAGGGCAAAACCCTGATAGCTGTTACACATGACGAGGGTATTGCTGCTGGAGCCGAAAGAGTGGTCCACCTTTTTGATGGGTATATAGATAAGCAGGAGTATAATAAACAGTAAGTTCACTATGATTTTATTTCGTCTCAAACGCACATTAAAACTTGGAATCAAGAGTCTTTGGATGCATCGACTGCGTTCGACTCTCACTGCATTGGGTATCATCTTCGGAGTCTCTTCGGTTATCGCGATGCTGGCCATAGGTGAAGGCGCCAGTCGGGATGCGCAGGAAAAGATTGCACAGCTTGGCAGTCAAAATATTATTGTAAAAACTGTAGAACCGACCGAGGACAAGTCCGCTCTCGGTCAACAGCAAACCCTCACAGAATATGGCCTGACCTATGCCGATGCCGATCGTTTCCGGGATGCCATACCCGATGTTCAGGTTATTGTACCGAATCGCCGATTGTCCCATCAGGCACAATACCGTACTCGAAGAATACAGATTGAAGTTATTGGTACTGTGCCGTGGTATCCTGAGATTTCAACGGTCCGGATAAGATTAGGGAGATTTCTCAGCGATATAGATATGCAGTATAAAAAAGGTATTTGTGTTGTCGATGAAAAACTGGTGAATGATCTGTTCGCTTTTGACGACCCGATAGGACAGAGTTTGAAGATAGCAAGTGACTATTATCGAGTCGTGGGTGTTTCTGAAGAAAAGACCAGTACGACGGCTTCGAGTAACATTGAGGAAAAAGATCCTACGGGGGCAACCAAGGCCGGTGCAAATTTAGGTGGTATATATATACCGATTACAACGGTGAAGAATCGGTTCGGTGAGACTTCAATGCAGATGAGTACAAGCTCAGGACGAATGTTGGAAAGAATTGAGCTCCAGGAAATCATTGTTAAAGTTTTCAATATTGATCGTGTGCTTGATACGCGCCAGAGTGTTGAGACCCTGCTCAAACGGTACCATAAAAAAAATGACTATGAAATCATTGTTCCGCTGGAATTGATGAGACAGGCAAAGGATTTTCAGCGGATTTTTACTATCGTTCTCGGATCTATTGCCGCCATATCGCTTTTGGTCGGCGGTATCGGTATTATGAATATTATGTTGGCTACCGTAAGTGAGCGGACACGTGAAATAGGTATTCGCCGGGCACTGGGAGCAAAGAAACGGGATATTATTTTCCAGTTCCACTCTGAGACTCTGATTTAGACTTTATCCGGCGGTGTACTCGGAATTATCCTTGGTTCGCTTATCCCGTATCTCGTGACGTTTTACGGTAATATGCGCACAGTGATTACCGGCAGTTCACTGACTCTGGCGTTTGGGATCAGTGCCGCGGTCGGGATCGTATTTGGATTATACCCTGCCTATCGGGCCGCAAACATGGACCCGATCGAATCTCTGAGACACGAATAAAGTGTTGTTTCTCAAGAATCTTTAGTGCCTGCGGAAATCCTTTTTTTGTCATCTTTGGAAATGGCGCTTCCCAAAGCAATCGCCACCCAAATACCGCTGGCAATTGCTACTAACGCCCCGACGACTACAAGTACAATAATAAAGATTTCCATCTTTTATGCTCCTTTTTTAGCACTTCCAAAACTATGCCCAAGAAGATATGCCATAAGTGCCAAGGCAATTGCCGGGATAATAGCGGGTATTCCAATTGAATAGGGGATAATCAGTTCGAACATAACAGCGACAACCGTTCCGACACCCATAGATAAGATTCCTGCAAGGGGACGCGGATGCTTGACCCACAAACCGATAATCAGGGCCGGAAGAATTGCCGGTGCCCAGATGGTATAGCAAATGAGTAATCCGTCAATGATACCGGGAACAAATACCGCACCGGCGGATGCTATTATTGCAATGATAATAGTTGCAGATCTGCCTATATTCAGGGCGCTGCCGTTAGGTAATTTTGCAAACGGCTTGACAATATCCTGAGTAAATGCCACAGCACCGGCGTTTAGAAGCGAATCAAGACTGGACATCACTACCGAAACTAAAACAACCAATAAAAGTGCATAACCACTTGCAGGCATGATGGATCGGACCAGATTTAGCAACACGCGGTCTTCGTCTATATCCATTGGGATGACACTTCTCGCCGTGATTCCGAGAGATATCATAACTAAAAACCATACGGCGCTGAAAATGCCCGCCAATATAAAACCGTTCCGTGATACCCGTGTTGTCTTCGAAGCCAGTGCCCTGTTCGCATAGGGTGGTATTAGTGTTTCACCGAGCAGGAACGCCGCCACCAGACCAACTATCTCGATTATTGGTGTTGCTTTTAGTCCGTCCGTGGTGGCGGAAATTGCCTGTGAAGTAAACGTGGCGGGGCCGCCCTTTAGGTGAAATACAAGTGCCAGTAATAATGTCACGGGAAGTAATGTGGCAAATGCCGTGAATTGAAAAGCATCGGTTATTACGCTCGCTCGCAGTCCCCCGAATGTTGTATATAACGCTGTGATACCGACAACGATCGCCACAGACGACCAGTTCGGCAAATTAAAAACATCGTTAAGAACAACACAGCCGGCTTTTGCCATAACGGCGGAAAAACCCGCGCACAGACCAACGGAAATGATACCGGCGACAATTTGGCATTTCCGGTCGTATTTTTGACCTATTGCATCACCCAGTGTGTGGCAGTTTTTCAGAGACCTCAGACGGGGTGCTATAAGCAGCCCAACTAAAATATTCTGGAGAGCATAGGCAAGACCGATACCGAGAAAAAGAAATCCGCTTTTAAAGCCCCTGCCGACGAATCCGATTGAATATCCAGGTCCGACATAAGTAGCGGCAAGACTGCCAAAGACCAAAGCCAGAGGAAGAGCACGTTTTGCCAGCGAGAACTCTTCGAATTCGCGAGCGGCCCGTGCACGTACTGCGACAAATGTCAGCAGAACCAAATAGGCTACTACAACAGCCACTGGCACGACCATACTCACAGTTTATGAACCTCTTTGGTTTTTATAATTTTAGTACATCAACCGGTTTTTGAAAAAAGCAATTTTGTCTGTCTCTTACTATAATGGTATATACAGCGGTTCTTGATTTTTCCCTTTTAGTCTGAATACTTATTACTGGTCTTTGGAATCATCGTGTCCGGCCTGGAATATTTCTTCTTCCAGCTCGTTGATGGTCGTATTGAGTTCAGATTCTGTCCGTATCCATCCGAATCTCGCATCCACGAGGAAGGTGCGATACCATTGAATTAAGTTTTTCGCGAAATCTTCGTCCTTACAGTATATCCCGAACGATATTTCTCCTGCGTGTGATCCTGCTTTTTTGGGTATTTGTGGAAAGGCAAGCAGTACCGAGCTTCTGGTTAACAGAAACTCGATATCGGAGACCTGGCTGTTGTAAATTCGCAGTCTGCCTGATTCGATTGCCTCGGGATACTTGCGAAACAGATGACGTGCGGCGTTGGAAAAGCCGGGCACTCTCAGATTCAGCGCACGGTGCAATCTCACATCGGGATAATCTTCTACGATTTCATACAAAGCGCTGAGGTAATCGTCCACAGGCTGCCTTTCCCCCTCAAACAACATGCATGTCCAGAGTTCGCTGTGGCCGGTCGCGTCGAGCTGCTCCTGGAGCATTTTTTTCGCCACACTGTAAGTTTCCCTTCGGCTGCCTAATACCTTCAGACGCCGCTCGGTGAGTATTTTGGCCCATGACGGCATTTGTTCCGGCAGAGAACCGGGCGGACATACACCAAGTCGCGTCAGGAGCCTGAGAAACTGTTTGTCTGCCGAACCATAGAACCTTCTGCCGACGACACTGCCGACATTGCCGTTACATTCCATGCCGTATTGCTTGTGATAGCCGAAAGACAACAGGTGAACGTCGTAGCCTCTGGCAATGAGCATCTTTTCCAGCTCCCCGATTAAGTATGCGGCTTGCTTTTCGGGAGCTCTGTCAATGGAAAGATGCACATTCGGACAAAGTAAAACGGGTCGTTTTCCTATTAACTCCGAGAGCGCCTCGAATTCTTCCGCCGCTTCTTCAAGCTCCTCTTTACTGTCGTACATCTCGACACAGGTGAACACAACCAGGACATTTCTATATGTCAGCCTCGGCTGTCGCTGCGAAATTGTCGCAGGGTCGATTCGTGAGGATTGTTCTTTATCCTCGAAGTAACAAGACGAACATTGGTGACAGTCTAAAATCATATCTGCTTTTCAGTTTTTTCCGTTTTCGGCGTCGTTTTTGTGTTCCTGCTGCTGCGCTTTTGAGAAGGAAAACGGCCGGCGTGTTTGCGTTGCGACAAGGCTCTTGCTTTTTTCGAGCGCGACACGATATTAGCGTCGACCCGTGACATGAAAAGGCCGACATCCGCGGTCACGGCTTTATCAGCAAATCCAACGCCGTTGAGAATCCGGACAATTTCGGTAGCATCCCAAAACTGTTCGGCGGAAGCAATTAATTGTGCTTCCTTGCGCGTCAGTGATTTCAGAAACGAAGGAATACAGCCGTCACGCAAGGCACCGGCGTAGTCAACCAGGAGTTCCTGAATTTCTCGGTTTGTATCGGACATTTGAATATTATCCTTAATAAAATGCAGAATTATTCTGCTTGATAGGAATCTTTCATTAACTTCTTCAACTTCAATATTGCTCTGAACTTCAACATTTTCACCGCTCCTACGGTCGTCTTTAGCTCGTTGGCAATCGTTCTGTTGGACATCCCTTCCATCCACAGTTCGATGGCTCTTCGCTCCCTTGCCTTAAGTTTTCCCAATGTCCGGCGAAGCGTTTGCCTTAGCTCGGATTGGGACATCATTTCGCATATCCCCAATTCGGGGGCGATAAGGTTCGTCAGATTATTTTGCGATAAATTTAGGTTTCTATTCAGTCTCCTGTAAACCTGCCTCAGGCGCCTTCTCATATAATACATATATACCGTTATCAGCAGTTCCCTCTCACTGTTCACATTACTGAGGTGCCCGGGGTCTTCCCATATATCAGCATAAACATCTTCCAAAACATCCTCACATTCGGTCTCATTACCCAGGTACCGGTATAGATACCTGATAAATCTTTCAAATGTGGCTCTTACAAAAGGCTCCATTGCTCTGCGTCTTCTTTCGACGTCACAGGCAGTGAGTCCTTTCAAGGCATTTTGCAGCAGTCTGTCCATTCCTCGTCTCTAATACCCGTTTCACAACGCTGCAACCCTTTGCCGTACGGCACAGGGCGAAGCTTTCACTCTATCTATTAAAGGCACCAACTCTACTATTGGTCACGGAAATTCTATATTAAAAAACGACAGATTTCAACTAATTATGCAGATTCTTTCTTCTATATGGACCGGTATAAGGAATAGTAAAAGGTCCGGTTTTCCCCCTGTTTAAAGAGGGATTTCAGTCAACATTGTTACGGATTTCCGGAATGTTGCCTGTTGCCTCCGGTTCATCGAGGAAAATAGCGTATATTTCAGAATTGCCGTTGCGATAATCCTGCCAGACGACTACGTTTCCGCTTACGGCCGGATTAATCTGATCGTTCTGGTTTTGAGTAATTTGGAATTCATGGCCGGTAACCAGATTGTATCCGAATATATCCCAGTTATTGTTACGGTCGTCCTGCCAGACGATGACACCATCGTCTATGTCGGGAGCAACCGCGGACGAATCGTTGACGGCGATGGCAAACTCAACAGGATTGTTGGGGTCGGAGATATCGGCGGCATAAATATCCCAGTTATCGAATAAATTATCCTGCCATACGACAATATTGCCGTATATGACCGGATTTTGCTGGTCTTTTTCCAAAATCGCGACGGGAAACTCAAGGGGTGTGTTTCTTAGCCAGATATCAGCAGCATAAATGTCCCGGTCGCCAAAATAGCTGTCCTGCCAAACGACGGTGTTTCTATAAAGGTGGGGATTTTGCTGGTCAACGTCGAGAGCAGAGATAAGAAATTCCGTCGGTCCGGCCGGGTCCGTGATATCGGCGCCATAGATATTCAGGCTGCCTGGAAAACCATCCTCCCAGACGACGATATTGCCGTGGATCGCCGGGTTTTGCTCGTCATTATTGGCGATGTCTGAAACGACATATATATTCGGCTCATTTTGATTGCTGATATCCGCCATACGAATGTCCCAATCCGCCGATCCCTGCCACGAAACAAAATCCTGCCAGACAATATAATTTTCGAATATCGCCGGATTCATTTGCTCGCTTTCGTACCCGAAAATTTTTATAAGCGGCTGGGTCGGATTATTCAAATCGGCGACAAAGACATCGTAGTCCCCGTATTCGGAAACGAATTGCTGCCAGACGACTATTGTGCCGTAAACATCAGGGGATTCCTGTTCATCGGTAGTAGGCCAAATGGGAAACGGCTGGTCATTGTTGTTTGCTTGAGATACACCCGGTGTAGGCAGCATCAATAGTATTAACAAATACATGGTGAATTTCATCGTCGTACCTCCCGGAATTAACTTCGGCCGGCTCGGTCGAATCATGGCCTGATATACCGGGACGATTTCTTCATATCCTGAAGTAGTGACCTATGCCGGTACTTCCCGCCAGGACACACAGAGTTGCTACAAGAACCGTTTCCTTTATTTTTGTGGCATGTTTTTCATTGATGATATCGCTCTGTACCTGCTGTGATAGTATCCCGGTGATTGGCTCGATACTTTGAGAAGGTATAAGGCTGCTCATTTCGGCTTCTTTCATTTGAACTTCTTGGGTATCTGTTTCCTGGGTTTCTTCTTCGGCTGTTTTAATTTTTTCAAGAAGTTTAAGTAATACACCGGCGGCCTCTGCATTTTTCAAATCAAGGCTTGCATTGATTAACGGTGTTACTGCCTTATCATGTTCACCGATCCCCAGTAATTGATAACCTAACAGCAGCTGCAGGTCCGCGTCGAAGCTGTAAGACTCGGCTTTTACGGCAAGCTCATCGAGCTGTGCAAGCAGAATATCTTCATTCGGATATAAACCACGAGGAAAGAATACTCCTTCTTTTTCCAGGCTTACCTTTTTAAGAGCTTCTCGAAGGATCTGGGCGGCTTCGGAGTATCTCTCGGCCGCCAAAAGGGCCTGGCAATAGGCAAAGGGAAGCACCGTATCGTCAGGTGCAAGCTCCATTGCTTTGGCGAATTTATCGATGGCAATACCGTAGTTGCCGTCCTCGAAAGCCTTGACGGCTTCGTCGAAATAGCTGTCGGCCAGAGTAGCCTGTGTGGGTTCCGCCTGCTGCCGGGCTAAATTATCTAAATAATCCGAATCTGCCGCCTGAGTTGATGCGTATCCCTGACTATTGTCACCGTAGTAATAATTATAGGTGTAGTAGTTATATGCGCCGGTTTGTACTTCACGGGCAATCGGATAATAGCCGTACCAGTAATAGGGATGGCAGCCGTACCAGTAATAACGGAGATAACCATATCCATACGGCCAGTAACCTCCAAGACTAACGAATACGTATTTACGATGATAGTACGGATAGAAATATCTGTACGAGAACCGGGGACCCCGGTTATAGCGCACGATATAGCGGTATCTCGGCCAGATTAATTTGCGTCGTATCCTGCTGTAAGAATCAACGTATGTATGTTCGTAATGATAATTGTCATGTTTTGAATACGGACGGTCGCGATATATCAAACGCGAAGGCCTTTCGGTCTCGAATCGGTGTATTCGGCTGCTGCCTCTATGGCTGTCTCTATCTGTTATTATATTGTTGATAATGGTTGTTTGCTGCTCCGGATGTGCCTTTCTATTTGCTCTTGTGCTGTTTGGCTGTGTTGTTATACGGGAGCCGGATGTAACTTCTCTTTTACTGGTTGGCTTGCTTGATATTTGTGTGGAATTCCTGCTATTAATTGTGTCACGCAGACGCGAAGTTTCCCTGTTGGTGTTGAGATTTGTAATCTGTTTCCTCGTCCTTGATGTCGTCTCTGTCTGTTTACTTTTTGAGTTGCCGATACTCCGGCTTTTACTTGAATTGATCCGGTTGTTAAGGCCTGCAGCCGGCTGTCGCGTTGCATTTGGAGGAGGCGTCCGACGAGGACTTATTACACTTCCAATACTCGAATCTGCCCGGTCTATTGAGCTTTTAAGATTTCTTAAGCTTCCAGCCGGCTGCTCTGCCACACTTGAAGGAGGCGTCCTATTTGGACTTTTTACACTGTCGATTATCGAACGGTTGCGGTTTATCTGATTCGTGGTCGATAGTTTCCTTGTCCTGGATATCGAGTTTGATTGCGTACCGATTATATTGCCTATACTCGAGCTTTTACTTGAGCGAATCCGATTGTTTAAGTTTGCAGCCGGCTGCCTTGCCACAGTTGGAGGAGAAGTCCTTTCTGTGCCGAATATGCTGCTCATTCGCGAATTTATCCGGTTAGTCGAGCTTGTAGTTGGTTGATTCCGGATGGTGGATGTTGATGGTGGCTGTGTGCCGATCGGATTGCCGATGCGCGAGCTAATACTTGAGCTTATCCGATTATTTGAGCCTGCAACCGGCTGCTGAGTAACAGTCGAAGGGATTCTTGTACTACCTATACGCGTATTTATTCGGTTATTTGAGCTTGTTGATTGCTGTGTTCTGCCCATAATCGAGCGCGTCGAATTACGGGAGCTTATATTGCCAGTCGTTTGTCTGCGGACATTCGAATTTATTGTTGGCAGAGAAGATGTAGGGCGGCTGGATGTTATTCTTGTGGAACTTCGGCTGGGCCGGCTGACAATTGGTGCTCTGGGGGAATTATTTCGAATAACAGGACTCGAATTTCTTGGACTGGCTGAAGGCCGGCTTGCTCGAGGGCTTGGAGGAGTGCTGCTTTGGCTCCTTCCTGCACTTGCTGACTGTTGTGCTTTGGGGGCGGGAGCTGGTTTTGGTGCCTGTTGTTTTGCCGCAGAAGAATTGCTCGATTTTCTGTTATTTCTGCCTTTTTGTGCTGAAACAGGCTCGGTAACAAGGATTAAGGCCGAAGCCAGCACTATAAAAGCCAACGTCAGTTTTCGCTGGTATTTTGGCCTGTACATGATATTGCTCCTTTCTTTCTATTTCATACAAAGGTTTTTCTCTATCCATTAAAGGCAGCGATTCAGGCCTGGGTAACAAAAAATCTCGCATAAAATGGACATGACTATACTGGACTGAGCTTTATTACTAAAAAAAGGAGATATTTTTTTTATGAAGTCCTGTAAGGCCAATATTGTTAATATCTTATGAGCGGTCTTGCTTTTTTCTGTTAATTGTCTATAATTTCCTTTTTCGGTTACTTGTATTGCAGAGAAAATCTATGACAAAGGCAATTGCAGAGCAAATCCAGTTACTCCGGCGGGGTACGGTGGAAATCTTCACTGAAAACGAGCTGGCGGAAAAACTCGCCGAGGCGGCTAAATCTGGTAGAAAATTGCGAATCAAGCTCGGTCTTGACCCTACTTCGCCTGATATTCATCTGGGACATACGGTAGTGTTGCGAAAGATGCGGCAGTTTCAGGACCTTGGACACAAGGCGGTCCTTATTATTGGCGACTATACCGCCAGGATAGGCGATCCTACCGGCCAGAATTCCACGAGGCCGATTCTTTCCGGCGAACAAATCGAGGAAAATGCCGGGACTTACTTCGAGCAGGCCGGCAAAATTCTCGATACTTCCGGGGAAAAACTCGAGGTCAGACATAACGGTGAATGGCTGGAAAAACTGACCCTGATGGAGCTGATTCAGATAGCTGCGAAAAAAACGGTCGCCCAGATGCTCCAGCGAGACACCTTCAAAAAACGCCTGCAGGCCGATATCGATGTTTACACCCACGAGTTTCTGTATCCTCTGATGCAGGGCTACGATTCGGTTATGATAGAAAGCGATGTCGAATTGGGCGGCACGGACCAGACCTTTAATAATCTCGTTGGCAGGGACATCCAGAAAGCCTACGGTCAAAAACCGCAGATTGTTATTACCATGCCCATACTCGTTGGCCTGGACGGCCGGGAGAAAATGAGTAAATCCAAAGGCAATTACATCGGCGTAACCGACCAGCCTAACGATATGTTCGGCAAGGTGATGAGTATCTCCGACGATATGATGGAGAACTACTTTACTCTTTTAACCGACCTGCCGAGTGAGAAAATTGCCGAACTTGTCAATCCGGACAAAGCTCATCCGAAGGAGGCGAAAGTTTTATTAGGCAAAACAATTGTCACCCAGTTTTACGATAAGGCCACTGCCGATGCCGCCGCCGCCGAATTCGACAGGATTTTCGCCCAAAAGCAACTACCCGACGATATGCCCGAATTTGTACTTTCGCCGGAGCCTGTCTCTGTCAAGCAGTTGCTGCTTACGTGTAAGCTTGTCGAGACCGGCGGCGAAGCAAAGCGTATGTGTGCTCAGACTGCCGTTACTATTGACGGAAATAAAATTACTGATCCAAACGCTCAAGTAAATCCCACAGACGGGATGAGCATCCAGGTTGGAAAAAGAAAATTCGCACTAATCAAAGTGATTGAAGGTAAAGCAACAGCAGGTGGTTCTTAATAAGAATAGATTATACAAAACTGGAAAGATACTAAGAGGGGATCCATATTTTTTTGGCCTGGATTATTTCTGCGCTCGGTCGCAACATTAAGGGTGTAACGGATTTCGTGTAAAATATCATGCCTTTATAGCTGGTCAGGTAGTGATATTTTTTCGAGATAAATTTGCTCTCTGAACACACGACCAAGGGATTATCCACTTTTTCGAGGATTGTCGTAAAATCCGTGGATTCCACACTTACAATTGCCCCCGATGCTTTTATTGCATTTGCGATTGCCGCTGCCGCCGCCGCTGCTCCACCATTAGTCATGTCATACTCCTTGTGAATATTTATCAGTTCCTGAATTATATACGCCTTTATCAAAACCTTTCATCAAAAAAACCGTGCATTATTTTAGATTCATGGTAATAATTGAATTATGAAGTTGAGTTATTACCCTGATACCGATTCACTTTATATTGACCTGGCTGAAAGGCAAAGTGCCGAAAGCCAGGAAGTCTCGGAGGGTATAGTACTTGATTACGATGTCGATGGAAATCTTGTCGGTATAGATATTGACAACGCAAGCAAGAAACTTGATCTAAAAAAGCTCATTCTCAACAAACTCCCCACAGATATACAGACTCTTTCGGCGTGAAAAACACTTTGTATGTTACTAAACTCTTTATCATGCCAAGCGAGGTAAACAGTAAAGTGCTAAATTATATTTCAATAGTTCCATTCAATGCCAAGATGAAAATAATGATCCCAACACCAGCAATTAATATATGTGGAAGCGCGACATGAGGAAGACGCATGTGCTTCCATAAATTCTTTATGCCGAAATTATTGAATTCTGAGACGAAACTTTTCGCAATTTGCAGGGGTAATGGTGTATCATTTTCACCAGCAAAATATTTTTCAATTTCTCGACCACGCTTGTAATGGCCGCTTTGAAATTGCTTCCAACATCCTTCAATTGACCAGAAAATGATACTGCTCAAGCTTGCTAATAAAAGAAGTATATGGGAATGACATAAGAAACTGGCCCCCAAACCAGACATGCTTGCAGTAACACTCCATGCTTTTATTGTAATTGCTCGCTGGTCAAAATTTGAGATAAGTTGCTCGATTTGTAAGTATTCATCTTTTAGTAGTGAGTTTATTTCTGTTCTGTTCATTGTTATCACCCATACAAATAATTCGCTTTTTATATAAATTTCTAAAACTTTAATTGTTTTTGAATTTATTTACTTTTAACATTTATATGATACAAAAAACGTGCAAATCATGATGTCCACAGTTATAATATCGACTTATGGAACTACCAAAATTAAAAAAGCCGGAAAAATACGCCGGTTTGTACATCTTCGATTTCGGCGACCACGTCGGCGTAGGTTTTACCGCCCGGGAAGTGGCTGAACTACTGGAAAGCGAAAAATACAGCCACGGTAAAGTCTATAAAATCCATCGGGCCTTTCCCGACGGCAAGCTGGAACTCAAAGGCGTTACGGCCGAAACCTTCCAGCTCGAAGCAGGGATGTTCTTTTATTCGAGCGAACCGGATACCGCCCGGCGCGATTTCAAAGAGCTTGTCAACATGGCGGTCAAAGCCGCTCCGCCGTCTCGGGCGAAGGTGCATCTGGCGCGGTACGGCGATGATAAATTCGTTACGGCGATAATCTATCCCGCCGAGTACAATGACGAATTCAGCTTGTGGCTTACGGATGGCGGATATGAAACGAGCGGCCCGGCCGAAGGTGGAATCGAGGCGGTACAGAGATATTACGACCGGCAGCCGGAAATATTGGAACGGCATCAATTGTTCGGCCAATCGGAAACGATTAGCAGGACCGGCGAAGAATTGCTGGCTTCGGTAAGGATGGCGGTACAAAGATAATTGCATGTGGATACTGATAATTCGCGACTGAAACAATGGTTGACAAATGTCTGCTCGCATGAAAATAAATTCATTTCTCGGTTTGGTTGCGGCGGGAATCCTGTCACTGTTCGGTAAAAAGTCCGGCAAAGTCACTACGGAGGATTTGGAACGAGCGGAGTTTAAGACCGGCACGCAGCGGCTTGGAATCCGGTTCAGCGAAAAAATTCGGGATGTTTTCAGATTTCGGTGGATTAGGAAAAAATATGACTGATCCTCAGATATATCCGGTGCCGTCCGAAGAGCCTGTCCTCAGCGAGAATGCGTTGAAGGTTCTGCAGAGCAGATACTTGATTAAGGACGAGAACGGAATTTGCATCGAGACGCCTGCCCAGCTTTTCAGCAGAGTGGCCTCGCTGATAGCACGGGCCGAAGCACGGTACGGAGTAAGCAGCGGCGAAATCAGGCAATGGCATAAAAAATATTACGATATGATGGCCTCGCTCAAATTCCTGCCGAACTCGCCCACCCTTATGAACGCACAACGTCGCGGCACACTCAGCGCGTGTTTTGTCCTGCCGATAGAAGACAGTATCGAAGGCATATTCGAAGCGATTAAGCAGACCGCGCTGATTCAGCAGGCCGGCGGCGGCACGGGATTTTCCTTCGATAGGCTCAGGCCGACCGGCGACCGCGTCGCATCCAGCGGCGGGACAACATCCGGGCCGATCAGTTTCTGGCGGGTTTTTTCCGAGACGACCAACGCCATCCAGCAGGGGGCTTTTCGCCGGGGTGCAAATATGGGAATGATGAGCGTCGAGCACCCGGACATACTCAAATTCCTCTATGCCAAGCAAAATTTGAAAGCCTTCACCAATTTCAATGTCTCGGTTAAAGTCACCGACGGATGGATGAAAAAGATTCTCTACACTGCAAAGGATTTGCATATCGTAAAAAATCCCCGTACGCAAAAAGAGTACCTGCTGCCGAAGAAGCTTCATGTTGCTGATTATTCCATCGACGAATTGTATCCGCTTCCGCCTCAGGACGAATCCAAGCTTCAACAAAAAGGGCAATTTTATACCGTCGGCGATATCTGGAAGATGATTATCAAATGCGCCCGCAAGACGGGCGAGCCGGGCGTGGTTTTTATCGACCGGATCAACCGTGACAATCCGACTCCCGTATTAGGTGACATCGAGGCGACCAATCCCTGCGGCGAACAGCCGTTGCTGCCGTACGAGGCCTGCACATTAGGCAGTATCAATCTGACAAAATTCGTAAACGTCTCGAAGGCCGGCGAGGATATTGCCTGGTCTTCGCTTGCCGAGACCGTGCAGCTTGCGGTGCGGTTTCTGGACAATATCATCGATGCATGTGATTATCCCGTTCACGATACCGTCCGGCTGGCTCAGGCAAACCGCAAAATCGGACTGGGCGTGATGGGCTTTGCCGACTGCCTTTTCATGCTTGGGATACCTTACGATTCTCAGCAGGGCGTTGACTTCGGGGCAAAGCTGATGGGCTTTATTAATGAAAACGCCTGTAAGGCCGGCAGCGAGTTAGCTGATTTGCGTGGCCCGTTCCCGAACTGGAGCAGCAGTATCTGGCGGACCGACCGCAAGCAAAAGGTCCGGAACGCCTCGATTACCTGCATTGCTCCGACCGGCACAATCAGTATCATCGCGGATTGTTCGGCAGGTATCGAGCCGTTGTATTCGCTGGTTTTTCACCGGCAGATTTTAGACGGCGAAAAGCTGCTTCAGGTCAATCCGATTTTCAAAAAAATCGCCGAAAATCGCGGATTTTACAGCGAAAAACTGGAAAATGAAATCATCAAGACCGGCAGTATTCAAAAAATGACCGCTGTGCCCGCCGATATTCGTCAAATCTTCAAATGTGCTTACGATATCAGTCCCGAATGGCATATCCGGATGCAGGCAGCCTTCCAGCGGCATTGCGACGCCGCAGTAAGTAAAACCATCAACCTAAGCGAAAAAGCAACCCCCGCCGTCGTCGATCAGGCCTATAAACTGGCCTATGAGCTTGGCTGCAAGGGCGTTACGATATATCGCCGTCACAGCCGCTCCGATGAGCCGATGTGCCTGGATTAATATCAATTCCGGCAAATCTTGCCCCCCCAGGCTGGCCTGGGGGCTAAATAAACTCGTCCCGGTCCATTCGGCTGCGCTCAGGATAAACTGCGCCGAAGGCGAAACCGGATTGGCTTTGTTTTTCAATTTTTTCTCTGTCTTCTGTTTTCCGTCTTCTGCCTTCTGACGTTAAGGATTGGCTTCCCTAAGGGATAAATTGTTTTTTCAAATGACTTTACGCCATACGCATTACGCAGCACTCAATACGAAATAATTGGCTTTGTTTTTCAACCGCGGATTTCGCGGATTGACGAGGATTTGTCATATTATGTTATTTTCAAAGAGCTTACGTCAATTTGGGGATCGTCCAAATTGGGTTCGTTTTTTCAAAAAAGGTCGATTTGTAGAAGGTTCACGACATCTGTCGAAATCCCCGTGGAAAATCCCCGTCGGGCGGGCCCGACGGCTAAATATGGAATTTATGAGTTATATTTAACTTTCAACTTTATATTTTGAACCCATTCGGCTCCACTCAGGACATGCTTTTATCTTGCTTTGCCCTACCTGCCATACGCTACTCGCCGTATGCTATTTATTATTATACCAGTGATCGGCCGAATGTTAGGAGAATTCCCGATTTTCAGCGAAAAATGTCCATGACAAGCCATTTGATGTTCGATTCTGGATTTTAGATACTTGATATTGCGGGGGCGTATCTCATGTTGTTTATGTCATAAGTAATAAATTAACGGGCACTTTATTCCAGTTACGGATGACTTAAATTCAAATGAGCCGATCTGCATGATTGATGTTGACGGTGGTAATATAGTATATTATTATCACTTCGACGGCCTGGGAAGCGTTGCGGCTCTTTCAGATGTGAATAATGTTATAGTGGAACGGTATTCCTACGATTTCTTCGGCGCCCCGACGATTTACGATGTCAACAGCAGCGAAATCTCCCAAAGCGCCATCGGCAATCCCTACATGTTCACCGCCCGCCGGGCCGATGATGAAACCGCCCTGTACTACTACAGGGCCAGGTACTACGCCTTCGATATCGGCCGATTCCTCCAGACAGATCCGATTGGATACTACGATTGCCTGAATCTATACTCTTATTGTGGGAATAATCCTCTAAACTGGATTGATCCATTGGGATTTCTAAAAAGAATATATACAATGCAAGAAACACAAAAAAAGACTCAAAAATGTATAGATTTAGTAGGCGAAGGCTATTTTAAGGGACCATGGAAAGCTTTCGGCTTTGCCGGTGATTTTGATATGAAGCACAGATACCATGAGACTGACAGATTTAATGTCAGCAATGGGTTTTATGATCCATATCATCCAACCCAATCTATGGTTTGGACATTGGATCCATCACAATATGGTAACTATCTGGCTGGGCGCTCTACATATGAAAATTATGGCCCTTGGGGCAGTTTTGGAGTCAAAATCGCTGGTCATCTTGATGCAATTGGGCTCGCTTTGTTAGAATATAGTCACGGAAAATTCAGCAGACCACCTTGGGATGAGAAGGCAAGCCGCGATATGATCAACTTAGGTCTTGAACATGCCGGTGCATTTGATTATCTAGATACAAGAAAGAATGATCCAACGGACGTGGATGTAGATTTTAAGCATTTTATAGAATGCAAATAAATTAACTACCAAGGATAAAGTTCAGGGAATTCTGTGAGGATTTATATAATATGATTAGGAAACCACTAACTTTGATATTACTCATAGTGTTTCTGCCCGTGATTATAATTATTATTCTTGGTATATCTCAGTTTTTATACACGCCTCCTGCTCTAACTTCGAAAGCAGTTTTAGCTTATCTCGACTGTATTAATTTCATGAGGAAGCATGACCAATATAAGAATCTTCGTTTCTATAAGTCGGGCATTAATTGTGAGAATGGTTCATTCGAAATAAAAGACTCTAACTTCTTTGATGAGGATAGAGAACGCTTAAAGAACTTTTTTTCAATAGATGAAATTCATGAGATAGAAAAGATCTGTGGTCAACTATATAAGGCAGGGTGCTTGATCGCAACTCGTTACGATGAAATAATTTTATTCTACCCATGTAGACGTTTATTTCTTCCCAAACCTGGCGTCTTGTATTCTATAAGTAATACTAATCCAAATAACTGTACTGATGAATATGTTTCACGTTATAAACCCTTTGTTAATATCTTCGGACCATGGTATATGTCACGATCCCTGAGATTGTCTTTACGTAGCAATGATCCACATGATGCTGCTCCTTTGCCAAAATCAATGATAGATAGATCTTTGAAAATAAAAGGTATTGAATTTGATACAGAGCACAATATGAATATCGATATAAATGATACACGGTAAACTAAGAACTATCACCCATTTGGATTAGCGGAAAACAATGACGGCGTATCTTGATTTAATTGAGGATGTACTAAGGGAACTATCGGTAAAATATAGGCAGGAAGAAAAGGTGCCGTAACTTATGATTGTCAATAATAGATATATTTAACATAGTATAACTTTAAATTGTCATTCCTGCGCAGGCACCGAATCCACTGCTTCGATATTATAAATGGATACCCGCCTCCGAGGGTATGACATTACGAGACGGTAAGTTTGTAGTATATTTAAAAAAATATTGATTTGTTTTCGTAAGCGGAGTAATTAAATTGAAAGGGAAGTTATGAGAGAAAAAGTATTTAGATTCATTCTATTTAGCTGTTTGTTATTATTGATTTTGACTGTTACTAATTGCAGGCAAAAAGGGCCGGACCGGCAGCAGGTCGTTATTTATACATCGCTTGATAAGGTATTCAGCTATAGGGTATAACATTTTTTTATGTGGTACTAATCCCGGCGGGATTCGGGCCGGACTTGAAAATCACTGCCTTATATGCTATGTATGTTAAAAAGAAATGAAATGTTATTTTTTATGTGGCTTTTGTTTGTAAGCGATGATAATTGAGGAAGCGATTAGTATAACCAGAATTGCCGAACCGCTGATAATCAGCCAGGTTGGTATTGAAGTATCCGAGGAGTTAAGTCCCCTTGTTGCGAAGCCCCATCTTTCACGAGGCGTTAAAGCCAAAATTATCGCCGATGTGCATGTCTCAATGATGTGTGCTGCGTTCATACTCAATATATCCTTATAATGTATGCCGAATCATCTCTTGTTTGTTTTCAGGTAAAATATCTGCAGAACTGTTACTTGTGCATAATTAAAATATACGTTGAAAAATATGTAAAGCAAACAGAGTTTATTTCTGCCGCGAATGCTTATAATCCTATAATGTTTATGTTGTCGAATTATGCGTCCGACGATGGGATATTTTTGATATTGCCTTATTGCTTTGCTCCCGGCTCCGGCGGTGAATCGGCAACGGCCCAAAAGGGATTTTTGTGCGATAAAGGGCAAAGTTCACAGGCGTTTTTGCCGATAAAATTAAGACTAAATAAAAATATTGTCCGAAAACGAACATCAACCCAATTTAAGGCATATAAAGTATAGTATTATCAGGCTTATAGGTGAATATAAAACCTGCTGACGTTGTATGTTTGACAAATGTGTTGAGTTTGGTAAAATAGAGATAGATATTGGAAAACAGATGTTCGTAAATATTGTTCTTTGAGATGTTAAATACTTGGGGAAGTTTACGAAACATTATTTATTGATATTCAGGGATAAAGATGTTTGAACGTTTTACAGACAGAGCAAGAAAAGTAATGGCGCTGGCCAATCAGGAGGCCCAGCGGTTTAACCACGAATACATAGGTACCGAACATATCCTTCTCGGATTGGTTAAGGAAGGCAGCGGCGTGGGGGCCACGGTCCTGAAGAACCTCGATGTGGATATAAAAAAGCTGCGGCTGGAAATAGAAAAGCACGTCAAAAGCGGTCCCGATATGGTGACGATGGGTAAGCTGCCCCAGACCCCGCGGGCCAAGAAAGTAATCGAATATGCGATAGAGGAGGCGCGGTCGCTGAACCATAATTACGTCGGGACCGAGCATATTCTTTTAGGGATTCTTCGGGAGAGCGAGGGAATTGCCGCACAGGTTCTTTTGGATATCGGTTTGAAGCTCGAGGAGGTTCGGCAGGAAGTTTTGAATCTTCTCGGTGCGGGTGTGGACGACGGGCCTGCCGCTTTGGGTATGAAGATGAGCCCGACGATGGGCCGCAAGACAAAGAGCAAAACACCGGCGTTAGACAGCTTCGGGAGAGACCTTACCCAGTTGGCTGAGGACGGCGAGCTTGATCCCGTGATCGGCAGGAAAAATGAAATCGAGCGATTGATACAGATTCTCTGCCGGCGTACCAAAAATAATCCGGTTTTGCTCGGTGAGGCGGGCGTAGGCAAGACGGCTATTGTCGAAGGTTTGAGCCAGCAGATTATCAACAAGCAAGTGCCCGAGCTACTTAAAGGCAAGCGGATTGTAGTGCTCGATTTGGCGATGATGGTGGCCGGAACGAAATACCGGGGGCAATTCGAAGAGAGAATCAAAGCGGTTATCAACGAGGTAAGAAGGGCGAAAAATGTGGTGCTGTTCATCGACGAGCTTCATACCCTTGTCGGTGCAGGCGGCGCCGAGGGAGCGATTGACGCATCCAACGTCCTCAAGCCGGCTCTTGCCCGGGGAGAAGTCCAGTGCATCGGCGCGACGACCCTGGATGAATACCGCAAGCATATCGAGAAAGACGGTGCGCTTGAGCGACGTTTCCAGACGATAATAGTCGAGCCGCCCTCGAAGGATGAAACTCTGGATATCTTGCGGGGACTTCGAGACCGTTACGAGGCGCATCACAGGGTCCGCTTTACCGACGAAGCCCTTTTCCAGGCGGTGGAGCTTTCGACAAGATATATCACCGGCCGATGTCTGCCGGATAAGGCGATAGATGTGATTGACGAGTCCGGTGCGAGAGTGAGGCTAAAGAATATGACGCCTCCGCTGGACCTTACTGAGATTGAGGGAAATATCGAAAAGCTGCAGCGGGAAAAAGACGAGGCTGTCAGAAGCGCCGACTACGAACGGGCGGCATCTTTGAGGGATGAGGCCCAGCAACTTTTAGATGAAAAAACAAGGCTGCATAAGGAATGGTACGATGAGCATAAAGAGGCGACCGGCGTGGTGGATAATGAGATTATTGCCGAGGTTGTCAGCAATATGACCGGCGTGCCGTTAACGCGATTAGAGAAAAAAGAGACCCAGAGACTTCTGGAACTTGAGACCGAACTGCATAAGATGGTTGTCTCGCAGCATGATGCGATTACCGCCGTGGCGAAAGCGGTCCGGCGCAGCAGAAGCGGCATGAAAGACCCGAATCGCCCGATGGGCTGCTTTATTTTCTTAGGCCCCAGCGGCGTCGGCAAAACGCTGCTTGCGCAGGCCTTGGCGGAATTTATGTTCAGCGACAGGAATTCTCTCATCCGGCTGGACATGAGCGAGTTTATGGAAAAGCACAATGTCAGCCGGCTGGTTGGTGCACCTCCCGGATACGTCGGCTATGAGGAAGGCGGGCAGTTGACTGAAAGAATTAGACGGCGGCCGTATTCGGTGCTGCTGTTGGATGAGATCGAAAAGGCACATCCGGATGTTTACAACATGCTGCTGCAGATAATGGATGAAGGTCGATTGACGGACAGCTTCGGCAGAGGTATCGATTTCAAGAACGTTATCCTTATTATGACCAGTAATATCGGAGCCGAGTTGATTAAAAACAGCGGCGGCTTCGGTTTCGGCAAGAAAACTCCCGAGGCCGACTATGAGAAGATGAAGGAAGTCCTTCAAAAAGAGGTGGAACATCATTTCCGGCCGGAATTCTTAAACCGCGTGGACGACACTATAGTCTTTAAGGCCCTGACGAGAGACGATTTGGTGACTATCGTTGAGTACGAGCTTAATAAGGTATTTAAGCGGCTGATCGAGCACGGTTTCAAGCTGGAGCTATCCGAGCGGGCCAAGGAATTCCTCATCGATAAGGGCTACAATCCCGAATTCGGGGCCAGACCTCTGCGAAGGGCGATAGAGCACTATATAGAAGATCCGCTCTCGGAAGCTGTTTTGGCAGGTAAGTTCGAGGGCAAAAATCTCATAAAAATCGATGTCCAGGACGAGGAGCATCTGAAGCTCGAAGGTGTCAATGTGAAGGAGCCGAAGGAAAGCGAGCCCGCTGCGGCTAAGACGCAGTAAACGCCTCCTCGAATTTCTGTAAATATCGGAGCGGTCTAAATATATATTCTGTGAAATTTCCCCACCTGCTTAAATTAAAGCAAAAATTGCCGGAATTCTCTTGCACTTGCAGACGATTCTGTAGTAGTATAATCACATAAAGGCGGATTATTGTTTTTGTCGTAATATTTTACCCCTAAGGGGCATAGTTTTAGCCGTCATTATTTATATCTATTTCGCATTTATATCCAAATCCCGCCTTAAAAAACAAGCAGGACGATAGAAGATGGACGAGGGACATAAGACAATTTTTTGTTATCTGTCATCTGTTATCATAACGAGGGATAGAAAAATGAGAGCAAAATCAACTCTTATCAAATGTTTGTTGTGCCTGCTGTTTTTACTAACAGCAGTCTGCCCTGCCGCAGCCGAAAGAATCATCTATGTGGACGCCAATGCCCCCGTGTCTTCTGTCGAAGACAGTAACGGGGGGAAAAATGACGGCTCGAACTGGGAGAATGCCTACGTATATCTTCAGGATGCCCTGGCTGATGCAAACGATTCGGACAAACCCGTCGAAATCAGAGTCGCTCAGGGCACTTACACGCCCGACAAAGGAGCAGGACAAACTTCCAGCGACCGCGAAGCAACTTTTCAACTAATCAATGGTGTAATCCTTGCTGGCGGTTACGTTGGTGCGACAGATCCCAATGCCCGCGATATCGAACTGTATGAAACAATTCTCTCCGGTGACCTTAACGCCGACGATGACCCGAATTTAACCAATATCAGGGACAATAGTTCCCATGTGGTTACAGCAAGCGGGACCGATGCGACGGCGATACTGGACGGTTTCACTATCACAGGAGGTAATGCCGACGGAGAAGAATCTTACTATAATGGTGGTGGTATATATTGTATCGAAGGTAGCCCGACGCTTGTCGATTGTGTATTAAAAGGAAACTCAACAACAGGAAACGGCGGCGGGATGTTTTGTGAGAAGAGCAGTAATTTAATACTGACTAACTGTAGATTTACAGATAATTATGCGTTGGGTGAAGGTGGAGCAATTGGTAGTTATAAAAGTGACTCCCAGTTAATTGATTGTATCTTTGAAAATAATTACGCTTATATCGGGGGAAGTTATGCGATTGAAAGCGTTGAAATCTCTTTTATTAACTGCGCTTTTGTTGGTAACAAAGCATTATCTGAAGGCGGAGGGATTTCTGATAGCAGTCAAGCTTATGGTATCTCGAATGTTCATTTCAAAAACTGTCTTTTTACCGGGAACTCTTCCGGCTGGATAGGTGGTGCTATAAACTTCCAGGAAAAAATTAACGGAGAAATACGCAACTGCACAATATCTAATAACCGGGCCTTGTATGGAGAGAGCTTATGTTTTAAGCCGTTTCATGCCCCAACAAAAAATTTCAAGATTACAAGTTCCATACTCTGGGGCAGCAGTGAGCAGATATATAATGGTAACAATTCGAAGATCATAATAACCTACAGCAATGTCCAGGGCGGCTGGGAAGGCGAAGGCAATATAGATGAAAACCCGCTTTTTGCCAAACAGGGCTATTGGGCGGACGTCAATGACCCGAATATTGTTGTCGATCCGGATGATCCGAATGCGGTTTGGATAGACGGAGATTATCACTTGAAATCGCAGGCGGGAAGATTCGATCCCAATAGCGGAAACTGGGTGATGGACGATGTAATGAGTCCCTGCATTGACGCCGGAGATCCGAATAGTTCCATCGGCGATGAGCTAATCCCGAATGGGTGCAGGATCAATATGGGAGCATACGGCGGTACACAACAGGCGAGCATGTCACTGAGTGATGCCAATGGCATTTCAGTTATTGGTCAGGCTTCTGATCCTATACCTGCCAATGAGGCTATTGATGTGGATCTGGATGTTATATTGAGCTGGATGTCCGATCCGAATGCAATCATGTATGAAGTGTATTTCGGAACCGATAATCCACCGCCTTTTATACGAAGACAGCTTGAAAAAGAATTTTATCCCGGCAATTTGGATCTGAACACTCATTATTACTGGCGGATTGATGAGATTGACAACTTGTGCAATAAAATGACCGGAATTATCTGGGAATTCACGACCGCACCAATACATTCCCAGGCAACTAATCCAAACCCTGCCAACAAAGCTATAGACGTGGAAATAGAAGCTAAGTTAAGCTGGACGCCCGGATTTAATGCAATTGCACATGATGTGTATCTTGGTACGGATTTCGACGATGTCAATAATGCAACCGCGACAAATACTTTAGATGTGCTGGTTTCGCAAAGACAGCATTCTAATTCTTACAATCCCGGATCTCTGGAATACGACCGGACATATTATTGGCGAGTTGATGAAATAGATAATCAGGGGATGATAGTGGCCGGAAATGTTTGGTCATTTGCTACTACCTTTGTTCCGGCCAAAGGCAGGGCCTGTTTTATCGGTAATACTCCGGTCTGGGTTGGTGGTGAGTCTGTTCCAATATCAGAAATTGGCGTATCGCAGGTCATCAGCGGCATTGCCGGCCTAAATCAAATTGAAACAGTGCAGGCTCATAGCGGGACATTTACCTTGTATGATATTGCCCTTGAGAGCGGCAATTGTATTACCGTCGCCGAGAACCATTATTTCATGTCGGAAGCTGGAAGGTGGCTATCACTACATGATCTAAAATCCGGGACAAGACTAAAAACATCTAAAGGTTCGGTCGGGATAATAAGCGTCAGGAAGAGACCTGAGCCTTATATCGGCAAAGTTTATAATCTCAAAATCAAAGATTCAGACCAATACATGATCGGTGAAGATGCGATTATCGTGCGCGATTATTAAGGGGATAAATCGCCTTAGACTGCTGTGTCATAGAGATTGCATCGCCCGGAAGGCCGAATTGACTTTGTGAAAAGCGGAGCCTAACTTACGGTTTGATTTTTACGACGCCGTCTTGTACGAGCAGCTTGTCTGCTGCAAATAATCTGATGGCTTCCGGATATGCGATACATTCCTGCTCGAAGACCCTTGCCGCAAGTGTGTCGGGATCGTCCGTATCTTTGACCGGGCAGGTTCGCTGGACGATGATCGGCCCATTGTCGTATTCGTTCGTGCAAAAATGTACCGTGCAGCCGCTGACTTTGCATCCCGCCTTCAGGACGGCCTCGTGGACGTGATGTCCCCACATACCTTTTCCGCCGAAGCTCGGCAGCAGCGCCGGATGGATATTCATGACTCGGTTTTCGTACTGCGCCGGTATTTTCCAAAAACAAAGCCAGCCGCCCTGGATGACAAGGTCAACTTTTGCGGCGGTAAGCTCTTCTTCGATTCGTTTGCTGAAATTCTCGATATCGGGATAGTCTTTTTTACGGATTATTTTGACATCGAGTCCGGCGTTTTTTGCCCTTTCCACACCCGCTACCGTAGAGCGGGAGCTTATGACAATCGGGACCTGTGCGTTTAGCCTGCCGTCTTTGATATAATCGAGGATGTTCATTAATGTTGTTCCGCCGCCGCTAATCAGCACGCCGAGCCGGATGTTTTTTTCATTCACTGCCGATTCGGGGAGATTTTCGACGTCGCTTTTGAGATTGAGAGCTTGGTTCACGAGTTTGTCGGCTTGCTTATTTTTGTCCCTGGTAATGTGTTGAATTTTCCAGTTGTCGAAATTATCGAGCAGCTTTGCGGCTTCTTGGAAAAGCGGCATGATTTGTTCGCTCTTGACCTTGTATCGGCCGTTAATCTGCCTGACAAGAAGCTCGCTGTCACTGAACACCGTTAATTGTTTCGCACCAATTTGGCGTGCTGCTTCAAGCGCTTTAACCAGAGCTGTGTATTCGGCTACGTTGTTCGTTGTCCGACCTAAAAAAAAGGCTTTCGCCTGTAATTGAGTGCCGGCGGAGTTTTTTATGCAATATCCCGCGGCGGCCGGGCCCGGATTGCCTCTGCTGCCCCCGTCGGTGTAGGCGACTATTTTGTCAGGCAAAGTAAAAACTCCCTATAGAAGCAGAAAAATATATAAAAACATATCGTAGAGGAATTTCGTGTTTTGGTTTCTAATTTTCTCTATCATCGTTGAAGATGAGAATACGTGTGCAGTTCGGACAGCGGATTATTTCATCTTTTGTCAAAAGCATATTGACCGATTCGGCGGTAATCCCCATGAAGCAGCCGCCGCAGCTATAGACTCCCTTATTGACTTCCTGCTGCTCGATTTCGACAACAGCCTGCCCATCGTACGTTTCGGCTACTCGCTTGAATATCTCAAGCTGTTCCGCCGGCACCGATTTTGCGATTTGGTCCCATTCGACCTGGATTTCATCTATTTGTTTCTGATATTTTGCCGCCATGGCCTCGCTTTCTTTACGGGTTTGTTCGAGGGTTTGTTTTTGTTCGTCGATCTGTGTTTGTATATCCTTGCACTCGGCTTCGTCTGCCTCGATGTCCTTTAATAATTCGAACGTTTGTGTTTCGACCTTGGAATTGTCGGCCTTTGTTGTATTAAGCTGTGTCAAAAGAGCGGAATATTCCTTGTTGGTTTTCGCGCTGTTGAGGGAGGCTCTTAACTTGGATATAGTTTCGTCATTGCTTTTAAGTTCCAGCTCCAGCCGGTCGGCCTGGACTTTGCTGAGCAGCACCTCCTCTTTTTTGGCTTCCAGAGCGTTTTGAAGGCTCCTGATCAGATTTTCCTGGATGATTACATTTCTTCTGCAGCGTGCAAGCTTTCCTTTTTCGACGCGGAGGCGATTTTCAATACTTTGAAGCTTCGTCAACCCATTTAGTACAGGTCCCATTTATACTCCTTTGCGCCAAGTTAAAGAACTTACAAATCACGCATTATCTTCTGAATTATATCCGCCTGCAACAAAAAATTTTATCTTTTTTATTTTTGAGCGTAAGATCGTATAATCCCGGTATTATGAAAAGATTATTAAAGAAGCTTATTCAGGCCCGGACAACTTCCGAAGATGGCGAGTTGGCCGCAGCGGAGGTAATTTCGGCGGAATTTGCCCGCTGTGGCATAGAATCCAAAATAGACTCGTGGGATTCCAACAGGGCCAATATCAATGCACGGGTAAAGTCTTCGGGACAAAAGGCGGCGATTTTATTTGCGTGCCATCATGATGTAGTCGGCCCCGGAGAAGCTCCCTGGCAATATCCGCCGTTCGGGGCGGTTGAAGCCGACGGCAAAATCTACGGCAGAGGTTCCACGGATATGAAGGGCGGAATAGCCGCCGCAGTAACAGCTATCTGCAAAATTGTCGGTTCCGGCACAAAATTACAGGGTGATATTATTTTCGTGGCCGCCGCAGGAGAAGAAACGGACAGTGCCGGTGCGCAGAGATTTATTAACAGTTCCGACCGGCCGGAAAAGCTTGCAGGAGTGGTTATCCCCGAACCGACTGATTTTACGATTGTTACGGCTCATCGAGGGATGTTGTGGCTTGAAGTGATAACAAGCGGAAAATCCGCTCACGGCTCGGCACCGGAGCTTGGCATAAATGCGATTACTTCGATGCGGCATTTTTTGAACGAACTGGAAAAATACGATATATCGGCCAAATCTCATGAGCTGCTGGGCCGTTGCTCGATGAGTGTCAATACGATTGTCGGCGGTAAAACACTTAACGTTGTACCGGATAAATGCACTGTGGGAATAGACATTCGGACCATACCCGGGGCCGACCATCAGAATATTGTTGCCGATATAAAGAGTATTTTTGAGAGGCTCAGATCAGAAAATTCCCAATTTGATGCCGATGTTTCCATAGTCCGGCAGGTTCAGTCGATGGAAACGGATCGTAATTGCACTTTTATCCGGGATTTCTGCTCGTCTCTGGGAGTTACTGAAACCCAGGCGGTCGGTTTTACCACGGACGGGCCTCATTTTGCTTCGTTGGGTGCGCCGGTTGTGATTTTCGGTCCGGGCAAGCCTTCGCTTTGCCATAAGCCGGATGAATATATTGAAATCGCCGACCTTGAAAGAGCAGTTAAGGATTATCAGAGCATTATTTTGAAATTCCTGACCTGAATTTAACTGGGGACATACGCTCTCTATTGACATTGATTTCATTATCAGATTTTTCCGGGGATTCGAATCGATTGGGAGGGATGGGAAAAATATTTTTGTTTTTGCAATTTTTTACTTGACAAAAAATAGACATATTGATTAAATTACTCGCTTTCGTCGAGAAAACGGGATTTTGAAATGTATCTTTTTAGGGAAAACAAACATAAGCAGTTGACAAGCCACAAGGTGGCCACGGTGCTTATGCGCACATGCCTTAAGGCCCATACGACCAGGACAAATGTTATGGGTATTTTCGTATGGCCGAAAGAGGCTCCTCCCTAAAAGGACTTGAAAACATATATTATTGCTATTAAAGCCTTTCAGGGAGTAAAGAACCTGAAAGGCTTTTTTATTTTGGTATTTATTAAGGAGCTGCAATGCAGGGAACACGGAGAAAAACATGGTATCAGGATGAAAGTTTCTGGAAAACGTTTGAATCTACGATGTTCAATCGGGAGCGATTGGATGTTGCTACCGAAGAAGTCAATTACATCGTTAAACTTTTAGCCCTGGAAAAAGGTGCGGAGATTCTGGATTTGTGCTGCGGAATAGGAAGACATTCTCTGGAGCTTGCCCGGCGGGGCTATCAGGTTGTCGGTGTAGATATCACACAAGAATATCTGGATAAAGCCCGCAGGCAGGCTGAAAGCGAGGGACTGAATGTTCAGTTTGTCAGAAGTGATATGAGGCGGTTTTGCCAGATTGAGAGCTTCGATGCGGTAATCAATATGTTTACCGCCTTCGGATATTTCGAAATCGAGGCGGATAACAAGCGTGTTTTAGCGAATATCCACTGCTCCTTGCGAAAAGGCGGGATATTGTTAATCGATGTGATGGGTAAAGAAATTCTGGCTCGCATTTACCAGGAGCGCCACTGGCACGAGGAAGATGGTAGATTTTTTCTGCAGGAACACAAAATGAGACAGAACTGGTCGTGGGCTGATAACAGATGGATTATGCTCGAGAATGGAAAGATACGGGAATTCAGATTCGGCCACAGAATCTATTCTGCAGTTGAAATTACCGGCTTGCTGAAAGAATGTGGTTTTAGTTCCGTGGAAATCTACGGAGATTTGGAAGGCGCCGATTACGACCATAACGCAAAACGATTAGTTGTGGTAGCGAGAAAGTAATTAAAATGAAAGTCAGGGAAATGGATATTGAAATTTACAGGCATTACTCAAATGCTCTCGAAGCAAGGCGTGATCCCGGATGGCGGTTTGACGAGATGAAATCCTGCGGGGCAAAGTTCAAGAGCATATTTTGCGCCGGAAAGTATGACAAACAGCACCGGAAGTTCAGGGATTATGAAAAAGAATCCAAAGAGATTATGTCCCTTCTTGCGCTGGGTTCCCAGGGGACGGTAATGGACATGGGTTGCGGAACGGGTGCTTTTGCAATTCATGCAGCCGGATATTTTAAAAAGGTCTTTGCAGTTGATATCTCTCAGGCAATGCTGAGGTGTGCTCGTAAGAAGGCAAAAACAGCCGGTTTGAAAAATGTGGAATTTTGTCACGGCGGTTTTTTGACGTATCAACACTGTGCCGAGTCGGTCGATGCGATTGTTTCAGTAGCAGCGTTGCACCATCTACCGGATTTCTGGAAGTTGATTGCTTTGAAACGATTAGCAGTAATGCTCAAGCCCGGCGGCAAAGTGTATCTTTTTGATGTAGTATTTTCATTTGATGTTACTAACTATGGGCATTATCTGGATGAGTGGGTAAAGTCAACTGGTGAAAAAGTAGGTTCTGAATTTGTGGCAGAAGTGGAAACTCACGTTCGTGATGAGTACAGCACTTTTGACTGGGTTATGGAAGGATTGATCGAAAAAGCGGGCTTTCAAATAGAGAAAGCTGATTACAGGGAAGGATTCTTTGCAACTTATTTATGTACTAAGCGAGTATGAAAATGATTCGCTGGAACGTAGTTAAAAGTGAATATAAGGGAATAGTGTTGATAATGGTTTCGACGGTGTTCTTTTGTTTGATGTCGGCACTCGTGCGATATGCTTCCGACATCGACCCGTATAAGACGACACTGTTTCGATTTGTCGTCGGTCTCGGAATTTTGGGCTCGGCGGCACTTTTCAGTAAGATAAGATTGAGGTTTGTAAATGGTGGTTTTTTGTTTCTTCGCGGTCTGTTCGGCGGTGCCGCTATTTTGATTTTTTTCTGGTCCGTATCCGAGCTTGGCGTCGGAAAGGGGACCGTTCTGATTTATTCGTTCCCGATTTTTGCCGGTATTTTCAGCGCGATATTCCTGAAGGAAAAGATTGGTTTGCTCCGGGCTGCGGCGATTTTAGCGGCCTTTTTAGGTATTTACCTGCTGGCCTGCGACAACGGGAATGGTTCGAGTTTGCTGGGTTTTTTCGGATGGTATGAGCTTTTAGCGGTTTTCGGTGCGATGCTCGGTGGAATAGCTCTCGTGCTGGTCAAAAAACTGCACGATACGGATTCTTCTTATGCCATATACTTCGCGCAGTGCGTCATCGGCCTTTGGATTGTGGTCGTTCCGGCGAATGTTGTGCCATGTTCGATTGGATTGTCCGGCGGAATCCTGTTAGTGGCTATCGGCGTTACCGCTACAATAGGACAGCTTTTATCGACAGAGGCGTATCGTTATATGGAGATTTCGACAGGCTCGCTCCTTGGAATGTTGGTGCCGGTTGTGAATTATATTATCGGTGTGACTATCTTCGGCGAGTTCGTTTCAGGGAGATCGATTATTGGTACGGCGATGGTGATTGGGGCCTGTGTTATTGTGTTACTGAAAAATAACAGGGATTCATTTAAATGTGTGAACGAAGCGGCATAAAAATAAGAGAATTCAGAGACGATGATTTGATTGGTGTAAAAGACCTGATTTACAGGACAATCGACCGTTGCTACCCGGATTTTTACTGTACCGAAGCGGTGGAGTTCTTTAAACGATGGCATTCTGACGATAAGATTCTAAAGAATGCAAGAGAGGGATATACGATTATTTTAGAGCAGGGCGACCGGATAATCGGAACCGGCACAGTTGTTGGAGATGAAATAGCCAGAGTTTTTGTCGAGCCGGCGTCTCAAAAATGTGGCTTCGGCAAGCTTATTATGCAGAAACTCGAAGAAAAAGCTCTCTCGCAGGGTATTAATATCGTCAAGCTGGATGCGTCACTGCCTTCGAAGAAGTTTTATGATTTATTGGGATATGTCACGCTGGAAGAAACTTTCCTGGATCTCGAAAATAACAGAAGACTTGATTACTATAAAATGCATAAATCTTTGATCTAAGACGAGGAGATACAATGGAAATTTCAATTCGCGAAATGAAAGACGAAGATTGGCCCGAAGTAAAAACTATACATCGGCAGGGCATTGCGACCGGCGGCGCAACTTTTGAGAGCGAAGCTCCGGACTGGGAGCATTGGGATAAATCTCACCTGAGTGATTGCAGGCTTGTTGTAATCTTTGGAGATGAAATTGTCGGGTGGGCGGCCCTGAGTCCCGTTTCAAACAGATGTGTATATAAAGGCGTGGCCGAATTAAGCCTGTACGTGAGGGATTCTTTTCGCGGTCAGGGAATTGGTACGGAATTATTAAAAGCGACTATCGAAGAATCGCAGCGGGCCGGGATATGGACATTACAGAGCGGGACTTTTCCTGAAAATGTCGCGAGCATTGCTATCCAGAAAGCCTGCGGATTTAGAGAGGTTGGAATACGGGAGAAGATTGGCTGTATGAATGGTAAATGGCGTGACGTCATTCTCATGGAACGAAGAAGCAAGGTTGTCGGGATATAATAACGAATATCGGATTAAACAATGATTATAAGGGATGCAAAAAAAGCTGACAAAAAAGTTTTAATAGCTCTTATTCGAAACTCGTTTCGTGATGTGGCCGAGAAGTTCGCCCTTACGGCCGAAAGCTGTCCCAAGTTTCCGGCGTTTGATGCAAAAGAGAGAGTCGAAGGCGACTTCGAAAAGGGGCTACATTATTACATCCTGGAAGAAAAGGGCCGAGTCTGCGGCTGCGTGGCTCTTGAGAAGGCAAGGCCCGATTTGTGTTATCTCGGAAGGCTCGCTGTGCTTCCCGAATATAGAAACAAAGGCTTCGGACAGGCTTTGGTTGATCATTTATTCGAGCAGGCACGGAAGTTCGGCATCCGACGGGTGGAAATAGGGATAATTTCGAAACACAGGAAACTAAAGAATTGGTACAAGAAATTTGGCTTTATCGAGAAAGACACAAAAAAGTTCGACCATTTGCCTTTTAATGTTGCGTTTATGTACAGAGAGTTAAATAGAGAGCAGGAATGATGAGCCAACTATATGCAACAAGAATGAATGCGATTCCGAAGTCTTTCATTCGGGAGATTTTGAAAGTAACCGAGGATTCCGAGGTTATTTCTTTTGCGGGAGGACTGCCGAATCCGAGATTTTTTCCTGTTGAGGAGATTGCGAAGGCCACATCGGATGTGCTGAGCGGAGCCGATGTTTCAGCCCTGCAGTACAGCACAACCGAAGGGTATCAACCTTTGCGGGAATATATTGCACAGAGGTATTTTCAAAAGAAGGGATTAGCTGTTTTGGCTGATGAGATATTGATTACGAATGGCTCACAGCAGGGACTGGATTTAATTGGCAAGGTCTTCATAGGAAAGGGAGATAGGATTGCAATTGAACGGCCTGCATATCTGGGTGCGATTCAGGCATTCTCGGTTTATGAGCCGGAGTTTTGCCCGGTGCCTCTTTTGGAAGATGGTGTGGACATTGACCGGCTGGAAAGTGTGCTCAATGAGCATCATGTCAAGCTGTTCCATACCGTTATTAATTTCCAGAATCCGTCCGGTATAAGTTATTCGCAGAACAAGCGGGAAGAATTAGCTAAGCTGTTTGCCCGATATGATACTATTATTATTGAGGATGACCCATACGGAGAACTGCGGTTTACGGGAGCAGCACCGCAGTCAATGCGAACCTGGCTTGACGACAGGGCGGTATTGTTAGGTTCTTTCTCGAAGACGATCGCGCCCGGTTTGCGGCTTGGCTGGATCTGTGCTAAGCGTCAAATCATGGATAAGCTTGTGGTTGCCAAACAGGCAAGCGATCTGCACTCGAATTCTCTGTGTCAGAGGATTGTGCATCGGTATCTGGTGGACAATGATGTGGACAAACATATCGCAACGATAATAGCAGCGTATAAAAAACAAAGAGATGTCATGGTGGCTGCTATCGAAGGAAACTTTCCGCGAGAGGTCAATTTCACCAGGCCCGAAGGCGGAATGTTCCTGTGGGTGACGCTGCCGGAGAGGTTGTCTGCTTTGGAATTGTTCGATCTTGCCGTCGAGGAAAAGGTGGCCTTCGTTCCGGGGACACCGTTCTTTGTCGATGGCGGCGGCAGAAACAATATGAGGTTGAATTTCTCCAATTCCGATGAAGACAGAATTAACGAAGGGATACGGCGACTTGGAAAAATTATGAAAAATCTGTTGGCCGGGTGATAAAATAGGTTTATGGAATTATAGTAGTTCCCGTAATGACAGATGGATTTAGTGAATATGAACAAAATAAAATACGAATATGAAAAGAATATACCGAAAGATCAGGTTATAGCGCTCTATAAATCGGTAGAGTGGTCGTCAGCAGAGAAGCCGGATCTGTTGCTAAAAGCCCTGAGAAATTCACATGCTGTGGTTACTGCATGGGATGGTGAAAGACTTGTTGGATTAGGCAATGCTATCTCAGACGGTTTTCTTGTTGTGTACTATCCTTATTTGGTTGTACATCCTGAGTATCAGGGCAATGGTATCGGAACAAAGATTGTGAAGTCAATGCAGAGGAAGTATCATGGCTTTCATCAACAATCCCTGATTGCAGATGGTAAAGCGGTAGAGTTCTATAAAAAGTGCGGATTTTTTGAGACTGGTGGTTGTCAATCGCTTTGGATATATAAGGGACATGATCATGATTAATGCAGATTTTGTAAAGAAATTGGCGAAGAATTTTGGTGCCGACTTGTGTGGGATAGCGGCAATTGACCGTTTCAAAGATGCTCCGGAAGGTTTCAGGCCGACGGATATTTATCCGGATGCTAAAACCGTTGTAGTCGTTGCCAAAAAATTTCCTGAGGGGCCGTTTTTATCGAAAAGTACCATCTCCTATACAATGACAAACGATATCATCCTGCAGGATGTTATTCGTATCACTTGTGCTCTTTGTATCCGACTTGAGCATGATTGTGTAATTGCAGTTCCCATACCAAGTGATGAGCCCTATGAATATTGGGACGAGGAAAAACGTGAAGGCAGAGGTATCCTGTCATTACGCCACGCCGGTTATATGGCCGGACTTGGAGTGCTCGGTAAAAACACACTCTTGGCAAACAACACTTTCGGCAATCGAATTGTATTAGGTGCGGCCCTTTTAAATGTGGAAATCGAATCTGACGATTTGGCGGACTACGATTTCTGCCCACCCGATTGCGAAATTTGCTTAAAGAACTGTCCGGCCGGTGCACTTGACGGTAAAAGAGTTATCCAAAAACTGTGCCGAGCTAAGTCACAGGGACATACGAAGAAGGGAGATTATTTATACATTTGTAATAACTGCCGCAGGCTATGCCCGAATGGAAAAGGACATGGAAAAGCCGGCTGAAGGAGAAAACCAAATGGGTAAACTTGCATTTTATATTGTTGATGTTTTTGCAGAAGAAAAATACACGGGCAACCAGCTCGCAGTGGTCCGGGATGCGAGGGCTTTGTCGGACGAGCAGATGCTTCAGATTACCAGAGAGATGAATTATTCGGAAACAACGTTTATTCTTTCCGACGAGCAGAATAACGGCGGCTACGATGTGCGGATATTTACGCCGGGTTCGGAAGTCCCTTTCGCCGGACACCCGACTTTGGGAACAGCATATATAATACAGAAAGAAATAATAAAGCAATCGGTCGAAAAAGTAATCCTGAATTTGAAAGTCGGACAAATACCTGTCACCTTTAATGATGCGGGCCGGGAACAAAAGATTCTCTGGATGAAACAGGTTGAGCCTGTCTTTGCTGAAATTCTGGAACCTGAATCCGTCGCGGAAGTTCTTGGAATCGGGATGAAAGATATAGATGAAAGATTTCCCGTACAGGAAGTTTCTACCGGTATGCCGTTTGTAATAGTACCGCTTAGAACTTTGAATGCTGTAAAACGAATCAAGATAAACTGGGATAAATATTTCAAACTAATTGAAAATACACAAGCAAAAGTAATTCTTGCTTTTTGCCCCGAGACTTACAACCATGATAACAACTTAAATGTAAGGGTGTTTTGTGACTATTATGATATCCCGGAGGACCCAGCCACGGGAAGCGGAAATGGCTGCTTAGCTGGATATCTCGTAAAGCATCGGTACTTCGGGGAAGAAAAAATCGATGTTCGCGTAGAGCAGGGCTATGAAATCGGCAGGCCGTCGCTTTTGTACTTGAAGGCCCAGGATGAGGATGGAAAAATAGATGTGAACGTCGGTGGGAAAGTCGTGATGATTGCTGAGGGCCAGTTGGTCTGAGTTTTAATAAGTAATGGCGAAGGGAAAGTAATATGAAAACAATCGGTATTTTAGGTGGTCTTGGGCCTGAATCGACCGTCGAATATTATAAAGGGATAATCAGGACCTTTCAGACGAAAAAATCCGGCTATCCCAAGATTATTATTTACAGTGCCGACTTGGATGAGTTTTGGAAAATAATCGAAGGTGGACGAAATGACAAGCTAATCGTCTGGCTGGCCGAAAAGATTGAATCGCTCCATAATGCTGGTGCCGACTTTGCGGTAATTTCATCGAACACGCCGCATATTGTTTTCGATGATGTTAATTCGAGGTCTCCCATACCTTTGCTTAGTATTGTTGAAGAGACCTGTAAGGAAGCTAAAAGTATGGATTTGAAAAAATGCGGCCTGTTCGGCACGGGATTCACTATGCAATCGAGTTTCTATCGGGATTACTTTAGCAAATATGACATCTCGATAGCCATCCCGGATGACGATGACCGGCAATTCCTGGACAAGAAGATATCTTCGGAGCTTGCTTTTGGTATCATCAAAGATAAGACGAGAAGCAGGTTCCTTCAGATAGCAAAAAAGATGATTGACGAACAATCTATCGATTCTGTGCTCCTGGCGTGCACGGAGCTGCCCCTGATTCTCAGCAACGACCGGGAGTATGGTATTCCTTTTTTGAGCACCACTGCAATTCATGTTGAAAGTATCGTAAAATATTGTTTATCCGAATAGGAATATTATATGGGCGGTTTAAAGAAAGGTAATTACAAACTGATCGATCTTAGTCACACTCTCGAACAGGGGATGGTGACATACAAAGGTCTGCCGGGTCCTGTTATAAGTGACTATTTGACAAGGAAGGCCTCTGAAGCTCACTATGAGCAGGGGACATCTTTTCATATCGGCAGGATTGATATGGTGGCCAATACCGGCACATACATCGATTCGCCGTTCCATAGATATGCGGACGGTAAAGACCTTTCCGAACTTGCTCTGGAGTCGGTCGCAAATCTCGACGGTGTTGTGTTTTCCGCCGATCCGGCAAAGCGTCCTGTCACCAGAGACCTTTTCAGGAATACGAACATCAGGTCGAAAGCGGTCCTGATCCGTACCTGCTGGGATAGGTATTGGGGAACGGATAAATACTTCGAAGGCCATCCCTACCTGACGCGTGATGCCGCCGAGTATCTGCGGGATTGCGGCGCAAGCCTTGTCGGAATCGATTCACTGAACATCGACGATATTTCCGATGGACAAAGACCGGCCCATTCTATATTGCTGAAGGCCGATATCCCTGTGGTGGAGCATTTGAGTAACTTGTCGGAGCTTCCTGATAGTGGATTTGCTTTCTATGCAGTTCCGGTCAAAGTCAAAGAGTTCGGGACATTTCCTGTGAGGGCATTCGCAGTTATTTATGTATAAAATGAAACTGGTAAGGGACGATAATGAATAGTATTTGAAAAAAATTGAAGAAAGAAATGCAAATGAGGTATTTAATAAAGCGAATCCAAAAGAGAAAACTTTCGATGCTTTTATTAACTACGTTGTCATTAGTATTTTCTACTCTAACAAGCTGTACATTTAATCAGAAGCGTCGTGTATTTACAGAAGATAATGTCGCCATCAGCTATGATGTTCATGGCAAAGGCAAGCCTGTACTTGTCTTTGTTCACGGCTGGTGCTGCGATAAAAGATACTGGAGTTACCAGGTGCCTTATTTTGGAAGTCGATATCGGGTTGTCACGATTGACCTTGCCGGGCATGGGCTATCGGGCCTTGGTCGCAGAAGCTGGACTATCGAAGCGTTCGGCGGTGACGTAGTTGCAGTAATCAATAAGCTTAATATCGAGAGGGCCATTCTCATCGGCCATTCGATGGGAGGTTCGGTCATAATAGAAGCGGTACGGCGTATGCCCGACCGCGTCGTTGGTCTGGTCGGGGTCGATACGTTACATAATGTCGAGACCACGTATCCTGAGGAACAGATCGAGGAATTTATTTCCGGTTTTCAGGGAGATTTCAAAGGAAATACGCGGGAATTCGTCCGGGATATGTTCCCGTCCGGTTCGGATCCCTATATTGTCGAAAGAATCGTTGAGGACATGTCTTCGGCTCCTCCGTGGGTCGGGGTCGGTGTGCTGCGGGGATATTTTCGCTACGATGTTACGGAGGCACTCAAGCAGGTCACGGTGCCGATTTATTGTATAAACTCGGATTTACTCGAAACGAACGTCGAGGCCAACCGGCGTCACGCCGTCTCTTTCGATGTGAAACTTATGCCGGGGATGGGGCATTTTATCATGATCGAGGATCCTGAAACGTTTAACCGGCTCCTGGACGAGATAGTCAGTGAACTGATTTATAAAGATAAAATTCCCAGCAAAGAAAAGTAAAATATGCATTCGGAAAGACAATGAATATGAAATCGGATAGGATTCATAAGCAGGATTGTGTAAAACAAAATGCGCTACAGAATGTCATGGTTACTGCTGTCACAGCGAAGGATTACGAAGAGGTTAAAAGACTTTTCAGGGAATACGAGGCGAACCTGTCGTTCGACTTGTCTTTCCAGAACTTTCAGCATGAGGCCGAAAACTTGCCGGGGCAGTATGCACCGCCAAGCGGAAAGCTGCTTTTGGCGAAAATCGGTGAAAATGCCGTCGGATGTGTGGCATTTCGTAAAATTGGCGATAGTGTTTGTGAAATGAAGCGGCTATTTGTGCAGCCGTCCTTTCAGAGACAGGGAATCGGCCGAAAACTGGCTGAGGCGATTATCGAAGAGGCCCGACGAAGCGGTTATAAAACCATGAAGCTGGATACGGTCCTCGATCCGGCGAAATGTTTGTATAAATCTCTCGATTTTAAGGAAATTCCGCCTTACCAGCACGTTCCCATCGAAGGTGTCTTATTTATGGAACTGGAGCTTATGTGAAGTTTTGTCAGTCGTGGCAGGGGATTATGGACGCACACTTTAAGAAATATCACGGTCTGGGAAACGATTATCTGGTCATCGATCCGAACTTTTGTGATATTAATTTAACGCCGGATGTGATTCGTTTGATTTGCGACAGGCACTTCGGCGTCGGCTCGGATGGGATTCTATACGGCCCGATACGGAGCGGGAATAATTTGAGCGTAAGAATTTTCAATCCGGACGGCAGCGAAGCCGAAAAGAGCGGCAACGGATTGAGAATATTTGCCAAATATCTGTTTGAAAAAGGGTATGTAAAGAAAAAGATTTTCAACATCGAGACATCAGGTGGAACCGTTGAGGCCCGGATAAAAGATGACGCTGCAAATCTTATAAAAATCAATATGGGGAAAATCTCTTTCCTGAGCACGGAGATACCCGTCAGAGGCGCTGAAAGAGAAGTGGTGAACGAGGAACTCGAAATTGACGGCGTAAAATATAAAGTCACGTGCCTGTCGATTGGTAATCCGCATTGTGTGATACTGATGCGGGACATCAGCGAGCAAATTGTGAGGGAATTAGGACCTTCGGTTGAAAATCACGAGATGTTCCCGAACCGGATAAATATGCAGCTTTTGAAAGTAATTGATAGGGCGAATATCGAGATCAGGATTTGGGAAAGAGGGGCGGGATATACATTGGCTTCCGGCAGCAGCTCCTGTGCCGCGGCGGTAGCCGCTCACAAATTAGGCATGGTGGACGACAAGATAAATGTTACAATGCCCGGCGGCGAATTATTTGTGGAAATCGGCCCCGATAAAGAAGTTCACCTGACCGGACCTGTCGCAGCAGTATTCGAAGGATGTTTTCATCCGGATTTTTATGAAAGGGTCACGGGATAATTTTGTGAGGAACATGGGGGACGGTGAATCAATGATTTAGAATTTGAACTGGTTTTTGAATGTGGTTTTGAAGTCGTAAACATCGTTGAAATCGTCGATGGAATCCGTAGGATGGGCGCTCATCAAATTGTGACTTATCATCAGCCAGACAATTTCGCCGAAGTCACGGGTGGTTTTAACGCCCCAGCTATTGAGCACGAGCAACGACAGCGGGCCCCATTTTTCGAGAGCTAACTTCCTGAGTCCGTCGCAGAGGGTTCGGCCGCTGACATGCTTAGGCTCGTCGGCGACCTTTTTTGCGGTATAGCTTAGCCCCTCGGAGACGAACCTGATTGCCCTTGTATTATATCGTCCGTTTTCTTTAGCAATTTTTTCCAGGTTCTTTCTCATTTATCGAATTTACCCAATCTTCAACTCAGTGGGGTTGTTCATTTTTGATAATTCTATAGTATTTGACGTTTGAAATCAATAATAAGTATTTATGCATGAATTATCCATATATGATTTAATGTGTCGGAATAAGAATAATGGGGGAAAATTTAAAAATTTTTGATGTATTTTAATCTTTGATTAGTCTATTTTAGTGTGAAAACTATAAGATTATTTTTAGATTCAGGAAGTTTTAATCCTGATTTTATAACGTAAAATTGAAAGGGATAAAGATGCAAGGTGGTCCTGATGCTGCTCCTATGGTTGGAGCTATGTTCATGTTGTTTTTCCTGTTTATTATGCTGTTAATTACCTTATTGATGGTATGGGTTTACTGCCGGATATTTTCCAAAACGGGCTTTTGCTGGGCGCTCGGTTTGCTTATGTTTGTTCCTGTCGCCAATATTATTATGTTATTTGTTCTTGCCTTTGCCGATTGGCCGGTCCTCAGGGAGCTTCGGCAGCTAAAACAGCAGCAATCCTTAGCGTATTAGGTTGTTTGTAGGAAAAACGAACCGTAAAAAGCAGAATTTTTGCCATTTCACCCCTTATACTTTTTAAAAAAGTATGAGTAAATCACACTTGTCGCGCATAATATATAACGAAGGCTGGTCATGGAAAAGGAAACATAAAAAACGTGCCGGATGAGCTGGAACAACAAAACTGGAAGAAATTTGCCCGGGGCGACGCCGATATTTGGCGGGAATTTATCGGCAGGCAAATTCCATTGCTTTATCGGTTGTTTTTGAAAAGCTGGCCGAATCCTTCGCTGGCCGAGGAGCTGGTCCAGAAGACGGTTTTCGATGCAGTTCGGGGACGCGGCAGTTACAATCCGGAAAAGGGAAGCCCCGAAGAATGGATTGGCGGCATCGCACGCAACACTATTCGTCTTGAGCTAAGAAGGCGGGCGAGCAGGCCCGGCACGAATGGCGAGCTTGGCAGATATTTCGATGCGATTGATACCAGGCTGCTGCCCGATGAAGTGTTAGAGCGAAAAGAAACGGCCGATATTGTCAGGACTGCGCTTGGCAAACTGGAAGGTAAAGAAAAAACCGTATTGAGAGCAAAATATATCGAAGGCCTGCCGGTACGCGAGATAGCCGTGGAGATGAAAATGACGGAAAAAGCCGTACATAGTTTATTATATCGGGCAAAAATTTCCCTCCGGGAAAAACTCAGGCACGTGACACTTATGAATAAGCAGGGGCAAAAATAATGAAAAGAAAAGATGATGCTGAGTTAAACCATACTCCTGATACGCAATTGGATAATAATATCTCACGATTGGTGAAACTGGCCGAAACTCCGGATAAACCCGGCAAAGAATTCACCGAGTCATTAATAAATAATGTACTAAGTGAACTGAGGAAATCGGATACGGGTGCTGACCGGGAATCTGGTAATATGATGATAATATTTAGTCAGTGGGAGAAAGTTGCGGCTATGATAGCCGTCGTTTGCAGTGCGGGTTTCGGCTTTATAGTTTATGTTTTGGCGCAGGTAAATTCATTATTTGCCGCTGTAATCATGATATCGATGTTGGTTAACAGCCTTATTTATTATGGAGAGCTTATATTATGAACGACAAACGACCGGAAAGAGTGAGTGTTGTCGATCCTTTAACACCGGCGATTAACAGGGTCAAGCTGATGCTTTTCAAGCCTTTCGATATAGGCAAATGGTTTATTCTCGGCTTTTGTGCTTTTTTGGCATATTTAGGGAGCGGCGGCGGTAGTGGCGGTGGTGGAGGAGGCCCAAGAGGGCCGAGCGGCAATTTCCCCGCTGGAGATGAGGCCGAGTTCCGGCAGGCGTTCGAAGCGGCAAAGGAATTTGTCGTGACTAATGCATATTGGATTGTTCCTGTTATCGTATCTCTTGTCATACTCGGGATAATTCTTTGGCTTGTCTTTACATGGCTCAGCAGCCGCGGAAGATTTATGTTCCTTCATTGTGTGGCACATAACAAGGCGGAGGTCAAAATCCCATGGGCGAAGTTCCGGGCGCACGCTAACAGCCTTTTTGTATTCCGAATCGTTCTGTCGCTGATTGGTTTTGTCGTCATTATAGTACCTGTTGCTTTTATAGTAATACTTGTCATTATGATGGTTTCGGCCGGTGCGCCGGCTGTTGGGCCAATAATGGGTATCGTGTTTCTTGTTCTGTGTATCATTATTCTTTCGATTTGTTTTAGTCTTATTGACAAATTCACGATGGATTTCGTTGTGCCGATTATGTTCCTGCAGACTGCGAGTGTCAGGGCGGCCTGGCGTGAATTTCTTACGGTACTGTCGGTGAACAAGGCCCGATTTGCGTTGTATATCCTGTTTTATATAGTAATTTCTATGGCCATTGGCGTGATTTTAATGATGGGTATATGCTGTACGCTCTGCTGCCTGGCTTGTATTCTTGCTATACCGTATTTAGGCACTGTTTTGTATTTGCCTGTACTAATTTTCGAGCGGTCTTATTCGCTGTATTATTTGCAGCAATACGGCCCGCAGTACGATGTCTTCGGCCCTGAAGATTCGCAGCCGGCATTGACTGCGAATTCGTATTAAGCTCTGGTGGATGACGATATTAAAACGAGCCTGATTAATATTTATCTTGCAGTTTATCCGGCATCATCTTCTCTTGTGCCGTGGTAAGTTCGTATGGTGTATGTGAGATTCTGTTTTGTGCCGGGCCGCATTTCAAGCGTGAACTTGATGGTATCCAGGTCAACCTTCTCGTACGTATCGTTTGTAGTTAATTGCCAGAATCGGGTCGGGAAGTTTCGCTTAATCTCGATTTTGACCGGAATGTCCCGCGTGTTTCTGACTTCGATTTCATAAGTGCGAATTTCATCCCAGCCGATGATGTCACCGTCGGAATCGAACCTGTAATTGTCCGTCTTAAAATCCATCACCTTTGCCTCGACAACAACGTTGGCGACAGGTCCGAGATTCAATTCCACTTCTTCGTTGACGGGGATATATTTGAATTCTGATTGTCCCGTGTAAGACAGATGTCCCTGACTGCCGGCATTTCGATAGACCTTTAGCAATCCGCCGGGAATGGGTGTATCACCGAGTTTGTGTTCGGTATCGTTTTTGAAGCTAAGAAAACGAATCACGTTTGTGCCGTAACGTTGCTCTTCGTATTTATAGAGATTTACGACCGGGACTTCATCGGCATCGAAGCTCAGCAGTCTTTTCGACCAGCCGTTCGGGATTGTTTCCGTTCCTTCAATCGTATAAAGGAAATATTCGCTAAGACCTTCTTTGACGATTTCTTTCGGCTTGACAATAAAAGCATCGAGTCGATCTCTCAAGTTGCTCAATTCCTTCTTCATAACTCTTTTATCTTCTTCAACAGCTCCCTCCCAATCTAAGTGTAACACTTCACCCGGTCTGCCGTATGGATATTGCCTGCGTGCAAGCTCCGCTATATCATCAAGCATGTGTACCTGTCCGACGATGAGTCGCGTCTGTGCGTTTTCGTAATCTTCGCCGCTGTTATTGGTCACGCGGACGTAGCCCTGCAGCCGCATGTTCTCCTCGTTTTCGGTCAGCGTTCCCATGTAAAACGCCCGCCAGGAAAGACCGCTGGTTAAGTATGTAATTTCCACCGGGACTTTTCCCGAAACGCCGCTGGCAATATTCCAGAGGCCCAGGTTCCGCACTCTCGGCGGGAAAGTCAGGTCGGCAATATCAATCCTGTCAGCATTGGCCTTCGGCAGCATTTCCAGAGAAGTCGGGTCGATGAGCGTGTTTTCCCACGAGAACTGCAGGCTGTTTTTTCCTTCTTTGAGTGTCAAAGCCCTGCTTTCGCGAACTAATGTCATATCTGCGGAGTTATAAATCGTAAGCTGGACAGTATCGCGCGTGGGCAGTGTCACCAAATCGACCTTGGCCTGTACGGCACAGGTCATAATGGCGATTATAAATAATATAAATATTTGCTTCATTTTATTTCTCTCTAATAAAAAGAATCACCTACCGTTGAGTCCTGCGCCAGTCGTCTTCTCGTGTTCCGTGGAATGTTGTCAGGACATATTCGATTGATTGTTTTTCGCCCGGTTGTAAATCGAGCGTGAGCTTTATCGTATTTGTGTCAACATTCTCGTACGCATTATCTGTTCTTATCTGCCAGAATCGGGTCGGGAAGTTCCGCTTTAACTCGATTTTGACCGAGATATCCCGCGTGTTTCTGACTTCGATCTCGAACGTGCGAATTTCGTCCCAGCCGATGATGTCGCCGTCGGAATCGAACCTGTAATTGTCCGTTTTGAAATCCATCACCTTCGATTCGACAACGACATTGGCGACCGGGCCGAGATTCAATTCTACTTCCTCATTGACAGGGATATATTTGAATTCCGATTGTCCCGTATAAGACAGATGTCCCTGACCGCCGGTGCTTCGATAGACCTTAAGCAATCCTCCGGGGATTGGAGTATCGCCGAGTTTGTGCTCGGTATCGTTTTTAAAGCTAAGGAATCGGATGACGTTTGTGCCGTAACGTTGCTCTTCGTATTTATAGAGATTTACGACCGGAACTTCATCGGCATCGAAGCTAAGTAGTCTTTTCGACCAGCCGTTCGGGATAGTTTCCGTCCCTTCAATCGTATAAAGGAAGTATTCGCTCAGACCTTCTTTGACAATTTCTTTCGGTGCCATTGCCGCCGCTTCTAACATCGGCATAGCTGCAGGTACTCCTCGCTGCCTCATTATTCTGCCAGCCGCCGGTGCTGTAGGTGGAGGTGCTATTCCAGGTCTGTCGTATGGATATTGCCTGCGGGCAAGCTCGGCAATTTCATCGAGCATGTGAACTTTACCGACGATTAGTCGCGTCTGGGCGTTTTCGTAATCTTCGCCGCTGTTGTTGGTCACGCGGACGTAGCCCTGCAGCCGCATAGTTTCTTCGTTTTCGGTGAGCGTTCCCATATAAAATGCCCGCCAGGAAAGACCGCTGGTTAAGTAGGTAATTTCGACCGGGACTTTTCCCGAAACGCCGCTGGCAATATTCCAGAGGCCTAGGTTCCGCACCCTCGGCGGAAAAGACAGATCGGTGATATCAATCTCGTTCGCATTGGCCTTCGGCAGCATTTCAAGACTGGTCGGGTCGATGAGGGTATTTTCCCACGAGAATTGCAGGCTGTTTTTTCCCTCTTTGAGTGTTAAGGCCCTGCTTTCGCGAACCAGTGTCATATCTGCGGAATTATATATCGTAAGCTGGACCGTATCTCGCGACGGCAGCGTCACCAGATCAACTTTGGCCTGTGCGATACCTGCAATTGCAACTGTTATAATAAAAGCTAATATTATGCGTTTCATTTTTATGCTCCTTTAGCTTGAGTTATTTACATTCATTATCTTCTGATTACCGTTGGTTGCGGCATAGGAGTTATACCAGGGCGAACGTTTCTTTGGTGGAAGTGCATCTTAAATTCTCTGGTTGCCGGAGCTTTTTCGGTTCGGGCCGGTAGTGTAATCTCGAACTCAAGTGTATTGGCGTCTTTTTTCTTATAATCAGTATCGAGTCTCAGCCGCCTGCCGTCCAAGGTGCAGCTTTCCATGTCCCATTGGCCGGGGATATGCTGTATCATTGTCAATACGGCGGGAGAATCCTTAAAATTTTCTATCTTGGCAACGATTTCTTCGTCGGTATCGTACATGATAATTCGGTTCCTGTTCACATTGTGTCTGCGCACGTTAATCCGCGAATCGGTTGATTTTCGCTGTGTCACGACGATGTCACGACTGTCGCCGATATAAAGCTCCATTTTTTCACCGACCGGTACGAGGATTGCGTTGTCCTCGCCTAAGATGATTGTGCTCTCGTGGCCGTCATCCTGATAAATCCTTGCCTTGCCGCCCCATAAGGCGAATTTTCCTAAGCCGCTTTTCGTGTTATTGACGATTCGATAGCTGACCGGGATTCCGACGTTCCTGTTTTCAAGCTCTTCCGGGTCCCACGGCAGCTTTGCGGCGTCGAACGTCCAGATTTTCTGTATGGGAACTTCCGGCGCTTTTAAGAACAGCAACTGCTTGGTCTCTTCGTGGTCTATTCCCTGCTCGAAGGCTTCGCCGTAATCCAGGAGCACACGTGCCTTATCGAAATCTTCGCCGGAGAAGTTCCGCAGGATGATGAAGCTTTTCAAATCGACCTTTGTCTCTTGTTTATCCGCCACGGCTTTGTATGTAATGAGCCTGTCGATGTTGCTCAAAAGGTAGCTGATTCTGACCGTCTCAGCATAATCACCGTCACTGCTGATGTCCCAGACCAACGCGGCTTCGTTCGGCGGATAGCTTACACTCAGGAGCGTCACTTTGTCCGGATGGTCGAGTGCCTGAAGTCTAATCGAATCGGCGTCGATAAAGACGGATTTCCAGGAGAAATCCACCTTATTGAGTCCCTTTTGGAGCGTCAGGACGCGCTCTTCCTCAATTAAGGTGGCCTGTGGATTATCTAAGCGGATTACCGTTGCCGCCCGCTCCGGCAGTGCCACTAATTTAATCCTGCCCTGGGCGATGGTGACAATTCCCAAAGCTAAAATGATTGCCGTAATTTTACTTGTTTTACTGTTCATAATTATTCTCCTTGAAAAATAGTTTTTCTGTTATTTTTATCGTCTGGACTTTTGCTTAGTGTGTAAAATTTCTAATTCGTATGTTTTACCTGCTTCGACGGTTATAAGTTTGGCATTTTTCCTGTTTCCTTCAATTAGCAGTAATGGGTCTGTGCCCACGAGGTACTCACCGGGAGGAACACCTTTGAATTCAAAAGTACCATCTTCTTTGCATTTCATGGAGCCGCCCCATTTGCCTATTTGTTCGCCCGGTGGTCGAATATTGATATGAATATTTCCGGATGGTACGTTGCCGTTTTGATCGACTACTTTTCCGCGAATGATACCTGTGCCTGACATTGTAAATTTTATTTCCCTGCAGGGAATAGGATACATCTCGAATATCGAATCATCCTGGTGCAGACCTTCGGCACGGCATCGGATACGGGCAAATCCCTTCGGCAGATCCGGGATTTCAAATCTGCCCTGCTCATCCGTCAGTACGGGACTGTCGGCCTGGTGTCGATACTCATTGCCATCCGGCCCGACGAAATCCCTTGCGGAGACTCCGACATCTTTCAAGGGCTTTCCCGTTCTATCGGTCACGATACCTTTAATCGTAAAGGGCTTTGCCAGAGAAGCTTCGAAGTCGTAGCATTCGGCACGCGTATTATCATAACGCTCCAAATCAACCGAGACATAGCCATCCGCCGCTACAGTAATTTCGTAAGTACCGAGGGGAATCCGGTCAATTTGGCATGAACCATCGCTGTTCGTTGTGGTCTGTCTGGCTTTTTCAGATGGTTCAATTCCGGAGCTTAATATCGGGTTATCACTTGTTTCGATCTGAGGTTTCACGATACGTTCGAATAACGTCACTCTTGCACCAGCAACAGGCTGCTTTGTTTCAATATCGAATACTTTACAGCTAACCAGGCCCTTGCCGGAGAATTGCTTATCGACTGAACCCGGTCTGAGGTCGATTAACACTAGGTTATCCGGAATCTTAACGTCTTTCCATTCGATGGGATTTTCTCCGCCGAGATATACATCGATTCTCGGTACCGGCATGGATTTTTTAGCGTAAGGAATTGGAGTTGTTTGGTTTGAGTCGTCGAGTCGGTAGAAATATCTCGATTTATTTTTCAGGAAATCCCAGTTATTCGGGATCCAGGATAGATGCGACCAATCGACCCGACCTTCGATAACGTAATCTTCTCCAGGTCCGTTATGGATGACAAGCTCAAGTCTATTTGCCTTAATGGTGGCAAATTTTTCCAGGGCCTCATTGAACTGCTCTGTCTTCTCGCAGCGATACAGGAAATGGTATTCCCCGCCTCCAAACGGAGGGCCTTCCCACCAGCCGAAACGTGTCGGCAGATTTGCTACTTCGACGGTTCCGGCCGCCCAGCCGCGATCTTGTATTGGATCACTGCCCCCAGTTATAATAAGTGACATTCCGATATCGGAAAATAAAAAAATCATTCCTAAAATCATTATAAAATGGGGGATCTTACTCTTGGTATTCACAATCATTACCTTCCCTTTTCCAGTTCCGCAATTGCTTCTTCTCGCAAGCCGTGATAGGTAGTTACCGTATATTCGAACGACTGTTTGGTTCGAGGCTCGATGTCCAGGTTGAATCGGGCGCGTGTGACATCGTATTTTTCATAAGGTATTTCACAGGCCAGTGTCCAGTACGCAGTATCGAAGCCGCGGGTAATTTCGATTTTAACGGGAAGAGTACGGGTATTGGTGATTTCGATATTCCAAGTGCGTATTTCGTCCCAGCCGATGATATTATCGTTCGGATCGAACAGGTAATTCTCCGTTTTGAAGTCCATTAGTGTCGGCTCAACTTCGACTAATCTTGCCGGATCGAGGTTCAGTTCAACTTCCTCGTTTACGGGGATATATTTTATGTCTGTCCGGCCGACGTAATATAAATATCCATTTTCACTTGTTAAGCCGTATATCCTGATATTACCGTTCGGGATGGGTGTTTCGCCTAAGTTGTGTTCGGCGTCGTTTGCGAACTTGACAAATCGCATCGTTTGATTGCCCCATCGCTGTTCGTCATATTTATACAGGCTCTCGATTTTAATATCTTCGGCCTCGAACGAAAGCAGTCTTTTACCCCAACTGTTGGGTATCGTTTCAGTTCCCTCAATCGTATAGAGGAAATATTCGCTTAGTCCTTCTTTGATAATTTCCTTAGGCTTCATAAGACCGAATGCATATGCATCTTTAAGCTCAGAAGCCGCACTTCGGAAGTTTAACGTGACCGTTTTCTCATCGCCACCCATACCACCGACCATGCCTGCCCAACGATCGCCGGGAACCGGGACGGGGCTTCCGTAAGGATATTGCCGCTTTGCCAGTTCTGCGATTTCATCGAGCATGTGGACCTGTCCGACAATCAATCGGGTCTGAGCGTTTTCGTAATCTTCGCCGGAGTTGTTCGTGACGCGGACGTAACCCTGCAGGTGCATCGATTTTTCATCCTGCGAAAGTGTACCCATATAAAATGCCCGCCAGGAAAGGCCGCTCGTTAGGTACGTCAACTCGAACGGTACCCGGCCGCTGACCTCCGAGTGGATGAGCCAGCGGCCAAGCTCCCGCAGCCTCGCTGGAAAAACCAACTGCTGAATTTCGATTTTGTCTTTTTGCTCTGCTGGCTCAAGACTCAACGACGTCGGGTCAATTAAAGTATTGGCCCACATGAACTGCAGCCAGTTCCAGCCCCGCTTTAGTGTGAGGCTCCGCTTTTCACGTACCAGCGTCAAATCGGCGGAATTGTAAATTGTCAGTTGGACGTTGTCCCGCTTGGGCAAGACCACCAATTCTATGGCACTTGCCGGGGCGAAAGGTGGCTGTTCTGAAATTTGCCCTGCCGATGCGGCTTCGGCTTCTGCACGGAATAAGAACTCTTGTGCTTGTTCTTCCTTCGGCATGACTTGAGCGACCATTCTTTCAGCGGTATCTTTTCTTTCTATGTCAGTCGGCAGGGTGCTCCGTGGTTCCTCCGCGACTTTATCGAGTCTTGTTGCCGGTTGTTGCTCTTTGTGGTCATCTTCTGTCATTCTCTGGTCTTTGTCGATATTGGAAATCAGGAGCAATCCCAACAGCAGTACTGCTGCGGCACTGAGCCATACGTGTTTGCCGAAAAATAGAATTTTTGTCGGGGTGGATTTTTTCGCCTGCTCGACTACCTGTGAAATCAGTTCTTCGGATACTTTTCCCTGGTCACGTAATAAATCAAGGGCTGCGAATTTTCTTTTGAGCTTTTCAAGCTGCTGGCGACATTGGGCACAGCCTTCCAGATGTCCGGCGATTTGTTCGGCCTGATTTTCCGGGGCCAGCTTGAACTGATATTCGATAAGCTCGCGTTCTGTTAAGTGATTTTCCATATTATTCATAATTCAATCTCCGGCAGTTTTTGCGCCAGAGTCCTCAGCGCCCTGTACATTTGCGTCTTCACAGTCCCGACGGAGCATCCTAAAGCCAGTGCTACTTCCAGATAGCTTAACTGCTGATAGTAAGCCAAAACGAGCGTTGCCCGCTGGCGGTCCGGCAGCGATTCGACGGCCTGCCTGACCTGCTGAATCTGTTCGGCTTTTTCAAGTTCGACCGAGGGATTAGTGGAATTATCGGTAGCAAGCACTTCGGCGTTTTTTTCGCCGTCACAATCGGTAAAATTTATTTTCTTTTCCCGTGAGCTCACTCTTATCTTCTTCCTTAATCCATCGAGAGCCGCGTTTGTGGCAATCTTAAACAGCCAGCTTTTGAATTCATTGCCGCGAAGCGTATGCGACTTTTGGTGTACGCGTTTGAAAGTCTCCTGAAAAAGGTCTTCTGCCTGTTCGCGATTTCCTGTCATACGTATCAAATATCCCAACACGCCGTTACCATATCGGCGGACAATCTCACCGAACGCATTCGGGTCGCCCTTACAATGGGCTTCGATTAAGCTCTTGTCTGTGTTTTCCATCGAGGCTTTTTACTCCATCTATCGCTATAGACGAATATCGTAACCTGTTGGTTGACATTATGAAGTAAATTTTTTGTAAAATTCAGTTGTCCAATGATTTATTATCGGCTTTTCGGGTGTGAAAGCTAAGGTTGGGGATGATTTTTCCTGCAATTTCAGCTTTTATAACATCGCGAGCCAGCCGCCATCGACGTATATAATCTGTCCTGTGATGAAATCGCCGGCGCCGGAGGCGAGTAAAATTGCCGTGCCAGTGAGGTCTTCCGGTCGTCCCCATCTTGCAAGCGGAGTTTTCGAAAGGACCCATTTGTTAAAATCTTCGTCGGTCTGCAGCGGGGCGGTCAGGGCCGTTGCGATATAACCCGGCCCGATGGCGTTGACGTTGATATTGTATTTTGCCCACTCAACGGCCAATGTTTTGGTCAGCATCAGCAGGCCGCCCTTGCTGGCCGCATACGCGGCGGTAGTGGCCCGCGCTCCATGGCACATGAGCGAGCCGATATTGATAATTTTGCCGGGCTTACCAAGCTGTTTTCGATGACGGCAGAAGGCCTGCGACAATACCAGTATGGCGGTCAGATTCACCTCTAAGACCATATTCCATGCCTTCAAGTCAAGCTCTTCGGCCGGTCCGCAGACGGTTGCCCCGGCACAATTGATGAGGATATCGATGCCTTTTGTTTCGGTAATAATATCTTTGAAAAAGTTATCTATTTTATCGATGTTTTCGAGATCGAATGGGAACGTCCAGACTTTTTTGCCGGTCTCAGCCTTTATTTGCTCGGCGGCGGTTTCAAGCTGCTTTTTTGTACGAGCAACGAGTATCACATCGGCCCCGTGTTCGGCTAAAGCTTTTGCGATTGATAAGCCTATACCCCTGTTGCCGCCGGTTATCAGTGCCGTTTTGCTTGAAATATCAAAAAGGTTTCCTGTCATTTGATTTATATAATGACCTAATTTGCGATATGCTGTCAAGAAGCTCTTTAGGCTTTTATACCTAAGCGGCAGAGAAAAATATGTTTTTGTTCGAAACTTCTTGCTTACAAATGGCCTTCAGTCTATAAATATGCCACAAGGAACGCGAAACAGGAAAGAACGCGGATTTTTTGTGAAACATTTTGTAAGCAGCAGCGACTATTTTATAAGGGACTTTATAAATTATAAAAGGGAAAAATTAAGGGAACATGGAAATGGAAAATGACAATAGTGTAAAAAGAGTATCGTTGAGTTGTTTGTTGTGCCTGCTGGTGCTTTTGACGGGGTGCTGTGTCTATGTCGGCAGTTGTGACATGCAGGCGAAATACGAGAAAATCGTTCATCTGTCAATGCCTTTGTCACCAAGCTCGGGTTTCGAGACCCAGACCCATAACGGCTCAATCACAATCAAAGGCGCCGACGTCGCCGATTGTAATGTCGTCGCTACTATCGAGGCGAGGGCCAGAACCGAAGAGGATGCGATGGAGTTGGCCGAGCAAACGGAAGTGAAATTCGAGCGTATGGGGGACAAGCTGGTTTTGAAAATTAAAAGACCGCAGAATCTGGTAAACCGCTCCGTCGGTGTGAGTCTGGATTGTGTTGTTCCTAATCAGGTCGATTTGAAGCTTGGCAGTCACAATGGGGCGGTGAAAATCAACGATATCATCGGCGGGATCGATGCCACAACACATAATGGCAAGGTAACTGTGGAAAATATCACGGGTGACATAAAACTTGTAACGCATAATGGCGGCATCCATTGTGAACAAATAACAGGCGATGCGCAGCTCAGAACACATAACGGAAGCGTTAAGGTGGAATACTCCGGAGCTGCCGAGTCGGATTGTGATATATCGATTGTCACTCATAATGGTGGTATCGAACTGACTGCCCCGGCAAGCTACTCGGCTCAGGTGGATGCTTCGACACATAACGGCTCGATTAATACCGATTTGCCCATAACCGTCACGGGAAAAGTCAGCAAGAGTAAACTGACCGGGACAATCGGTAACGGGGACGGCAAGCTTTACCTCGAGACCCACAACGGTTCGATCAGACTGCGTTAATAAAGCTCCACTGTTCGAAAGATATGTAGTATCTAACGTGATCTTAAGAGTGTAAAGTGAAATAAAGTGACAGGTATTTGTCATCCTGAGGCGCAAACGAAGGGATCCGGCCATCGAAAGGGAGATTCTTCGCTTTGCCCAGAATGATAGCACGCCCCTTAGGGGCAAGCTGACACTTTAGGCACTCAAAACTATGTTTTTATTTGCTCCGAAGGACTCTTCACGCTAAAATCTTGCCGTGATTAAAAGAAGAAAAACCAAAATTGTCGATGTAGGCTCGGTAAAGCTCGGTTCCGGGAATCCCGTCGTAATCCAGTCGATGACGAAAGTGCCTACTACTGATATCGCCCGGTGTGTAAGGCAGGTGAATCAGCTTGTCCGGGCGGGCTGTCAATTGGTAAGGATTGCCGTTCCAAGACCGGCCGATACAAAAGCCTTTGCGAAGATTATCCCGAAAGTAAAAATACCTCTTATCGCCGATGTCCATTTCAGCCCTGACAGAGCCATCGAGGCTATTGAGGGCGGCGCCGCAAAAATCAGACTGAATCCGGGAAATATCAAAAAACGAAAAGATATTCTGCGAATCATCGACGCCGCCAAAATGCACGATATTGCCGTTCGCATCGGTGTAAACGAAGCGAGCATTGCAGACTATCAAAAACATCCTGTTCCGGCCCAAAGACGAGTCAATTTAATGCTGGTAGAAATGAAGAGGTATGTCCGTCTTTTCGAGGGGCGTAATTTTGACCGGCTGGTTCTCAGCGCTAAAAGCAGCGATGTATTGAGAACGATTGAAGTCAATCGCAGGATTGCGGGTTATTTCGATTACCCTATTCATCTCGGCCTGACTCACGCGGGCTTGCCGGAAGATGCTATGATGCCATCGGCGATTAGCCTTGGCGCTCTGTTGGCCGAAGGTATCGGTGATACGATAAGAGTCAGTGCCGCGGGGGATTCTGTTGAAGAAGCAAAAATTGCAAAACAGATATTAACGTCACTTGGTCTTTGCGAGCGTTCGTGGCCCGAGCTTGTAGTATGTCCGACCTGCGGACGTGCCGAGATCGATGTCGTTAAGATGTCCCGTCGGGTTCGTAAAGCTATTCATAAAATTGACAGGCCGCTGAGAATTGCCGTAATGGGCTGCATCGTTAACGGTCCCGGCGAGGCCGCCGATGCCGATATAGCACTGTGCGGCGGCAGGAACAAAGCTTATATTTATCGCAAAGGTAAAAGAGTCTTAATTGTGCCGGAATCCGAAGCCGTTTCTGCTCTTTTAAGCCAGTTGGAAAAACTTTGATAAAATGTTAAAAAATGCAAACGCGGATGAATCTTTAGATACGCCGGGAACAACATTCAAAAGATTTTATATCGCAGTTATTTTCAGTATCGCATTCGGATATATCGAGGCGGCCGTCGTTGTTTATCTACGTGAAATTTTTTATCCCGACGGATTCGATTTTCCTCTTTCCATATCTACCATCGATTCGGTTAGCAGAAGACTTCTACTGACCGAAGTCGGCAGGGAAGCCGCTACGTTAGTTCTAATCATCACAGGGGCGCGATTGTTCGGCCGGAATCTTCGGCAGAGAGTTGCTTACTTTCTGACCATCTTTGCCGTCTGGGATATTTTCTATTATGTTTGGCTTAAGGTGCTTCTCGACTGGCCGGCCTCGATTATGGAATGGGATATATTATTCCTGATACCAGTGCCCTGGGCGGGTCCTGTACTGGCCCCGGTTTTGGTCTCCGTGGTGATGCTTGTTTTTGCCGTGGTGATACTTTATCGCGATTGCCGCGCCGGGCCGATAAAAGTGACTTTCTACGACTGGCTCGCAATATCGGTTTCGGCTGTAATCGTGATTGTTTCTTTTTGTATTCCCGGACCACATACCGACCGGCAGGATTACAACTCTTACTTCTATTGGTCGTTGTTTGCCGCCGGTATGTTTTTGGCTGTGCTGGTATTCACCAGATGCCTAATGAAGTCGAGATGACTTTAAAATTAATCACCAAATCAGATACCAGAACCTGCGTTATTTATCCGGTTGTCAATGATTATTCGATGCCCTGACGGGCCTTCTGTTATATCTTTGCTGCTCGTCTTCGCTTCTGTTCTGGGAGAATTCCTCGAACTTGCCGAATATCATCTTTCCTGCCGAGGTCTGGAGCGAGCTTGTTATACTGATAACCAGGTCCTTGCCGATTTTATTTCTGCCGCCTTCGACGACGACCATTGTACCATCGTCGAGATATCCGATACCCTGCTCCGCTTCTTCACCGGGCTTTATAATCTTGACTTCCATGGTCTCGCCGGGCAGGGCGACCACCTTGAGTGAGTTGGCCAGGTCGTTAATATTGACGACATCGACGTCACGCACCTGTGCGACCTTACTGAGATTATAATCCGTTGTTGCCACTCGTCCGTTTCTGGCCTTGGCGAATAGTAACAGCTTGTGGTCAACGCCTTTGGCCTCCTCGACTTCCGGGATAAGGGAGTCGTCGATCTCAACGTCAATACCGGGATCGGACTGCATATTGTTGAGCACGTCGAGTCCCCGTCTGCCGCGGTTACGTTTGAGCTTATGGGCGGAATCCGCAATTAGCTGCAGCTCGCTGAGCACGAAGCGCGGGACAACCAGAGGGGCGTCAAAAAGACTGCTGTGGCATAAATCTACTATCCGGCCGTCAATGATTGCCGAAGTATCCAGAATCAGTGGGCGAGCCCCCTTGGTTTGTTTGGCGAATTCCACATAAGGAATTACAAACCGCACATCGTCCTTGGTTCGCATAACAATACTGATAGTCAGATAACATATACATATCCCCATCGTCCATTTAATAGCGTTAATTGCCGTCTCTGTTATATTTATGCCGAAGGTAGCTGTTACCATCTCTACTACGGGTGCTAATACCCAGCTAAAGAGCATACCGACTAATAGACCGAAAAACACACCTGCCAGGGCGGAAAGTTTTTTCTTCGGTGTAAAAACATCCAGCAAAAGGACGAACACCAGCATCCCGAAACCGCTCCAGCTAACCGTCAGCAAATTAGTGTCGAATATTTCGTTGGACGGTTCCCCCGATTCGTCAAGTGTCATTCTTGTCGAACTAATATTGACGAACAAAACGGCAACAACGACTATCACGAATATCGCTCTGAAAATCCATAATAACTTCATAACAATAAACCTCCCTACAATGACAAATTATAAATTATGAATAATAACTCTAAATATTGTATTCTGTCCGGGCATAGTTATCAACAACCATATTTTATTCATACGAATAATATTGCTTTCAGGATTATATACAGCAGGCAATTTCATAATAATTATTTTCAGGATTGATCATATTAGTAAATTAACATTATACAATATAACCTTAATATAAGCTTATTATTTGTCTTTTTATGATGTAAAAAATCTTGACAATACGAACTTATCGGCAATAAAATCGTATATAATACACATAAAATTTGTTTTTTAACCTTTCTTAATGTTATTAAATTATGGAGCTAATGAATTGGAGGCCGAAATGCAGATTGATAATTTCAGACGGAATGTTGTTTCACGTTATATCGTAGTAACCACTGTTTTTATTCTAACATTTTTATCCCCTGTCTCTGTATGTGCCGAGAGCAACAGCAAAGAGAGTATCGCTGCTCTTAAGCAGATGGGTAAAGCCTTCGCTTCGATCGCCGAGAAGGCCTCGCCTTCGGTAGTGGGAGTAAAATCTTCGAGGACCGTTACGCGTGAATATCTTCAATCGCCGTTTGACGATCCTTTCGGAGATGATTTCTTCGATTATTTCTTCCGCCGTTCTCCGCGTCAGCGTCAACAACAGCCGCGCAGATATCAGGAACCTCGAACAGCCCAGGGCTCCGGTTTTATTATCTCTGCCGACGGTTATATCCTGACAAACAATCATGTAGTTGACGGGGCGGAAAAAGTCGAGGTCGAGCTGACGGACGGGCGAACTTTCACTGCGGAAATCAAGGGAACAGAATCCGAATCGGATGTTGCTGTTCTTCATATTGATGCCAATGATCTGCCTTACCTCGAATTGGCCGACTCCGAAAAACTTGAGGTCGGTGAATGGGTTCTTGCCATAGGTAATCCTCTCGGCCTGAGTCACACAGTGACAGCCGGTATCGTCAGCGCCAAGGGAAGGGCCGGATTCGGTCTGGCGGATCTTGAGAACTTTATTCAAACCGACGCCGCTATCAACTTCGGCAATTCCGGCGGACCTCTTATCAATCTTGATGGTAAAGTTATCGGAATGAATACCGCGATTGCAGGTTCTACCGGAAATATCGGGATTGGTTTTGCAATACCTATTAATATGGCCAGGTATGCCTATGAGCAGATAGTTGAGAGCGGAACAGTCGAGCGGGGTCTTCTGGGTGTCCGTCCCGATGACCTCGATCCGGATAATGCCGAGATATTTGGTTTAAAAGGTACTAAGGGAGTTCTTATTTCTCAGGTGTTCGAGGGTTCTGCGGCGGAAAAGGCCGGACTGACACACAACGACGTTATTCTGGAAGTTAACGGCCAGCCGGTGGAATCGGCTGTAGATTTGCAGAGCAAAATATCAATGCTCAAGCCCGGTACGAAAGTTGAATTAACTATATGGCACGATGGAAGGCGGAAAAAGATCAACGTCGAACTCGGTAAGCGTTCTTCAATGGACCAGATTGCCGGTAATTTGCCGACAGAGGCTGCCAAAGCATTAGGTTTCACAGTTGAAAACCTTACGGATGAATTAAAAGAACGTTACGGCTATGAAGATCAAGCCGGTGTTGTAGTTAAAGAAATAGACCCAGGCTCACAAGCTGCACGCAATGGAATGAGGCAGGGTACATTAATTAATGAAGTCAATATGCGACCGGTAAAAAATACTAGGGAATTCAGTCAGGCAATAGAAAGTACCAGCAAGCAAGGGCTTGGACGTGTTATGTTGAGAGTGATTATCGAAGGTACTCCTTATTCCGTTTTTCTTAGGTTGAATTAATTGAAAGATTGCTTTTCTAAAATAATGAGCCTCGCTTCAAGCGGGGCTTTTTTTATGAAATTGGAATTTAGGTCGCATTTTCCCCCAAAAATTCAGCAGCTGCAGCTATAATTAAATCCGTTAAAATAACGAACTTAAAGGAAATATAGAATGTACGGCTAAAATGAGTGAGATAAAACAGCCAATGCAGTAAGTATTTCTTGACTTTATGGCGATGAATTTGGTACTATTTTCATTATAGGACGGTATTTATGCGATAATTTGTGCTTTTTTGAGGCGGGTCAGCTTCAATATCGAATTTTTTAAAAGTTTTTTAAGAACGGCAAAATAAATCTATGCGTAAGTCGGATTCAAATCTATGGTTTTATCCGTAGAAAACAGATATTTTCGAGTGAGGGAAGGTTATCTTAAAGCTTTATTCTTAATTAAACTTATTTAATCAGGTGATGGAAAGTCCTTTCTGTTTGTTTCCACCTTCTTTATTGAAGGAGGATTCTTATGTGTAAAAAATTTATTTATCTGATGTCTGTTTTAGTGCTCTCAGTCATATGCACTGGCTATGCCGACGTGGTAATAGGTGACTGGGAAAACGGCTCTTATGACGGTTGGATCGACTGGGGTGCGGAGCAGGTCACGATCGAGTCGATTGGAGAACCCAAGTACACTTTCAGTCCAATAGGCGCGACGCTCGGCAACAGTGCATTAAAGGTCAGCCCGGGCAGCGGGTGGCAACAGAATTTATCCATTTCTTTGGCAGACATAGGTGCGATGGACGCTTTTTTGGACAACAAGGCGTTCTCGATTGACGTCACCTATAATAGCGCAGACTGGGATCCGACGACTACTTTTGCTCAGGTTTATCAGGTTAGTTTCAATAATAATGGCTTTGGATGGCATGATGTAGGTGGATCGGCAGCACCGACCGGCGCGTCCGGTGTGGTGTTTACTGATACACTCAATCCCGATTCCCCGGGAGCAATACCTATTATTAATCCGGGTATTGAGGGCACCACCATTACGGGAACGTGGACATGGGATTACTCCGGTGTAATTGACGAGTTTGCGTCTCCGACGTACATCCAGATTGTTATTGCAACGAATTCTAATGCACCCGGTGCGTATTATTTTGACAATGCGCGGTTAGTGGGTTCCGGCAATTTAATGGCGCTAAATCCTTCTCCAGCGGACGCAGCGACGGACGTGCGAAGAGACCCAACTCTTACATGGAAGGGGGCAATGAATATCGACACGCACAATATATATTTAGGAACTAATTTCAGTGATGTAAACGATGCCACACCGGATGTGCATCCGAACGTGACTTTTGCCCAATCGGATGTAAATAATTTCGCACCCGGGAATCTTCAGTTCAATACAACTTACTATTGGCGGGTGGATGAGGTTAATGATACCGATATTTGGAAGGGACCTGTCTGGAACTTTACCGTCGGTCATTTTATGGTTGTGGACGATATGGAATCATATAACGATCTGAATCCTGACATTGAGGGCAGTAACAGGATATTCTTAGCATGGAGAGACGGCTACGAAAAAACGGGAAACGGTGCACTTATCGGTAATGAACTTCTGCCTTTTACCGAACAAACCATTGTTCACGGAGGGAATCAATCTATGCCGTTTTACTACGATAACGACATGAAATATTCCGAAGCGAAATTGACCCTGAAACGACAGCGGGACTGGACCGCCGAGGGAATGAAAGCTTTATCATTGTGGTTCTACGGTAATCCTGAAAACAGTCCCGAGCAGATGTATGTTGCTATTGCGAATGCCAACGGACAGCCCGTTGCTGTTAATTATCCGGATGCCGCTCAAATACAGATCGCGGACTGGCAACGGTGGGTTATCAGTTTGGACAGGTTCGCGAATGATGGAGTAGTTCTGAGTGACGTTAACAGCATTGCGATAGGTTTCGGTGATAAGAATAACCCGCAGGCCGGCGGTACAGGAAAGGTACTTTTCGATGATATTCGCCTGTATCCGCCCGTATGCATTCTTTCCGAGCGTTCGGCCGATTTTGCACGACTCGATTTCATGCCCCCCGGGGACCCGGCCGGTGATTGTGTGATAGACTATAAAGAATTGGAAATACTGGCGCGCGACTGGCTTGTTATGGATGAGGTAGTCGAAACATCACCACCCGATACGACGGGTCTTGTTGCATATTATACGTTTGATACGGAGATCGGTACGACGGTGCCTGACACCTCCGGCAATAATCACAGTGGAACTATTGATGGAGGTCTGTCACAGGTTTCTCCCGGTGTAATGAACAGCAACTCCGCAATGAACTTCGACGGCACTGCAGGTAGCAGAATTAGTATTGGGACGTGGGATCCCGCATCGGGAACCGGCCGGCTCACTCTGGCTCTCTGGGTCAAATGGGCAGGACCGCGAGATCCTCACGGGGGCCAGGCGCAGGGACTGATTTGTAAAAGGGATGGTTGGTCAGCCGACGGATTGATGTTCATGTTTGAGATGGATAATCCCGACTCGACGGATACTCGGGGTTCTATTGGTTTGAGGCAGTATTCTGGTGCGGGTACTGATATTTATTCCGAGGCTCATATCATGGATCAGTTCATCGGCAGGTGGGTTCATGTTGCCGCTGCATTCGATGGAACTACTGCCAGGTTGTATCTCAATGGTGGTGAAATCGCCTCCGGGCCGTTTTCGTTCGGTGAAAAAACCAGTGCCGGCATGACAATCGGTAATATCAATAGTGATTCGTGGCCCGACTGTCCCGGAGTTTTTAACGGCGATATGGATGAAGTCCGCATATATAATCGTACTTTAACAGCGGCCCAGATTGCGTACCTGGCGGACACAACTCCTGCCGATGGCGAGCTGCATTCAGTGCCGTCGCAGGCTGAGTTGTTAGAAGCCGGGGACCAGAGTACCTTGGTGGTCAACTTTGCAGACTTTGCTGTTTTGGCGGATAGATGGCTCGACCAGGAACTCTGGCCGTGAATTTATCAGGTTATAATGTATTGAAAATTGTTTTATTAAATGTAATTGTTTCGAAAGGAGGATTCTATGTTGATGGCATGTATTAAGAGATTTTGGATTATTTTTATTGTTGTAAGTCTTGCTGTCCCTTGTTTTGGGCAGTTGACTTTGGAGAATCCCGGTTTTGACGAGACGCCGTATGCAGATGGAGCCTGGGGAGGACTTCCCGCCGGCTGGGATGGGAATGGTGCGAATGAGCAGGATTTAACCGCTTCTGCACTCAATCCGCCTTCTCAAAGCGGCGAAAATATTTGTGCGTTCAATCAAAATACGTCAATCTATCAGGATATTATGGAGGCAGGAAGTCCCCTTCGCGTTCAGGCCAACAAAACCTATAAGGTTTCCGTGTGGGTCGGCCGCAGGGGAGGTACCGAAGGTACGTATGGCGGAATTCTCCGGGTATTCCTTCAGGATTCGGCATCTTCTACTACAATCGACGAGGCTATCTACGATATGGATAATCCGGACCAGCCCCGCAATTCATGGACTTTTCAGACGTTCTATCTGTCAACCGGTGCTAATCCGCCGGGAGTGAATTTTAGTACATTGCAGGTCGGTTTTGCAAATATAAGCGAGCGCGCTCCGGCGAACCAGTTTTGGTTTTCGCAGGTTATCCTGGATGATGTTTCCATAGAAAGTGTAAATCCTATTGCAATCAATCCGTCTCCCGGTAATAACAGCTTAATTAACACAAAATCAGTGACCCTTCAGTGGGTGCCGGGCCCGTTCGCAACCGAGCATGATATCTATTTGTCCGACAGCCGCAGCGACGTGGAGAACGCCGCCAGCAGTAACCCTATGGGACCGGAGAATGTTTACAAGGCCCGCCAGAGTGCCGGCAGCATCGTAGTTGACGGTCTTGTTCCGAGCACAACTTATTACTGGCGAATCGATGAGGTAAGTGGTGCAGATATCTATAAGGGGGATATATGGCAGTTTACAGTTCGGCCGCCCACCGCTTATGATCCTGTTCCTGTTAACGGTGCTCCGTTTACGGATATAAATGTGCAGTTAAGCTGGAGTCCCGGTACGGGAGCGGTTAGCCATCATGTGTATCTCGGCAGAAGTATGGAAGATGTACAGGCCGGAACCGCCGATACCGATATGGGGGTTGTCGATGTCACCAGCTTTACTCCGGAACCGCTCGAATATGAAAGAACATATTATTGGAGGATCGATGAGGATGACGGGACCGGTATCCATACAGGGGATACATGGGTATTTAATACCGCTCCTGAGCTTCCAATAATTGACCCTGCTCTTGTCGGCTGGTGGAAGTTCGACGAAGTCGGAGGTATCGGGGCGCTTGATTCTTCCGGTTACGGAAATCACGGCACATTGTATGGTGGTCTGACATGGGTACCCGGCGAAAAAGAAGGTGGTTTGGACATTGACGGTGTGGACGGCAGCTTTGTTAATTGCGGCAATCCCAATAGCCTGAATGTCACTGCAGCACTTACGCTGTCGATATGGGTCAATACCATTGATGCCGGAACGAGCCAGGACGATCCCTTGTTCACCAAAGGGAATTCCAGCTATGCGTTGAGACATACTGCCGCTAATAACATTGCTTTTGACGTTAATGATGGTCAATTATATACTGCCGCTTTTCCTGTGAGCGGGTCATTCAACGGCACCTGGCACCATTTGGCCGGAACGTATGACGGAAGTGAGTTGAAATTATATGTTGACGGTGAACTCCAGGCGACGGAAGCTCATCAGGGTTCTATAGCAACAAATACATTTGCTGTCAGTATAGGCTCGGACAATGAGCAGACCTGGATGTGGTATAACGGTGCTGTTGATGATGCCCGGATATACAACCGAGCATTGACCGCCGTAGAGGTTATGGATGTGATGATGGGTGATACCTCTATTGCCGGGAATCCCAAGCCCGGTTACGGTTCAACAGTAGATTTAATACATGCTTTTCCTCTTACCTGGTCATCCGGAGAAAATGCGGTTCAGCATGATGTTTACCTGGGTTTCGATAAGGCTGTTGTCGCCAATGCCGGCACATCAACCGGTGATATATATCAGGGCCGGCAGGATGCTAACAGCTTTTATAAACCTCTGGGAACCGTCAAATGGGATAGTACTTACTATTGGCGTATCGACCAGGTCGATTCAGTGGGCACAATCAGTAAAGGCAGAATTTGGAACTTTACGATATCCGATAATCTTTTAGTAGATGATTTTGAGTCCTACAACGACCTCAATCCCGACCAGGAAGGCAGTAAGAGGATATTCTTTACCTGGACCGACGGATATGACAATCCTTCGGTTAACGGCTCAACTATTGGTTATCCTGATCCGATATTTGCCGACGGTGAGCATTTTGTTGAAACTGATATTGTACACGGCGGTGATCAATCTGCGCCTTTACTGTTCGACAACAGTACTGTAAGTGTTTCAGAAGTTTCAGTAAGTGCCTCTGATCTGTCTATCGGCAATGATTGGACCGTTGGTACACCCAATACGTTATCACTGTGGGTATATGGCGATCCGAATAATCCTGCTACCGAGCAGATGTATGTTAAGATTAACGGTGTCAAAGTGGTGATATCCGACGTTGACCTGACACTGACAGCCTGGCAGGAAGTTACAATTGACCTGGCTGATTTTAATACTAATCTGAGCAACGTCACATCTTTTGCTATTGGTATTGAGAGAACCGGTGCAGCCGGGGATTCCGGGATGATATTCGTTGACGATATTCGTCTATATCTGCTTTCTCTGCCATAATTGCAGCGGCGATAGGAGTATAGTATGTAAATGGCAGAATTTTACAGTTGATATATCGAATTTTGTATTATTTCACGGCCTGTACCCTTTGATTAGGTACAGGCCGTATTGTTTTGGGGATCATTTATATCTTCTCAAATTCTTCGTTTTTTTTAGCGATAATGCACAAATTTAACCGAAAAATATAATGTAACTAAAATTTGTGGTTTAAAAATTCGCCTCCTGGGGGATATGTTTAAAAAAGAGGAGTAATATGACAGAATCGTCCAAAGTAAATGAATTTCTACGCCTTATTATGGCTAACCAGAAGCCGATCTATGCATTGATTCTGGGGATGATACCCAACCGTGATGATGCGGATGATATATTTCAGGAAACAGTTCTTGTGATGTGGTCGAAGTTTGATAGCTTTGAGCCAGGTACGAGTTTTACCGCCTGGGGAATTAAGATAGCTAAATATAAGATTTTTCAGGCCCACAGGCGAAATGTCAGAAATAATCTTCGATTCAGTGAGGCGGCTTTTCAATCTCTACAGGATAAATCGGATCATTTTGTCAGGAATATCGAGCGACGCATGCAGGCCTTACGAAAATGCATTCGTAAATTGAGTAAGAAAGATTACGATTTGGTTCGGATGCGATACGAAAACGAACTTACTATTAAAACGATTGCAGAACGGCTGGGGCGGTCCGTACAGAGCATTTACAAGCGGATGGCCCGAATTAACGATTCGCTGATTCGATGTATCCGCAGGACGCTGGCTATGGAGGAAATTGCTTGAACCGGCATGATGAGATATCGTTGGATTTTACCGAATTGATAGATCGTGCTCTGGACGGCACAATCACGGCCGAACAATTCGCTATGCTCGATCACCAGATTGCAACCAATGAGAATGCCTGTGTCTATTATCAGGAATTCATCACAACCTACGTTGGCCTGATGGACCTGCAGGGAGTACTGCCGAAAACGTTTGATATTCCCTGGCAGGAGATGCTTTACGAGACGAACGAAAAAGGTGTGACATCCAGTACGGAGGGATGTCACGATCTTTACAACTTTGGCCCCGATCTTACCGAGGAAGAAAAGAAACGCCGAATCGAAATCTATGCCAGTGAGCAGCTTGAAGCGTATTTGAGGCAGCAGTATAGAGATGTTATGTATCAACGAACCCGCAGATCCGGCAGGGACATGTGGGAGGCGATAAATGGAGCTACAAAATCACTTGGGGCTTTTTTCAGTACCGGCTCGAAGATAGTCAAAACTACCGCCGTATGCCTATTGACGATACTGTTGTTTATCATGGTTTTTTCGCTTTTTTACGGGACAGACGTCTCGAGGGAAGTAGTTACAATAAATACTTCTTTTGATGCCGCATTTTCCGACAATCGAGCCGTTGCTGCGGGAACAAGATTGGCCATTCGTGACGATCCTTTATTCCTGCAAACGGGTTTGATAGAAGTTGCATTCGACGGGGGGGCAAAGGTGTTGCTCGAAGGTCCTGCCGCATTTCGTTTGAAATCCGCCGACAGGATGGCCCTTAACCGTGGGCGATTATTTGCGACGATTACGGGTGATGCTAAGGGATTCATAGTTGATATGCCGAATTCGCGTGTCATCGACCTTGGCACGGAATTCGGAGTCCGGGTCGGGCAGGACGGCACGAGTGATTTGCATATGTTTAAGGGCAAAGCCGAATTAACTTCAGGTTCCGGAAGCGGGGGCAAACGGGTCCTGACGGTGACGGCGGGACAGGCCAGGCGGGTAGGTATAAGCGGGCAGGTAGGGGACATCCCAATCATGGAGAATGCATTTGTTCGGCATTTTTATTCGGAGACGGGTTTTGTATGGAGAGGTCAGAGACTATCTCTGGTGGACCTCGTCGGACAGGGTAACGGACTCGGGACCGGCCGAAGCAATGTGTATGTGGACCCGATAGATGGATATAAGGAATCTATTTATTGTGACGGAAAAGGTAATGAATATCATAAGCTGACATCCAATCCTTTTATCGACGGGCTTTTTATTCCGGATGGAAGCAGCAGGCAGATTATCAGCTCTCTGGGACACCAGTTCGAGGATTGTCCGCAGACCAATGGTGAATGTTATGCCAGCCTTGGAGCAAATCCGAGACAAGGTGTGTGGGCGACGGATATGAGAACGGGAATAGTACGGTTTGACGGCCAGGATTACGGAGATCGGATACATCCGTGTTTTGTAATGCATGCCAACCTCGGGATTACATTTGATTTGAGTGCAGTACGAGCTATGTGCCCGGACATCAAGGTAACACGTTTTGTATCTAAAATCGGAATAGCGGATTTCGAGGAACAGGCCGGATGCAATGCCGATTTCTGGGTACTCGTTGACGGGAAGGTTCGACAGAGCCGGCGGAACCTCAAACAGAAGAATATTTTGAGTAATTTTTCCGTTGATCTCGATCCCGCCGATCGTTTTCTGACACTTGTGACAACCGACGGCGGAGATATCGACCGCATGGAAGCGTATCAGCGAGCCTATACATGTGATTGGTGTGTATTTGTCGAGCCTGAATTAGTCCTGGAAACAACAGAGCAAGTCAATATACGAACAAAGTAGCTGACAGATGTTATCGAATATAAGGTGTTAGGGTGTTTATTAATTTAAATTATGAGGAGGAATGTTATATGTAAAAAATCTTTTTGTTTCAAACAACCAATCCTAAATTTCTTTAATGGAGAATTATTATGAAAACAAAAATAATTATTATCCTGTTGGCAATAATTATGAGTCTCTCACCTTCCGTCCGGGCGGTAGAAATTACTTTCCACACAACGGAACCGACTCCGGGCCCGTACGATGTATATAACTTCGTCGGCGCAGCAACGGATAGTGATAACGTAGGAACGACTACGAGAGATGGTGCTACTAACGACGCAACAACTTATGTGGCATACGATCGTGGTTCTCAGGGACAGTTCTTTGTCACAGGCGACAGCGAGCCTGTATATCAGGTTGCAGGTTTTTGGTATCAGCATTGCGGATACACTGAGAACACTAATCAAACATATTGGAATTTAACGGCTAACAACACCATAACAGTTCGCGTAACATTTCCACCTGCTTCTGGTACCGAAGATTTTATTATGAGAAGTGAAACATACACGATAACAGGTGAAGAGACGGATAATATAGGTGTGGGCCCAAGTTCAAATGGGACGGGCACATGGATTCACGCCGTCTTTGATACACCGGTTCCTGTTGGTCCCGGTGTGACTTACGGCATCGATATGACTGCTGCAAGTGGCGGTTTCTATGAGACACTCGGTATTAAAGATACTGCTGCGAGCGGCAATCCCTATCCCGACGGCACTGCTTATGTCAGTGGAGCCGCCGGCGAACCCAGCGATACATACACTATAGCTCCAGGTGACCGTGTATTTATTGTTGAGCTTATTGCAGTAGTACCCTTGAAGGCGTCCGCCCCGAATCCGGAAAATGCTGCGGACAATGTATCTCAGAACCCGAATCTAACCTGGGTGCCGGGACAGCGTGCAGCCGAACACGTTGTTTATTTCGGTGATGATTACAACGATGTGGCTGCCGGAATCGGTGATACATACAAGGGTATCGTGACCGAGCCTAGTTATAACGTTTCGTCTCTTACGGTTGGCCAAACCTATTACTGGCGTATTGATGAGGTAAATGGACCGGATACCTGGACAGGTGATATATGGAGTTTTAAAATTGCGCCGACTAAGGCTTGGAATCCTTCACCTTATAATTATGAAGTTGCTGTTTTCACCGATCCGTGCACAACACTTAGCTGGAATCCCAGTGCCGAGGCGAGTGAAAGCCAATTGTACTTCGGTACCAGCCCGGATTCATTAACGTTAGAGACAACCATAAGCCATACGGGATTGTCACGTTATAGCTATAGCAAAACAGGTCTTGCCAATGACCAGGATTATTACTGGCGTGTTGATCAAATAAGTGATAGCAACACCATGGCGGGAGATGTGTGGAACTTTAAAACGATACCCATTATACCAGTGTCTGATCCTAATCTTGTCGGCTGGTGGAAGTTCGATGAAGGCCCCGGCAAGGCGATTGACTTCTCAGGCCTTGGCCAGCACGGAACTGTCTATGGTGGTGCACAGACAGGTCCGGGTTATGATGGAGATGCAATGCAATTTGATGGATTCGATGATATTATAGACCTTCCTATAGGTTCGACTATAGCTGCGAGTGATAGCATATCTATAATGACCTGGATAAACTTCTCAGGCGAGGGAGGTACGGATCAGCGAATATTTGATTTCGGAAACAGTTCCGAATCAGGATATTTTTACCTGACGCCTGACAACGGTAGCAACATGATTCTTAATATAACTTCGGACGCTGGGACTGCATCTCAAATTGATGCCCCCATACTGCAAACCGGGTGGCACCACGTAGCCGCATTGATAGATAGTGCAACTATGAATTTACAGCTTTACCTCGACAGTGAGAGCATTGCCTTTGGTACGACAGGAACCCTCCCGTCGGACCTTGGTAGTACTACCAATAACTGGATCGGAAGGTCGCAGTGGGGTGCGCAAGCATATTTAGACGCTTCTCTGGATGATTTCCGCATATACAACTATGCATTGACGGCAGATGAGATTAACACGGTTATGCAAATCGATCCGCTGCGAGCCAGGAAACCGAGTCCGCAAGACGGCTCGACGCCTGATATAATAACCGCTACGCCTTTGAGCTGGACACCGGGAATTCAGGCGGTTCAGAACGATGTTTATTTTGGCACCGATGCAAAAGTCGTAGCTGATGCTGATACTTCAACTGCCGATATTTATCGGGGCCGGCAGGATTCCAACAGCTATACTCCGCCGGAAGATATCGAATATAATCAGACTTACTATTGGCGTATCGACGGAGTCGGTACCGATGCAACTGTTAGTGTAGGCTATGTATGGGCCTTTACAGTGGCTGATTATCTTCTTGTGGATGATTTCGAATCTTACAACGATATCAATACCGACCAGGAAGGCAGTAAAAGGATATTTTTAACCTGGGTGGACGGATACGAAAATCCTTCGGCGAACGGCTCGACGATTGGTTATCCTGATCCGATATTTGCCGATGGTGAGCATTTTGTTGAAACTGATATTGTACACGGCGGTGATCAATCTGCGCCTTTACTGTTCGACAACAGTACTGCAAGTGTTTCAGAAGTTTCAGTAAGTGCCTCTGATCTGTCTATCGGCAGTGACTGGACCGTTGGTACAGCCGATACGTTATCACTGTGGGTATATGGTGATCCGAACAATCCCGCTACTGAGCAGATGTATGTGAAGATTAACGATGCCAAAGTGGTGATATCCGACGTTGACTTTACGCTGGCGGCCTGGCAGGAAGTTACGATTGACCTGGCTGCATTTAATACCAATCTGAGCAATGTCACGACTTTTGTTATCGGTATTGAGAGAACAGGTGCGACAGGCGGTTCGGGTATGGTGTTTATCGATGATATCCGTCTGTATTGGTGAGGATTGTGATCTTCTAAAGTAGCAACAAGTTACTTGGTTGATACAGTGATTTTTGGTTATTTACGGCCTATACCGAGTCAATCGGTATAGGCCTTTTTTTAAGGACAAGCGGCGGCCGTAATATTATCGAAAGCATTCCTGCGGCTGATAATTCATTTCCGAGAAGTAATTGGGGTGGTTTTTCCGAGCCTGTTAAACCCGCCTGCAAATATGACCGATACCTCAATAGGTTTCATCCTTCGTAGTCCCGGAGGGATGCCTAAAGGCGCTACGGAGAATGGATTGTACGAGGCACCGGAAGCATTCGTCCGATAAACAGATTCGGTTTTTTTGCCCTTATAGCCGAAGCTGAGAGGCTTTGGTTGGGCGGGAGGCAGTTTGGCTTTTGACGTTACCCTAAAAGAATACCTGAAAGAAATCGATGAAGCGTCTTTATTGACGTTCGAACAGGAGCATGATTTAGGCCAGATGATTGTCGATGAGCATGATCCGTATGCCAGAGAGCAATTGGTTCGAAGCAATCTTCGGCTGGTCGTTAATATTGCCAAGAAATATACCGGGCGGGGAATGAGCCTCGGTGACCTCATAGAAGAAGGTAATCTGGGTCTGATAAGAGCCGTGGATTATTTCGATCCGGACCGGGGTGTTCGGTTCAGCACGTATGCGGCGTGGTGGATAAAGCAAAGTATAAAGCGGGCGCTGCTGGAAAACATTCAGCCCGTGCATATTCCGACGTATATGGTCGCCTTGATCAATCAGTGGCGCCATACTTTAGCTGAGCTGGAAAGCACGCTCGGCAGGACCGTTGGCGTCGAGGAAATGGCCGAAATTATGAAGTTACCTCTGCGTAAGGCAAAGGTGATAAATCGTATCGTCGAAGCTCTCAGCTCCGTCGGAGAAACCGGGGGCGGCGAAGACACCGATGACGACCAGATGCTCGAAACTATACTGGAGGACCATAGCTCCGGCAGGCCCGAGGATGCTCTGGTCGCACTCGAAGAAAAAGTAAAGGCCGTCAAATTGCTCAACAAAATCGAGCCGAGAGAGGCCGATGTTTTGAGATTGCATTACGGTCTGGGCGGAAGAAAACCACTGACACTCAAGGAGATCGGTGAGAAGCTGAACTTGACACGGGAAAGAATCCGTCAGATTCGGCGGGACGCTCTGACTAAGCTCTATGAGCTGATGAGCGAAGAATAGTTCGAAAAAAACATCCCGATAATGCTTGCATTCCATTAAGAATATACTAAAAATATACCTTGCATGGGAAGTTTGTTAGTTCTAAAGACTACAATGACAATATGGCATGGAAGGCAAACAAATGACCGGCCGGACAATCGATCTCAAACCATATATTCGCGAAATACCCGACTGGCCGAAAAAGGGAATTTTATTTCGCGATATCACGACATTATTGGCGGACAAACTGGCATTTGCAGCGGCCGTAGATGCTTTGTGTGCGGCTTTTAAGCAAGAGGACGTCGATTATATCGCCGCCGTTGAAGCAAGGGGATTTATTTTCGGTGCCGCTGTTGCGGAGAAACTCGGTATCGGTTTCGTGCCGATTCGCAAAAAAGGAAAACTGCCGGCCAAAACCGAAAGCATCAGTTATGATTTGGAATACGGTGTTGACACGCTGGAAGTCCACCGGGACGCTGTTCCGAAATCGAGTAAAGTTTTGATGGTTGACGATTTACTGGCCACCGGCGGAACTATGGCCGCGGCCTGTCGGCTTATTGAAAAAATCGGGGGACAAGTTGTAGGCATTGCATTTCTCGTAGAGCTTGCCGAGCTCGGTGGCAGAGAAAAACTTACCAATTACAAAGTCAGGTCGATAATTTCGTACGATTGAATATCCGGAAGTAATTTCCGCCGGAAGGAAACCGCTTAATGGCAAAAGCCTCAGACAGCGCAGAAGGAGTCATCCGCAGAGGACCCTATCCGGAACTGACTTGGACGGCCATTATCGTCGGCTATATCCTTGGCGTCCTCATCACGATTAGCATGGGCTACGCCTGCCTTATACTCGGGTTCTCGCACGAAGGCTCGGAGCTGGCCGCTATTCTGGGCTTCGGCGTACTAAGAGGCATCCTCCGGCGAAACAGTATTATCGAAAACAATATCAGCCAGACGGTCGCCAGCAGCGTCAACGGTGCCTCGGCGGGTGTCATGTTTTCCGTCCCGGCATTATTTATCCTCGGCCGGACCGATTTCAATCCATACCTGATGGTCTTTTCCTGCATTGCCGGCGGTGTTCTGGGTATCGCTTTTATCATCCCGCTTCGCAAGCAGATGATAGACTTCGAACGCCTGACTTATCCCGGTGGTGTGGCCGTAGCGACCGTCCTAAAGTCACCCGGCGCCGGTGTTCACAAAGCAATGCTTCTTATGATCGGAGTTTTCCTGAGCGGCACCGTTTGTTTCATAAGCAATTGGACGGGATTCGAGAACTGGGCTTTGGGCAAATACATCGGAATGCCGGACTATATGAACGGCGTATGGTTTGTCTCCCTGCTGACCATAGGGATTGCATTTATCGCCGGCAAGGGCGGCCTTTGCTTTGTCATCGGTGGTTACGCCTGCTATTGGATTCTGGCCCCGATTCTTGCAAGGATGAACCTTTTGCCTTCGCCCGAACAACTGCAGGAACTTGGGCAGACTTTGCCGGGCTATTTGCGGGTTTCACTGTTCAGGCCGGTTGGAATCGGGATGCTGGTCGGCGGCGCATTAACCGGAATTGCTCTTGCACTGCCCCTGATAATTAGCGCGGTCCGCAGTATGCAATCTGCGGCGAAAACCGGTGCTGCACTATCGAAAGACGAGATGCCGATTAAGTTACTCTATGTCGGCATCGTTGGTGCCGTTGTGGTTTTGGGTGTCGTTGCAGTTACGTCCGTTGAGCAGATGGGCATCGTCCGGGGCATTATCATGGCCCTGTTGGGCACAGTCTGGATATGGATGGCCGGCGTAATTCTCTCGGAATGTATCGGCCGAACGAACTGGTCGCCCATGAGCGGGATGACACTGATTGCCGTGACAATTCTCATCGTGATAACAAGAGGCCTTGGTGACAATGCCGCCATTATATCGTCTGTTATGGTCGGTGCCGCCACGTGCATGGCCATGTCTCAGGCGACCGACCTTATGCTCGATTTGAAAACCGGCTATCTCGTCGGCGCTATTCCGAAAAAACAGCAGATAGGACAATTCCTCGCCACCTGGCTCGGCCCCGTTTTGATGATAGGTCTTTTGTACGTTCTTCATAAGGCCTACGGTCTCGGCAGTGAAAAATTACCGGCGCCGCAGGGCACGGTCCTGGCCAGTATGATGCAGGGAATCCTCGAGGGTAATGTCCCTGTCGCCAAGTATCTCGCCGGTGCGGGCCTGGGAGCGATGCTCAGCGCCACAGGTATCGGCGGACTCGGTATCCAGGTTGGCCTGGGTTTCTACCTGCCGTTCAGCATTGTCCTGACATATACTATCGGCACAATTCTGCGAATGGTCAGCGACTGGAAGATGGGACGCCATTTCAGCGAGCAGGTCGGCATACCCATCGCAGCGGGCCTTATAGTCGGCGAAGGCCTCGTCGGGGTCGGCTTTGCCATTTACTATATCATTACGGGAATGTCCGGGAGTTGAGGATAAATTATGAAATTGGTCGGTTTCTTAATGGTTGTTTTTGGTTTCGTTGCTGCGGCACTTGCTGCTGTCGTCGATGAGAATTCAATTAAGTGGCTGTGGTATGTCCCCGCTCTTGCCGTCGCAGTTACGGGAGTAGTAGCCATCAGAATGGAGCACGCCCGCCATAGTAAAACCGAGCATCATGTTGCTGCCAGAATCGAGACCATCGACGGCAGTCTCGGCAGAATCGTTGCCAATATCAACAAGCTCAATTCCGAAAAGCACTCCATTAAAACGTACGATGTGCGTCACCGGATCGACGAGTTGTTTATCAAGGACCTTGAGATGTTTGTGGACGCTCGTGAAAGTATCGGCCATCGTTACGGCTTAGCCGCTTATGGTGACGTTATGAGCAGTTTCGCCGCAGGCGAAAGATACCTAAATCGCGTCTGGTCAGCATCCGCCGACGGCTATATCGACGAGGTCAATACTTACATCGAAAAAGCCTGCGAACAATTCGCCGACTGCCTCTCCAAAATCCAATCCTGCAAAACCAGCCCGAATTCGTAGGGTGGCGGCCTGTCCTGAGCGCGATCGAAGGATGGCCACACCAATTCGATGTCATCATAAATAAACCGTAGGGTGTGATGATTTCGCACTAATTTGCTTTCGATGTCATTGTGAGGCTTCGTAGCTTTATTGGTAAACGTCCCGAATGGCGGGACTTTAAGCAACATGTTTTAGCCTCCATAGAGATCTTGCT